>CAKZHZ010000019.1 GCA_936928855.1 uncultured Polycyclovorans sp.
TTCCCTTATCGCGCCGGCGACGCCCAGCCGATCCCGCTGCCGCCCTGATCGGCTGTTGCGCGGATGCAGCGAGGGCGCCGTTCGGCGCCCTCGTCGTCTGCAGCGTGCGCAAGCGCCTCAGAAGTGCGGCTTTTCGTCCTCCGGCACATCCGCGAAGCGCTGGATCGCCTCCTGCTCCGCCCTGGCCCTGGCCGCCGCCCTGCTGGCCGGCTGCTCCAGCGGTATCGAGAAGCCCCGTCCTGCCGCGCTGCAGCAGCTCAGCGCCCCCGTCACGCTGCAACCAGCCTGGAGCCAGCGCGTCGGCGAGGCCCGCTTCCCGCTGCGCCTGGCCGTGGCCGGCGGCGTGGTCGTCACTGCATCGGATGACGGCAGCGTCGCGGCCTTCGACCTGACCAGCGGCGCGCCGCGCTGGCGCGGCCAGGTGGATGCCAGGCTGTCCGCCGGCGTGGGCAGCGATGGCCGCTATGCCGCCGTCGTCACCGACCGCAACGAGGTCGTCCCCTTCGACCAGGGCCGCGTGCTGTGGCGCCTGCCCGTGCCGGCCAAGGTGGTCACCGCGCCGCTGGTGGCCGGCGAGCGCGTCTTCGTGCAGGGCGTGGACCGCGCCGTCCACGCCTTCGACGTGCTGGACGGCCGCCGCCTGTGGGTCTTCCAGCGCGCCGGTGATGCGCTCACCCTGGCCCAGCCGGGCGTGCTGCAGCCGGTGGCCAACACGCTGTGGGCCGGCGTCGGGCCGCGCCTGGTGGCGCTGGAGCCCGTGCGCGGCCAGCTCAAGCAGGACGTCATCGTCGCCACGCCGCGCGGCGGCAACGAGGTCGAGCGCCTGGCCGACCTGGTGCTGGCAAGTGCGGCCGGTCTGATCCTGACGGTGGTGCTGTGGCAGCTGCTGGCGGCCCGGCCGCCGCCGGCCATCTCCGACTGGCTGGTGGCCAATGCGTATGACGGCGGACATGGACGCAACATTGTCAACGTGATCCTGGTCGACTTCCGTGCGCTCGACACACTGGGTGAGATCTTCGTGTTGGCGCTTGCCGCCGTCGGCGTATTCGCGCTGTTGCGAGGGCGCCCACCGGAACGCAAGGAGCGCGCATGAAGTCCACTTACAAGCCGCCGTCGCTGATTCTGCAGACCGCGTCCCAGTTGCTGCTGCCGTTGTTGTTGCTGTTGTCGGTGTTTTTGTTGTTGCGTGGTCATCACGAGCCCGGTGGCGGGTTCATCGGCGGGCTGGTGGCCGCCGCCGCCATCGCCCTGCATCTGTTCGCCACTGATATCCGGTCGGCGCGCGGCGTGCTGCGGATCGATCCGCGCACCCTGATGGGCATCGGACTGCTGGTCGCGCTGGTGGCGGCATTTGTGGGGCCCTTGTCAGGCGCACCGCTGTTTACCGGCAAATGGGTCGACCTGTATCTGCCCCTGCTGGGCGAGGTGCACGTGGGAACGCCGCTGCTGTTCGATTTTGGCGTGTACCTGGTGGTGATCGGCTCCGTGCTGACCTTCGTGCTCACCCTGGCGGAAGTCGAGGAGGATCTGTGAGCGGCATCGAACCCTGGCTGGCGGTGCTGATCGGCGTGCTCTACGCCTGCGCCTTCTACATGATGTTGCGGCGGTCCATGACCAAGACGCTGATCGGCCTGATCCTGTTGTCCAACGCTGCCAACCTGATGATCTTCGTGGCCGCCCGTGTGCGGGTGGCGCAGCCCGCACTGGTGCCGGAGGGACTCAGCGTGCCGACCACGGCGGTGGCCGACCCGCTGGCGCAGGCCTTCATTCTTACCGCCATCGTCATCGGTTTCGGTGTACTGGCCTTCGCGGTGGTGCTGATCCATCGGGCGCACGAGGTGCTCGGAGTCGATGATTTCGATCAGCTCAAGGAGGACGTCGAGTGAGCCTGCTGGTGGCGCTGCCCTTTCTCATTCCCATGATCGCCGGCGCGCTGTCGCTGGTGTTCTGGCCTTCGCGCAGCGCCCAGCGATGGCTGGCGTTGCTGGGGACGGCCGGGCAGCTGGCGGCCGGCGTGATGTTGATGCGTGAAGTGCTGGCGACCGGGGTGGTGGTGTTGCACGCAGGGGCCTGGCCCGCTCCGTATGGCATCACCCTGGTGGCCGATACGCTGAGTGCGGTGATGGTGTTGCTGACCGGTATCACTGGCGTCGCCACTGCGCTTTACTCCCTGACGACCATTGCCTCGCGCATGGAGCGCAACGGGTACTACCCCTTGATGCACCTGTTGCTGGCCGGTGTCAGCGGCGCATTTCTCACCGGCGACCTGTTCAACCTCTACGTGTGGTTCGAGGTGCTGCTGCTGGCCAGTTTCGCGCTGCTGGCGATGGGCCAGGAGCGCGCACAGATGGCGGGCGCACTGAAGTACGTGGTGCTCAACCTGTTCTCGTCGGCGATGTTCCTGACGGCGCTCGGCCTGCTTTATGGTCTGGCAGGATCGATGAACATGGCGGATCTGGCAGTGAAGATCCCGCAGCTTGATGAACCGGATCGGATCACGCTGGTGGCGATGCTGTTCATGCTCGCCTTTGCCATCAAGGCGGCGGCATTCCCGCTGTTCTTCTGGCTGCCGGCGAGTTACCACACGCCACCGGTGGCGGTGTCGGCACTGTTCGCCGGTCTGCTCACCAAGGTGGGCATCTACTCACTACTGCGTTGTTTCACGCTGATCTTCACCGAGGATACGGCATGGACGCACGGCTGGCTGGCGGTGACCGCCGGTGCGAGCATGCTGGTGGGGGTGGTGGGTGCCGTGGCGCAGCAGGACCTGCGACGGATGCTCGCCTTCCTGCATGTCGGGCAACTGGGATACATGATGATGGGGCTGGCGATCAATACCCGGCTGGCACTGACCGGCGCGGTGATCTATATCGCTCACCACATCATCATGAAGTCCAACCTGTTCTTCATCGCGGGGGCGATTTACCGCGACCGCGGTACCTACCGTCTGGACCAGTTGGGGGGCTACTGGCGGACGCGGCCGGCCCTGTCCCTGCTGTTTCTGGTACCGGCGCTGGCCCAGGTGGGGATTCCGCCGCTGTCGGGCTTCTGGGCCAAGTTCGTGGTGATCAAGGCCGGCGTGCTGTCATCCGCCTGGCCTCTGGTGGCAGCGGCGTTGGTCGCGGCGGTTCTGACGCTGTACGGGATTATCAGAATCTGGTCCGAGGTGTTCTGGAAAGCGGCGCCAAAGGCCCAGACGGGCCGGCAGGAGCCGGTGCCGTTGGTGATGTGGGCTGTGTGCGGCTCGCTGGCCCTGATGACGGTGGGCATGGGATTGGCGATCGAGCCGATCTGGGCGATTGCTGACCGTGCGGCCGGGCAGCTGCTCAACCCGGCGCCGTATATCGAAGCCGTTCTGGGGCGTGCACCATGATCCCCTACGTCTACAACATCAGCCTCACCCTGGTGTGGGTCGGCATCACCGGCGAGGTGTCGCTGACCAACATGGGGGTCGGCTTCCTGATCGGCTACGCGATCCTCGCGTTTGCGCTGCCGGCGGATCCCCGGTTTCGGGCCTACGCCCGCCGCCTGCCACTGCTGGTCCGGTTCCTGGTGATGTTCCTATGGGACATGCTGCGGTCGAATCTTCGTGTGGCCTATGACGTGGTGACTCCGACGCATCTCATGCGACCGGCCATCATCCGGCTGCCGCTGGAGGCGAAGACGCCGGGGGAAATCACCCTGCTGGCCAATCTGATTTCCCTGACTCCGGGGACACTGTCGCTGGATGTCGACGAGGCGGGAAAGGCGCTGTTCGTGCACGTGATGTATCTCGATGACGAGCGCCAGACCCTGGCTGAACTCAAGGCGCTGGAGCGCCGGCTGCTGGAGTTGATGCGATGAGCCCGCTGGTGGCAGGCCTGATCATGGCGATGTTGATGCTCGCCCTCGCGTTCTCCTGTGTCCGCCTGGTGCAGGGGCCGAGCATGGCGGACCGGGTCGTCGCACTGGAAGTGATCTCCAGCATTCTCATCGGCCTGCTGGCCACCTATGCGGTTTACTACAAGATCCCGCAGGCGCTGGATGTGGCGATGGTCCTTGCGCTGACCGGGTTCCTGGCGGCGGTCGGGGTGTCCCGCTACCTGGTTCGGCGCAAGGGCGGGCACTCCGGTCCCCCCCGGCAAGGAGGTGCGGAATGAAAATGCTGGCCGACGGCATCATGCTCAGTGGTGCAGTCTTCATGCTGCTGGCCGCCATCGGGGCGGTGCGCATGCCGGATCTGCTGACCCGCATGCACGCCACAACCAAGGCCGGCGCTTTCGGCGCCGGGCTGATGTTGCTGGGGGTATCGATGGAGTTCACCGAGCTCAGCATGATGGTGCGGGCCCTGGTGATCCTGCTGTTCATCCTGCTCACCTCGCCGGTGGCGGCGCATGCCATCGGGCATGCGGGCTATGTCACCGGGGCACGACTCTGGGAAGGAACCCTGAAGGATGACCTGAAACGGCAAGGGGCTCGTCAGGAAGCTGCAGTGGCGGATGCCAGGCCCGCGCGGCCGGGGTCGGAAGGCGAACCGCCAGCCACTTGAGCATGTCGGTCCAGATGCGTTGCGATTGCGCCCGTGTCGGCATGATGCCGGCATGCGGCAGCTCCAGCGTGATGACCGGAATCGCCAGATCGACCCCGGCGAAGTTGCCCAGCGACCCTGGATAGGTGCCCAGCTGATTGAGGCGCAGCAGCCCGAATCGTTGCGGTGGGCGCTGCGGCCCGTCGAAGTCGAGTACGCCATAGGGGGCGTGGATGGACACGATCGCATGGGGCTCGAAGCGCCGGATCTGCTCGGTCAGCCACACCGTCTCCGGCTCGGAAAGGGCCCGCGGTCCGGGGTAGCGCCGAGGGTCGGCGCCGGTCCGCTGTCGCCAATAGGACAAGGCCCGGTTGTGCCAGTCCAGTGACGGAAAGTTGCGGTTGAGGTCAACGCCACCGCGATTCATCCGCCACGATGGCGAGCGCAGCAGGCCGTCCGGGTTGGCGCTCGGGATCACCCGCCAGCGGAACGGCTGCAGGCGTTCCTCTTCCAGCCGCCGCATCCAGTCGAAGACGATGCTCACCGAGGTCAGCTCGTCGCCGTGAATGCCGCCGATCATCAGGACCCGGCGCGGGTTGGCCGTCTCTGGGCGTGGCGGGTAGTCCCGGTAGAGCAGCGGAAAGCCGGCCTGGCTCGCGGCATCGGCCTCGAATTCGGCGGCCCTGCAGAAGGCGCTGTCGACACTGCGCAGCCGTTGTCCCAGCCGCTCGCAGGCGTGGTCCACCGAGGCCAGTGGCAACATAGGGGCCGCGGTTGCGGGCAGCGCAGCAACAAAAAGCCCGGCCATCAGCCGGGCTCGAAGTGCGCGGAACCGCCGTTCAGGGCTTGGCACGTTCCTGTCGAACCTTCTCGATCAGCATGTCGGCGAGGTCGACCATCTCGTCGAAGCCGCCCGCCAGGCTCGGGTTGGTGTAGTACTTGCCCCCCACCACTAGCGTCGGCGTGCTGGTGACGCCATAGCCGCGCGACAGCGACTCGGCGCGACGCACCCGAGCATCCACGGCAAAGCCCTTCAGGGTGTTTTCGACCACATCCGGCATGATCGGACTGTTCGCTTCGAACACGCCCACGATCTGGGCTTCGGTGGACAGCGGCAGGTGCCGCACATGCATGGCTTCGAACAGCTTGGGGTGCACGCTGTCGATCAGCTTGAGGGTTTCGGCGGTGTAGTAGGCCTTGCTGTGCAACAGCCCGATCGGGCGTCCAAGGCTGTTCGGGACCCGCACGAAATCGACATCGGCCGGCAGCCGTTCGGCCCAGGGCTCGACCGTGGCCTCGAAGTTGTAGCAGTGGCCGCAGCCGTACCAGAAGAACTCTTCAACCGCGATACGCTTGTTGTCCGAAGGCTCGGCCACCTCGCGCACCACCTTGTAGTGTTTGCCCTCCACATACTCGCTGGCGTCCTTGGCGGAGCAGGCCAGGGTGAAAAGGCTCAGGGAGGTGGCCGCGATGGCGGCAAACAGGCGGAAGGACATGCGCAACACTCCTGTGTCTTATTGAAGACCGGTGAGATAGGAGGCCAGGGCCTCGATCTCCTCGTCGGTGAGATGCTTGGCCACGGCGGTCATCATCTGACCGTTGTGGGTGGCGGAACGTTCCCCGGCGCGGTAGGCCCGCAGCGCGTTGGCGGCGTAGGTGGCCTGCTGGCCCGCGACGTGCGGATAGCCGGCGGCCGGGTTGCCGGTCCCGGTGGGGCCATGGCAGCCGGCGCAGCCGGGGATGCCGCGTTCAGTGTCGCCCGCCCGGTACAGGGGCTGCGCGATGGCGACAGCCGCTTCGCTGGCGACGCCCGGCTTGGCGGTCTGCGCGGCGTAGTAGGCGGCGAGGTCGGCGATGTCCTCGTCGGACAGGTTGGCGGCCTGCGAAGACATCAGCACGTTGTTGCGGGCGCCGGAGCGGAACGCTTCCAGCTGTGCCGCCAGGTAAACCTCGCCCTGGCCGGCCAGGCTGGGCCATTCAGGGTTGCCGCTGTTGCCCTTGGGGCCATGGCAGGCCATGCAGGTGGCGGCCTTGGCTTCGCCCTTGCCGGCATCGCCGCCGGTGAACAGATTGCCTTCGGCGGATTCAGCCGCTGCCACCAGGGGCAGGCAGAGGGTGAGGGCGAGGACCAGACGCTTCATGAATGGAAAACTCCGCAGGTGCGCACGGCCGGGCTGGCGGCAAGTGCGGCAAATCGTTGAAGATGAGCGCTGATTCTACACGCTCGCAGCCCGTTGATGACACCAAATCCCTTTGCCCGGGCCCAGTTCCTGCTTTCCTGCGCACAGACGCGCCAGCTGCCCGAGGACGCCGTCCCCGAGGTGGCATTCGCCGGGCGCTCCAATGCCGGCAAGTCCTCGGCGCTCAATGCCTTGTGCAGCCAGAAGCAGCTCGCGCGGGTCTCCAAGACCCCGGGGCGCACCCAGCTGATCAACCTGTTCGAGATTCCGGGGGCGCGGCTGGTCGACCTGCCGGGCTACGGCTATGCCCAGGTGCCCGGCGAGATGCGCCGCGACTGGGGCAAGCTGATCGGGGCCTACATGGAGACCCGCAGCAATCTCACCGGGGTGGTGCTGATCATGGACATCCGCCATCCGCTGACCGATTTCGATCTGCAGATGCTGGACTGGGCGGCTGGGCGCCAGATGCGCATGCACCTCCTGCTGACCAAGGCCGACAAGCTCGGTTTCGGCGCGGCCAAGAACACCCTGTTGAAAGTCCAGAAGGCCATTGTCGAGCGTGCCCAGCCGGAAACCACCACGGCCCTGTTCTCGGCGGTCAGCCGCCAGGGGCTGGACCCCGCGCGTGCCCTGCTGATGCAATGGCTGGGGCTCAAACCCTCATCGACCGGAGCTTCCGATGTCCAAGCCTGAGTTTGACCTGATCGTTTTCGGTGCCACCAGTTTCGTTGGACAGATCCTCACCCGCTATCTCTACGAGCGTCACGGGGCCTCGGGCGGGGAAGTGCGCTGGGCCATGGCCGGGCGTTCCACGGCCAAACTGGAGCAGCTGCGCGCGACGCTGGGTACGGGCAGTGAGGCGCTGCCGATCCTCATTGCCGACGCCGCGGACCTGGATGCGCTCAAGGCGCTGTGCGGACGCACGCGGACCGTGGTGTCCACCGTCGGCCCGTACGCCCTGTTCGGCACGCCGCTGGTCGAGGCCTGTGTGCAAACCGGCACCGACTACTGCGACCTCACCGGCGAAGTGCAGTGGATCGACGAGATGATCCGCCGCTTCGAGCCCCAGGCGAAGGCGTCCGGCGCCCGCATCGTGCATTGCTGCGGCTTTGATTCGATTCCGTCGGACCTCGGCAACTGGGTGCTGCAGCAGGCCGCGCAGACCCGGTTCGGGGCGCCGTGCACGCGCGTGAAGATGCGCGTGAAAGCGCTGCGCGGAGGCTTTTCCGGGGGCACCGTCGCCAGCCTGATGAACGTGGTGAAGCTGGCCACCCAGGATCCCGACCTGCGCAAGCGCCTGGGCGACCCCTACCTGCTGTGCCCACCGGATGCCCGGGGGCAGGGCCGCCAGCCTGACGTTAAGGGCCCGAGCTTCGATGCCGAGTTCAAGGGCTGGTCGGCCCCCTTCGTGATGGCCGCCATCAACACGCGCGTAGTGCAGCGTTCCAACGGGGTGGCGGGCCAGCCCTGGGGCACGCGCTTCCAGTACGACGAGGGGATGATGACCGGCCCCGGACTGCGCGGGCGCATGACTGCGATCAGTGTCACGGCGGGCTTGGCCGGCTTCATGCTGGGCACCGCCCTGTCGCCGGTGCGTTGGGTGCTGGAGCGGTACGTGGTGCCGAAGCCCGGCGAAGGCCCGACACCCGAACAGCAGCGCACCGGCTTCTTCGACCTGCGGTTCCACGGTCGCACCGATGATGGCCGCAGCCTGCGCGCCAAGGTCACCGGCGATCGCGATCCCGGCTACGGCTCCACCGGCAAGATGCTGGGCGAGGCGGGCGCCTGCCTGGCACTGGACATCCCCGACCTGCCCGGCGGCTTCTGGACCCCCTCCACCGCCTTCGGCCAGAAACTGGTGGACCGCCTCCAGACGCACGCCGGCCTCCAGTTCGCGGTGGAGCCGGCGGAAGCCTGAGCCGCCGCGCGGCGCCTTCCGCCGAAGCAGTCACGACAACGATATGACGTTGAAATCGGCGTGAAGCGTCTTTGTCTCGGAACGATCGCCCGCTGTAGCGCGTTGTGAGCGACGGCCGCTTGTGCGGCGCCGGCGCGCAGGAAGCGCAGTGTATCGGGCTCATACATGAGCATTTGTCAGGCACATCCCTGTGCCTGCCCCCTTCGGGGCTACGCGCAGTTTTCGTTCCAGACAAAACTGTCGAGCACCGCCGGCTTGCAGCCAGTCGAGCGCAGTAGTTTCACGGCGATTTCATAAGAAAGCGCCCGGTGATCGGGGATATCACCGGGCGACCAACTCCGGCCTTTGGGGGGATGCCGGAATTCCGCCTAGGGAGTGGAGGCGGGAGTGACGGAAGGGATGGCCGTCACTCGCAGACTTGGAGTGCATCCAGGCAGGGAAGTTCCGGGCCGGTTTCCCGAAATTTTCGCCCAGCGCAATGTAAGATTATCCCTACATATGAAAATCAACCGCTTACTGCATGGCGTAGGGCGGTTGAATGTCAGGAAATTGTCAATAAACACATCAAAATCAATGAGATGAGACGATTCAGCCGTGAGAGGCATCCCAGTTGTCCCCGAGGCCCGGTTCGGCGACCAGCGGTACCGTGAGGACGGATGAGCGGCACATGCGCTCGGACAGCGGCTGTGCCAGCGCCTTGAGGGTGTCGGTGGGGCCCTCGAACACCAGTTCGTCGTGGACCTGCATGATCATCCGCACCGCCGGCGCCTCGCGGGCGAGGAAGGCATGGACGTCGAGCATGGCGGCCTTGATCAGGTCCGCCGCGGTGCCCTGCAGGGGCGCGTTGATGGCGGTCCGTTCGGCGTACTGCCGCTGCGCCGCGTTGCGGGCGTTGATGTTCGGCAGGTAGAGCCGGCGGCCGCGCAGGGTTTCCACATAGCCCCGCTTGCGTGCCTGTTCGCGGGTGCCGTCCATGAACGCCTTCACGCCCGGGTAGCGGGTGAAGAAGCGCTCGATGATCTCGGCCGCCTCGTTGCGACCGACGCCGATGTTGCGGGCGAGCCCGAAGGCGGAGATGCCGTAGATCAGGCCGAAGTTGATGGCCTTGGCGGCGCGCCGCTGCTCGCTGCTGACGGCTTCGAGATCGACGCCGAACACCTCGGCGGCGGTGGCGCGGTGAATGTCCTGGCCGGCGCGGAAGGCGCCCAGCAGCTTCTCGTCGCCGGAGAAATGCGCCATCAGCCGCAGCTCGATCTGCGAGTAGTCGATGGACAGCAGGCTGCACCCCTCCGCCGGCACGAAGGCCTGGCGGATACGCCGCCCCTCGTCGGTGCGGATGGGGATGTTCTGCAGGTTGGGGTCGGAGGACGACAGCCGCCCGGTGGCGGCCACCGCTTGGTGGTAGCTGGTGTGGATGCGCCCGGTCTTCGGGTTCACCATCTGCGGCAGGGTTTCGGTGTAGGTGGAGCGCAGCTTGGAGACGCTGCGCCACTCCAGGATCAGCCGTGGCAGCGGGTGTTCCTCGGCCAGCACTTCCAGCACGTCCTCGGCGGTGGAGGGTTCCCCCTTGGGGGTCTTGCTCACCACCCGCAGGCCAAGCTGGTCGAACAGGATGGCGCCGAGCTGTTTCGGCGAGCCCAGGTTGAAGGGCTGCCCGGCGGCCTCATGGCAGTCCTTTTCCAGCGTCTCCATGCGCTGTGCCAGCTCGGTGCTGATGCGCCTGAGCAGCGGCACGTCGACGCCGACGCCGTGGTACTCCATGTCCGCCAGCACCGGCACCAGCGGCATTTCCAGTTCGCGATAGACCGCGTCCAGCGCCGGTTCAGCGGTCAGCCGGGGATGCAGGGCCTCGTGCAGCCGCAGGGTGATGTCGGCGTCTTCGGCGGAATACGGCGCTGCCTGCTCCAGCGCAACCTGGTTGAAGGTCAGCTGTGCCTTGCCCTTGCCGGCGATGTCGGAAAAGGTGGTGGTGGTGTGGTCGAGATAGCGCTTGGCCAGCGTGTCCATGTCATGGCGGTGGCCGGCGGCATCGAGCACATAGCTTTGCAGCATGGTGTCGTGCGCCACACCCTGCACCGAGATGCCGTGGCGACGCAGCACATTGAGGTCGTACTTGAGGTGCTGTCCGAGCTTGGGGCGGCGGGGATCTTCCAGCAGCGGCTTCAGCCGTTGCAGCACGGCCTCCATCGGCAACTGGGCGGGCGCGCCCATGTAGTTGTGGGCCAGCGGCAGGTACCAGCCTTCGCCGGCCTTGACCGCGAAGGCGAGGCCGACGAGGCCGGCCTGCTGGGCGTCGAGGGCGTCGGTTTCGGTGTCGAGGCAGATCAGCTCGGCCGCTTCCAGCGCGGCGATCAGGGCGTCGAAGTCGGCCTCGGTGGTGATGCAGCGCACCGCGGTGGGCTGGGCATTGGCCGGGGACGCAGCGGGTTCGGCGGGCGCGGGCGCCGGTTCGCCGTCGGGCACCACCGCCTCCACCGCACGGGCGGCGCGTTCGGGTTTGAAGCCCAGCCGCTCGAACAGGGCGGCCATGGCGTCCTCGTCGCGTTCGCCGGGGCGCAGGCTGTCCAGCGGCACCGGCAGTTCCACGTCGCAGACGATGGTGGTGAGCCGTTTCGACAGCGGCAGGTGGTCCAGTGCGGCCCGCAGGTTCTCGCCCGCCTTGCCCTTGATGGCATCGGCCTGGGCCACCAGCGCGTCCAGGCTGCCGTATTCGTTGAGCCACTTCGCGGCGGTCTTGGGGCCAACCCCGTGGACGCCGGGAATGTTGTCGCTGGTGTCCCCCATCAGGGCGAGGTAGTCGATGATCTGCTCGGGCTTCACGCCGAACTTTTCGACCACGCCGGCGGGGTCCATGCGGCGGTTCTTCATGGTGTCGAGCAGGTGGACGTGATCGTCCACCAGCTGGGCCATGTCCTTGTCGGAGGTGACGATCACCACATCCAGGCCCTGTTGCCGCGCCTGCTGCGCCAGGGTGCCGATGACATCGTCGGCCTCGACGCCGTCCACCGCGAACACCGGCAGGCCCATGGCCTGGATCAGCTCGGTCACTCGCGGAAACTGCGACTTGAGGTCTTCCGGGGTTTCGCCGCGATTGGCCTTGTACTCGGGATACCAGTCCTCACGGAAGGTCTTGCCCGAAGGGTCGAAGACCACGCAGAAGCGCTCGGGCGCGTAGTCCTTGAGCAGCCGTTTGAGCATGTTGTACATGCCGAACACGGCGCCGGTGGGCTCGCCGCGGGCGTTGGTGAGCGGGGGCAGCGCGTGATAGGCGCGGAACAGCCAGGACGAGCCGTCAACGAGAATCAGCGGCCCGGTGCTCATGGCAGCAGGATCTCGCCGCGCAGCAGGTCGTCGAGGCTCTCGCGGGCACGGATCAGATGCACCTGATCGCCATCCACCATCAGCTCCACCGGGCGCGGGCGGGTGTTGTAGTTGGAGGCCATGACGAAGCCATAGGCACCGGCGGTGCGGACTGCCAGCAGGTCCCCTTCGGCCAGGGCGAGCGGGCGCCCCTTGCCAAGCCAGTCACCGGTCTCGCAGATGGGGCCGACCACGTCGTAGTCGTGCACGGGGGCGTCGCTGTGGGCCACCACACGCTGGATGTCCATCCACGCCTGATAGAGGGTGGGGCGCAGCAGATCGTTCATGGCGGCGTCGACGACGGCGAAGTGCTTGTCCTCGCCCGCCTTGAGCGCTTCCACGCGCATCACCAGGATGCCGGCTTCCCCGACAATGGCGCGCCCCGGCTCACAGCCGATGCTCAGGTCCCGCCCTGACAGCCGCTGTTTGACGGCCGCTGCCCAGGCCGCCGGTTCCGGCGGCACTTCATCCCGATAGCGGACCCCGAGGCCGCCGCCGACATCGATATGGGTCAGTGTGATGCCGCGCGCTGCCAGCCGGTCGATCATGGCCAGCACCCGGTCCAGCGCGTCGAGCAGCGGCTGGATGTCCAGCAACTGCGAGCCGATGTGACTGGCAATGCCGCGCAGGGTGATGCCGGGAAGCGTGGCGGCCTCCGCATACAGGGCTTCGGCGCGCGGGATGTCGATGCCGAACTTGTTGTCCCGCATGCCGGTGGAAATGTACGGATGCGTCTTCGCATCCACATCAGGATTGACCCGCAGTGCCACGGGTGCCTTCTGGCCGCGTTTGACAGCGACGGCGTTGAGGCGGTGCAGCTCGGAGGCGGACTCCACATTGAAGCAGCCGATGCCGGCTTCGAGCGCGAGCTGCATCTCCAGTTCGGTCTTGCCGACCCCCGAAAACACCACCTTGGCGGGATCGCCACCGGCGCGCAGGACGCGCACCAGCTCGCCGCCGGAGACGATATCGAAGCCACTGCCCAGGCGTGCCAGCACGTTGAGCACGGCAATGTTGGAATTGGCCTTGACCGCGAAGTGCACCTGGTGGGTCTGACCGGCCAGTGCGTCACTGAACGCGCGGTAGCGCTGCTCGATGGCGGCACGCGAATAGACGTAGGCGGGTGTGCCATGGCGTTCTGCGATGGCGGTCACCGGCACCTGCTCGGCGTGCAGCCGGCCGTCGCGATATTCGAAGGCGCTCACGGCTGTTCCCTGGACGCGGGGTCCTGCTCCGGCGCCGCCGGGGGTGGGTCATCGGGCAGATACAGCGCGCCGGTCTGACCACAGGCGGCCAGCAGGCAGATCATCATCATGAGAGCGGTGAGTCGCATGGCGTGCTCCGGTGTCCCGGAGTCTGGGAGAATAGGGCCGTCCATTCTACTGCCAGCGACCCATGACCCTGCACGAGACTGAAACCGAAGTCGTTCTCGAACCCGCTTCCCCGGCGGATGCCGCCGTGATCTGGCTGCATGGGCTGGGCGCAGACGGACGCGATTTCGTGCCGATCGTGCCGGAACTGGGGCTGCCGGCGGCGCACCGCATTCGGTTCATCTTCCCGCATGCGCCGGTGCGTCGGGTCACGCTGAATGGCCACATGCCGATGCGGGCCTGGTTCGACATCTACAGCCTCGATCGCGAAGGCCCGCAGGACCGCGAGGGCATCGAGGCATCGCGTGACCGCATCCTGGCGCGCATCGGCGATCTCACCGACAGCGGCATCGCCGCATCCCGCATCGTACTGGCAGGATTCTCACAGGGTGGCGCGATCGCCCTGCACACCGCCCTGCGGTACGCCCCCGGTCTTGCCGGGCTGCTGCCCCTGTCCACCTATCTGCCGCAGGCGGCCACCCTGACGGCCGAGACCGCCGTGGCCCCGAAGGCGCTGTCAGTGCTGATGATGCACGGGCGTTTCGATCCGGTATTGCCCATCGGGCTCGGCGAGGCCGCTCGGGACCAGGTGCAGCAGCTGGGCTATGCGGTGGATTGGCGCCACTATGCCATGCAGCACCAGGTATGCATGGAGCAGATCACCGAAATCGGAGAGTGGCTGGTCGGGCGGCTGCCGCCCGTCTGATCCCGAGTCCGCGATCAGCGGACATGCTCGGACTCGACCGGTTCCGGTAGCGGATCGCGGGCCGCGCGTTCGCACTCGCTGCGCTCGGGCTCCAACAGGTGGCTGCACTCCTTCACCCGCCATTCGCGGGTGCCGTGGTATACCGACGGGGCCGAGCAGCCGGCAAGGACCACCAGGGTGGTCAGGACGGTTAGCATGCGCATGGCGGCCTCGACGTTCTTCCAGGGACCGGAGTGTTGCCAAACCTTCGCTTCGTCGCAACCGGCCCGCGCCATGTCCGCCATTCTTTCCATCGCTGACCTCAACAAGACCTACGCCTCCGGGCACGTGGCCCTCAAGGACATCAATCTGGACATCCGGCGTGGCGAGATCTTCGCCCTGCTGGGCCCCAACGGGGCCGGCAAGACCACGTTGATCAGCATTGTCTGCGGTCTGGTGAATGCCAGTGCCGGGACCATCGTTGCCGATGGGCACGACATCCATCGCGACTACCGCGTCGCCCGCAGCAGGATCGGCCTGGTGCCGCAGGAACTGACCACCGACGCCTTCGAGAGTGTCTGGGCAACGGTGTGCTTCAGCCGCGGCCTGTTCGGCAAGCCGCCCAATCCGACCTTCATCGAAAAGATCCTGCGCGACCTGTCACTGTGGGACAAGAAGGACGCCCGCATCATGACGCTGTCCGGCGGCATGAAGCGGCGCGTGATGATTGCCAAGGCGCTGTCGCACGAGCCCAGCATCCTGTTTCTGGACGAACCGTCCGCCGGCGTCGATGTCGAGCTGCGGCGCGACATGTGGGCCATGGTGCGGCGCCTGCGCGATAACGGGGTGACCATCATTCTCACCACCCACTACATCGAGGAAGCCGAGGAGATGGCCGACCGCATCGGCGTCATCCGCAAGGGCGAGCTGATTGTGGTGGAGCCCACCCGCACGCTCATGCAGCGGCTGGGCAAGAAGGCGCTCGCCATCCATCTGCAGCAGCCGCTGGCGACGTTGCCGGAGGCGCTGTCCGATCTGCCGCTGGCATTGGAAGACGACGGCCACCGGCTGGTCTACACCTACGATGCCCAGGCCGCTGATACCGGCATCGCGCCGCTGCTGCGCCGGCTCGGCGAGCAGAGCATCGAGTTCAAGGACCTGCAGTCGCGCGAGAGCTCGCTGGAGGAGATTTTTGTCAGCCTGGTGCAGGACGCCGCATGAACCGTCACGCCATTCTCGCCATCTACCGTTTCGAGATGGCCCGCACCTTCCGCACCCTGGCGCAGAGCATTGCCTCGCCGGTGATCTCGACCACGCTCTATTTCGTGGTGTTTGGCGCCGCCATCGGCGGCCGCGTGGGCGAGATCGACGGCATTGCCTATGGCGCCTTCATCATCCCCGGCCTGGTGATGCTGTCGCTGTTGTCCGAAAGTATTTCCAACGCCGCCTTCGGCATCTACATGCCGCGTTGGTCCGGCACCATCTACGAGGTGCTGTCAGCGCCGGTGAGCGTGGTCGAAATCGTGCTCGGCTATGTCGGCGCTGCTGCCACCAAGTCGGTGATGATCGGCACCATCATCCTGCTCACCGCGCGTCTGTTCGTGCCCTACGAGGTGGCGCACCCGCTGTGGATGGTGGTGTTTCTGGTGCTGACCGCCGTCACCTTCAGCCTGTTCGGCTTCATCCTCGGGGTATGGGCGGACGGCTTCGAAAAACTGCAGATCATCCCGCTGCTGGTGGTGACGCCGCTGACCTTTCTCGGTGGCGCCTTCTACTCCATCACCATGCTGCCCGAGCCCTGGCAGCAGCTCAGCCTGTTCAACCCCGTGGTGTATCTGGTGAGCGGATTCCGCTGGGCCTTCTTCGGCAGCGCCGATGTCGACATCGCCATCAGTCTGGGCATGACCCTGGCGTTTCTGGTGGCCTGCCTGCTGTTCGTCACCTGGATCTTCCGCACCGGGTATCGTCTGAAGTCTTGACGGCGCAGTCGGTGCTGGCCGGGGGCACGGCATTCTTGAATGGGGGAGCTTATGCAGACCTACGATTGGCGTGGCGTGAAGGTCTTTGCGCTGATGGATCTGGTGGTGACGGGTGCGTTAGCGGTGCCGGTACTGTCGGCCTGGGTACTGGCGCTGCTGCTGTCCGGCTTGGGGACGCAGGGGGCGCCGTCGGACTGGTTGCCGTTGCCGCTGACGACAATGATCTTCTGCAATCTGGCCGGGGTGCTGGGGGTGTTGTGGAACGGGCTACGCCTGTTCCGGCCCGAGCCGCTGTGGGTGCGGATGGATCAGTGGGGGCGGGTGGCGGTGGCGGCGCTGTTCGTTTACTACCTGCTGGTGCATGACGCGCCGGTGGTGTTCTGGCTGTTCGTCGGCACCGAACTGGCGGGCAGTCTGGTGGCGTGGAGGACGCTGCAAACGAAAGGCCGCTGATCGGGCGTCGATCAGCGGCCTTGGGTGCCGGGGGGTGGCTTACAGGTGCAGCCCGCACTCCGTTTTCGGCTTGCCGGCCCAGCGGCCGCTGCGGCCCTCCCCCTTGACGGTGCAGTGGGTGCAGCCGATGGAGTTGTAGCCTTCCGCCACCAGCGGGTGGAACGGCAGGTCGTGCTCGCGGATGTAGGCGTCGCGTTCGTCCCGGGTGACATCGATCATCGGGTTGAACTTGAGAATGCCGCGGCGCACTTCAAAAATTTCCATGCCGGCACGGTTGTCGGTCTGCCAGCCCATCAGGCTGGACACCCACACGGCGTAGTTGGGCTTGATCGCCTCCAGCGGCTCGACCTTGTTGATGGAGCAGCAGAAGTCGGGGTTCTTGCTCCACGTCTGATCATCCACCGTGAACTGGTGTTTCCAGTCTTCGGCCTTGATGTCGAACACTTCCAGCCCGTACTCCTTGGACAACCGGTCCCGGTAGGTGATGGTTTCCAGGAAGTGATAGCCGGTGTCGATGAAGGCGATCTTCTGTCGTGGTTGGAAGCGATGGATGATGTGCAGGAAGTACGCCGACGTTGCCGCGAACGAGGACGTCACCAGAACCCGGTCGACATCGAAGTCGCGGTAGAACTGCTGAATGCGCGCCTCGAAGCCCATGGTCTTGTAGCGGGCATTGAGGTCGGCGATCTCGGCCAGGCTCAGGCCCGAGGAATTGGGTTCCTCGGGGATGACGGCGGGCGGCGGTGTGGCAAGTGCGGTGTCCATGGCGCATAGTCTAGTGCGGAATATGCGCCGTGGTTCTCATAATAAAAAAGCGTTATATGAAAAGAAGGCCCGCAGAGGCATGGTGAGGCCTCAGGTATCCGCCAGAGCCTTGCGCACGAAGGTCGGCAGGGCGAAGCAGGCATCGTGAATCTGCCGGTTGTAGTACTGCGTATCCAGGGCATCGGCCTGCTCGAGCCGCCGCGCCAGTCCGCCGCCCTGCTTCAGCGCAATCGACCCGCTCCACCAGCCGCTGGGATAGATCATCTGCGGAAAGTGCAGCAGATGAGTCTCGGCGAAGCCCGCCTCGCGCATGGCGGCATGCATCTCCTGGATCAGCGACAGATGCAGCAGCGGTGATTCGGACTGCTGCACCAGCATGCCGTCGGGCTTCAGCGCGCGGATGCAGTCGCGGTAGAACTTGAGGCCGAACAGGCCTTCCGCCGGCCCCACCGGGTCGGTGGAGTCGATGATGATCAGGTCGATGCTTCCGGGGGCGGCATCCTTCATCCACTGGATGCCATCACCGAAGAACAGGGTGGCGCGCGGGTCGTCGTTGCGGTCACACAGCTCGGGGAAGTATTGCTCGGACAGGCGGGTGACCCGTTCGTCGATCTCCACCTGGGTGGCGGCCTTCACTTCCGGATGCTTGAGCACTTCGCGCAGGGTGCCGCAGTCGCCACCGCCCACCACCACCACGGTCTCGGGATTGGGGTGGGAGTTGAGCGCCGGGTGGCTCATCATCTCGTGGTAGAGAAAGTTGTCGCGGGTGCTGACCATGGTGCAGCCATCAATGGTCATCAGGTAGCCGCAGCTGTCGGTCTCGAAGATCTCGATCTTCTGATAGGGGGTCTGCTCCTCGTGAATCTTGCGGCCCTTGAGGGCGAAGGCCGTGCCGGTGGCCTCGACCGCTTCCGAGATCCAGGACTGATCGAGTGACATCGCAAATCCCATATAAAATGTGAGGGGCGCCGAGTATATCGGCTCTCCCTCCGCCGCCGAGTGACGCCCCCGTGAAAACGCCTGCCTGGACCGCCGCCGACGCTGCCGAGCGTTACAACCTGCCGCATTGGGGCGATGGCTATTTCAACGTCAGTGCCGAAGGGCATCTGATGGTGCAGCCGTTCCGAGACGCCTCGCCGGTGGCCGTGGACCTCTACCGTCTCGCCCAGCAGTTGCCCCGCGAGGGGCTGGACCTGCCGGTGCTGGTGCGCTTCACCGACATCCTGCGCGATCGGGTGGACATGCTGTGCGATGCCTTTGCCGGGGTCATTGCCGACTACGGCTATCAGGGGCGCTACACCGCGGTGTACCCGATCAAGGTCAACCAGCAGGCCTCGGTGGTTGAGGCCATCGTCGGCCACGGGGGCAGCCGGGTGGGCATCGAGGCCGGGTCCAAGCCGGAACTGGCCGCGGTGCTGGGGCTGGCGCCGCCCGGCAGCATCGTGGTCTGCAACGGGTACAAGGATCGTGCCTACATCCGCCGCGCACTGATCGGCGGCAAGCTGGGGCACCGCGTCTACATCGTGGTGGAAAAGCTCAGCGAGCTGCCGCTGGTGCTGGAGGAGTCGGCGCGGCTGGAGGTGGCGCCGCTGATCGGCCTGCGGGTGCGGCTGGCGAGTTCGTCTGAATCCACCCAGCAGAACACCGGCGGCGAGAAGGCCAAGTTCGGGTTGACCACGCCGCAGATTCTGGAGGCCGTTGAACATCTGCGCGCCGCCGGCCGGCTCGACAGCGTGCAGATGATCCATTTCCATCTTGGCTCGCAGGTCGCCAATGTCGGCGACATTGCCCGCGGCCTGCGTGAAGCCGCGCGCTTCTATGTGGAGCTGCGCCAACTGGGCGCGCCGGTGCAGGTGCTGGATGTGGGCGGCGGCCTCGGGGTCGACTATGAGGGCACACGCTCGCGCTCGTTCTGCTCGATGAATTACTCGGTGCGGGAATACGCCCGCACCATCGTCCGCACCGTCCAGCAGGTCTGCGACGACGCCGGCGTGCCGGCGCCCGACCTGGTGAGCGAATCCGGACGTGCGCTGACGGCGCACCACGCCGTGCTGATCGCGGATGTGGTGGATTCGGAGGTGGTACCAAGCGCGGCACTGCCGGCGCTGGCGGACGATGCGCCGCCGCTGCTGCAGGAGTTTGCCGACCTGCTGGCGGAGCTCTCCGAGCGCGGCCCGCTGGAGAGCCTCTACGAGTCCAACACGCTGTTGTCTGAGGCCCATGGGCTTTACACCGATGGCCGTCTCAGCCTCGCCGACCGCGCCTGGGCCGAACGTGCCCATGTGGCGGTGGCCCGCGCCCTGCTGCCGCAGCTGGATCCCGGGATCCGCGCGCACCGGGAGGCCCGCGAGAAGCTGTCCGAGCGACTGTCCGCCAAGTATTTCTGCAACTTCTCGGTGTTCCAGAGCGTGCCGGATGCCTGGGCCATCGATCAGGTGTTTCCCATCCTGCCGATCCACCGGCTGGATGAGATGCCGGCCGAGCGGGCGCGCCTGTGCGACCTGACCTGCGACTCCGACGGGCGACTGGACCAGTACGTCGACCGCGAAGGCTTGATGCCGACGCTGGCGCTGCATGCGCTTCAGCCGGACCAGCGCTACCTGCTGGGCTTCTTCATGGTGGGGGCCTACCAGGAGATTCTCGGCGACATGCACAACCTGTTCGGCGACACCAACGCCGTCGACGTGGTGCTGGATGCCGGGGCGCCGCAAGGCTGGCGCCTGGAGGGTGCCGAGTTCGGAGACCGCACCGACGAGCTGTTGCGCTATGTCCACCTTGCGCCGGAAAAACTGGCCCAGGCCTACCGTCGCAAGGTGGCCGCCAGTGACATCCCGGCCGCTCAGCGCGCCGCCCTGCTGGCCGAGCTGGAAGCGGGCCTGGCCGGCTACACCTACCTGTCCGAATAGTCGGCGATGTCCTCAGACGAGGTGCTCAATGTCGCGGCCTACCGCTTCGTGCCGCTGGCGGATCTGCCGTCGCTGCGCGAGCGCCTGCTCGCGGCTGCCCAGGCTGCCGACCTGAAAGGCACGGTGTTGCTGGCGCCGGAAGGTATCAATCTGTTTCTGGCCGGTGCCGAGGCGGCGCTGCGGGGCTTTCTCGCGGCGTTGGCGGCAGACCCCCGCTTCGACGGGATGGAGGTGAAGGAAAGCCGCTCGCCGACCCGACCGTTTCGCCGTCTGAAGGTGAAGATCAAGCGCGAGATCATCCGCATGGATCATCCCGCCCTGCAGCCGGCCCAGGGACGTGCACCGGCGGTGGATGCGGCCACCCTGGCGCGCTGGCTGGATGCCGGCGTCGACGATGCCGGACGCCCGGTGCGCCTGCTCGACACCCGCAATGCCTTCGAGGTGGACCATGGGGCATTCGATGCCGCGCTGGACTGGCGTCTGAACCGGTTCACCGAGTTCCCGGCGCAGCTGCGCCAGCATGCCGATGCCTTGCGCGATGTCACCGTGGTCAGCTATTGCACCGGGGGCATCCGCTGCGAGAAAGCTGCCCTGCTGATGCGTGAACTGGGGCTGGAACACAGCTACCAGCTCGATGGTGGCATTCTCAAGTACTTCGAAACCGTGGGGCGCCGGCACTACCACGGCGGCTGTTTCGTGTTCGACCAGCGCGAAGTGCTGGACGACGATCTGCGCCCGACCGCGCCCCGCTGAGTCAGGCCTGCCGGGACAACGCCTCGGTCAGCAATGCCACCACCACCTTGTCCTGCAGGGACCTCGGTTGTTGCAGTTGCATCCGTGCCAGATGCGGCTGCCAGCGGGGATCGGGACGACCCGCCCGCAGCGCGCGCCACAGCAGCCGCCATTTCGGGGTGCGCGCGGCCAGGGTCTTGACCACCGGCAGCGCACGCGACAGCGCCAGCTCGATGTCGGTGAAGTCGTGTCCGAACGGGTAGTCCGGGAACAGCCCGCGCGCCTTCAGCGGCGCCAAGCGCGCGGCCAGCGTCTGCGGGGTGTTGTCGCGGCAGTCGGCGGGGACGGTCCAGTCCGGTTCGATCTTGCCGGCGGCCCGGGCCTGTTGCAGCAAGCCGGCCTGGAAGCGGCTGTCGGCGATGGCGATGAGGGCCTTGGCCACTTCGCTGTCGGTCCTGGCGCGCAGGTCGGCGATGCCGTACTCGGTGATGACGATATCGCGCAGGTGGCGCGGGATGGTGCAGTGGCCGTAGTTGAACACGATGTTCGACACCGTCTCGCCGCCGCTGTCGCGGGCTGCCCGCACCATCAGCACGCTGCGGCCGCCCGGCAACTGGTGGGCCATGGCGACGAAGTTGTATTGCCCGCCGACCCCGGACACCACGCGACCGTCCGCGAGGCCGTCGGAGACCGCTGCGCCGCCCAGGGTCATTATCATCGCGGTGTTGATGAAGCGGGCGTCCACCCGCTGCGCGGTGTAGAGCCGCGGGTTGGCATCGAGCTGGTTGACCTTCTCCACCCCGGTCATGGCGATGCGCTGGCGCTGGTCCGCCGGCAGGTCGCGCAGTGCCTGATAGAAGGCATTGGGGCCGAGGAAGAAGCCGCCGTGCAGCACCACGCCGCGGCGCAGCGCCGGGCCCAGGCAGTGCGCGGCCATCTCGGCACGCGCCGCCGGGTCGGCAACGTTGGCGCGAATGCGGCGGCCGTCGGGCGCGATCAGCTCGCCGTTGTCGTAGCGGGTGTCGTCGTTGAACAGCCCGTGGTGTTGCAGGCGCGCGAAGTCGTGGCCGCGGATCACCCGCACCCCCTGCCGTTCCAGGCCGTCGAGCACGGCCGGTGTCAGCCGCGCCGGATCGACCTCGCCCTGATTGACCAGTTGTTGCAGGGCCCAGAAGTCGTAGACCTCGCGGGTCAGCACGCCCGCATCCATCAGGTGCAGGAAGCCGTCCACGAACATCTCGGTGGCGCCATACAGGCCGCGCGAGAAGGGCGCGAGACCGCCGTCACGGTCGATCAGGGCGCGGTACCGGGCGTCGATGCCGAAGGCCGACACCGCCTCGCGGTACAGGGCGTTGTCGCGATGGCGGGTGATGGCGCTGTGGACGATGGCATCGCCGAGCTGGCCGATGCCGATCTGCAGGGTGCCGCCGTCCTTCAACAGGGTGGAGGCGTACAGGCCGATGGCGTGGTCAGCGTTGCCGACTGCCATCTTCGGCGTCGGGAACAGGGCGTGGTGGTAGCGGGGGTGATCGATGAGGTGATCGAAGGTGTCGGCCGGCACCTCGGCATCGTGGCCCATGAAGGGCAGTTGCGGGTTCACCTGCGCCACCACCGCCACCCTGCGCTCGCCGCGGGCTTCGGCCTCGCGCAGCAGGCGCACCAGCTCGGGGCCGGTGTCCGGGTTGGAGGAGAGGGAATAGCGTGGGCCGTCGGCACCGTCTTCCACGCCCACCATCTGCGCGCAGACATTGCAGCCCTGCAGAAACACGTCGCGCGCGGCGAAGGTGTAGTTGGTGCTGATGTAGTCGCGCTGGGCGGCGGCGTTGCCGAGCAGGCTGCCGGGCTGGAAGAAGAACTCGCGCACACGGACATTGGGCGGCAGGCGGCCCTTGGCGCGGTCGGCCACGTAGTCCAGCTCCGGGGCATCCCCGAACACGCGGTCGAGGAAGGGTTCGAGGAAGGCCTGTTCAATGGCATTGCCCGGAACCGGCCGCGCCAGCGACAGGGCGGTGAGGATCGTCAGCTGCAGATCCGGCTCGGCCCGGGCGCGGGCGTAGAGCGCATTGATCAGCGCCACCGGCTTGCCCAGACCCAGCGGGATGCCCACCCGCAGGTCGCGGCCGATATGGGCGATGAGGGCATCGACACAGGCGTCAACGGTGACGTGGCGGTGCGGCGAAGGCATGGCACGGGGTCCGGGGACTAAGATCGAGCCATTGTTTCACGAGCCTGTATCGACATGAACCTGCCCCTGTTGGGTGAACGCGCCATCGATTGGGTGTCCAATGCGGTGGAGCGCCGCCTGCGCACCGAGAACTTCATCGTGGCCAATCAGACGCCGCACTCGGTGATTCTGCAGAGTGGCCTGTTGTCGGTGCGCGCCTATGACCGGCCGCGGTCACCGACGATTCCGGTGGGCGCGCGCGAGATGGCGGTGAGCCCGGTTGGCCATGGCGTGCCCATCCTGCTGGTGCCGCCGCTGGCGGCGAACTCGCTCAACTTCGACCTGCTGCCCAATCGCAGCCTGGTGCGCTATCTCAGCGCCCAGGGGTACCGGGTATATCTGGCGGACTGGGGCGATCCGGACGAGGATCATTCCCACCTCGGGCTGGCCGACTACACCACCCGCATGCTGCCGGAGGCGATTGCCGCGGTGCGCCAGCACAGTGGCGAGCGCGAGCTGACCCTGATGGGCTACTGCATGGGCGGCCTGTTCTGCCTGATCTATGCCGGTTGGGCGCAGGACCCGCAGCTGCGCAACATCGTCACCATCGCCAGCCCCATCGACTACCACCAGATGGGCGTGGCGGGGCGGCTGGCGCGGCTGATGCACCATCCCTTGCGGCTGGTGGCGCGCCATGTGCCGTTTTCGCTGGACGACATCGATCCACGCTGGCTGCGCATCCCCGGCTGGGCCTCGGCGACGGTGTTCAAGATGACCAACCCCCTGGGGGTGGTGCAGAGCTATGTCGACCTGTTGATGAACCTCTGGGACCGCGACTACGTCACCGAGTACCAGACCCAGGCCAAATGGTTCAACGACATGCACGACTATCCCGGCGGTATCGTCCAGGACTTCGTCATCCGGGTCGGGCTGGCCAACCAGATGGCGCGCGGGCGCCTGCGGCTGGGGCGTGATGACCAGGCGCTGTTCGACCGCATCGATTGCGCGCTGCTGGCCATTGCCGGCAAGACCGACCGCATCGTCACCACTGCGGCGGCGCGGCGGGTGCTGGATATCGTGTCCAGTGAAGACAAGGATTTCATGATCTGCCCCGGCGGCCATGCCGGCGTGTTTGCCGGACGCGAGGCGCCCGAGACCACCTGGGCGTTTGCGGCGGACTGGCTGTCATCGCGCTCCACGCCGAAGCCCCGGCGGCGCGGGGCCAAGGCGGGCGCTCAGGCGGCAGTGCGCAAGAAATCGACCAGCTCGGCGCGGAAACGGCGCGGGGCTTCGAAGGGAATGGCGTGACCGCAGCCGGCGATCGGCACGATCTCGGCATGCGGCACCCAGCGACGGATCATCATCTGCCCGGTGGCCGGGTACATGGTCGAGGCCATGCCCACCAGCACCCGCATGGGAATGTCGATGCCGGGTAGGGTGGGGCGCCAGTCGTAGTTGTCGCGCAGGTAGCTTTGCAGCACGTCGAGGTAGATCGTCCAGTTCACCGTGGGGGCGAGCATGCCGCCCAGGTTGCCGTAGTGGGCGAGGCGGCTGAGCTGGCGCATGGCGCCGGCATGGAAGGCATAGCCGAGAAAGGCTGTCAGCGTCTTCCAGAGGTGCCGCTGCAAGGGCTTCGGTACGCGGTTGAAGGCAAGACCGCGATAGGGTTCCAGCTCGGTCATCAGCGCCTGCCACTGGGGCAGCCGGGTCGCCTGATCTGCGCCCAGCAGGCCGTAGCGCCAGTCGTCCTGATTGGTGACGCAGGGCGCCTGGTCCATGTGCAGATAGGCGCGTACCTGATCAAAGCCATGGCGGCGGTGATACTGCAAGGCCGTGCAGGCGCCCATCGACAGCCCGCCCAGCAGGATCGGTCCGAGCTTGAGGTGCGCCAGCAGGTCGTCGAGGTCATCGGCGTGCTGGTCGAGCACGCTGGGCTGCGACAGGCTGATGGCATGGCTGGCGCCAAAGCCGCGCAGGCTGGGGAGGATGAACCGGTAGCGGCGGGTCAGCCCGGTCAGGAAGGGCAGCCACAGCTGCGAGGGCATGGCGAAGCCGTGCAGCAGCACCACCGGTTGTCCCCGGCCGATGTCGAAGTAGTGGAGGTGGGCGCCGTCGCGGGTGCGGATCCAGGCCATCGGTTCAGCCCCGGTGCACGGCCAGCGGGCCGAAGGCCTGGGCGGTCGGCATCATCGCCAGGGTGTTGATGTTGACGTGGGCGGGCAGGGTGGTGATCCAGTAGGTCGCCTCCGCCACATCCTCGGCCGTCAGCGGCTGCACGTCGGCATAGACCTGGGCCGCCTGGGCGTCATCGCCATGGAAGCGCACGTTGGAGAACTCGGTGCCGCCGGCCATGCCGGGCTCGATGTTGCTGACCCGCACCGCGGTGCCCAGCAGGTCGGCCCGCAGGTTGAGGCTGAACTGCCGCACGAAGGCCTTGGTGGCGCCATAGACGTTGCCGCCGGGATAGGGCCACTCGCCCGCCATCGAGCCGATGTTGACGATGTGCCCGCGGTTGCGCGCCACCATGCCCGGGAGGACCTGACGGGTGATCGTCATCAGCCCTTTGATGTTGGTGTCCACCATCTGCTCCCAGTCGGCCAGCGCCGCGCGATGCGCGGGTTCCAGGCCGAGGGCGAGACCGGCGTTGTTGACCAGCACATCGATGTCGCGCCAGCCCTCGGGCAGCGTCGCGAGAAAGCGCTCGGTCTCGGCGCGGTCACGGATGTCGAAGACGCGGGGCAGCGCCTTCGGGCCCAGTTCGCTGGCGAGCCGCTGGAGGCGGCCGCCGCGACGACCGGTGATGATCACCGCGTGGCCTTCCCGCACATAGCGACGCGCCATCGCCTCGCCGAATCCAGACGTGGCGCCGGTGATCAGGACAAGCATGGCGGACTCCGAGATGAAGGGGTCTGCGCTTGTACCCGAGGGGACGCCTGGGGGCAAGGCCGGCGGTGTGGCCTTAGTCGTTCTTCGCGAAGATGTAGGGGGCGCCGACGTCCAGCGCCTGCATCTGCACGTTCGCAGTGCCCAGGCTCACACCGAGCAGGTCGAGCAGGCTGGCGAGGATGCCGTCGACCAGTGCCAGTACCGGTGACAGCAAGTCCAGTACCAAGCCCAACAGCTGACCGAGCCCCAGCAGATTCAGGGCGAAGCCCAACAGGCCGCCGAAGGTCAGATGCTGGCTCAGGCCGTCGCCCAGGTCCTGGACTGCGCCACTCAGCAGGGTGCGGGTACTGGCGCCGATATGGGTCTGGTGGCTTGGGTCGGGTGTTTCAATTGCCGGCACGAAGGGGCCGGTGAAGTCAATCGGCAGCGCCCCAGTATCGGCCAGTTCCACAACGATTGGTTGGTCAATCTCCACCGTGAGCAGTCCCAGCAGGTTGACCAGAGGAGGTGGTCGTGTCACCGGCGCTGCTGGGTTGCCGAGATCGCTGACTTGGCCGATAGCGAGCCGCGCCACTGCCGTGTCGGCTAGCACGGTAGCTTCATGGACGGCGATGCCTCGGCTGGCGCAGCGCACCTCATCGAGCGTGGCTGTTGCGCTGGCCCCTTCAACTATCAGGGGCAGGCTGACGACGCCACCGCCACCGAAGACGTTGAGCAGTTGCAGATCCAGTAGCAGCCGCAGCTGTGCCGAACGGGCCTGGGTGCGCGGTGTGCCGTCGCTGTAGTAGCCGGGTCGCCCGACGGCGATCTGCGGCGGTTCGATGATGGCCAGTCGCACATTCAGGCCGAGCAGGCCCGGCAGATTGACCGACAGCGGCAGGGTCAACACCTCGCCCTGGGCCGCGCCCTGGGCCAAGGCCATCAGGAGGTCGAACAGGTTGATCGGCAGCTCATCGGCGGCACTTTCCAGGCCGGGCTCCAGCGCGATCACATCCCCCAGCCGAACCTCGCGGGCAGTGCCGCCCGCCGCGTTGGCGATCGCCGCCAGTGCGCTCTGCACCACGGGGTCGACGTTGCCGACGGCGGCGACCGTGTCCTCGACCAGCCTCAGCGCATCGGGCAGGTCGAGCGACAGGGCCAGCAGGTCATCGGGGCGGATCACCCCCAGCTCCAGTCGGGCCATTTGCAGCAGGTCGACGGTGGCATTGGCGAGGCCCTGATAGGCCAGCACGCTCAGATTGACGCTGGAGCCGAGCAGGCCACTCAGCAAGCCGTTGACCACGCCGGGGTCCCCCGCGTCCAGCGATAGCAGTGAAGTGCCGACACTGATCTGCCCAATCACCGACTGCGTGGCAAAAGCGGTAGAGCGGAGCACCGGGGTGTCGCCGCCCGCCAGTAGCGGAAACAGGGGGTCCGGGAAGGGCTGGGACAAGCGGATGCCGACCGAGGTGGCCTCGTCGATCGGAACGTTGGTGTCCAGTGTGCGCAGGCCATCAATCACCCGCTCCTGGCCGAACAGGATTTCGCTGTCGCCCTGGAGCAGGGCGTCGCCGTCAAAGCCGTTGCGGGTAAGGCTGTTGCGAACTTCGTCGCTGAGCTGGGTCGGGTCGGGATTGATGGCGCTGCAGCCGCCCACCACCCGCGCTGCATCCAGCGCTGCCAGTGAGGCAGCGCCTTGCAGGGCGCGCTTGACCTTGTACAGGCGCCCCAGCTCGATGCCGAGCATGACGGAGGCCAGCAGGGCGACGATGAGCACGCCGGCCATGACGGCCACCGCGCCCCGTTGTTGCCTCCCCCCTGTCAGACCTGGCCTGCGCATGACGCCCTCCGCCGCTTGCGATGTCGGGAGTATCCCGACTGCAGCGGTGGGGGCGGCGGTTTGCCCGACGGATGGCTGTCAGGCGCCGACGGACAGCCTTCAGCTCGCGTTTCGGGCGCGGGCGATGGCGGCGCGGACCTGGGCGGGAGCGGTGCCGCCGATATGGTTGCGCCCGTTCACCGACCCTTCCAGGGTAATGGCGTCATAGACGTCGTCGGCGATCAGGGGCGAGAAGCCCCGCAAGGTGTCGAGGTCAAGGTCGGACAGGTCGCAGCCGGCCTGGGTGGCGTGTGCCACGGCGCTGCCGACCACGTGATGGGCATCGCGGAACGGCAGGCCTTTCTTCACCAGGTAGTCGGCGAGGTCGGTGGCAGTGGAGAAGCCGCGGGCGGCCGCCTCGCGGCAGCGGTCAGCGTTGACGCGGATGTGCGGCACCATTTCGGCATAGACCTGCAGGCACAGGCTCAGGGTGTCGATGCTGTCGAACAGCGGTTCCTTGTCCTCCTGGTTGTCGCGGTTGTAGGCCAGTGGCTGGCCTTTCATCAACACCAGCAGGGCGTTGAGGTTGCCGACGGTGCGGCCGGTCTTGCCGCGCACCAGTTCGGGCACGTCCGGGTTCTTCTTCTGCGGCATGATGGAACTGCCGGTGCAGAAGCGGTCGGGCAGATCAACGAAGCCGAACATCGGCGTTGACCACAGAACCAGCTCCTCGCTCCAGCGCGACAGGTGCACCAGGCAGAGCGCGGCGGCGGCACAGAATTCGATGGCGAAGTCGCGGTCGCTGACGGTGTCCAGGGAGTTTTCGGTGACGCCGTCGAAGCCCAGTTCGGCGGCGACCCACTCGCGGTCGATCGGGTAGACGGTGCCCGCCAGGGCGGCAGCGCCGAGCGGCAGACGGTTCATCCGCGCACGGGCGTCGGCCAGGCGGCTGCGGTCGCGCAGGATCTGCTCGCGCCAGGCCAGCATGTGGTGGCCGAAGGTGACGGGCTGGGCGATCTGCAGGTGGGTGAAGCCCGGCATCAGGGTGTCGGCCTCGCGTTCGGCGAGGTCGAGCAGGTGACCGGCCAGCCGGTCCATCAGCGGCTGCAGTTCATCAATGACGTCGCGGACGTAGAGGCGGATATCGGTGGCCACCTGGTCGTTGCGGCTGCGGCCGGTGTGGAGGCGCTTGCCGGCATCGCCGATGCGCTCGGTCAGCCGCGCCTCGATGTTCATGTGCACATCTTCCAGCTCGGTCTTCCAGTCGAACTGGCCGGCCTCGATCTCGGCCTGGATGGCCGTCAGCCCGTCGACGATGGCGGTGACATCGGCGTCGTCGAGTACCCCCACCCGTCCCAGCATGCGGGCATGGGCGATGGAGCCCCGGATGTCCTGCCGGTACAGGCGGGCATCAAAACTCACAGATTCCGAAAACCGTTCCACCAGGGCGCTGGTGGATTCCTGGAAGCGACCGCCCCAGAGTTTGCCGCTGCTCATCGTTTGAGGGTCCGATGGAATGGTGGCGCGCATTATAGGCGTCGCGCCGGTCGTTCCCCGAAGGGGGCGTGCCACAATGAGGCCCCAGCCGCCTGCCGTAGCCAATGAAGCGGATCACGCCCCAGCACACTGCCACCCTGGACCTCATCCCGGAGTTCTGCCGGGCTGGTGCCCTGCTGACGCAGGCGTTCGTCCTGCAATTGGTAGCCATCGTGCTCACCCTTGCCGGGGATGCGCGTGGCGATGACGCCATCGCGCGCCTGATGATGCTGACCATCTACCTGCAATGGATCGGGCTGATCTCTTCGGGGTTGTTGTGCTGGGCGCGGCGCTGGTTGCGGGTGGCGCGCCCCGGGGTGGTGTTCTTCTTCTGCTGGGGCATGCTGGTGCTGCTGGTGTTGTTCATGTCGGACCTCGGCTATCTGGTGGTGACCGAACGGCGCTGGGTCGAGTCGCTGCCGGCGGAGTCGCGCCTGGAGTTCATCGCCCGCCACGGCACCATTGCCGCCATCGTGGTGCTGGGCGTATTGCGCTACTTCTGGGCCCGCCACCAGTGGCAGCAGAACGTCCGTGCCGAGGGCGAAGCCCGCTATCAGGCGCTCAATGCCCGTATCAAGCCCCACTTCCTGTTCAACTCCCTGAACAGTGTTGCCGAGCTGATCCATGCCCGTCCCAATGATGCCGAGCGCATGGTGGAGGACCTCTCCGATCTGTTTCGTGCCAGCCTGGAGAAGCGCGGGCAGCTGGGTGTCCTGCACGAGGAACTGGATCTGTGTCGGGCCTACCTGCGCATCGAGCAGCTGCGGCTGAGTGAAAAGCTGCAGGTGGTCTGGGATGTGCCGGATCGCCTGCGGGACTGGCGCCTGCCGATGCTGGTGGTGCAGCCGCTGATCGAGAACGCCGTGCATCACGGCGTGTCGCGGCTGAAGGGCGAGGGCACGATCCGTGTGGTGATTCGCGAGGTCAACGACCGGCTGATGGTGGATGTCGAGAACCCGATCCCGGAAACCGACGTCAGCGAGGCGCAGGTGGGGCGTACCGGCAACCACATTGCTGTGGATAACATTGCCCAGCGCCTGAACCTGATTTACGGTGACAGTGCGCGTCTGGAGATGGGGAAGGACCCGCGCCTCGACGGTCCGGTATTCTGTGTGCGCATGGTGCTGCCGAAAGCGCCTGAAAACAACGAATTCAGTTAGGGGTGATCCGTGAGAGTTGTGATCGTCGACGATGAACCGCTGGCCCGTGATCGCCTGCGGCGCCTGCTGGCCGATTTCCCGGGGTATGAGGTGGTGGGCGAGGCCGGCGATGGCGAAACCGCACTCGACGTGATTGACGATGAAGAGCCGGATCTGGTGCTGCTCGACATCCGCATGGGCGGGATGGACGGCCTGCAGGTGGCGCGCAGCATGCAGGACATGGACTTGCCGCCAGCGGTGATCTTTACCACGGCTTACTCGGAGCACGCCCTGTCGGCATTTGACGCCAACGCCCAGGCCTATCTGCTCAAGCCGATCCGGGCGGAGAAATTGCGGGAGGCGCTGCTGCGGGTGCGCAAGCCCAACCGGGCCAACCGGCCTGCGGCACCGGCGCCCGGCGAGGAGGGGCGGCCCAAGCGCGAGTTCGTACTGGCCACCACCCGGGATGGCTTGGTCCGTATTCCGGCTGATGACATCGTCTATTTCCTGGCCGACCAGAAGTACACCACGGTGTACCACCTGCATGGCGAAGTGCTGATCGAGGAGTCGCTGAAGACGCTGGAAGCGGATTTCGCACCCTGGTTCCTGCGTATTCACCGCAAGGCCCTGGTGGCGACCCGTTACATCGCCGGCCTCGAGCGGGAGAAGCAGGGAGAGCAGCATCATTGGCTCAAGCTCAAGCATGCCCAGCAGCCGTTGCCCGTATCGCGGCGTCGGCTGGCCGAGGTACGCCGATTCCTGACCGAGACGTGATCCGCATCGCCACCCGCGAATCGCCACTGGCGATGTGGCAGGCGGAACATGTGCGGGACCGCCTGAAGGCCGCGCATCCCGACCTGCCGGTTGAGTTGCTGCCGATGACCACCATCGGCGATCAGCGCCTCGAAGGAGCGCTGTCCCGGGTGGGCGGGAAGGGGCTGTTCGTCAAGGAGCTGGAGCAGGCCCTGCTCGACGGTCGCGCCGATATCGCCGTGCATTCGATGAAGGATGTTCCTGCCGAGCAGCCGTCCGGCCTGCGGTTGGCGGTCTTTCTGGCAGGCGAAGACCCGCGCGACGCGTTCGTCTCCAACCGCTACGCCGGTGTCGACGAACTGCCCCCGGGCGCCTGCGTCGGAACCTCCAGCCTGCGTCGGCAGACCCAGTTGCGCCATTGGCGCCCCGACCTGCGTATTGAGGTCCTGCGCGGCAATGTGGGCACCCGCCTGCGCAAGCTGGATGAAGGGCAGTACGACGCCATTCTGCTGGCCTGTGCCGGGCTGATCCGGCTCGGCCTGGGGGACCGCATCCGTCAGGCCCTGCCGGTGGACCGCTTCGTGCCCGCTGTGGGCCAGGGCATTGTCGGCATCGAGTGCCGCGACGGTGACGCCGCCACACTGGGGCGGCTGGCGGTGCTGGCCGACCCGCTGAGCACGGCACGACTGTCAGCCGAGCGCGCGTTCAACGCCACCCTGGGAGGCAGTTGTCAGGTGCCGGTGGCCGGGCACGCCACGCTGCGGTCAGACCGCATCCGTCTGGACGGACTGATCGGTGCGCCGGACGGGCGCCAGGTACGGGACCAGATTGAAGGGGAGGTCTGTGACGCCGCCACGCTGGGGCGAACGCTGGCGCAGCGGCTGCTGGCGGCCGGGGGTGATCGCCTGCTGGCCGAGGCGGTTCAGGCCGACTGACGCAGACCGCCGCCCTGCTTGCGCAGGTGAATCAGCAGCAGTGATACCGCCGCCGGCGTGACGCCGGGGATGCGCGACGCCTGGCCAAGCGTGCCGGGGCGATGGTCCTGCAGCTTGGTGCGGACCTCGTTCGACAGGCCATTGATGCCACCGTAGTCGAGCCCTTCGGGCAGGACCGTATCCTCGTTGCGGCGATTGCGCTCGATTTCCATCTGCTGCCGGTCGATGTAGCCGGCGTACTTGGTGTCGATTTCCACCTGTTCGGCGACTGCGGCATCGACCACCGGTGCCAGTCCGGCGGTCACCAGCCCGGCGTAGTCATGCTCCGGCCGGCGCAACAGGTCCAGTACCGGAATCCGGTGCTCGCCATCGCGGACCCGCGTGTCGCGCAGGCGGGCGAAGGTGTCGTCGATGGCGGCCTGCTTCGCCTCGAAGGTCTGCCAGCGGGGGTCGTCCACCAGCCCCAGCCGGCGGCCGACGGGCGTGAGGCGGCGGTCGGCGTTGTCCTCGCGCAACAGCAAGCGGTGTTCCGCGCGCGAGGTGAACATGCGGTAGGGCTCGGTGGTGCCGCGGCGGGTGAGGTCATCCGCCAGCACGCCGAGATAGGCCTCGTGGCGGCCCGGCACCCAGGGGCTGTCGCCGCGGATTTTCAGGGCAGCATTGAGACCGGCCAGCAGCCCCTGCGCGGCCGCTTCCTCGTAGCCAGTGGTGCCGTTGATCTGCCCGGCGAAGAACAAGCCCGACAGGGCCCGGGTTTCCAGGTGCAGGTGGAGGTCGCGCGGGTCGAAGTAGTCGTACTCGATGGCGTAGCCGGGGCGTACGATCCGCGCCTGCTCCAGCCCCTCGATGCTGTTCACGAAGGCGACCTGGATGTCGTAGGGCAGGCTGGTGGAGATGCCGTTGGGGTAGATCTCTGGCGTGTCCAGCCCTTCTGGCTCCAGGAAGATCTGGTGGCGCGCCTTGTCGGCGAAGCGGTTGACCTTGTCCTCCACACTGGGGCAGTAGCGCGGGCCGCTGCCTTCGATGGCGCCGGTGAACATCGGCGAGCGGTCGAAGCCGCTGCGGATGATGTCGTGGGTGCGCGGGTTGGTGTGGGTGATGTGGCAGGGCACCTGTCGCGGGTGTTGCGCCGCGTTGCCGAGGAAGGAGAACACCGGGCGCGGCGTGTCGCCGGGCTGCGGTGTCAGCCGGGCCCAGTCGATGCTGCGACCGTCAAGCCGGGGCGGGGTGCCGGTCTTCAGCCGGCCCACGCGGGGCATCAGCTCGCGCAGGCGGTCGGCCAGCGCCAGGCTGGGAGCATCGCCGGCCCGCCCGCCGGCATGGTGTTCCAGCCCGATGTGGATCTTGCCGCCCAGGAAGGTGCCGGTGGTGAGCACCACGGTCGGGGCGAAGAAGCGCAGCCCTGCCCGGGTGATGACGCCGCGAACGGCGCCACTTTCGACGATGAGGTCCGCCACTTCCTGCTGGAACAGGTCGAGATGCTCCTGGTGTTCCAGCCGCGCACGGATGGCCGCCTTGTAGCGGATGCGATCGGCCTGGGCGCGGGTGGCGCGTACGGCCGGGCCCTTGGAGGCATTCAGGGTGCGGAACTGGATGCCCGCGAGGTCGGCAGCCTGGGCCATGGCGCCCCCCAGCGCGTCGATCTCCTTGACCAGATGCCCCTTGCCGATCCCGCCGATGGCCGGGTTGCAGCTCATCTGGCCGAGGGTGTCGATGTTCTGGGTGAGCAGCAGGGTGCGGCAGCCCATGCGGGCGGGGGCGAGCGCGGCTTCGGTGCCGGCGTGCCCGCCGCCGATCACGATGACATCGTAGGTATGGTGGTTCATGTCCTATTCAACCGCTGTGCAATCAGCCCTGTGGCTCAGAACGCGATCTTGCCGGTGAGGGTTTCCCACCACATGCGCCAGTCGCCGAGGTAGCTCTTCCAGGGGTACTGGAAGGTGGCAGGCTTGTTGTGCTCGAAAAAGAAGTGGCCCACCCAGGCCCAGGCGTAGCCCTGCACGAAGGCGAGCGCGATCAACCACCACTGGCCGGTCCACAGGGCACTGGCCACCAGAGCCACCGCGATACTGGTGCCGATGAAGTGAAGGCGACGGTTGGTCCGATTGGCGTGCTCGGCCAGATAGTCGGGGTAGAAGGCGTCAAAGTTCTCGTAGTGTTCACGCATGGGGACTCTCCAAACGGCGCGTTTGCGGTCAGTATAAGCGTGACGTTCCGGAACCCCCATGAAGATCGCCATCCTCTCCCGCAATCGCCGCCTGTACTCCACCCGCCGCCTGGTCGAGGCTGCCCGCGCCCGTGGTCACACCCCCCAGGTGATCGACGTGCTGCGGTGCTACATGAACCTGACTCCCGGGCGTCCCGAGGTGCACTACAAGGGGAAACTGTTGCGTCGGTTCGATGCGGTCGTGCCGAGAATCGGGGCCAGTGTCACCTTTTACGGCACGGCAGTGGTGCGGCAGTTCGAAATGATGGGGGTGTACTGCGTCAATGGCAGCGTCGCCATCACCCGTGCCCGCGACAAGCTGCGGGCGCTGCAGCTGCTGGCGCGGCGCGGCATCGGGCTGCCGACCACCGGTTTCGCCCATTCGCCGGATGACACCGCCGACCTGATTCGGCTGGTGGGGCATGCACCCATGGTGATCAAGCTGGTCGAAGGCACGCAGGGTCAGGGGGTGGTGCTGGCGGAAACCGATGAGGCGGCGGCATCGGTGATCGATGCCTTTCGAGGATTGGATGCCTACTTTCTGGCGCAGGCCTTCGTGAAGGAGGCGGAAGGCCGGGATATCCGTTGCTTTGTCGTCGGCAATCAAGTGGTGGCCGCGATGCAGCGCACGGCCCGGTCTGGCGAGTTCCGGTCCAACCTGCATCGGGGCGGAACCGCGGAAGCGGTGAAGATCACCCCCGATGAGCGACGTACGGCGGTACGGGCAGCGCGCATCATGGGTCTGCAGGTGGCCGGGGTCGACCTGTTGCGAAGCCGCAGTGGGCCAGCGGTGATGGAGGTCAATGCCTCGCCTGGGCTGGAAGGCATCGAGAACGCCAGTGGCGTGGATATCGCCGGTCACATCATCGCACTGATCGAGCGCGAGATCGCCTCCGGCGGCGGCCGGGGTCGTGATCAGGGGGGCTGAACATGGAGCGTTCTCGCGAGGCGTTTGTGATCGGTGGACACTCGATCGCTCCCGGCAGCGCCGAAACCATCGATCTGCCGGTGGTGGGGCTGTACACCCGGGCGCCGGTGTCCATGCCGGTGCGCGTGCTGCACGGGCGGCGCGAGGGGCCGGTGGTGTTCGTCAGTGCCGCGCTGCATGGCGATGAAATCATGGGGGTGGAGATACTGCGGCGGGTGCTGCGACTGCCGGCCTTGCGTCGACTATCAGGGACCTTGCTGGTGGTGCCGGTGGTGAACACGCTCGCGTTTCTGCAGCACAGTCGCTACCTCCCTGACGGGCGCGATCTCAACCGGAGTTTTCCGGGGAGTGAAACCGGGTCGCTGGCGGCGCGCGTAGCACATCATTTTTTGAAAGAGGTGGTCGGTCGCTGTCACTACGGCATCGACCTGCACACCGGCGCCCAGCACCGGCCCAACCTGCCGCAAATCCGTGCCGACCTGTCGCACCCGGCGTCATTGCGGCTGGCGCACGCTTTTGGTGCGCCCTTGCTGCTCGACTCCGAGCCCACACCCGGCACCCTGCGCGCCTTTACCACCCGCCGTGAGATTCCCGTCCTCCTGTACGAGGCATCAGAGGCCCTGCGTTTCGACGAGGCGGCCATCCGCATAGGCGTGCAGGGCATCTGCAATGTACTGGCGGCGCTGGGGATGATTGCGGCCGCGCCGCGGGCCCCGCGCACGCCGCCTGTTGTGGCGATCAGTTCGACTTGGGTTCGCGCGCCGGCCAGCGGGGTGCTGCGTACGCGTATCGAGCTGGGGGAGACCATCGTCCGCGGTGCGCCGCTGGGGGTGGTCGGAGACCCGCTGGGAGAACGTGAGGTGACGGTGAAGGCGACCGCCAGTGGGGTGGTGATCGGGCGCACACGGCTGCCCTTGGTGCATGAGGGGGACGCCTTGTTTCACATCGCCCGGCTGGACGAAGGCAATGCGGCATCGGTGCAGAAGCGCATGCGCGCAGAGGGGCGCGGACGGCGCCGCGGGCGTGCGGATGGAGTTTGATTGATTATTTAAAAGAGTTAGCATTTTAAATAAAATATCACTTATTCCGCACGCCGGATGCCGGTCAGTTCGTCTGACTTTGCTAGCCCGTTTGAGGGGGATCCAGTAAACTCCCGACGTTTTCCCGCAACCCGAACGGCAGCCGCTCGTGGACGTCACGCGCATATCCATCAAGAAAGGTTTGAACCTGCCCATCGAGGGCCGGCCCCAACAGGAATCCATCGAAAACGCCCCTGCCGTGACCACGGTGGGAGTGGTGGGCAATGACTATGTCGGTCTGAAGCCCTCCATGCGCGTAGAGGAGGGTGATCGCGTCAAGCTTGGCACCCCCTTGTTCGAGGACAAGCGCAATCCGGGGGTGATTTTCACCGCGCCGGGCGCGGGTACGGTGGTGGCGATCAACCGAGGCGCCCGGCGGGTGCTTCAGTCGGTTGTGATCAAGCTCGACGGCAACGAAGAAGAGGTCTTCGCGCAACACGCGCCGGAGGCCCTGGCCACGCTCGACCCTGCCGCAGTGCGCGCGCAGTTGATCGAATCGGGGCTGTGGACGCGGTTGCGCACGCGCCCGTTCAGCAAGGTGCCGGGCGTCGAAGCCGAGGCCGCGGCGATTTTTGTCACGGCGATGGATACCAATCCGCTGGCGCCGGATCCCGAGGTGATCATCGCCGATGCCCGGGACGCCTTTTCGCAGGGGTTGGCGGTGCTCTCCCGGTTGACCTCCGGTGAGTTGTTCGTTTGCCGGGCGCCGGGTGCCAAGGTGGCGGTGCCGGCGCTGGCCAACCTCAAGATGGCCGAATTTTCCGGGCCGCATCCAGCCGGCAACCCGGGAACCCATATTCATTTCCTCAAGCCGGTGGGGCCGGGACGCTCGGTCTGGCATATCGGCTATCAGGATGTCATCGCCATTGGGCGACTGTTCACCAGTGGTCGCTTGCCGACTGAGCGCGTGATCGCACTGGCGGGGCCGCTGGTCAAGCAGCCGCGACTGATCCGCACCCGCGACGGCGCCAATGTGGAGGAGCTCATCGTCGGGCAGATTCGCAGCAACGTGGACGCGCGCGCCCTGTCCGGCTCGGTGTTCAACGGTCGCGCTGCACGGGCCTGGAGTGCTTACCTCTGCCCGTATCACACCCAGCTGACCGTGCTGGCCGAGGGTCGGTCGCGGGATCTCTTCGGGTGGGTGCGCCCGGGGGTTGATCGTTACTCCAAGACCAACGTCCTGTTCTCGGCGCTGCAGCGCGCCACGCGCCGGTTCGGGTTCACCACGCATGTGAACGGATCACCGCGGGCGATGGTGCCGATCGGCACCTACGAGAATGTGATGCCACTCGATATCCTGCCGACGCAGCTGCTCCGGTACCTGCTGGTGCGCGATACCGAGATGGCGCAGAAACTCGGTGCATTGGAGCTGGACGAGGAAGACCTGGCCCTGTGCTCCTTCGTTTGTGTTGGTAAGTACGAGTTCGGCCCGATTCTTCGCGAAAACCTCGAGCAGATCGAGGCGGAAGGCTGAGCGGGGACGGGGCACGGGTTCATGTGACCCGTGCTGGGTAGGGCATCAAGTCGGATGCCGCGCTGCCAGGTAGGGCTTGAGCAGCAGGCGTCGGTTACAGATCAAAGGTTGTGACATGGCTGGACTTCGGAACTTTCTGGATCAGATTCATCCGCTTTTCGCCAAGGGCGGAAAATTTGAGAAGTTCTACGCCGTCTATGAGATGGTGGACACCTTCTTTTACTCGCCATCGGACACCGCACGTGGGGCGCCCCATGTCCGTGATGCGATCGACCTGAAACGGGTCATGATCTACGTCTGGATGGCGACTTTCCCGGCGGTGGTCATCGGGTGCTGGAACGTGGGCTTTCAGGCCAATACGGCGATGGAAGCGTTGGGTCAGGCGCAGCTCGACAACTGGCGTCACATCATCCTCCACTATTTCGGCTACGACCCGGGCAACAACGTGGCGAATTTTGTCCACGGCCTGCTGTACTGGGTGCCGATTTACATGACTACCTTCATTGTCGGGGGCTTGTGGGAAGTGCTGTTCGCCGCCGTGCGCAATCACGAGGTCAATGAAGGCTTCTTCGTCACGTCCATCCTGTTTTCCCTGATTCTGCCCCCGGACCTCCCGCTGTGGCAGGTGGCGCTGGGCATCAGTTTCGGGGTGGTGATCGGCAAGGAAATCTTCGGCGGCACCGGCAAGAACTTTCTCAACCCGGCGCTGGTCGGGCGCGCCTTCCTGTACTTTGCCTACCCTGCACAGATGTCCGGTGATGCGGTGTGGACTGCTGCGGACGGCTGGTCGTCGGCCACCACGCTGGGGATCGCCAAGCTCGAAGGCATGGAGGGTGTGCATAACGCCGGTATCACCTGGATGCAGACCTTCATCGGCATCGAACAGGGCAGTATCGGCGAAGTGTCGGCGGCCGCCATCTTCCTGGGCGGTGCGTTCCTGATGATCACCGGGGTGGCGAACTACCGGATCGTCTTCGGGGTGCTGCTGGGGATGATCGCGATGTCGGTGATCTTCAATGTCGCCGGCTCCGACAGCAACCCGATGGCGGCGATGCCCTGGTACTGGCACCTCACCATCGGCGGCTTTGCCTTCGGCATGATGTTCATGGCAACGGATCCGGTGTCGGCGGCCATGACCAACGCCGGACGGTGGATCTTCGGCGGCCTGATTGGTGCGATGACGGTGTTGATCCGGGTGGTCAATCCGGCCTATCCCGAGACCATCATGCTGGCCATCCTGTTTGCCAACATCGTGGCGCCGTTGATCGACTACAGCGTGATGCGCGCCAATATTGCCCGCCGCGAGCGCCGCCTTGCGGCGCCGGCCGCCTGACGGATACGGAGGCCTCCATGGCATTGAACAAGGACAGCAAGGTTTACACCCTGGCGATCGCACTGGCGATCTGCCTCGCCGGCTCGGTGCTGGTGTCAACGGCTGCGGTGGTGCTGAAGCCCCGTCAGCAGGCCAATCAGGCACAGGATCGGCAGGTCAACATCCTGAAGGTCGCCGGGCTTTATGAGCCGGGCATTGACGTCGGCGCTGTGTTCGAGGCTCGCGTCGAGCCCAAGGTGATCGAGTTTGCCACCGGTGAGGAAGCGGCTGATATCGATCCTGTCAGCTTCGATCCGGCCAAGTATGAAACGTCGCTCTCCAGCGCCGAAGACATTGCCGGCATCAACTCCATGCCGCGCTACGGGCTGGTCTATCTGGTGCGTGACGAGGCGGGTGAGGTGTCCCGCTACGTGCTGCCCGTCCATGGTTATGGATTGTGGTCGACCATGTATGCCTTTCTTGCACTGGAAGCCGACGGCAATACCGTATCGTCGATTTCGTACTACCAGCACGCAGAAACCCCGGGTCTGGGGGGTGAGGTGGAAAACCCGCGCTGGACATCCCAGTGGACCGGCAAGGAAATCTACGACGACGCAGGTAAGGTGGTGTTCTCACTGGTCAAGGGCGGCGCCGGCGCCGGCAATGAACACGGTGTGGACGCGCTTGCCGGTGCCACGCTGACCTCCAACGGGGTGACCAATACGATCCGGTTCTGGCTCTCGGATGCCGGATACAAGCCCTTCCTCGAAAAAGCGACGAGAAGCTGATCATGTCTCAAGCCAAGAAACTCGTTCTCGAGCCCATCGCGGACAACAACCCCATCATCCTTCAGGTGTTGGGTATCTGCTCGGCACTGGCGGTCACCAGCCAGATGAAGCCGGCGTTGTTCATGTCGATCGGTCTTACCGCCGTCTGCGCGTTCACCTGCTTCTTTGTCAGTCTGATTCGCAATGTCATTCCGTCGAACATCCGCATCATTGCCCAGATGGTGGTGGCGGCGGTCGGCGTGATCCTGGTGGACCAGGCACTGAAGGCGTTTGCCTACGACATGAGCAAGCAGCTTTCGGTGTTCGTCGGCCTGATTCTGACCAACTGCATCGTGTTGGGACGCGCCGAGGCCTTCGCCATGAGCAACCCTCCCGGCAAGGCGCTGCTCGACGGCATCGGCAATGGCCTTGGCTACAGCGCCATCCTGCTGATCGTCGCCTTCTTCCGTGAGCTGTTCGGCTCGGGCAAGGTGTTCGGGTTCGAGGTGATGCCGCTGGTGACCGAGGGCGGCTGGTATCAGAGCAACGGGCTGATGCTGCTGCCGCCGAGCGCGTTCTTCCTGATCGGACTCATCATCTGGGCAGTGCGGACCTGGAAGCCGGCACAAGTGGAAAAGCCGGAATTCCAGATTCATCAGGTTCACCGCACCGAAGTGCTCTGATCGGACACGACCATGGAACTCGTTAACCTCGCCATCAAGTCCATTTTCGTCGAGAACCTCGCGCTCTCGTTCTTTTTGGGCATGTGCACCTTCCTGGCGATCTCGAAGAAAATCGAGACCGCGTTTGGCCTGGGTGTTGCCGTCGTCGCCGTACAGACACTGACGGTGCCGATCAACAACCTGATTTTCCAGTATCTGTTGAAGGACGGCGCGCTGGCCTGGGCCGGCCTGCCCAACGTGGATCTCTCGTTCCTGGGCCTGATCAGCTACATCGGCGTGATCGCCGCTCTGGTCCAGATCCTGGAGATGACGCTCGACAAGTACGTGCCTGCTCTCTACAACGCGCTTGGCATCTTCCTGCCGTTGATCACCGTCAACTGCGCCATTCTGGGCGGCTCACTGTTCATGGTGGAGCGTGACTACGATTTCGCGCAATCCGTCGTGTACGGTTTTTCCAGCGGAGCGGGCTGGGCATTGGCTATCGTATTGCTCGCAGGTGTTCGCGAAAAGCTGAAGTACTCGGATGTGCCTGATGGGCTGCAGGGCCTGGGCATCACCTTCATCAGCTCGGGCCTGCTGGCCTTCGGTTTCATGGCGTTCTCGGGCATCCAGCTCTGAGCGCCACGCTTTAACGGACGATTCACGACATGCTTCTCGAAATCGGATTGGGTGTTTCCTTCTTCACCGGCATCATCGTGCTGTTGGTGGGGATCATCCTGGTGGCGCGTGACAAACTGGTCCCCCAGGGCAATATCAAGCTGCTCATCAATGACGAGCGCACGGTTGAGGTGCCCACCGGCGGCAAGCTGCTGACGACGCTGGCCGACTGTGGCCTGTTTGTGCCTTCGGCATGCGGTGGCGGCGGTTCCTGCGCCCAGTGCCGGGTGCGCGTGGAGTCCGGCGGCGGCGATATCCTGCCGACGGAGCTCAACCACATCACCAAGCGTGAAGCCAAGGAAGGCGAGCGCCTTTCCTGCCAGGTCGCCGTCAAGCAGGACATGAAGATTCACATTCCCGAGCACGTCTTCGGGGTGAAGAAGTGGGAGTGCACCGTGCGCTCCAATCACAATGTGGCGACCTTCATCAAGGAGCTGGTGCTGGAGCTTCCGGAAGGGGAGCACGTCAACTTCCGCGCGGGGGGATACATTCAGATCGAGTGCCCGCCGCACGATGTGAATTACAAGAACTTCGAAGTCGAAGAACGGTTCCGCGACGAGTGGGACAAGTTCAACATCTGGCAGTACACCTCCAAGGTGCCCGAGAAAGTGGAGCGTGCGTACTCCATGGCGAACTACCCGGAAGAGAAGGGCATCATCATGCTCAACGTCCGCATCGCCAGCCCGCCGCCGCGTCAACCGGACGTGCCCCCGGGCAAGATGTCCAGCTACATCTTCAACCTCAAGCCGGGCGACAAGGTCACCATTTCCGGGCCGTTCGGCGAGTTCTTTGCGCGCGAAACCGAGAAGGAGATGGTGTTCATCGGTGGCGGTGCCGGCATGGCACCGATGCGCAGCCACATCTTCGATCAGCTGCGTCGCATCAAGACACAGCGCAAGATGACCTTCTGGTACGGCGCTCGATCCCTGCGTGAAATGTTCTATGTCGACGACTTCGACATGTTGGCCAAGGAGAACGACAACTTCACTTGGCATGTGGCTCTGTCCGAGCCCAAGCCGGAGGACAACTGGAGTGGATACACGGGCTTTATCCACAATGTCCTCTATGAGAACTACCTGAAGAACCATAAGGCCCCCGAGGACTGCGAATACTACATGTGCGGTCCTCCGATGATGAACGCCGCGTGCATCAAGATGCTGCTCGACCTTGGCGTCGAACGCAAAGACATCATGCTCGACGACTTTGGGGGGTGAGCAACAAAAAAGGGTCCGGTGGACCCTTTTTTGTTGCGAACGCCCTGCCATGGAAGGCAGGGCAGGGCTGCCCTAACGCAATCTGTATTCGCCATGGATGGCCGTGATAGGTGTTGTTTGAGGTCGTGGCCCCTTTTTTGTTGCGAACGCCCTGCCATGGAAGGCAGGGCCGCCCCATCGCAACGTGGCGTTATGGCAGGGGTGCCGGGGCCGGGTGGCATCATTGCGAGTGGGGGCTGCCGGGATGGCCGGCGCTATCGCCCGGGAGAGATGATGACGGAAGCACGACTCTCGATGGTGCCTCGTGTTTCCGGCCGTCAAGGACTTCGCCCCAACACTGAATCAGCGCCGCCGCTCGTCGGGATCGTCGCGAATGGTTTCAGACAGGAGCGCAGCGCCTCACCCCCTTTCACCTTGCCCGCGCACCCCTCGAGTCGCGGTAAACTAACGATATGCTGACTACCTTCGCCGTCACATTTTTCGTGTTCAGCCTCGCCGTCATCGGCCTGGGCATCGGTTGGCTGGTGGCGGGCAAGACGCTGAAGGGGAGCTGCGGCGGCCTGGGGGGCAGCGCCTGCGGGGTCTGCAAGAATCCATGTGATGAGCGCGCAAAGCAGTTGGACGCCTTGCGTGAACAGTCCTGACAGGGTGGACCAAAGGGGAACTTTCGGATGACACGTTCGTTGCGCGACATTTCGGTACGGGAATTCATGTCGGCATCGCTGGTGACCTTCTCGCCCGATACCTCCATTTTTGAAGCAATCCGCAAGCTGGTTCGCGCCGGTGTGTCGGGCGCGCCCGTTGTCGACCAGCTCAGCAACATCATCGGCATCCTGTCTGAAAAGGACTGTATGAAGGTGGCGCTCAACGCCGCCTACCACGATGAGATGGGCGGCAAGGTCGAGGATTTCATGTCGCGCAGCCCCGTGACCGTTGAAGCCGACACCAGTATCCTCGAGGTGGCCCAGATGTTCTTCACCTCGCCGTACAAGCGCTACCCTGTGGTGCACAACCAGCGGCTGGTCGGGCAGATCTCGCGCTCGGACGTGCTGAAAGCCATCGACTCGCTCGGCTGAGCGCGTGCGCGGGCTGCGCCGCCCGGATCACGACCTGTCGTCCTCCGATCCCACAACGGCTGACTGGCGCATTCTGCGACGGCTGCTGCCGGACCTGACCCCCTTCTGGAAGCGCATAGCGCTGGCCATGGCCTGTCTGATCGGGGCCAAGCTGGCGACCGTGTCGTTGCCACTGTTGATGAAGCAGTTGGTTGATGCCCTTGATGGTGCCGGCGCCCAGACGCTGGTCAGTGTGCCGTTAGGGCTGCTGCTGGCCTACGGTCTGCTGCGACTGTCGAGCATCCTGTTCGGGGAGTTGCGGGATGTCATCTTCGGGCGCGTCGGGGAGCGCGTGGTGCGTCGTGCTGCCGGGCGCGTGTTGTCGCACCTGCATCAGCTGGAGCTGGCATTTCATCTGGAGCGGCGTACCGGTGGCCTGTCGCGCGACCTCGAGCGCGGCATGGCGGGCATCAGCTTTCTGCTCCGTTTCATGCTGTTCAACATTTTGCCCACGCTGCTGGAAATCGTTCTGGTGGCCGGCATTCTGCTGACGGCGTACGGGGTTGCTTTCGCAATGATCACCCTGGCAGCGGTGGTGACCTACGTGGCGTTCTCGGTGTGGGTGACGCGTTGGCGTACGCAGTTTCTGCGGGAGGCCAACCGTCTCGACGCCGAGGCTAATACGCGTGCCATCGACAGTCTGCTGAACTACGAAACCGTCAAGTACTTCAACAACGAGGCGCATGAGGCGGCGGCCTATGATGAAGCGCTGAAGCGCTGGGAGCAGATGCAGGCGCGCAGCCGTGGAACTCTGGCCGGGCTCAACAGTGGCCAGGCGCTGATCATTGCGGCGGCAATGACGGCCATGATGGTGCTGGCGGCACGCGGGGTGGCCGCCGGTGAGATGACGCAGGGGGATTTCGTTGCGGTCAATGCCTTCATGATGCAGTTGTTCATTCCGCTGAACCTGCTGGGCTTCGTGTATCGCGAGATTCGGCGCGCGCTGACAGACATGGGCCAGATGTTCGGTCTGCTCGACCGGTCGCCCGCGATCGCCAGCCGCGCGGGTGCGATTGCGCCGGCGACCCGGCATGCAGAAATCCGCTTCGAGCGGGTGGGTTTCGGATACACCGCGGCACGACAGATTCTGACCGACGTGTCGTTTGTCATTGCACCGGGCCGCAAGTTGGCCATCGTCGGCGCCAGTGGCGCGGGGAAGTCGACCCTGGCGCGCCTGTTGTTCCGCTTCTATGACGTCAGCAGCGGCGTGGTCAAGGTGGACGGCGTCGATGTCCGCGCCTGGCAGCTCGATGCCTTGAGGCGACAGATCGGAGTGGTGCCGCAGGACACGGTGCTGTTCAACGCAACACTCGGCGACAACATCCGCTACGGGCGTCCGGACGCGAGTGAGGCGGCTCTGCAGAAGGCAGTGTCGCAGGCGCATCTGACGCCGTTCGTCGAAAGATTGCCGCAAGGGCTGGACACCCCTGTGGGGGAGCGGGGACTGAAACTGTCGGGCGGCGAGCGTCAGCGCGTGGCGATCGCCCGTGCTCTGTTGAAGGACCCGCCGATCCTGATACTGGATGAGGCCACCTCGTCGCTGGACTCTGCAGCTGAGCAGTCCATTCTCACGGCCCTGCGCGGCGCCGCGCGGACCCGCACCACGCTGGTGATCGCACACCGACTGTCCACCGTGACCGACGCTGACGAGATTCTGGTGTTGGCAGCGGGAACAGTGGTGGAACGGGGCGATCACGGGTCACTGCTGGCCGCTGGCGGGGACTACGCCCGACTGTGGCGCCTGCAACAGGCCGTGCCGGACGCCGATTGAGAAGACCGCCCCACTGTCGCACGGCCCGGATTTCGCATACGGTTTGGCTTCAGCCAACGGTCCCGCACCATGTCACGTCAGACCCGTTCCGATGCCATGCCCACCGTTTTGGTCACCGGGGCCGCCGGTGCCCTGGCCCGACGCGTGATCCAGCGACTCGCCGGTGAAGCCCGCGTGATTGCCGCCGATGTGCGCCGCCGCGCGTTGCTGCCGGAAGTGGAGGCCTCTTATCACCTCGACATGTCGCGCAAGGGGTTCGCCGAGGTGTTTGCGGCACACCGGATTGATGCGGTGATCCACATCGGGCGCATCTTCACCCATGAGCAGAGCCGTATGGCGCGCTACAACGCCAATGTGCTGGGCACACGGCGTCTGCTCGATCTGTGCTGTGAACACGGGGTGCGTCAGGTGGTGCTGCACAGCACCTACCTGGTCTACGGTGCCCGGCCAGACAATCCATCGCTGATTGTCGAGGGGTTCCCGGGGCGGGCAGACGAGCGCAGCGGCGATCTGCTCGATGCGGTCGAACTGGAACGGCTGGCCGAGAGTTACGCAGAGCGTCATCCCGAGCTGGGACTGACGCTGCTGCGGGCTTGCAACGTGGTGGGGCCCGGGGTGCGCAATACGGTGGCGCTGTTGCTCAGTCGGCCAGTGGTTCCGGTACTGATCGGGGCCTCGCCGGCCATGCAGTTTCTGCATGTCGACGATATGGCGACGGCGGTTGTCAGCGCCTACAAGGGCAACCGCCCCGGGGTGTACAACGTGGCGTCAGATGAGCCGGTGCCGCTGCAGGCTGCGGTCCTCGCATGCGGGGGCGTGCGGCTGCCGGTGCTGCCGGTTTCGGCTGTGTTCCTGGCCGCGCTGGGGCGCGCGGCGGGGGGGCGGTTGCTTTTCCCCGGACATCTGCTCGATTTTTTCCGCTATCCGGTGGTGCTGGACGACAGCCTGTTCAGACGTCGTTTTGGTTGGGCGCCCCGCATCGACACCGCCGACATCTTTCTCGACTACCATCGGCAACGAATGCATGAGCCTCATTGAATTTGCCTATCAAATTGATCCTGATAATTCATTTGAATGCAGGGCGCCATTTCCGTAGTCTGAAGCAACCGATTGAAAAAAAAGGAGTTCGTAATGGCAAAGGTGAAAGCGCCGAAGATTGACGTGGGCATTACCAAGGACAGCCGCGCGGAGATCGCCAACGGACTGAGCCGCCTGCTCGCCGATGAGTACACGCTCTATCTCAAGACCCACAATTTCCACTGGAATGTGACAGGGCCGATGTTCAACACTTTGCACACCATGTTCGAGGGGCACTACATGGAATCTGCAACAGCGGTTGATCAGGTCGCTGAGCGTATCCGGGCCTTGGGGTTCCCCGCGCCCGGTTCGTATCGTCAGTACGCGGAGCTTTCCAGCATCGAGGAAGAGACGGGCGTGCCGGAGGCCATGGATATGGTCAAGCAGCTGGTGAAGGCGCATGAGTCCTGCGCCAAGACGGCCCGCAGCGTGTTTCCGCTGGCAGAGGCCGGCGATGACGAGGTCACTGCGGATCTGTTGACCCAGCGGCTGCAGGTGCACGAGAAGACGGCCTGGATGCTGCGCAGCCTGCTGCAGTAACGCCAGTGGCGGCCGCCTCCTCGGCGATGCCAGCTGCGGCGGGCCCGTTGGTGCGGGTCCGCCGTCTGCGTGTCCACTATCCGCTGGCAGCGGCCTGGCCCTGGCAGCGGGGCGGGGTGCTGCGCGCTGTTGAGGATCTCAGTTTTGATCTCGCTCCCGGCGAAACCCTGGGAGTGGTCGGCGAATCGGGCAGTGGCAAATCCACCCTGGCGCGCAGTCTCGTGGGTCTTCAGCCCGCGACGGCGGGGTCGATCCGACTTGAGGGCGAGGAGATGGTGGGGGCCACCGCTGAGCGTTGGCGGGCCCGCCGTCGGGATGTACAGTTTATTTTTCAGGATCCGCTGGCCAGCCTCGATCCTCGCATGACCATCGGCCAGATCATCGAGGAGCCTTTGTTGGCGCTGGAGCCGGCGATGGGGGCCTCGGCCCGCGAGCAGCGGGTACGGCAACTGATGGAGCGTGTGGGGCTGTCAGCGGCGCTGCGCAACCGGTATCCACACGAGTTTTCCGGCGGCCAATGCCAGCGGGTGGGAATTGCTCGGGCATTGGTGGTTCAGCCGCGTGTGCTGATCTGTGACGAGCCTGTGTCCGCGCTGGACGTTTCGGTTCAGGCCCAGATCATCAATCTGCTGGCCGACCTCCAGCGCGAGCAGGGTCTGTCCGTGCTTTTTATCGCCCATGATCTGGCGGTGGTGCGGCATTTGGCCCACCGTGTCCTGGTGATGTACCTCGGCCGGGTGATGGAGCAGGCACCCGCGGAAACCCTGTTCGCGCTACCCCGCCACCCGTATACCCGTGCCTTGATGGCGTCGGTCCCCGGGCAGGGGCGTGCGCTGTCCCCGCTGGTGGGAGAGCTGCCCTCTGCGGCTTCCCCGCCGCCGGGATGCGTGTTCGCGTCCCGCTGTCCGATGGCGGAAGACGACTGCAGTCGACGCGTGCCGGGCTTGAACCGAACCGGTCCGACGGCTGCGGCGGCCTGCCACTACGTGGCCGGGGAAGCGCTGGCGGAGCCGGCCTGAGCACTGCCGGCCGGTGGTGCTGATCCGCTGACCGGCACCCGCCGGGCGCTCACGCCTTGCAGCCGGGGCGCCGTCCCGCCGAGCGGGCCTGATCGAACAGCGGCATCACCTTGGGCAGAGTGTTGCTGATGTCGCGGATGCGGGTGTCGTGCGAAGGGTGGGTCGACATGAATTCGGCCGGGGCCTTGCCGCCGCTGGCGCTGGCCATGTTCTGCCACAGGGTAATGGCGGCACGAGGATCAAAGCCGGCACGCGCCATGTAGTCGAGGCCGAGAATGTCAGCCTCCGATTCGTCACCACGCGAGAACGGCAGCAACACCAGCAGGTTGGCGCCAATGCCGATCAGTTCCGGGTTGTAGCCGGTCGTGGCCGAGAAGATCTGCATGCCGAACTGGGTTGCGATGCCGTTGGAGACGCGTGATGCCGAATGCCCTGCCAGCACATGAGCCACCTCGTGGCCGATCACTGCGGCCAGCTGATCTTGCGAGCTGGCGACCTTGAGCAGACCCGTATAGACCCCGATCTTGCCGCCTGGCAGGGCGAAGGCGTTGACGTCCTTGCTTTCGAAGGTTTGCACTTCCCAGGCGATCCGTGTGGGCACCTGGGCCGTGATGGCGCGAGCGACGCACTCGACATAGCTGCGCGTGGCGCTTGACTGAGCGGGAGGCGTTTCCTGCTTCATCTCGGCAAACGCGGTGGCACCCATCTCGGCCAGCTGGTCGTCACCCACCAACCGGAGCTGTGTACGGCCGGTGGGCGAGGTAGTGCAGGCAACTGCGATCGCCACGGTGAGCAGGGCGATGAGTCCGGCAAGCGCGCTTCGTTGCATGGTCTGTTGATCCCGAAATCGTGACCGCGATGATAGCCAGTCGAATCTGAGTCAATCCTGAACCTGTCGGGTTCAGGGCTCAAGGCGGTCAATCTGCCAGCCTTCTCCCTGATGGCGATAGCGCAGGCGATCGTGGAAACGGCTTCCCCGTCCTGCCCAGAACTCGACGACCGATGGTTGCAGGCCATAGCCGCCCCAATGCTCGGGCAGCGGGACTTCGACATCCTTGAACTGCTGTTCGGTCTCGATGAGCCTGGCGTCGAGGCTGGCGCGATCCACCACGACACGGGACTGATGGCTGGTGTGCGCCCCCAGCTGTGACCCGCGCGGGCGGGTGGCGAAGTAGGCAGCCGAGACCGCGCGTGGCAAGCGAGTGACAACGCCTTCGAAGCGCACCTGGCGCTCCAGGCGATCCCACCAGAAGGTGGCGGCCCCTCGAGGGTTGGCATCGAGTTCGGCCGCCTTGCGGCCGCGATAATCGGTGTAGAAACAGAGGGCGCCTTGGTGAATTCCCTTGAACAGCACGACCCGGCCGCTTGGCCTGCCATCGGCGTCGGCCGTGGACAGGACAAAGGCGCCCGGCTCGATCTGGCCGATCTCCCGCGCTGCCTGCAGCCAGCTTTGGAACTGTGTGAGCGGATCGTGGTGCAGATCGGAGATATCCAGCGGCGGGTTGCGGGTGTATTGGGACATGGAGCGGTCTGGCAGAATCGGGGACCCACCCATTTTGACGGACTCACGACATGACGGCATTCCGTGCAATGCGTATTCACCAGGAGGGCAAGGCCACCCGCGCGCTGGTGGAGCCGATCACGCTCGACCAGCTCAACCCCGGCGAAGTGGTGATCCGTGTCGCCTGGTCCGGCATCAACTACAAGGATGCGCTGGCGGTCAGCGGCAAGGGGCGCATCATGCGCGCCTTCCCCCGCGTCGCCGGTATTGACCTGTCAGGTGAGGTGATCAGCTGCGACGACGGCCGGCTGCAGCCGGGGGAACGTGTGCTGGTGACCGGCTGCAACATCGGCGAGCTGCTCGACGGCGGCTTCAGTGAAGTGGCGCGGGTGCCCGCCGATGCAGTGGTCAGGGTGCCGGATGGGTTGGACCTGCGGGACGTGGCGGCCATTGGCACGGCAGGGTTTACTGCCGCGCTTGCCTTGCGCCGCATGCTGGAAAACCATCAGCGGCCGGAGATGGGGCCCATCGCCGTTACTGGGCCTACCGGCGGAGTCGGCGGTATTGCCATCGACCTGTTCAGCCAGGCCGGATTCGAGGTGCATGCGATCACCGGCAAGGCCGATACGCATGGGGAGTATTTGAAGGGCCTGGGGGCCCATGCCGTCGTCGCCCGGCAGGCCGTTGATTTTGGCAGCAAGCCGATGGAGAAGGCGCTTTGGGGCGGTGCGGTCGACAATCTGGGCGGCGACACCCTTACCTGGCTGACCCGGACGGTGCGGCCCTGGGGCAACATCGGGTGCATCGGGTTGGCTCAGGGACCGGCCCTCAACACAACCGTCATGCCGTTGATCCTGCGCGGAGTTTCCTTGTTGGGGATCCATTCTGTCGAGGTGCCGCGACCGTGGCGCGAGGCGATCTGGGAACAGCTTGCGGGGCCGTGGAAGCTACGTCACCTGGAACGGCTGGTCACACGTACCGTGGGGCTGGACGACTTGGTCCCGGCCTGTGAGGAGCAGGTCGCCGGCACCACCGTGGGCCGAACGCTGGTACAGCTCTCCGGCGTTCGCTGAGCGCTCAACGAAAGAGAGGGGCAGACCCCATGTCCATGGAAATGATGGTGTTGATGCTGGTGGAGTTCGCCAACGCCGAGCGTGAGCGGCGTGGGCAGGCGGTGGTGGACGACCTGCTGCTGAAGCGCCTGTCGGCACGGGCGGTGCCGCAGGGCGGACGGCAGCTCGCGGCCCTGCCACGCCAGCTGCTGCTCCAGTTTGATGCGTCGGCTGCAGCGTCCGCAGTGGCCTTCGCGGAGCGACTTCTGGCGGACGTGGAGGCCTACTGGCAGGCGCAGGGGGGGGCGGCGGGCGCCGCAGTGCGCGTGGTGATGGGGGCGGGTGCCGCTGCTGTCGCGCAGGGGCGGGTGCAGGGCGACTGGGTGCACCGCCTGGCCGGTCTGCTGCCACGGGTGCCCGCCAATGGCATCGCCGCCTTCGACAGCGTCCTGGCGCTGGACCCCGCTTTGCCGTCGTCCGCCCACCTGCGACGTCTTGCCGGCGACCTTTTCCTGTTGCATCCGCACGAAGCCGAAGGGGCCGCCGAGACCCGCATGGCATCCCCCCTGGAGCGATCCGACGCCTTGTTCACCGAGATCGTGTTGCGGGTACGGGGTACGGATCGACGCTATCGCGCGGCCGACTGTCCGCTGCTGATCGGCCGCAGCAGCGAATGCACGGTGCAGGTGGCCGCCGAGGGCGCGTCCCGGCAGCACGGACGCATCGTTTACGAGAAGGGGCGCTTCTACTATCAGGACGACAGCCGCAACGGGACGTGGGCGCTGACCGGCAGCGGCGAGGAGGTGGCGCTGCGACAGGACCGGATGCTGCTGACCGGTGAGGGTGCCCTCAGCCTGGGGGCTCCGATTGGCCAGCAGACCGGGGAGCTGTTGCGCTTTGTTTGCCGCTCGCAACGGCTGCGTATGGATGCGGACAACGGTGACACCCGGCCGCTCGGTTCATGAGCGAAGTGCCGGCGCCGGTGGTAGGCGTTGCCCTGGGCAGCGGCTCGGCACGTGGGTGGGCCCATATTGGTGTCCTGCAAGGGCTAGAGGCGCTGGGCGTGCGACCACAGGTGGTCGCGGGGACCTCCATCGGCGCGCTGGTTGGTGCGGTCTATGTGTCCGGCCAACTGGACGATTTTGCCGAGTGGGTGCAGGCCCTGACCGCCCGCGAAGTCTGGCGGTTCATGGACTTGAGCTTCTCCGGCGGGATGGTCAAAGGGGAGGCCTTGTTCGGCTACTTCGCGGAGCACCATCGCAATCCCGACATCGGTGAACTGCGCCAACGTTTTGCCACCGTGGCAACGGACATGCACAGCGGCCGCGAGATCTGGATCACCGAGGGCAAGGTGTTGCCCGCCGCGCGGGCGTCCTGCGCCTTGCCCGGGCTGTTCTCGCCCGTGCAGTTTCAGGATCGATGGATGCTGGATGGCGGGTTGGTCAATCCGGTCCCGGTGTCGACCTGTCGAGCCTTGGGTGCCGATGTGGTGATCGCCGTCAATCTCAATGCTCAGCTGGTCGGGCGGCACTTCAGCCCGACACCGCCCGAGGGAGAGCCGGTGACCAGTGGCGATCGCGGTCTGTGGGGGCGAGTGGTGGACTACCTGTCGGGCAGCGAGGGCGGACGCCCGAGCTTTTTCGACGTCGTGGCGAGCAGCGTCAACATCATGCAGGACCGCATCACCCGGAGTCGCATGGCGGGAGATCCGCCGGAGGTGACCCTGGTTCCGCTGCTGGCGGATTTCGCGTTGATGGACTTTCATCGGGCGCGGGAGGCGATCGCCGAGGGACATGCCCTGGTGACGCGACATGCCGACCAGATTCGGGGCTGGGCAGGGCTGACGCCTGCTGCGACGGCCGGCAGCGATGACGGCGCCCTGCCATAGGCGCCATGATTGATGCGCCGGCGGTCGCCGCCGGGGCGGCGCCTATTCGAGCACTTCGGCGTTGAGGTCGTGCTCGTCCGCTGCAATCACCTCGCAACGCACGATCTCGCCCGGTTGCAGGTCCTGGGCGGTCGACAGATAGACCTTGCCGTCAATTTCCGGAGCGTCGGCTTCTGAGCGTCCGACCAGATAGCCCTCCTCGTCAAAACCATCCACCAGCACATCGATCTCGCGGCCTACCTTGGCTTGCAGTCGTGCGGCGCTGATCTCCGCCTGCAAGGCCATCAGGCGTGCCTGCCGATCGAGCTGAACCGCCTCGGGCACCGGACCTGGCAGGTCGTTGGCCGCGGCGCCTTCCACCGGCGAATAGGTAAAGCAGCCGACCCGGTCGAGCTGCGCGGTATCCAGCCATTCCAGCAGCGTCTCGAACTCGGCATCGGTCTCCCCGGGGAACCCGACAATGAAGGTGCTGCGCAGGGTCAGGTCCGGACAGATTTCACGCCAGCGACGGATACGCTCCAGCGTGTTCTCGGCGGCCGCCGGGCGTTTCATGCGCTTGAGTACCGACGGGCTGCCGTGCTGGAACGGAATATCGAGGTAGGGCAGCACCTTGCGTTCCGCCATCAGCGGCAGAATCTCGTCGACGTGGGGGTAGGGGTAGACATAGTGCAGTCGAACCCAGGCGTCGAGGCTGCCGAGCCCCTCGCAGAGATCCTTCATGCGTGCCTGGTACTCGCGGCCCTGCCAGGTGCCGCGTGCATATTGGAGGTCCACCCCATAAGCACTGGTGTCCTGTGAAATCACCAACAGCTCGCGGACACCGGCTTTGACCAGGCGTTCCGCCTCTCGCAGGACGTCATCGACCGGTCGCGATACCAGGCGGCCGCGCATGCTGGGGATGATGCAGAAACTGCAGTGGTGGTTGCAGCCTTCCGAGATCTTCAGATAGGCATAGTGACGCGGCGTGAGCTTGATCCCCTGTGGCGGCAACAGGTCGAGAAAGGGGTCGTGTTGAGGGGGCAGTGCGGCATGAACCGCAGACATCACCGAGCCGAAATCCTGAGGGCCGCTGACCGACAGCACCCCTGGAAAGCGCGTCTGGATTGTCTCCTTGTGCCCTCCCACGCCCATGCAGCCGGTGACGATGACCTTGCCGTTCTCCGACATCGCCTCGCCGATGGCGTCGAGTGATTCGGCGACGGCGGAATCGATGAAGCCGCAGGTATTGACGATGACCACCTGCGCACCGTCGTAGTCCGGTGCCGTTTCATACCCTTCGGCCCGCAGCTGGGTCAGGATGCGTTCGGAGTCGACCAGGGCCTTGGGGCAGCCAAGCGAGACAAAGCCGACTTTGGGAGCGGAAGTGGCCATCGGGGAGACAGAAAGGGATCTGGCGCTATTTTACGGTGCCTTGCCCCTTCACAGGAGATTTCCATGTCCAGTTATTTCAATGCCGAGGATCTGGCCAAGTTTGGCGAGATCGGAGCGCAGGCCAAGCCCATGGCGGATGCCTTCTTCGCCTACTACAGTCAGGTCACCGGGACCGACTCTGCGCTGAGCAAGCGGGAGAAGGCGTTGATTGCGCTTGCCATTGCGCACAGTGAGCGATGTGGCTACTGCATCGACGCCTATTCCACTGCCTGCCTCGAAGCTGGCGCCGACCCCGAGCAGATGCGCGAGGCCGTTCACGTCGCCGCAGCCATGAAGGCTGGCATCACGCTGGTGCACAGCGTGCAGATGTCGAATCACCTTGAACAGCTGGTGCTTTAGTTGACTGGTGGCGGGCACGTGCTTCAGGCACCACCGCCGGAGGGGTCCGGTGTGCTGGCACGGCGCAGCAGGCTGCGGAACTGCGCAGGGCGACCGGCATCGGCGTAAAGGTGCATGAACAGTTCCGCGGTCGCCAGGGCGTCGCCGGCTGCGCGGTGACGATGTAGCACCTGCAGGCCGAAGTGGCTCAGCCAGTCATCCAGCTGGTGACACCGGCGAGCGGCGGAGGGGTGCAGCGCGCGTGCCAGTGCGGCCACATCCAGCCATCGGCGGTAATCGGCAGGCAGGCCCGCGCGCTGGGCCGCGGTCTGCAGCACGCGGCGGTCAAAGCCGGCATGAAAGCCGATCAGCGCGGCGTCGCCGCGAAAGCGGCGCCAGTGCAGCAGGGCCTCGCGTAGCGGCAGGCCGGCGGCTCGCGCCTCCGCTCCCAGTCCGTGAATCAGGATGTTGTCCGAGGGCAGCGGAGCGGTATCGGCGACGGTCAGCTCCAGACTGTCTTCGGTATGCAGGCGACCGTGATGCAGTGCGACGGCGCCGATGCTCAGCAGGCGGTCATGGACGGGGTCGGGGCCGCTGGTCTCGGTGTCGACAACCACCCAGCGGGGCCCTGCTGAAACGCGCGGAAAGCGATTGCGAAAAGCGCGCCACAGGTTCATGCGGGAAACAGCATCTGTAGCTGCTGCTGCAGCTTGCGTGCCTGCCGGAATGCTTCCCGGAGAATGCGCTGGTCGATGGCCGACAGGCGATCCGGGTCCAGCCGGTTGGGCTGCGTTGCGCCAGCGTCATGCTGCACCCGAAGGCGCAGCAGCTGGATGAAGTGAAAGGCGTCGATCCAGGTCTGCACGGACGCTGGGGTGAGGCGTAACGCCGGCGTTGCCTGCAGCAAACGCTCCTGGGTACTGGTGGCGGCAACACCCGCGGCCAGCGCCATGACCCTGGCGGCATCGACAAAGGGCATGCTGCCCTGGCGCTTGAGGTCAATGCTGCCCTCACGGTCTTCCGCCAGTCGGCCGAGCCAGTTCAAGGGCGGGCGGGTCTGCAGCACATTGTGGGCCAGCAAGGTCAGGAAACGGGTGTTGCGTTGCGCACCGCCGCCAATGGCGTGGCGCAGCGCATATGCCAGGCCGGAGTCCCCCGCCAGGGGGCGGAAATCGAAGAAGATATTGGCGCGCAGCAAGGCTTCGGGGTCCCCGCGTTCGATCCAGCCGGTGAAGCGCTGCCGCCATTCATCTGCAGTAAGACACCAGCGGGGGTTCGACGCCATGATCTCCCCTTTGCAGAGCGGGAACCCGCAGGACCGCAGCGCGAGATTGGCGGCGCGGGCAAAGGCCAGTAGACGCGTTCGTGCGACGGCGGGATCCCCGTCGGTGTCGAAGATCAGCCCATTGTCCTGATCGGTGCTGATGGTTTGCTCATGCCGCCCTTCACTGCCCAGCGCCAGCCAGCACCACTGGATGCCGTCAAGTGGGTGGGTCTTCGCGACCAGCGTCAGCAACTGCTGCGTGAGCTGATCGTTGAGTGAACTGATGAAACGGGTCAGTCGGGCCGCGCCGACGCCCTGGGCGACCAGCCCATGGGTGAGCGCACGGATATCCCGTGCTGCCAGGGCGAGGGCGTCGATGCTGTCCGCCAGCCGGATGCCGCGACTCACCTCCCGCAGGGACTGGCGCTGCAGGCCAAACAGGTCGCGCTCGGAGACGACGCCGGCCAGCCGCCCGTTCTCGACCAGCGGCAGGTGCTGGATGCCGTGCTGCGCCAGCGCCAGGGCGGCGTCGCCGGCCGGTGCATCAATCGCCAGTTGGTGTACCGGGTGGCTCATCACCTGAAAGATGGGGGTATCCAGGTCGCGGTTGGGCAGGACCACCTTGGCGACCAGGTCACCGCGGGTAAAGATGCCCAGTGGACGTTGATGCGGATCCGTGATGACGATTGCCCCCACGCCTGCCGTCTGCATGGTGATCAGTGCCGTGCGCAGTGGTGTCTCGATCTCGCATGTGACGGGCGCCCGGCGGACCAGCTCGCGCAAAGGACGGTCCATGGCCTGGAGACTGGTGGCTTCGGCAACGTAGCTGGCCTGCAGCTCGCTGCGGGACAGCTCCAGCAGATGGGCGATGCGGCGGGTGCAGAAGTCGCCGAACGCCGGATCTTCCCGGACCAGCCGGTCGAAAAGCACGCCGGGCAGGCACAGTGCGAAGACGTCGTCGACCGCGTGGTATTCACTCATCACAGGCCGCTTGGCCAGCAGCGCCCCGATCGGGAACATATCGCCAGGAGACAGTTCGGTGGTGGTCTGCTCCATGCCGGGAGCGGCGGGGCGGCTGCCGCGGACACGGCCCTGTCGCAGGATGAAGCAGGTCTGTGCCGGCCCGTCGGCCGGTGCCAGTAAACGCTCCCCGGGTGCGAAGTAGGCGAGGGGCGCCTTGAGGATCAGGTGATCAAGATCCGCCTCCGACATCTGCGCGAATGGGGCATGGGCGCGGAGCTGCGTACGCAGGCTTGCAACCAGCGTCGGGGCGGGCGCGATGTCCATCGGGCCAGTCTGACGCCACAGCTGAACGCTGACCAGCCGACCTTGGGCGTAGCCGCTATGCTTCCGGTCCCGCGTACGTCCATCCGGAAATTGACATGACGGACCGCCCATTTGCCCCTTCTGCGGCGCGCAACGCGCCGGCCATCCTGGCAGCCTTGCATGACACGCTGTCCAGCCTGACGACCGTGCTGGAGGTCGGCAGTGGTACCGGTCAACACGCGGTGCATTTCTGTGCCGCGCTGCCGCATCTTCGGTGGCAGCCCAGTGATCAGCGTGAGCAGTTGCCTGGCATCCAGGCCTGGCGCGAAGACGCGGCGCTGGAGAACGTGTTGCCTGCGTTGGCGCTGGAGGTTGGCCGGGATCCATGGCCAACAGGGCCTTTCGATGGGATCTACACGGCCAATACGCTGCACTACATGCCGTGGCACGCTGTCGAGGCGCTGTTTGCGGCTGCGCCTGCGGTGTTGGCGCCGGAGGGTGTGCTGATGGTGTATGGGCCCTTCAGGGTCGGAGGGGCCTGGGTCAGCCCCAATGACGAAGCCTTCGATGCCCGCCTTCGTGAAGGGGCGGCCTTCCGGGGATTGCGTGACCTGGAAGCGGTCGAGGCGCTGGCGCAGGCCGCAGGGTTGCGGCGCTGCGGTCTGCACGCCATGCCAGCTGACAATCGAGTGGTCCTCTGGCGGCGGTCATGAGCCAATGCCCCTGCCGTCCTGATCGGCGCTACGCGGAGTGCTGCGAACCTTGGCACCGAGGGGTGCCCGCGCCGGATGCAGAGTCGCTGATGCGCAGTCGCTACAGCGCCTTCGCGCTGGAGCTCACGGACTATCTGCTGGCCACATGGCACCCCGCCCACCGGCCGCCCGCACTGGAGCTGACCCCCGGGCTGACCTGGCTCGGGCTGACGATCAAAAGCGTGAGGGCAACCGGCGAGGACACCGCGGAAGTCCATTTCGTGGCCCGGTCCCGGCGTGGCGGCGGCCCGGCGCAGCGCCATGAGGAGCGCAGCCGTTTCCGGCGGGAGGCGGGTCGCTGGTACTACCTGGAGGGTGACTTGACCCCCACGCGCCTTCGTTGAGCGGTTTGCTATACTCGATCCATGGAAATCCATCATGTTCGGCGCCGCTGGCGCCCGCTGGGCTGGTTGCTGCTGATCGTCGGGTGCTTGCCGGCGGCGGCGACGGCGCTCTCGTTCCTGCCCTTTGAACAGGTTCGGCCGTTCTATGACAGCTTTCGCTACGACGGCTCCGACCGGGTCGTGGCCTATCTGAGACCGACCCAGCCCCAACCCAATGCGGCCGCCATCTTCGTGCTGCATTTCAATCTCGGCAATGCCGCGTCAATGGCCAACCTCACCGAGGTGGCGGAGCTGGCTCGTGACGAAGGCATCTGGATCATCATGCCGGAGGCGCCGGGCCTGACCTGGTCTCATGATCCCAATGAGCGTGGCGGTGACGATGACGTGGGCTATCTGGCGGCGCTGATCGATGATTCGGTGGCGCGGTTCGGGCTGGACCCCCGTCGCATCTACATGACCGGGTACTCCCAGGGGGCCAACATGACGGTGAGAATGGCCTGTGACCGTCCCGACAAGATTGCCGCCGGAGCCGTGGTGGCGGCGACCATGCGCAAGACCTTGTCGCGGCAGTGCGCACCCTCGGTGGCGACTCCGATGGTGTTCTTCAACGGGACCGAAGACGATCAGGTGCCTTACGACGGCGGATTGCTGCAGGTGTCGTTGTCGGCGCCTGAGGCTGTGGCCTTCTGGGCTGATATCAACGGTTGTGCGGCTGCGCCGGAACAGACCCTGCTGCCGGATACTGTGGCGGACCAGACCCGGGTGCGACTCGACCGGTATGAAGGCTGTGCCAGTGGGGGGGCGGTGCATTTCTATACCGTGCAGGAGGGCGGCCATAACTGGCCTGGCGCCCTTGATTTCATTCCGCGTGTCGGGCTGACCACGCAGGACATCCGGGCCAACCGGGAGATGTGGAACTTCTTCCGGAGGTTTGCCCGATGAGCGTGCGCCTGGGTGGAGGAGTGCTGGCCGCCGCGATGATGGCGGGGTGCGGTGGCGGCGGATTCGGCGGCCCCTCGGGGTTGCCGCAGTTGGGGACTGAGTATCAGGCCAACGAAACGACGGTGCTGGATCAGCAACGTCCGCGGGTAGCCCGCAATGCGGCCGGTCAGGCGATGGTGGTCTGGGAAAGCCTTCAGCAGGACGGCGGTTACTTCGACATCCATGCCCGGCGGTTCGTCGATGGCGAACCGGTGGGGAGCGAGTTCAAGGTCAATTCCACCACGGCCGGACGGCAGAACTTCGGCGCTGTCGCGCTGGATGCAGTTGGCAACAGTGTCGTGGTCTGGCGCAGTTCGCTGCAGGACGGCCCGGGCGGCACGATCTATGGGCAGCGGTTCGCGGCGGATGGAAGCCGGGTTGGCGGCGAGTTCCAGATCGGCCCGTCCAGCTCCGATTTCGACTCGCAGTCCGAGCCCCGGGTCGCGATGAATGCTGCGGGGCGATTTGCCGTGGTCTGGAGCAATCGCGAGATCACACAGTTGGCCATTCTGCTGGGACGTAACGATATTGAGCAGCGGATGGTGCAGGTTCGGGTTTTCGACCCGGACGGCAGTCCGGTCACCGACATCGTCGATGTGGTGGGGCCCACGACGGCGGCAACCGTGCGCGCGCCGGATATCGGCATCGCCGACGATGGTCGTTTTGCGGTTACCTGGATCAGTAGCGGCAGTCCCAATGGCATCCGCGTCCGCAGCTTTGCCGCAGACGGGAGTCCAACCTCGGGGGATACCCAGGTGGATATCACGCGCAATGAGGCGGCTCCGGACTTCCCGGCGCTGTCGATGAACGCCGCAGGCCGTTTCGTGGTGGTCTGGGAGGCGATGACCTTCGGGTATCAGCCGCTCGGAGTGTTCGGGCGCCTCTACGAGGGGGATGCCGACAGCCCGCTGGGGCCGGAGCGATTGCTGTCAGCACCGGCATTGGGGTTGCTGGAGCGGGTCTCGGTATCCTTGTCAGCAGATGGACGATTTGCGTTGGCGGGAAGTGGAGACGATGCCGTGTCGGTGGCGTCCTTTGGTGCCGACGGCACCCTCGGTCGGTTCTCCAAACTCAGCAATGCGGGATTTGCCTCGCTTTTCGGCGCTGTCGCGCTGGCGTCTGACGGACGCGCTACGGTGACCTGGAACAGTCTGGGGCAGGATGGTGACGGGCGGGGTGTGTTCGTCAGGGATGTGTCAGTCGAGTGAGCGGTAGTTCCGGGGTGCGTGGCGCTTGCGGCCGTCGCCCGGGGGCTCTACAGTCGGGTATCTTTGCGGGATGACAGGTGGGGGAATCTTAAATGGCGGTCAATATTAGAAAGGCTTGGTTGGCAGTGGCGGCGGCGGGCATGGTCGCGGTGCCGACAGTAGGTGTGATCGCCAGTGAGCGCGAGCCGCAGGTGGCCGCGTACTTCACGCTCGACTTCGGCAAGGCCGATACGCCGAGAAACTTCCACTATGGACTGCGGCTGGATCAGGATTCCTACAACGCACGGTGGGGCATTGCGCCGCCGCTGCTGGTGATGGACATGTCCCGCAATGGCTTTGATGCGTATCTCAACGGCCTCAGCCTGCAGGCATTGCGGTATCAGATGAATCAGGCGGAAGTCGCCGGTGCGGCTGGACTGGGTACTGCTGGCACCGTGGCTGCGGTGGCGGTTGCTGCGGTGACGGTCGGGGTTGTGGTCAACGAGGCCAGTGACGACGATCCGTCGGGTGACGGTGGCGGTTCGACCGGCGGTTCGACCGGCGGCGCCACGACCGGGGGGACCACGGGTGGTACCCCCACGGGTGGCACCCCCACGGGGGGCACGACCACCGGGGGCACCACGGGTGGCGGTGACACCACGGGCGGCGACACTGCGGGCGGCGGGACCACCGCTGGCGGCGGCACGACGGCAGGCGGTAGCACCACCGGGGGTACGCCAACGGGTGGCGGCATTACCGGCGGCTTGCTGGGGCTGCGCGGCTACGACATGCATGCTCCCGATCGCGTCATCGACGTCGAGCGGCAGCGCTGGCTGGATGGCGGCACCGGCCAGATGGGTGATCTGGGCCTCTGAGGTCCTGTCTTGAGGGATCGTCACGGGGAGCCGCGGGCTCCCCGTTTCGTTTGTGCTGGAGGACGGGGCTGACCGATGGCAACCGCTGCTCGACTCGATGCCGTGTTCGGTATCGACCTGCGTACCCTGGCGCTGTTCCGTGTTGCGCTTTCGTCGGTCATCTGCGTTGACCTGATCCGGCGTCTCGGCTTCGATCTGGTGGCGTTTCATACCGGGCTCGGGGTACTGCCTGGCGGCTATTTGCTGGAAACCGACAGCGTCTGGCGTCTCAACCTGATGCTGATCAATGAACAGCCGTGGTTTGCCGGCCTGTTCCTGACGGTGACGTTGATGGCAGCGTTGGCCGTGCTGGTGGGCTACCGCACGCGGCTGGCCGCCGTGATCCTGTTCGTGCTGATGGGATCGATCGTCAACCGCAACCCGATGATTCTGATCGGTGGCGACATCCTCATCCTCTGCCTGCTGTTCTGGGCGATGTGGCTGCCGCTGGGGGCACGGTGGAGTGTGGATGCGGCACTGTCCACCACGCCGCCACCGGCCGCCAACCTGCACCGCTCCTGGGCGAGTGCCGGGTTGCTGATGCAGGTGATGTCGGTCTACTTCTTCAGCGCCATTCTCAAGAACGGCGCTGACTGGTGGCCGGACGGACTGGCCGTCTACTACACGGTTGAACTGGATCGCTATGTCACCGACTTCGGGCGGTGGTTGCTGGAAGGGCGACCGGGGCTGATGCAGGCACTCAGCTACTACGTTTACTTCCTCGAATGGATCGGCCCGGTATTGGTCTTCCTGCCGTTCTGGAGCCGCACGCTGCGCTTCGTGGTGATGCTGCTGCTGATGGGCATGCATGTGGGGTTCATTCTCTGCATCGAGATAGGCCACTTCCCCTATGTGAGCCTAAGCTCCCTGATCACCTTTCTCGGCGGCTGGTTCTGGGACTGGCTGGACCGGCGGCCGATTCGCAGTGCCTCGCTGAGCCTCTTCTACGACCGCGACTGCGGGTTCTGTCTCAAGATGTGCCGGTTGCTGCGCACATTCCTGATCCTGCCCCGCGACCTGGATTTGCGTGCGGCACAGGACGATGCCCGCGCGGGCCCCCTGCTGGAGGCGCACACCTCCTGGGTGGTTATCGATGCCCGGGGGCAGGCCCATCTCAAATGGGATGCCCTGGTGGCGCTGCTGCGCAGTTCGGCACTGCTGGCCTGGTTGGCCCCGCTGGCTGCCTGGGGTCTGTGGCGGGCACCCGGAAACGCGGTATACGACTGGGTGGGGCGCCACCGGCACGGCCTTGGACGTTTGTCGGCGAGACTCCTGCCGATGCGCCCCGAACGGTTTGCCTATGGTGCGTGGGCGCAGGGCGTGGCCGCAGTGGCGCTGCTGCTGGTGTTGCTGTGGAACCTTTCCACGGTGGAGTGGCTGCCGAAGGCGCCGGTGCAGCAGGCATTGATGCCCGGCTTTCGGGTGCTGCGCATTGATCAGCTCTGGAACATGTTCGCGCCGTATCCTGCACGTTCGGACGGGTGGACAGTATTCCCCGGTCGTCTCGAAAGCGGGCGCGAAGTGGATGTGCTGCGTCCCGGGCAGACGCTGAACTGGTCGCGGCCGACCGACATGTCCCGGCACGAAAACATCCGCTGGCACACCTATCGCTGGCGGATCTGGGAGAAGCCGCACGCGGGGCATCGCCTGCACTACGGTCGCTACCTGTGCCGCCGCTGGAATGCCTTTGCGGAACCTGGGGAGCGGCTGGTTGGATTCCGTATGGTCTGGATGCAGGAGTTCTCGGTGCCGCCAGGACAAACGCCCGAGGTGCGGCCCGCGACCGGGTGGACGCACGACTGTGTGATCGGCGATACCGGGAAGCCGTTGCCGCCACCGATGCCACCGGCGTTCTGAGCCGGCTTCAGGACTCGGAGGCGGTCAGCCAGGCCTCTTCGACGGCCTGCAGACGCTGACCGGCATCGCGCCGGGCCTGCTGCAGCTTGTGCAGGTCGCGCTGACGCTCCGGGGAGTACAGCTCGGGTGCGGCCAGTTGGGCATCGAGCTCGCTGCACTCGGCGCTGAGCTTGTCGAGTTGCCGCTCCAGCTTGCGAAGGCGATCCCGCTGCTGTCGCGTGTCGGTCGCTGATGATGCCGCCGGCGTGGGCGTGCTGGCGCCGGCGGCCTGCCGCTGGGCACGCAGCCAGCGCGCATAGTCGTCCAGGCTGCCGTCATAGGGCTCGCAGCGGCCCTCCGCCACACGCCAGAGCGTGTCGCAGCTGCTCTCCACCAACTGGCGGTCGTGCGAGATCAGCACCACCGCACCGGCAAATCCCTGCAGCGCCAGCGCCAGTGCCTCCCGCATTTCCAGGTCGAGGTGATTGGTGGGCTCGTCCAGCAGCAGCAGCGCCGGCTGCCGGTACACCACCAGCGCCAGGGCCAGACGTGCCTTCTCGCCCCCGGAGAACGGGGCGATGGCCTCCAACTGGCGATCACCATGGAACGCGAACTGGCCGAGGTAGTCCCGCAACGACTGCTCGCGGGCATCGGGGTCGAGCCGCTGCAGGTGCAGCAGCGGGCTGGCCTGGGGGTCCAGCTGTTCCATCTGATGTTGCGCGTAGTACCCCACTGTCAGGTCCGGCGCGCGGCGCTCCTCCCCTGACAGAAACGGCAGCTGCCCCGCCAGACTCTTGACCAGTGTCGACTTGCCGGCGCCATTGCCGCCCAGTAGCGCGATGCGGTCTCCAGGGTTGAGCACGAGCTTGAGTTGTTTCAGCAGCACGGTACTGCCGTATCCCGCCTGACCGTGCATCACGCTCAACAGGGGGTGGGGCAGGCGGTCCGGTTGGCGGAAACGGAAGGTGAAAGGGCTTTCGAGCAGCACCGGTGCGATGGCCTCCATGCGCTCCAATGCCTTGAGCCGCGACTGTGCCTGGCGAGCCTTGCTGGCCTTGGCGCGGAAGCGGTCGACAAATCCTTGCAGTTCCTCCCGGCGTCGGCTTTGTTCAGCGTGCCGTTGGGCCTGCTGTTGCAGCCGTTCGGCACGCTGGCGTTCGAACGCGCTGTAGCCTCCAGCGTAGAGCTGTCCTCCGTCAGGCGTCAGGTGCAGCGTATGGGTGGTGACGGCGTCCAGGAAAGCGCGGTCATGTGAGATCAGCAACAGTGTGCCGGGGTAGGTCGCGAGCACGTCCTGCAGCCACAGTGTGGCATCGAGGTCGAGGTGGTTGGTGGGTTCGTCGAGCAGCAACAGATCGGCTCTCTGCATCAACGCACGCGCCAGATTCAGCCGCATGCGCCACCCCCCGGAGAAGCTTGCCACCGGGCGTGCCTGCATGTCTGGGCTGAAGCCAAGGCCACGCAGCAATTGTGCGCAGCGGGCCTCGGCCGCGTATCCCTCGATGGCGGCAAGCCGATCGTGCGCGGCTGCCAGGGCGGTACCGTTGCCACTGGCCTCGGCCTCGCGCAAGCGCGCTTGCACGTCTCGCAGTTCGACGTCGCCGTCCAGGGCGTAGGTGAGCGCGTCTTCCGGTCGCGGCGGAACCTCCTGGTCGACCGCGGTGATGCTGCGGTCTCGCGGCCACTCGATGCGACCGGCGTCGCAGTCGAGTCTCCCCAGAACGGCCGCAAACAGGCTGCTCTTGCCAATGCCATTGGCGCCGACCACGCCAACGCGTTGCCCGGGATGGATGGCCGCATCCAGTTCGGAGAACAGCACGCGCGGACCGCGCCGCAAGGTGACGCCAGAAAGTTTGAGCATGTGCATAGTCTACTGGCGCCGCGGGGCGCAGCCGCTACACTGTGGCATGCCCATGGATGCCCCGGAGCTCTCTTGATGCGGTCGATGCGCGACTGGCTGCAGGCCCTGCGCGGTCGCGCCGACAGCGCCTTGCCGCCGGCTGCGCCACTGGACCCGCTTCCGCCTGCGTACGCGGCGCGCTTCGATCCTCAGCGGGTGACGCTCGCGGAATCCGTGCCGGAAACTGCGGAGCTATGGTCCGTGGTTCATCAGCGGTTGCTGCCGGCGAGCCGGAGCCAGCGCGGAGCGGTGGCGGTGGTGACGCACAACCCCGAGTTGCTGCCGGTGCTGGCCGATCAGATCGCGCGGCGTGCGGAGGCGCAGGATGTCGCGGTGCGAACGGTGCAGCCGACGTCCCGCTGGCGGTCGCCGGAGGCCTTGCTGACGGCGCTCTCGGAGGCGCGGGGTCAGGGGAAGGTCGTCACCCGGCTGGAGGACATGATCGCGCAACTGCGCGATGGCCCTCCGACGCTGGTGATGATGCCCATGCTCCATCGAGCCGTCCTTCGAGCGCCGGGCACCACGGCCATGCTGACCACCCTGATGCGTTTGATGCTGGCGACCCGCGGAACGGTCGGCTGGTGCCTCGGAGCCCATGCGACCGCCTGGCCGCGATGGGAGCGCTGGGTAGGAATTGATGGCGCCGTTGATGTGGTGCAATCGGCGCCAGGGCGGGACGACGCCGAGCTCTGCGACCTGCTGTGGCAGCGGCATCAGTCCGGCGATCGCCCGCTGCGCATCTGCCAGGACAGCGCGGCGCGCAATGTGCGCAAAGTCGACGGCGCCGAGCATGAGGCGCTCCGGGACTGGGTGCGCGCCGCGCGGGCGCTGAGCGGAGGTGATCCCGCTCGAATTTTCCGTCACTGGATCGCGGCTGCCGGACTGCACGGCGAGAGTGGGGCCATCGAAGTGCGCCTGCCGCGGGGACCGGACTGGCCTGCCTTCGGGCCGCTGCCGCCACGGCAACGGTATGCCTTGATCGAGATCATGGTGCACGACGGGCTCAGTTTGTCCGAGCTGGCCGATCTTTTCGTCTGCGCGCCCGATGACATGGTCAAGGACCTCGCCCGCCTGGTGGCTGCGGGACTGGTGTCGCGTCAGGGTGATCACTATGCGCCGCCACCCGCCTGGAGCGCGCGCTTGGTCCGGCAGTTGTCCGCGTTGCAGGCCGTGGAGTAGCCGCGATGAAAGAAGAGGTCGACGACAAGATCAACACCCTGTTCAGCGGGATCGAATGGGTCGACGTTCTGATCGCGGTGCTGATCGTCACGCTGACACCGCCGATGATCTGGCTCTACGGCCGCGCGATGCGCTGGCTGGCCGACGAATATCCGCGAATCCGCATGGGGGTGCTCGCCAGCGTGCCGGTGTTCCGCCTGGTGGCCTGGGTGGTGGCCAGTGTCCTGGTCATTTTCGTGGCGCTGGACCTGCCGCGTGAGACCCTGCTGGCGGTCGGCGCGTCGGCCGCTCTCGCGGTCGGCCTGGCCCTGCAGGATGTCCTCAAGAGTGTTCTGGCCGGTGTGGTCATGTTGTTCCAGCGTCCACTGGCGGTGGGCGACATGGTGGAAATCGGCGGGGAATACGGTGAGGTGATCAGTACCGGGCTGATCTCGGTGCGGTTGCGCACCTTCAACGATAACGTGGTGACGGTCCTCAACGCCAAGGTCTTCTCGGAGCCGGTGATCAATGCCAACTCCGCCAGCCTGCAGGAGTTGGTGCCGGTGCCGATCGTACTGTTCGGTGATGTGGACGCTGCGCGGGTGCGGTCGATCTGCGAAGAGGCTGCGGCGTGTTCGCCTTATGTCACGCTCTCGCGGCCGATCGTGGTGGTGGCCGAAGACGGCAGCGACCAGCGCCAGGCGACACGGTTCACGCTCAAGGCCTATGTCAGCGACGTGCGCTGCGAACGTTTGATGGCGACGGACCTGCTGTTGCGCGCGCGGCGTGAGTTGGCGGCAGCCGGCCTGCTGCGGGATCCGCTTTCACTGTCACTCGCCACCGACGGGAAATAAGCGCATGGACCTGCCACGCATCGTGATGCTGTTCGGTTACTCGGGACTGATCCCCTTCCTGCTGGCGCCGGCTTGGCTGACGCTGTCGCCACAAACCGCGCCGACCTGGATTGACGCCGCCTGGCTTGCCTACGCGGCCATGATTGCCAGTTTCATGTCCGGCACATTCTGGGGGTTCGCGTTGCCCGCATCGATGGGGCCGAACGGGCAGGTGGGACTGCTGATTTCGGTGATATTGATGCTGTTGTCGTGGGTGGCGCTGCTGCTTCCGTTCACCCCGGCGCTCGCGTTGCTGTCGCTGGTATTCCTGTTATTGCTGGCGGCCGACTTCTGGCGCGAACGGGTGCTCGATACGGTTGGCGGCTACTTTGCGCTGCGCGCCGGTCTGACCGTCGGGGTGCTGGTCGCCATCGCCTGGCGTGTGCTGCTCTCGTCCTGACCGCGGCAGGCGGGGCTGCGGTAGGCTGAAACACCGTGATCATGGAGACTTCCCATGCAGACTGCTGATTCCCTGCCCCCGGTGCAGACCCAGGTGGCCCCGGAGGAGTGGCAGGCGCGCCTGGACCTCGCCGCGGCCTATCGGCTGGTGGCCGCCTTCGGCTGGTCGGACCTGGTGTTCACCCACCTCACTGCCAAGGTGCCGGGGCCGGATGCCCATTTCCTGATCAATCCCTACGGCATGATGTTCGACGAGATCACCGCGTCGAGCCTGGTCAAGATCGACCTCACGGGGCGCAAGGTGATGGACAGCCCCTACGAGATCAATCCTGCCGGTTTCACCATTCACAGCGCCATCCACGCTGCGCGCCCCGATGCCCACTGCGTGATGCATACGCACTCGCTCAATGGCGTGGCGGTCTCCGCACAGCGGGGTGGCGTGCTGCCGCTGTCGCAGCAGTCGATCTTCGTGCTGTCTTCGCTGGCCTATCACGACTACGAGGGTGTGGCCCTGAACGACGCGGAAAAGCCGCGGCTGGTGGCCGACCTGGGCGACCGCAACTTCTTCATGCTGCGTAACCACGGCTTGTTGACGGTGGCGCCGACCATCCCCGATGCCTTCCTTTTCATGTACCTGTTCGAGGCCGCCTGCACCATCCAGGTCCGGGCTCAGGCCGGCGGTGGTGAACTGGTGCCGATCGATCCTCGCATCATTGCCGGCGCGCAACAGCAGGCGCAGCAGGTGACGCGCGGCGCGGGGGGGCACCTGGCGTGGCCGGGCCTGCTGCGCCGGCTGGACCGGGCCGATCCGGGCTGGCGGGCATGAGCCTTCGGATCGGGATCGATCTCGGCGGGACCAAGGCCGAGGCCGTGCTGATGGGGCCGGACTCCTCCATCCTCGCCCGCGCGCGCAAGCCGACACCCCATGAGGACTATCAGGGTCAGATCGACACCCTGGTTTCGCTGGTGCTGGAGATGGAAACGCAGGCCGGCCAGTCGGGGCTGCCGGTCGGTATCGGGCATCCGGGGGCGGTCTCGCCGGCGACCGGCTTGATCAAGAACGCGAACTCGCTCTGCCTCAACGGCAAGCCGCTGAAGGAGGATATCGAGGCGCGTCTCGAGCGCGAGATCCGCATGGCCAACGATGCCAATTGCCTTGCCGTGTCCGAAGCCCGTGATGGCGCTGCGGCGGGCGCGCGTCTGGTATTCGCGGTGATCCTGGGTACCGGCACCGGCGGCGGTATCGCCATCGACGGGGGGCCCTGGATTGGCGCCAATGCCATTGGCGGAGAGTGGGGGCACAACCCCTTGCCGTGGCCGCGACCCGAATGGGGCGAGACGCCGGGCCCACGACACTGGGATGGCCAGCATGGATCGATCGAGGCCTACCTTTCGGGCACGGGTCTGGCGCGCGACCATCTGCAGGTCAACGGTGTGTCGATGACCGGTGAGCAGATCGTCGAGGCGGGCGAGGCGGGCGATGCCGCCTGCATGGCCAGCCTGGCGCGTTTCGAGGACCGGCTGGCGCGTGCGCTGGCGAGCCTGATCAACGTTCTCGACCCGGAGGTGATCGTGCTGGGCGGGGGGCTGTCACGCGTGCCGCGCTGGTACCGGCATGTGCCGGCGCTGTGGGATCAGTGGGTGTTTTCGGATCGCATCGACACCCGCCTGGTGCCGGCGATGCATGGCGACAGCTCCGGCGTGCGCGGTGCGGCGTGGTTGTGGCCGGCATGAAGACGGTCGCGCTGCTGGTGGGGCTGCCCGGCTCCGGTAAATCAACGCTCCTGCGGACCTTGCGTCAGACCTGTCCGTGGCCGGTCGTGGACCGCGATGGCATCCGCAAGGCGATGTTCCCGACGTTCTTCGACAACCGGATCGAAAAGGATGCTGCCAACCTTGCAGTATGGTCGGCGCTGGAGGCGCATCTGGGGGTGGGGCACGACGTGTTCATTGATGGCATGACCTTCGCCAGCCAGGGGAACCGCGACCGCGCGGCGGCGATTGCGGTACGCCACGGGGCCTGCCTGCGCCAGTTGTGGATGGATGTGCCGGTGGGGGAGGCCGCGCGCCGGATCGGCGGGCAACCGGACCATCCGTCGCCGGAACGGGTGCCCACGCTCGCCGCCGAAGTGGCGGCCCGCTTCGCGCCGCTGACGGGGGACTATCTGCGCCTGGATGCGACTCTTCCGGTGACAGTGCTGGCGGCGTCGGCAGCAGCCTGGCTGGCGCCATCCGCGCCCTCAGGCGGGTAACCGGTCACTCCACCGCAGCCAGCGGCGGATCAGTCGAACCGCCAGCCAGGTCGCAATGATCAGCGACGCCAGGCCGTGGACCACGAACAGCAGCACGGCCGTGGCCACCGGCCAGCCCGGTGCGGTCGACAGATAGGCCTGCAGCGACGTCAGCACCGTGGGCAGCACGGCGCCGGGATCTGCGGCGGCGGCGGCCTGCAGCGCCACCTCGAGTACCTGAAATGCGAGCAGCAGCGGCAACAGCAGCAGGGCATAGAGCAGCAGGTAGACCACGAGCGCCCCGCCCCAGGTTCGCGCAAGGAACCGGTGATGGCTGGCGACGGTGGGCGGAGTGTCGCGCGCTGCCAGGCGGTGCAGCACGATGGCGAAGGGCGACAGCAGCACCAGCAGCGTGCCGAGGTTGGCGAAGGCCAACAGGGGCAGCAGGGTGCCCCCAAGGTACCCGAGGGTGACGCGCTCGCCGCCGTCCACGCTCATGCCATCGGCATGGGCTTGCGCTCGGAATAGCTCAGGAACCCGCGGACGATGCGGTAGATGTACCAGATCGCCACGGCGAAATAGATCAGGAAGCCGATGCCGATGAAGGCGAGGATCGATGCCACCAGGGCCCACAGCAACCCGAACCAGAAGGTGCGCAGCAACCAGCGGTGATGGCTGCGAACGAAGCTGCTGTCGGTGTCGTTCACCTTGAGGTGATTGACGATGACGCCCGCGATCGCGGTGATGCCACCGGTGAAGGCGCCGAGCGCATGCAGGATGTAGGCGACCAGCAGGGTGTTGCGTTCCGGCTCGGAGCCGGCGTCCACAGTTTCCAGCGCGTCCATGTCGATTCCTCTGGCGGGGTTGGGGTGAAGCCTAGCATTGTGGCCCCGCCAACAAAAAAGGCGCCCCTGAGGGGCGCCTCGATGCTGCGCAAGGCTGGATGATCAGCCTTTGTAGGCCTTGATGCCGGCCTCGATTTCGCCGCGGGCGGCAGCGGCGTCGCGCCAGCCGGCCACCTTGACCCACTTGCCCTTCTCGAGATCCTTGTAGCGCTCGTAGAAGTGCTGGATCTCCTGTTGGGTCCGCTCCGGTACATCCGCGAGATCGCGCAGATGGTCGTAGGCGCCATTGCTCACCTTGTCGGTGGGCACGGCCAGCAACTTGGCGTCGCTGCCTTTCTCGTCGGTGGTGTCGAGCACCGCCACGGCACGGCACTTGAGGACGCTGCCGGCAACAATGGGGTGCGGCGTCATCACCAGCACGTCGACCGGATCGCCATCTCCTCCCAAGGTGCCGGGAATGAAACCATAGTTGGCCGGGTAGCTCATGGCCACATTCATGAAGCGGTCCACCATCAGCAGGCCGGTGTCCTTGTCGACTTCGTACTTCACCGGCGGCCCGTAGGCCGGGATTTCGATGACGACGTAGAATTCCTCGGGCGCCTTGTCGCCCGGGCCCAGAGCTTCGATACCCATACTGATCCTCGCTTGATTCGGTGATGGAATGTCGCGGCAATGGGACACAGAGCGGACCCGGCCCGCGACGGAGCGGGCGGGGAGTGTACGCCGATGGTCGATTCCGCGTCACCCTGCATTGACGGAATCGGCGCGCAACCGTTACCGTTTCTGGCCGATTGTCGGGGGCCGCGCGCCCGCGCGTCGCGGAGACTGTGCCCGGCGCACCGCGGACGGCGCATTTCATATATTCAGAGGTTGATACGTACATGAGGATCGTACTGCTGGGTGCGCCCGGCTCAGGTAAGGGCACCCAGGGGGAAAGACTGGTCGCCCGTTACGGCATCCCCAAGATCTCCACTGGCGACGCCCTGCGCGCTGCCGTGGCGGCCGGCACCGAGCTCGGCAAGCAGGCCAAGGCGGCCATGGATGCGGGACAGTTGGTCGACAACCGCATTGTCATCGGCATCGTCGAGGAGCGGCTGCAGCAGGATGATGCGCAGAAGGGCTTCATTCTCGACGGCTTTCCGCGCAACACGGCACAGGCCGAGGTGCTCGACGGCATGTTGTCGCGGATGGGACACAGTGGGATCACGCACGCGGTACACCTGCACGTGACCGACGAGGAGATCGTTCGCCGGTTGCTGGAGCGCGCCAAGATCGAAGGTCGTGCGGACGACAAGGAGGATGTCATTCGCAAGCGGATCGAGGTGTACAACGCCGAAACCGCGCCCTTGCTCGATTACTACCAGGCGCAGGGCAAGGTACAGACTGTTGAAGGCGTTGGCTCAATGGATGCCATTTTTGAACGCATCGTGGGTGTGCTTGGCGCCGCCTGAAGCACTTCAACGCAGAAAACCCCGCAAAGCGGGGTTTTTTTTGGCGTGCTGAACGGCGATCGACGCCCCCGGCTCCTGGTCCACCGAACCCATGGCATTCCACCCCCGGTTGGCGCGGCCATCCGGGTGCGAAGTCACCGGTTCAGTGGACTAGCCGGCGGCGCTGGCCTGGCGCAGCACGGCCAGATAGCCCGGGGCTGCAGCGACCGCCTGTCGCTCGCGCAGCAGTTGATGCAACGCAGGGAGTCGGTACCAGGGCACTGCCGCCAGCAGGTGGTGCTCAAGGTGGTAGTTCACATTGAAGGGCGCCACGGTACAGCGCGCGAGCCATCCCGCCCGGGTGGTGCGGGTATTTCGCAGGGGGTCCGCGCTGCGCTCCATGCAGGCGTGTTCCGCAATGGAGCGCAGCCGGATGAACAGGCTGAAGGTGGTCAGGTAGGCCGCCGCCCAGGCGGTGTAGAGCCAGGCGTGCCCCAGGGCCGCGAAGGCCACCAGCATCGACAGATTGAGCAGCACCACGCCCGACAGGTTGCGCAGTCCCTCCCGCGCGTAGTCGTGCCACCGCCGGCCGTTGCGGGGACGCGGCGTCACCTTCGCAGCGACCGTGTAGTCGAACACTCCGATGTCCATGAGCACCTGGGCGGCAATGCGGCGCAGGCCGGTCAGGCCTGACAGGTCGCGCAGCACTTTCTTCCACAGGCTGCGTCGGGTGGTGGGGAAGGGGTCGACCAGACTGAGATCGGGGTCCTCCGGGCGGCCGGTGTGGGCATGGTGTTTCATGTGGTGCAGCCGATAGCGCGGCACGTCGTTCCAGATCCAGCGTGCCGCCAGCCAGTCGCCGGCCCAGTCGTTCAGGCCGCGGTGGCGGAACAGGGTGCGGTGGGCGGCCTCGTGGCCCAGGATGGCCAGGGCAAGCTGGCGCCCCCCCAGGATCACCACCACGGCGATGAAGGTCAGCGGGTGGGGCCAGCGCGCCAGCGCGGCGAAGCAGAGCCCGATCACGGTCCAGGTGCTGATCAGGGCCCAGACGCCCATGACGTTGGAGCGAGTGGTGAAGCGGCGGATGTCGTCAGGGGTCAGCAGATGGCGGGCCATGGGCGTTTCCAGGGAAGGTTTCAGGGGGTGTCGGGACACTGGCGTTCGATCCACGCGCGCCAGATGCCGTGGCCGATGCGATCAAACTGGTGAACCGTGGTGACCAGCGCCTGTCGGGCGTCGACATCTACCATCTGCGCCGGCAGTCGGGGGTCGAACACGATCTGGCGGATGCCTTCGCTCCCGAGCAGGAAAGCCTCCCGGGCGGCAACCTCGGGATCCAGCTTTCCGGCGCGTTGCAGCCAGGCGGACAGGGTGTCGTGAAGTTCGCGGTACCGGCGGTTGAGTGCCTCGGTGTCCCAGAGTTGCGCGATCCGTGCCGTCACCGGCGGCGCGAAGTTCCGCGCCACGCAGACGATGGCATCGTCGTCCAGTCCCAGGCTGGTCAGCCGTTGTCGCAGCGCGGTAGGGGATTCGGTGAGGTTGTCGGGGCGTACCTGAAGGCGGTCCTCAAGGGGACGGAAGCCCAGCATGTCGAGGGCACGCTGGCGCTGTCGCCGCCCCCGCCGGTCGCCTGCGGCACGACCGCTCAGGTGGATCAGGACGTGGCTTTCGCCGTCCCAGGGGCGGGTTCGCTGTTCCGCGCTGCGCCAGGTGGCGACGTCATCGGCGAGCTCGTGCGCGCGGGCGCTGAGCTGGTACCACCCGCGTTCGGTGCCTTCGATCAGGCCCTCCGAGGACAGCCGGGCCAGGGCCACCCGCACGCTGCTCTGTCGGTGGCCGAAGAGCCGGCAGGCGGCGATGGCTTCCCGTGCCGACAGCGCCTGACCGTCGGCGGCGAGCAGCAGGTCCAGGACCAGATGGCGGGGCGCCGGAATCATTACGAAAACAAGATAAAAATATTCATTCGACGTAATATTACATAAAGTGTATAAGAATCTGCAAAACACGTAATGAGATCAGGCATGACTGCTTCCGAGTCCGTACGCGTGTCGCCGGGAACACCCGTTTGGCATATCGAAATCAACCGTCCGGAGGCACGGAACGCGGTGGATGGCCCGACCGCTGCCGCACTTGCAGATGCCTTCCGCGCCTTCGAAGCGGACCCGCATGCGGCTGTTGCGGTGCTGTCGGGGGCCGGCGCGCACTTTTGTGCCGGGGCGGACCTCAAGGCGGTGGCCAGTGGCGATGCCCGCCGGGTCAATCGCATGGACCCGCAGGGGGACGGGCCGATGGGGCCGACCCGGATGCAGCTCGACAAGCCGGTGATCGCGGCGGTCAGCGGTTATTGCGTGGCCGGGGGGCTGGAGTTGGCGGCCTGGTGCGATCTGCGCGTGGCGGATGCCGACGCGGTGTTCGGCGTGTTCTGTCGTCGGTTTGGTGTGCCACTGATTGACGGAGGGACGGTTCGATTGCCGCGCCTCATCGGCATGAGCCGGGCGCTGGACCTGATCCTCACCGGGCGGCCGGTGCCGGCGGAGGAGGCCTTGCAGATGGGGCTGGTCAATCGCGTGGTCGCACGCGGCGAGGCCGTGAATGCCGCGCTGGCACTGGCGCGCGATCTGGCGGCATTTCCGCAGGCCTGTCTGCGCGGTGACCGCCGTAGCGCCCATGCGCAGTGGGGTCTGGATGCTGACGCCGCGATCGCCTTCGAGTTTCGTCAGGGGATGGCAACGCTGCAGTCCGGCGAAACGGTGGACGGTGCGACCCGCTTCCGCGACGGCGCGGGGCGGCATGGACAGTTCGGCGACGCCGGACAGGGGACTTGAGATGAGCGATCTGACGACCATGACCTATGCGGTCACCGGGCGCATCGCGCGGATCACGCTGAACCGTCCCGCGCGTGGCAACGGCATCACCCTGGATCTGCCGCGCGAGTTGGCGGCCTGTGTCGAGCGCGCCAATGTCGATCCGGCCGTGCATGTCATCGCGTTGGCCGGAAATGGCAGCGGATTCTGCGGGGGGTACGACCTGGTGGACAGTGCGGAGACCCTGCAACTGGGCGTCCCCGATCCGCACCGGCCTGCCGGATCGGTGCTGGATCCGACGGTGCAGGCACGGAATCACGACCCCGATGCGGTGTGGGACCCGATGGTCGACTACGCCATGATGAGCCGCAACGTGAAAGGCTTCATGAGCCTGTTTCACAGCGAGAAACCGGTGGTGTGCAAGGTGCACGGCTTCTGTGTGGCCGGCGGCACCGACATGGCCTTGTGTTCGGATCTGCTGGTCATCGCCGACGATGCCAAGATCGGCTACCCGCCGGCCCGGGTCTGGGGTTCTCCGACCACCTCCCTGTGGTTTCATCGCATCGGGCTGGAAAAGGCCAAGCGTCTGCTGTTCACCGGTGACTGCCTGTCCGGGCGGGAGGCTCGTGAATGGGGGCTGGCCATCGAGTCGGCGCCGGCGGATCAGCTCGATGCCCGGTTCGAGGCCCTGCTGGAGCGGATCGCGCGGATGCCGGTGAATCAGCTGGTGATGATGAAGCTGCTGCTCAACCAGTCGGTGATGCAGCAGGGGCTGCACACCACGCAGGTGCTCGGCACGGTGTTCGACGGCATCACCCGGCACACCCCGGAAGGCTACGCGTTCCAGCAGCGTGCGGCGGAAGCGGGCTTCCGGCAGGCGGTGCGTGAGCGTGACGAGCCGTTCGGTGATCACGGACTGTCGACGTTCAGGGGCTAGTGTCCTGTCCCAGAAGTTCGCATGCGAGCTCGCGGGTCTTTTTCGCGCCTGGCCGTGTTGCTCCTCCTCGCCATAGTTCGACGATGACGCGTCGTCGCGCCTTGCCAGACCCGAAAAATCCTGGCGCGATTTCATCAAGGACTTTCTGGGACAGGACACCAGGGCCTGTTCACACGATGGCACCGCAGCTGTTGCCGAGGCGTTAACCGGTCCTGGGCGGGGCTTCCCGCCGACCGCCCGGCCTGCGTATTCTCCCCGTATGGCAAAACGACCTTCCGGCACCCTCCGCATCATCGGCGGTACGCACCGCTCACGTCAGATCGCGTTCGACGCGGCAGCGGGGGTGCGCCCGACGCCGGACCGGGTACGACAGACCCTGTTCGACTGGTTGTCGCCCGTGATCGACGGTGCCCGCTGTCTCGACCTGTTCGCGGGCTCCGGTGCGCTGGGACTGGAGGCGGTCTCGCGTGGCGCTTCGCACGTCACCTTCGTCGAGACCGGCGCACGGCAGGCCGCCATGATCCGCGAAGCCTGTCATCTGCTGCGTGCTACCCAAGTCGATGTGACCACCATGGATGCCCTGTATTTCATCGAGCAGACCTGGCATCGGTATCACGTGGTATTCCTGGATCCCCCTTACGAGGGTGACGCCCTGGAGCGTGCGTTGGTGGACCTGCCCAAATGCCTGGCGCCCGGCGCTTACGTGTACCTGGAGTGGCCGGAGGGGCGCGCACCGGCTCTCCCTGCGGGCTTTCGCCTGCACCGCGAGAAACAGGCGGGACAGGTATGCTTCGCGCTCGCCATCTACGAACCGCAGGGAGCCGCCACCGCATGAAGATCGTCGCCGCCTACTCGGGCACGTTCGACCCCATCACGCTGGGGCACAACGACATCATGCACCGCGCGGCGCGGATGTTTCCCAAGCTGATCATCGCGGTCGGTCTGAATCCCGCCAAGAACCCGCGCTTCAATCTGGAGGAGCGCGTCGCGCTCATCGAAGCCTGTGTTGCCGATCTTCCCAATGTCGAGGTCAAGGGGTTCACCGGGCTGGTGGTGGACTTCGCGCGGGAACATCATGTCAACGTGCTGGTGCGGGGTGTGCGGACGGTCGGGGATGTCGACTACGAAAAGCAGATGGCGGTGATGAACCGTGACCTCTATCCGGCGCTGGATACCGTGATGCTGGCGCCAAGCCCCGAGTATGCGCACCTGTCGTCGAGCCTGGTCCGGGAGCTGGCGGGGCTGGGGGCGCCGGTGGAGAAGCTGGTGCCGAAGCCTGTCATCAAGCCGCTGCTGGAGCGCTTCGGGCGCGAAGCCAAGGCTGCGCCTGCCCGCCGCACCCGTCGGCGGTAGACTGGGGGGCATGGCCCTCAAGATCACCCACGACTGCATCAACTGTGACGTCTGCGAGCCGGTCTGTCCGAACCACGCCATCTACCAGGGCATGGAGATCTACGAGATTGACCCGGCGCTGTGCACCGAGTGCGTCGGGCATTTCAATCAACCGCAGTGTCAGCAGGTCTGTCCGGTGGATTGCATTCCGCTGGATCCCGATCATGCCGAGACACGCGAACAACTGCAGGCCAAGTATCAGGGCCTGATCCGCATTCTGGGGCCGGCATGAAGCAGCGCATCCTCCTGTCATTCCTGCTGGCGCTACCCCTGGCGCCGGTTGCCGCGGAGCAAGCGGCCTGCGCCACGGCGCATCCCGAGGCCACTGCGGCCTGTGTCGAGATTCTCGAGATCGGCGGCAACGCCGTCGATGCCGCGATTGCCGCCTCGGCTGCCCTTGCGGTGGTGGAACCCACCGGCTCCGGCCTTGGCGGCGGCGGCTTCTGGCTGGTGCATCGTGTCGAGGATGGGCACAGCGTCTTTGTCGACGGCCGCGAGACCGCGCCGCTGGCCAGTCGGCCCGAGCACTATCTTGATGCCGACGGTCAGCCGGTGGCCGAGCGTTCGCTGACCGGTGCGCTGGCTGCCGGCATTCCAGGTGAACCTGCAGCGCTGGTGCACCTCGCAGCACACTACGGCCGCCTGCCGCTGGCCCGCAGTCTGGCGCCCGCGGCGCGTCTGGCTGCAAGCGGATTTTTTGTCGACGCCGAGCTTGCCGAGGCGTTTGCCACCCACTGGCCGCGCTTTTCCGACGGGGCCAAGGCCACCTTCGCCATTGAGGGGCGCGCGCCGCGTACGGGCGAAATCCTGCGGCAACCGGATCTGGCCCGGCTGCTGATTGCGCTGGGCGTGGACGGCCGCAAGGCGTTCTACGCCGGGGCCTACGGACGCAAGCTGGTCGACGGGGTTCGGGCGGCGGGCGGGCATTGGCAGATGGCCGACCTGCGCCATTACCAGGTGCGTGAACGCGAGCCCCTGATATTCAACTTTCGCGATGCCCGGGTCATCACCAGTCCACCGCCGTCGGCGGGGGGTGTCGCATTGGCGCAGATCTTTGGCCAGCTCGAAGCCCTCGGGGTGTCCCTGCCGCTGACCGATCAGGGGCGGCACCAGTTGGTGGAAGCCATGCGCCGCGCCTACCGCGACCGTGCGGCCTGGCTGGGGGATCCGGATCAGGTGTTCGTGCCGGTTCGGCAGCTCACGGCCCACGCCACCACCCGGCGCATGGCGGAGAGTATCGACCCCGATACCGCCACGCCTTCGGCGTCGCTGCCACCCGCGGTACCGGTGCCGGAAGGAGAGCACACGACGCATCTGTCCGTGCTGGATGCCGATGGCAATCGAGTCGCAGCGACGCTGTCGATCAATATCCCGTTCGGCGCTGCCATGGTGGTGCCGGGCACCGGCATCCTGCTCAACGACGAGCTCGATGATTTCGCCATGAGCACCACCGCCAGCAATGTCTACGGGCTGATCGGTTCGCGGCCGAATCTCATTGCACCGGGCAAGCGGCCGCTGTCGTCGATGACGCCCACCTTTGTGGAGTCGCCGCGTGGCCTGCTGATTCTCGGCACGCCCGGCGGCAGCCGCATCATCACCATGGTGGCGCTGGGCATGCTGGAGTGGCTGGGCGGTGGTGATGTCGATGCGGTGGTCGCGGCGGGACGCTTTCACCACCAATACCTTCCGGATGTGGTGCAGGTGGAGCCGCAGGGGCTATCCGCGGATCAGCAGGCGGCGTTGCAGGCCAAGGGGCATGCGATCAAGGATGTCGGCCGTCGCTATGGCGACATGCATGCGGTGTCGGTGGATGTCGAAGGCGTGCAGGCGGCTTCCGATCCCCGCGGCATCGGGGTGGCACGGGTGTTGCAGGCTGACTGAACGCGGCTTGCAGGCGACCGAGGTGGCTGGCAGGCTCGAGTCACGCCCACAACAAGGTCGTCAACAATGGCGCTACGCAACCAGATCCAGCTGATCGCCTATCCCAATCGCATCGGCGCGAATCTGCGCGATCTGCACAGTGCGATGACAGGCTATTTCCGCAAGGCGGTCGGCGGCGTCCATATTCTGCCGCTGTATCCCTCCAATGCCGACGGCGGGTTTTCGCCGCTGACGCATACCGAGGTCGATCCCGCCTTCGGCACCTGGAACGATGTCGAGCGCATCGCGGGTGAGTTCGATCTCTGCCTTGATCTCACCATCAACCACATTTCGGATGCTTCTGCGGAGTTCCAGGACTTTCTCCAGCATGGCTACAAGAGCGAGCATGCGGACCTGTTCGTGCATGTCGATCAGATGGGCGATATCACGCCCGATGACATGGCCAAGATCCACATCCGCAAGGAGAAGGAACCATTTCGCGATATCCGTTTCGCTGATGGCACGACGGGTCGGGTGTGGTGCACCTTCACCGAGAAGCAGATCGACCTCAACTACAACAACCAGAGCGCCTATGCGCTGATGGAGCATTACATCCGCTTCCTGGCAGCCCGGGGCGTCAAGCTGTTTCGCCTCGACGCCTTCGGCTACACCACCAAGAAGATCGGGACCAGTTGTTTTCTGGTGGAACCGGATGTCTACGAGATTCTCGACTGGGCCAATGGCATCGCCGCCGAGTGTGATGCCGAGATTCTGCCGGAGGTTCACGACCACTCCAGTTACCAGTACGCCATCGCGCAGCGCGACATGCGGCCGTATGCCTTCGCCCTGCCGCCGCTGCTGCTGTACTCGCTGCTGGACGCCAACAGTGTCTATCTCAAGCATTGGCTGCGCACCTGTCCTCGGCAGCAGATCACCGTACTCGACACCCATGACGGCATCTGCATTCCGGATGTCGAGGGCATCCTGCCGGCCGACAAGATCCAGGCGGTGGTGGACAACGTCAGTGCGCGCTCGGCCGACCCCATTCTTCGGCGCTCTGCCGCCAATGTGCACAGCGTCGGCGCCATCTATCAGCTGACCTGTACATATTACGATGCCCTGCGCGGCAACGATGATGCCTACATTGCGGCGCGTGCCATCCAGTTCTTCACGCCCGGCATCCCGCAGGTCTATTACGTCGGGCTGCTGGCCCTGTCGAACAATCATGAGTTGATGGATGAAACCGGCGAGCTGCGCGACATCAACCGCCACTGGCTGAGCCTCGAAGATGTCGATGATGCGGTGAAGCGGCCGGTGGTGCGGCGCCTGCTCAAGCTCATGGAGTTTCGGAATCAGTACCCCGCGTTCAACGGGCGTTTCGAGCTCCACTACTCCAACGATTCGAGCATCAAGATGGGCTGGCGCGACGGCGAGTGGGTGTGTGAACTGTTTGTCGATCTGAACTTCAAGAAGACCACCATTCGCCACGTCGACACGCGCTCCCGGCGCATGGTATCGGTGACCTGCTGAGGGGGACGGTTCAGTTCCCGAGCGGGCGTGCCAGCGACGCACGCAGTACGTCGCGGGTAATGGCGCGCGGCCGGCGGCCCAGCCGGTGAAAGTCTCCTGAGGGAATCAGCGCCGCGATCCGCCGCAGGTTGCGTTGGATGGCGTCACGATAGGGCGTGGCACCGTCGAAATGCGCGGCCTCCAGGCGATAGGCGTGGTCAAAGGCGGACGCCAGTCGTTCATCCCATAGCCGCTGGTTGAACTCGACCGTGGTGGTGAGCAGCGATTCGACCGAGTCATACACCGGTGTCGGCCCCGTCGTCCTCGCGGGTCCGGCCAGACCGCAGCAGGTGAACTCCGGAAACAGGAAGTCCCGACATTTCTCCAGGTAGCAACGGTCAGCGGTCTGCGCGAGCAGATCGGCGGTGCCGATGATCTGTCCCATGCGCCGGTACGCCGGATCCGCAACCCGGAGGGCCTCGATGGCGATCTCGTAACCGGTGAAGTGGACGATGTGGGCCGCCATGGCCGCTTCGGCCCGGAAGCCGAGGGCGGGCAGCAGGGTGCGCAGAAAGTCGGCGCTGCGGCTCACATGGGTGAGTGTATAGGCGGCGCCATTGCTGGCTGCATCGTTGTCATGCCGGACGTAGCCGGCGTCGTGAAACAGGGCAACGATCACCGCGATGACGGCCTGTCGGCCGCTCAGCCGTTCGCTGCGTGGCGCGCTGCGCGCATGGCCGTCGAGCAGGCGCGCGCAGGTCAGCGCGCAGTCGAGCGAGTGCTGGGTGTCGTGATACCGGGTATCGCAGCCGTAAAAGCCCGGCAGCGTACCGGCATAAAGTGCGCTGAACTGCTGGAATGCCTCGGTGAGCGCGGGCAGTGCGTCCACGCCACCGCAGGCGTGCATCAGGGGCTGGATCGCCGCTTCGACCGCCCGCGGGTCCGCGACGTTGACCCGGTTGGTCACGTCATAGTGATTGCGCCGCCGCTCGTTGTCGGTCATTGCCCCCTCCCACAGCTTCGTTCGGGATCATAGGGCCATCAGGCATGGCCTGACGTGCGCCGGGTCACGTCGCCAGCTCAATCCAGACCGGGGCGTGATCCGACGGGCGCTCGAGTTTGCGCGGAGCAGTGTCCACCGCCCATTGGCGCAAGCGTTGACGCAGCGGGGCGCTGACCAGCAGATGGTCGATACGCAGCCCCATGTCGCGGCGGAAGGCCGCCTGTCGGTAGTCCCACCAGGTAAAGCGGCCCTCACGGTTTGGCGCAGCCTCAAAGCTGTCGCTCAGGCCGAGATCGCAAATGGCGGTAAGCGCGGCGCGCTCCGCGTCGGAGCAGAGGATGGCACCTTCCCAGACCTGCGGGTCATGCGTGTCCTCCGGCGTCGGCGCGATGTTGAAGTCGCCCATGACCAGCAGGTCGTCATGTTGCGTCAGTTCGGTCTGCAGCCAGTGGCGGAACGCGTCGAGAAACCGCAGCTTGTACGCATACTTTTCGCCGCCGACCGCCTGCCCGTTGACAACATAGGCGTTCACCACGCGGATGCCGCCGATGCGGGCGGCAATGACGCGGCGCTGTTCATCTTCGAACGCCGGAATGCCGCGCTGGACATCCTCCAGCGGCTGCCGCGCCAGCAGGGCCACGCCGTTATAGGTTTTCTGACCATGGCTGACGCTCTGATAGCCGACCTCGGCGAGGGCCTCGGTCGGAAACTGGTGATCCTCGCACTTGAGTTCCTGCAGGCCGACCACATCGGGCTTGGCTGTGGCGAGCCAGTCGAGCAGGTGGGGCAGGCGGACCCGCAGGCTGTTGACGTTCCAGGTGGCGATCTTCATTGGAGTCCGGTGGCGGGAGCGCAGGGCGCAATCAGGTGGGCATTCTATTCTTGCCGAAGCCTGCCGCCGGCATCAAAGAAAAAGGCCGCCGGTGTTGCCGCCGGCGGCCTCTTTTCGATCCCCCTTGGAATCAGGGAGCGGGGATCAATGCCACTTCGATATCGCGGTCGGCGATGGCCCACCAGAGACCGTCGCCGGCGGTGTCGTGCCCGACCACGAACGCATCGTCACAGCCGGCCGGACGGGTCGGCGGCGTTTCCAGATAGGCGGCATCGAAGCCGCCGCTGACCACGCAGGATGCGCTGCTCATGGCAGCCCAGGTGTCGCCGTCGCGATAGCCCAGCACCACTGACTGGCTGGCGAGCGCCGCTGGCACCTGCAGGCTCATCGCGTAGGGGTCGGCCCGGGTGCCCTCGATATCCCAGGCCTGCGAGGCGTAGGCGGGCAGGGCGTGTTCGGCCTTGGCGCTGCCGTCGGGCTGGCTTTGCGGGAAGCCGGCCGCCAGCTTGCCCGGCGAAGACTTCAGGGCGCCCCAGGTGCCCAGGTAGATCCCGTTCTGGTTCTGCAGGCCGCTGATCAGCAACACGCTGGAGGCGGTTGCATCTTCTTTCGGCATCCAGCTCAGGGTGACATGCTCCTTGAGATCGATGGTGGTTTCGGGGATCTGCACCGAGTCGCCGGAGATGCGGAGGCGTTCGTTGCCGTTGACGTTCGGCGTCCAGGCCTGGTGATACTGGAACAGATACTGGTAACCCAGCCGGGCGAGGTCGGTCACGGTTTCCGCCCGGCTCCACCCCGGTGTCACGCCCATCGAACGCGTACGCGAGTCGATCCGGTTGAAGGTGTTGTTGGTGCCTGCCTCCAGTCGCGCGATCATGCCTTCGCTGCTGCGGCACTCATTGGTGCGGTAGGACGGGTCCAGATCGAGCACGGGGCGGGTACCGGCCGGAATGCTGTTGGGGTAGACGATCTTCTCGCAGCGGTCGGTTGAGCGGCTGAAGCGGTCAAACAGCGTCCATACGGGGTCGGCCAGTTCCTTCGGGCCATCACTGTTTCGCAGCACGGTGTGCTCGGCGAACCAGGCCTGGTAGTCGAGGCGCGGCCCCTCGAAGGTCAGCAGTGGTGCCGTGACGTCCAGTGCGGTCGAGCCGTTTTCCATCGAGTTGACCTTGTGCTGCACCACGCGCTGGACCAGCTCGGACTCGCCATAGCGGAACTCGTAACCCTTGTAGGAGGCGTTGCCGGACATGATCTGCGTGAAGTAGGGCAGGCGGTAGTTACCGCCGGTCTCGGTCCACGACTTGTTGATCGCCGTGAACGGGCCACGGATCACGCTGCGCTGGTATTGGTGCTCGTGGCCCTGGACCCAGATCACGTCATTGTCGACAAAGAACTTGCGGATTTCGTCGTACTGATCGATCAGCGCGTTCTCGCCCTTGGTGCCTTCGACGATCTGCTCGCGCACCTGTCCGTACTTGGCGCCGATCAGGCCGTCGTGGCTGCCGATGACGATATGGTCCACGGCGTCCCGATGGCGACCCACCACCTCCTTGATCCACGGAAAGGCGCCGGCCAGGCCCCAGTACCGCAGATTGATGATCAGTACGTTTTCGCGCACCACGGCGTAGTTGAGAAACTCGGCATAGGGCATGTGCTCCGCGTCCGCCGGAATGTACGGGCGCATGGCGTCGACCCAGCGGGTGGTGATGGCAAAGCTGTCTTCGTGATTGCCCATCAATGGCAGGATCTCGATGCCGGCCTCGCGATACTTGCCGGCAACCTCGACCCATTCACCGAACTCCTTGGCGGACCCGTCGTTGGTCAGATCGCCGACGGCGATCACCACATCGGCGCCCATGGCCTGATGCTGCTTGAGCACGGCTTCCATGGCATGAATGGCCACTTCCGAACCATTGCCCTGGGTGTCCGGCAACAGGCCGATGCGCAGTGTTTCGGGGGCAGGGGCTGGCGTCGGAGTGGGGCTCGGGCTCGGGCTCGGGCTGGGCGTCGGGCTGGGGGACGGTGTGCTCGATGGCGTCGGGCTGGGCTGAGGGTCGCCGATGGGATTGTTGTTTCCATCGCTGCACGCGCACAGCAGGGTGGTGAGCAGCGCGAAAGTGGCGCCACCCAGGGTCTTGTTGAGTTGCATTGAGGCTCTCGGTTTTTCTGGGGTCAGCCGGCTCGTGACCGGGCCATGCACCCTAGTCTGTGGCGGTGACACCGATGTGAAACGCGGGGCGGCGACCCCGCGTGTCGACCGAGTCTTACAGCCTCACGCGCTGCTGGCGGACGAGGCGATCAGGCCATCGTGGCGCAGCAGCGCGTCCAGCGTTGGTGGGCGTCCGCGGAATGCCGTGAACAGCTCCAGTGCCGGGGCACTGCCACCGCGCGACAGCAGCGCATCCCGGAAGCGATGGCCGGTGTCGACGGCGAAACCGGATTCCTCGAATGCCGCAAAAGCATCGGCCGACAACACCTCGGCCCACTTGTAGCTGTAGTAACCGGCTGCGTAGCCGCCAGCGAAGATGTGGCTGAAGCTCCAGGGCATGCGATTGAACGCGGGAGGCTGCATCAGGGCCACTTCCGCGCGCACCGCCTCGAGTTGCTGCAGCAGGGCGTCGGTATCGTCGGGTGGCGCATCACGGTGCAGGCGCAGGTCGAACAGGGCGAATTCGATCTGCCGCAGTGTGGCCATGCCACTCTGCCAGCTGCGGGAGGCCTGGAGTTTGTCGATCAGGGTGTGCGGCAGGGCGTCGCCGGTCTGCCAGTGGCGGGCGAAGCGTTGCAGTGTGGGGGCGTGGTAGCACCAGTTCTCCATGAACTGGCTGGGGAGTTCCACGGCATCCCACTCCACGCCGTGAATGCCGGAGACGCTGGCCTCCTCCACCTGGGTCAGGAGGTGGTGCAGGCCGTGGCCGAACTCGTGAAACAGCGTCAGCACCTCGTCGTGGGTCAGCAGTGCCGGCTGGCCGGGGGCGGGCGGCGTGAAGTTGCCGACCAGATACGCGACCGGCAGCTGCAGCTGCCCGTCGATGCGCTGCCGTGTCAGGCACTCGTCCATCCAGGCGCCGCCGCGTTTGTGCGCCCGGGCATACGGGTCCAGATAGAACAGTCCGATCGGCTCGCCTGAAAGCGTTGACAGCGAGTAGACCGTCACGTCCTCGTGCCAGGTGGCGATGCCCTCCACCGCCGTGATGCGAACCCCATAGAGGGATTCGACCTGATCGAACATGCCCTGGATCACCTGCGGCGCCGGGAAGTAGGGCTTCAGGGCTTCGTCAGACAGTCCCAGCGTGGCATCGCGATAGCGTTCGCTGTAGTAGGCAACATCCCAGGGCTCCAGCCGATCCAGGCCATCCTGCGCATGCGCGTAATCGCGCAAGGCCTCCAGCTCGGTTTCCGCACGTGCGCGTGCGCGTCGGGCGAGATCGGTCAGAAACTGCTCCACGGCCTCAGCGGAGTCCGCCATCTTGGTGGCCAGCGACAGCGCAGCATAGTGGGGGAAGCCGAGCAGCTCGGCTTCCTCACGACGCAGGCGGAGGATCTCGAGCATCGGGGGGCCGTTGTCGAACTGTCCGGCCTGCGGACCCTGGTCGGACGCACGGGTCGCGTAGGCGGTGTACAGCGACCGGCGTAACTCGCGGTCGTGGGCGTGGCTGATCACCGCGTCGAAGGAGGGGAAATCGAGGGTGATCCAGGCCCCGTCCAGATCCCGGTCTCGGGCCTTGGCCTCCGCGCTGGCGCGGGCGCCATCACTCATCCCGGACAGTCGGTTCGGGTCGGGAACGTGCAGGCCGTAGGCCTGGATCGCGTCCATCAGGTTCGACTCGAACTGCGACTGCAAGGTCGACAGGCGCAGCGAAATCGCCTTGTAGCGGGCCTTGTCCTGTTCGGGCAGGCCGATGCCCGACAGCCGGAAGTCACGCAGGGCATCTTCGACCACCTTGCGGCGTTCGGTGCTGAGCTGCGGGAAGTCAGGGCGCGCCGCGAGGGCCTGGTAGGCGCGGAACAGCGGCTCCGACTGCGACAACTCCAGGCTGTACTCGGTGATCTTCGGGAGGGCAGTGTTGTAGGCCTCGCGCCAGGCCGGGGTGCTGCATACCCCGAACAGGTGGGACAAGGGTCCCCAGGCCTGCCCCAGCGCGTTGTTCATCCGTTCCAGTGGTACCACCAGGGAATCCCAATCCGGCGACGTGAGACCCTCCAGTGTCTGCAACTGCTGGCGGTTCCCGGTCAGGACGGCGTCGAGTCGGGCCAGGACGCCGTCGGGCGTCAGGTTGGGAAAATCGGGGAGCGGCAGGGCGGCGCTGGGCATCACGGGGACTTTGGATGGGCTATCGGAGGGCTATGATCCCGCATCTGCGCACGGCGTGCGCTTACAGCAGTCCCCGTGCCTCCAGCGCCATGGCGGCAAAGACGAACCCCGCGAGGCCCGCCAGCAGCCACAGGGCGCCACCAATCCGGGTGCGACGTCCCAGATCGGCTTCCGACATCGTGGACAGCAGGAAGGGGCGCCGATCGGTGGGCTGGCACAGGACATGGAGATCCGGCATCACCGCCTGCTCAACGTGTCGTTGCCGAACGGCCTGGAGTGCCGCCTCGCGAGCCGCCTCCCACTCGCCGAGATCGATCTCGCCATCGCCGTTGGTATCGAAGCGCTGCAGCAACTGGCGGCGGTCGCGCTTCCAATCGGCCAGCAGCTCGCGCACATCGTCGCCTTCGCTGAAACTGTGCTGTCCGTGCTGGGTGCGGAACAGACCCACCGTGTAGAGGGGATCGCCGACTTTGACCAGCCGCTCGGTGTATCGGTATCCCCCGAAGGAAATCCATGGCGAGCGTTCCGGGATCTGCGCCGGGACCCGGCCGTGCCCCTGCCACCGGCGACGCAGGCTGGGATGGACCTTGGCTCCGTGGGGGTCGACCACGCAGTCGCCGCTGGGGTCCGTGAGCAGAAACAACTCGTCCGAGGTGGCGCGCGCAATGGTTTTCCATTCGCTGCGACTGCGACCGTTGACCATGCGTCGGTCGCGGCGTTCCACCTGATAGTCCCACCAGACGCAGCGCGCACGCGTGAGGGGGGAATAGATGGGAGGGCCTGGCAACAGTCCGGCATGACCTTCGAGTTCGACGTAGCCCTGCGCGGCACTGGCGATGCGGGAGGTGGGCAGGTCCTGCATCAGGCGCGCGTGCCGCAACTGGCGCAATCCCCATGCGGTGCCGCCGACGGCGAGCAGCAACGCCAGCCCGACCGCCAGCACGAAGCCCTCGATCGAGGTTGTCGCCAGCGAGGCGAACAGGGCCTGCGCGGCCACCGGTCAGTTGCCGAACAGGGCCTTGAAGTTGGGGTCCTGGAGTTCCTCTGCGGTGAACTCCAGCAAGGTGGCGGGTGCGAACCCCAGCAGGCGGGCCACCACGACATCGGGGAACTGCTCGATCCGAACGTTGTTGAGGTTGACGCTCTCGTTGTAGAACTCGCGGCGATCGGAGATGGCGTTCTCAAGGGCCGTCACCCGTGACAACAGGGTCTGGATCGACTGGTTGGCCTTGAGTTCCGGATAGGCTTCCACGGTGGCCTGAATGCTGCCGAGTGCGGCCCGCATCATGCCTTCGCTTTTGCCCACGCCGACGACGTCGCCATTTTCCCGTGCCACCTGGGCGCCGCTACGGGCGGCCATGACACGTTCCAGTGCGTCACGTTCGAACTGCATGTACTGCTTGCAGGTTTCCACCAGCTTGGGCAGCTCCTCGTGACGCTGCCGCAGCAGGACATCGATGTTGCTCCAGCTCTTGGAAACGTTGTGCTTGAGGTTGACCAGGCCGTTGTAGATCACGATGCCGTACAGCAGTGCGATCCCGACGATCCCGAGGAGGATGTAGGTCACCATCCGTTTGACTCCCGTCCCTTGCCCGTTATGGGCCAAGCATGCGGGAATTGCGTGGGCCGCGCTACCATAGGCGCATGACACTCCAGTATCTGACGAGGACCTGCGCCATGCGCCCTCTGATCGTGGCAGCCTGCCTGTTGCTGACGGCCTGCGCCGGCACCACCGTGCTCAACACCTTGACGCCCGAGCGTGGTTACACCGTGGCGACCAACCAGCCCTACGATGGTGAACACGGGTTGCGTCTGGACATCTACACCCCGGATGACGCGCAAGCCGCGCCCGTGGTGGTGTTCTTCTATGGCGGACGCTGGAGTGAAGGCAGCAAGGATGACTACAAGTTCGTGGGGCAGGCGCTGGCTTCCCGCGGATTCGTCGCAGTGCTTGCCGATTACCGGCTCTATCCCGATGTACGCTTCCCGACCTTTGTCGAGGATGCAGCGCGTGCCGTGGCCTGGACGCGGCAGCGCATCGACGGGTTTGGCGGCGACCCGGACAAGATGTTCGTCATGGGGCATTCCGCCGGCGCGCACATCGCTGCCATGCTGGCGCTCAATCCCGCGTATCTCGAAGCTGTCGCGCTCAAGCCGGACGCGCTCAAGGGCATGATCGGTCTGGCCGGCGCCTACGATTTTCTGCCGATCACGGCGCCGGATCTACGCGATATCTTCGGGCCCCCGGAGGCATTCCAGAAAAGCCAGCCGATCTTTTTCGCCAATGGGCGCAATCCGCCCCTGCTGCTGGTGCATGGCGAAGATGATGAGGCGGTGTGGGTGAAGAACACCCGCAACCTCGCCAAGGCGGTTGCCCAGGCGGGCGGCGCGGTGGAAACGGTCATCTATCCGAAGATGAGTCACCGCTTTATCGTCGCCACGTTGGCGGCGCCGTTGCGCGGACAGTCCGATGTGCTCGACACCGTGGCCGAGTTCGTCAATCGGCGGGCCGCTGCTGCGCCGCGCCGTGACGGACCCGAGATCGAGACCACCCCGATCTACCTGCCCTGAACCCGTGTGCCCGCGCCTGAGGCCGTTGTCGGTCTCGGCGCTTCACCCTGCTGCATGATATTGAGAGTGCGATGACCCATAAACTTGTCCTTCTGCGCCACGGCCAGAGCCAGTGGAATCTCGAGAACCGCTTCACCGGATGGGTGGACGTGGACATCACGGAGCAGGGCGCGCATGAGGCGCAGACCGCCGGCCGTTTGATGCGCGACGAAGGGCTGGTCTTCGACGTCGCCCATACCTCGGTACTGAAGCGCGCGATCCGCACCTGCTGGACGGCGCTGGATGCGATGGATCAACTGTGGGTGCCGACGCACAAGTCCTGGCGGCTCAACGAGCGTCATTACGGCGCCTTGCAGGGGCTGGACAAGGCAGAGACGACCGCCAAGCACGGTGAGGCGCAAGTCAAGATCTGGCGCCGTTCCTACGATGTCCCGCCTCCGGCCATGGAAACGGCGGACCCGGGCCACCCGGTGCATGATCGCCGCTACGGCACACTCGATCCCGCCGCCCTTCCGGGCACCGAGTCCCTGGCCACCACACTGGTGCGGGTGTTGCCCTATTGGCACGATCGCATCGCCCCGGACCTCAAGGCCGGACAGACCGTGCTCGTCACCGCGCATGGCAATTCGCTGCGGGCGCTGTACAAATACCTCAACCAGGTGTCCGATGACGCGATTCTGGAGGTGAACATTCCCACCGGCATTCCGTTGCTGTTCGAGCTCGACGAGGCGCTGCGGGTTCGCGAGTTCCGCTACCTCGGAGATCCCGAGGCGGCCAAGCGTGCCGCCGAGGCGGTGGCCAATCAGGCCAAGAAGGGCTGAACGGCTGCTAAACACGGATCAATGACACGGTGGTGACATCGTGCATCGACTGAGCTACCTTCCGTCGGAACAACGTCGCCGCTCGTCCCCGGGCTGAAGCGGCGAACAGCGGTATACGACAGGGAGGAGTTGTGATGAAGACTGTGCGTTCGCCGGTTTGGACGGGTGCCCTCGGCCTGATGCTGGCCATGGGCCTTGGCGCTTGCAGCGGCAACAATGGTGGCGGTACGGCGCCGTCACCGACCCCGGCGACCACGCCGACGCCCGGGCCAACCGCCACGCCGGTGCCCACCCCCACGGTGGCGCCCACCCCCACGCCGAGTCCGACGGTGGGGCCAACGCCGACGCCAACGGTCAGCCCGACACCGACCACGAGCCCCACACCGACTACCAGTCCGACGCCGACGCCCACGCCGCCGCCGGGTGACGGTGGTTCGCCGCTGGATCTGCTCTTCGAACAGCTGGCGGAGGCCTGTACCGCGGACCCGCTTATCGAGCAGGACCCCACGCCGCTCTCCGCCTGCCTCGCCACCGGGCTGCAGGCCTTCTGCGATGCGGCGGATCCCGAGGGCGAAACACTGCCGATCTGTGGTGACGGCGGATTCACGCCGCCCACCAGCCCCGAGGATCTGCTGGCATTGCTGGCGCCCATCACGGATCAGATCGGTGAGTTCTGCACCGCAGATCCGTTGGTGCCGGACGATCCGACGCCGCTCAGCAGTTGCCTGGCGACGGGACTGGAGGCCTTCTGTGATGCCGCCGATCCCGAAGGCACGACCTTCCCGTTCTGCGGTGACGGTGAGTTCGAGCCGCCGACCAGCCCTGAGGACCTGCTGGCCCTGCTATCCCCGATTACCGATCAGATCAGCGAGTTCTGTACGGCGGAATCGCCCATCGGAACCGACCCGACCGGCCTGACCAACTGCCTGGCGACCGGGCTCGAAGCGTTCTGCGACGCCGCCGATCCCGAGGGCACCACCTTCCCGTTCTGCGGTGAAGGCGGAATCGAGCCGCCCGACAGCCCCGAAGACCTGCTGGCATTGCTGGCGCCGATCACCGAGGCCATTGAAACCTTCTGTACCGAGGCTTCGCCGATCGAAGAGGATCCCACCGGGCTCACCCGTTGCCTGGCCACCGGCCTGGCCCAGTTCTGCGCGCTGCCGGGTGCGGACCAAACGCCTATCTGTGGCGAGTTCACCCCGCCGACGGATCCGGAGGATCTGCTGCTGTTGCTGGCGCCGGTGACTGACGCGATCGCCATGTTCTGCGGAACCGAGGGCGGCATCGAAGGGGACCCCATCGGGCTCAGCAATTGCCTTGCAGCTGGGCTGGCTCAGTTCTGCCAGGCGCCGGGCGCGGATCAGCTGCCGATCTGCGGGGAGGGGGGGCTGGAGCCCCCTGACAGTCCCGAGGATCTGTTGGCGTTGCTGGCGCCGGTGACGGACGCCATCGGCGAGTTCTGCGGCGAGGACGGCGGGATTGACGGCGACCCGACCGGGTTCAGCAATTGCCTGGCTGCAGGGCTGGCCCAGTTCTGCCAGGCGCCCGGGGCCGATCAGCTGCCGTTCTGTGACGAGGGGGGCATCACGCCGCCGAGCGGACCGGAGGATCTGCTGGCACTGCTGGCGCCGCTCACCGATGCGATCGCCGAGTTCTGTGGCGAAGAGGGTGGCGTCGAGGGTGACCCCACCGGCCTGTCGAACTGCCTTGCGGCGGGCTTGGGGCAGTTCTGCCAGGCGCCGGGCGCGGATGCCCTGCCAGTTTGTGAAGACGGCGGTATCACGCCGCCGACCGATCCGGCTGACCTGTTGGCGTTGCTGGCACCGCTCACTGATGCGATCGGTGAATTCTGCGGCACTGAGGGTGGCATCGAGGGCGACCCCACCGGATTCTCCAACTGCCTCGCGGCGGGGCTGGCCCAGCTGTGTCAGGCCCCGGGTGCCGATCAACTGCCCTTCTGCGGCGAAGGGGGCATCACGCCGCCCACCAGTCCGGAGGACCTGCTGGCCCTGTTGGCACCCGTTACCGATGCGATTGGCGCGTTCTGCGGCGACGAGGGTGGCATCGACGGTGACCCGACGGGTTTGTCGACGTGTCTGGCTGCGGGGCTGACGCAGTTCTGCGCAGCTCCGGGGGCCGACCAGCTGCCGTTCTGTGGCGAAGGGGGCATCAGTCCGCCGACAAGCCCTGAAGACCTGCTGGCCTTGCTGGCACCGGTGACGGAGGCCATTGAGACCTTCTGTACCGAGGCGCCGCTCATCCCCGGGGATCCCACGGGACTGAGCAGCTGCCTTGCCACCGGGCTGGCACAGTTCTGCCAAGCCCCAGGCGCGGATCAGCTGCCATTCTGTGATGCTGACGGAGGGGTGCCGGTGCCGTCCGACCCGGCTGACCTGCTGGCCTTGTTGGCCCCCGTGACCGAGGCCATCGCCGGGTTCTGCGACGCCGATCCCGCCATTCCACAGGATCCGACCGGTCTCTCGAACTGCCTGACCGCCGGCCTTGAGACTTTCTGCGACACCCCAGGCGCGGATGCGCTTCCTGTATGTGGGGGTGACGGCGAGGTGCCTTCGCTGGATCCAAGTCTGCTCACCGATGCCCTCTGCGGTATTCCGGGGACCGAGGCACTGCCGCTGTGTACTGAGGGGGGTGTGCCCGAACTGGATCCGGATCTGCTGACCGGTGCGCTGTGCGCCATCCCCGGCGTCAGTCTGCTGCCTCTCTGCACCGCAGCACCCTGAGGTAGCGGACGGCGTCGGCGTCGTTTCAGGGGGTCAACCGGAGGCGACCGGTGAGGGCGCCGTCCGCATCCAGCAGGCCGTGGCGCTGCAGAAACCCTCGCGCGTCGTCACTATCCTGTTCGAACCACGCGCGGGCACTGCCGAGGATGAAGTGGTAACCCCAGGCGTCCATGTCGGCGAGGAGGCGCTCACGCGAGTAGCCGGGTATGCGGTCGGCCAGCAGTGCCTGCAGGTAGCACACGGCATTCTCTTCGGTGTCGGTTCCGCAGGCGTCGGTGTCCACGATGGCACGCCGTTCTGGATCCATGCAGCGCCAGTGTCCCAGCTCGTGCAGCAGCGAGTGCACCGGGGTGTCCCGGCGGACGTAGAGACGCGCGCCGATGATCCCCGCTTCTGGCTCGCCCCAATAGCTCCCGGGGATGGCCTGACCCTCCTCCACCCACGTCAACTGCATGCCCTGATGCGCCACGAAAGCGGCAAGCGCCTCGGCGTTCAAGGCGGCGCAGGGCAGTACAGGGGGCATGATTTCCTACTGTGTGGCGGCGGAGGCTGCACTACGCTGATCAAAACCTGACGCTTGATTCAGATCTACAACAGGGGGAGAACAGCCATGCGCCATTTTACGGGAGGGCGTCGCTGGGGTGTTGTGTTGGCGGCGACAGTCACCTTGGCGGCATGCGGTACCAGTGATCCGGTGGCAGGTGATCTCGGCAATCGGGATCCTGCTCCGGGCCAGGGCAACATCTTCATGAGCGCGATGCCGCCCGGGGCCAATGGCAACGCGGCAGGCGGCGTCGGGGCGCCGGCCGGGATACCGCCGTCGGCCACCGTGTACCCCGACCATTACAACGATCAATTGGCGCTGTATGCGAACCTGGCCCATGCCCGGACGCCGCTGCAGCGCGGCAATTGCACGCCACCGGCGTCACTGGCCGCGCATGAACCCGCCTCGGATCAGGCCTGCAATTACTTCAAGAATGCGCCGATCGAGTTGCCGGATGCGCAAGCGGTCAGCGCACGGACGCTGAGTGCGCCGAACGGCGGCAGTGTCACCATCCGACGCGATGGATGGGGTGTGCCCTACGTGGATGGCAGCGATCGCGCGGCGGCCCAGTATGGGCTTGGTTATGCGGCTGCGGAGGATCGCCTCTGGCTGTTCGATGTGCTGCGGTACGCGGGACGAGGGCGCGCGTCGGAATATCTCGGCCCCTCGCAGACAACCTATGACCTTGATCTGGAGTTTGGTTCGGCTTCCGCCTACAGCGAAGCGGAGATCGCCACTGTGCTGAGCCGCGCAGTGGAGAAGGTGGGGGAGCCCTACGGCTCGCAGTTTCTCAACGACACCGAAATGTTCGTCGCCGGCATGAACGCCTTTGTCGACTCGCTGACCGGTACCAACGTTAGCCGCATTCCGCCCGAGTACCTGACACTGGGGCTGGCCGTGGGTGCCGAGTTGCCCAAGTTTCCGCCGGCCCCCTTTACGGTGAACGATATCGTTGCCAATGCCATTCTGATCCAGTCTGCGCTGGGCCTGGGCGGTGGCGGCGAGGCCAGCAATGTACGACTGCTGCAGGCGTTGGACGCCGGTATCGGTGGTGCGACGCGCACCTTGCCGGTGGCAGCCTGCGAAACCTGGCGGGACCTTCGCCATGCCAACGCCACCGACAGCTATCACACCGCCACCGGCACCTTCGACACGCAGTCGGGGTTCTTCAGTGAGGCGTGCCCCTTGGCGCTGGCCGAAGGGGCGGTGATCTGGGATGCCGGCAGCTACCGGGGGCTGGCTTTGGTGGGGACCGAAAGTGCCGGGCTGTTGGTGCCCGATATCCCCGGGATTCTCAACGATCTGCAGCGCATCCTCGGCGGACTGCTGCCAGGCAATGCCCTGCAAATGGCACAGACCGCACGCATTCCCCTGCGCAGGACGGCGGAGCAGACACTGTTGGCGCTCAACGATGCGCCGGGAACCGCCCTTGATGCGCTGCTGGCGTCGCTGGGCATGCCGAGCTCCACGTCGAACTGGATTGCGGTGAATGCGGACCAGACCCAGTCCGGCCACCCGATCCTGGTGGGCGGGCCGCAGACCGGCTACTTCAATCCGCAGCTGCTGTGGGAGGCGGCGGTGATCTCTCGTGGCGGCACAGCGATGGATCTGGCCGCGCGAGGGATCTCCACGGTCAATCTGCCCTATATCGTGATCGGACACGGCCTCGACTTCGCCTGGGTGCCGACGTCTGCGGGCTCCGATTTCACCGATACCCGCGTGTCGAAGATGTGCAATCTGGATGGCTCGCCACCGTCACGCGACGATGGCGACGGTGATGGGTTTCCGGACGCGGATGGCTACCTTTTCAAAGGCGAGTGCAAGCGCTTCTACACCCGCGTCGATACCTGGACCGCGACGCCGACGGTCGCCAGTATCGCCCTCGGTGGCGGCCCGACGCCGGAAACGGTCAGCCGCTATGTGATCCGTACGCATTACGGTCCGGTGTTCGCCACCGCGACGGTCAGTGGCGAGCCTGTGGCGATCTCCACCCAGCGATCCACATTCCTGGCCGATGTCGACACCGCCATTCCGTTCGGCATCCTCACCGCGCAGGGAGTGGACATGGACCACACCCGATTCAAAAAGCTGTTCAACAGCATGACGGCGACCTTCAACTGGCTGTACGTCGACGAGCAGGATGTGGCCTACATCCAGTCCGGACTGTACCCGGTACGTCATCCCGGGCACATGCCGGAGCTGCCGGTCTGGGGTGATGGGCGATTCGAGTGGCAGAACGACCAGCAACTGCCAGCGTCGTTCTTCACCGATTTTGGCGGGGATGGCAATGCCGGCGCTGACAGCTGGCCGTCGCGCAACCAGCCGGTAGCCCAGGACGCGCTGGGGTATTTCGAGTGGCCGGGGTATCTGCCCCTGACGGATCATGTGCAGGACACCAATCCGCCCACGGGGTTTCTCGCCAACTGGAACAACTCCGGCGCGTTCGGATGGACGGCCCCTGACGGGGACGGTTCCTATGGGCCCACGCATCGGGTGCTGAACCTGTCGAAACGCCTCGAGGCCTTTCGCGATACCGGGCGCAAGCATGATCTCGCCACCATGATCGAGGTGGCGGGTGATGCGGCCTATACCGATACCCGAGGGCTCGATGTCCTGCCCCTGATGCTGCGGGTACTGGCGTCGGAGCCGATGACGTCCGAACAGGAGGCTGTTGCCAACCTGATGCAGGCATGGATGGACGATGGATCCGGTCACTGGATCGACGATACCCCGGGGCTGGGCGCGATGCGGCGGGACCGGGATAGGGACGGAGCCTACGATCACCGCAGCGCTGTCGTGCTGATGGATGCCTGGTACCAGCGCATGCTGCCGCGCGTAACGGTGCAGCTCGATCAGTTGGTGGCCAACGGCGGCACGGCGCTGCAGGGTCGGTTCGATGCGCCGGGGGCGGTGGGCTCAGCGTTTCAGAGTGGCTGGTTCCAGCACATGAAGCGTATGTTCGGCATGGCGCTCGGGGATGCGGTCCCGCCGTATCGACAGTTGCGCTGTGCGGGCGCGGATGGTCTGCCGGCCTGTCGTGCCGCAGTGACGGAGGCCCTGGACCTTGCGCTCACGGATCTTGGCGGCCTGGCGATGATGACGCAGTGGGATGGCAGCAGCCTGTACGGCGGTGACACAGTGGAGGCCCACGACGCGGTGGTGCACACCAACTTCGGATTCCTGCCCATCGCGTCGATTCACTGGATCAACCGCCCGACGTTTCATCAAGCGGCCGAGATTCAGCAGTCTCGCGACCGCTGAGGAAAAAGGCCCGACCCCCGAGGGGGCCGGGCCTGTCTCGTTGGGCGGAAGCCCGGCTCAGTGGTCGTGAGCTTCTTCAGCCACGCCCAGCCAGGCAATGCCGACCGGCGCGAAGTCGAGATCGACGTGATCGATCACCTCTACCGCTTCGAGATCGACCACGGCGATGGCGCGGCCTGCGGGGTCGGTGACATAGGCATGATCTGCCGAGGCGCTGGTGGCGATGCGCGCAGCGGGCTGGTCGCCGGTATAGATCTCCGCGCTTCCCTTGGCTTCAAGTCCGGTCGCAGCCGCTTCGAATACGTGCAGCGTCCCGGTGTTGTCGAGGATCAGCAGATGCTCGCCGTGCGTATCAAAGGTGTGCTGGCGGCGCGTGACGGTGGCGCCCGCTTTCCAGTCGAACGCCGTGGCGGTCGCGGTATCGGGATCGACGATGTACAGCGCGTCGTTGTCGGCGCTGCCGGCAAAGGCGACGAAGTAGGGGACCTCGTGGTGGCCGGCCACCTGTGAGATGCGTACCGGGACCACGACCTTCTGATCGGTGAACGTGCTGCCCTCCTGACGGATGAGGAGGACGCCGTCGCTGCAACCAAAGGCAGTGTGATCCTCGTTGGACGCACCGCCGTGGAGGTTCAGGCACGGTGTGGCGAAGCGGCCTTCATCGTGAAAGTGATCGCCATGCAGTTCGTACAGCTTCACTGCGCTGCGGGGTGCACTGAGGGCGGCTTCCTCTGCGGAGTAGTCCGACACGAGCACGAACCCGTCACGGGGCTCGGCGATGCCGTGCACCGCAACGGGCAGCGATGCGGCAGCCACGACGGTGTTGGTTTCCAGGCTCGCGTCGGTGAGCAGCTCGAACTTTGCCGCTTCGGTGGCATCGCCGTCGTAGAACATTGCGGCTTGATCTTCATGGCGTTGGAAATGGGCCGGCTTGGTGCCGAACCGCGTCAGTGCGAGCAGGCTCGGGTCATCGGCATGAAGGTGGTCGTCGTGAAGCCAGACCCCGCCATCGACAAAGTTGACCTGTCCCGCGCCAGCCTGAGGAACCACTGCGTAACGCATGCCCGGCGATGCATAGACGGCCGTCGGCGGGTTGCTGAGATCGATCGCGGTGCTGTTGCGCGCTTCCAGATCGAACACGATGAGTTGATTGGCGCCATCGTCGCGGCCAAAGGCCAGGCGGCCTGACGACTCGGCATGGTCGTGATCGTCGTGGTCACGCAAGGCATCGTCGTCATTGCAGCCGATCAGCGTCAGCGAAGCGGCGAGCAAGACCAGCTTGATGGGGTGACTGAGAAAGCGTGTTGCATCCATGGGGTTCTCCTGGCGGTCAGAAACGGACAGCCCGACAGCCACAGGCCTTAGGCGAATCGATCCCCGTGAGGGCGGGCGATATCGGCATGTGCCTGCGGCACACGGGCCTGTTACGGGGAAGTGAAAAAGTCGAACCGAAGACCCGCGAACACGGATCGGCCCGGTTGCGGCGAAATGTCCTTGAGGAACGAAGTGCTCAGGCGCTGTTTTTCGTCGAGCAAGTTGCGCCCCTGAAGGTAGAGCGTGGCCTGCAAGCCGCCGCGTTCGAGGGTGTACCCGAGATCGGCATTCACCAGGTCGTGCCCCGGGGTGTTGGTCTCGAGCGGGGCCAGCCGATCCTGCTCCATCACCCGGATGTAGCTGATCGCCGCCGTGATCGGCCCGTAGGCTGCATCGGCCCCGATGCCAAGCCGCACCGGGGTCATGCGAGGCAGCGGAATGCCACCGTCGCGCAGCTCGCCGCGCACGATATCGCCGAAGCCGTTCAGGCTCAGTCGGAGGGGGCCGTCCTGCAGCAGGTGGAACTCCGATGACAGCTCGGCACCGTAAAAGTCGGCATTCTGCTGCACGAAATCCAGCAACAGCAGTTCGCCGTCAGGCGAGTGCTGCCCGCGCTCATCGACACGGTCGGCTTCGCCGTCTGAAACGGCAGTGCCGCTGCCGTCGGCGTTGAGGCCCTGGTCAACTTCCTGCGGGAAGATGTAGTCGTCGATGCGGTTGTAGAACACCGACGCCTCCCAGGTCCAGCGGCCATGGTCCAGGCCGATACTGAGATCGAGGTTGTTGGCGGTTTCGGGATCCAGCTGCAGGTTGCCGCGTTCGAAGGCCTGGGTAGCGAGGTGGGGGCCGAAGGCGAACAGTTCCTCGGCAGCCGGTGCCCGTTGTGCACGTTGCAGATTGATGCGCAGATGAAGGTGGTCCGCCAACTTGATGTGGGTGCCGGCAGACAGACTCACTGGTGTGAAGTCCTGGCGATTGTCGTTTGCGACATCCGCGTCGTGCCGAACACGGTCGATACGGGCGCCGAGCTCGAGGTGGTGATTTCCCAGCGCCAGGCCCTCCACCAGAAAGATGCCGAGTCCGCGGGTGACGACCGGAGGTACAAAGGCTTCCGCGCCCTCTGCAACGAAGTCGCGGTCACTATGGTGTATGCCCGCCACGCCGACCCAGCCGGCCAAGGGGCGATGCGCAAGTTCCACTCGGGACTCGCTTTCGTTCACATCGAAGCGGGTTCCGACAGTCCCATCGGGCTCGACTTCAAGGTGGGTATAGTCATTGAAGCCGGCGCGAACTTCGAGGCGTTCGAATCCGGGGAGTGGGTCGAGTAGCAGGCCGCGCAGGTCGGTCCGCGTCTGATCGAGGTCGATGCGAATGTCCCCGTCCTCATGTCCATGGTCATCTCCACCCGGGGTGCCGCCATCATCCTCGTGGGCATGGGAATGCCCGGCGATGCCGTAGTTGGAGGTGAAGCGCCGAACCGTAACACCGGCCATGCCGCGATCCTGCACCCAGGCGGCGGATGCACCGTGGCTCTCGGTGCGGAGGCGGCTGTTTTCAAGGACACCGTAACGTTCGGGCTCGTCCGCGTGCGCATGGTCGTGGTCGTGGTCGTGCGCATCTTCTGCGCCTTCCCGCGTGGCATAGCCCGGGATCTCGAAATCGCCAGCATCACGGTCGCTGAAATCCACGCCGAACTGCAAGGCTCCCAGGCCCCATCCCAGCCTGAGCGCATGGTTGCGCTCGTCGCCGTTGCTGCCGTACGAGGTATTGCCGCGCAGCCGGAGGCCGGGCGTGACGTGATCCGGGAGGCGGTCATCGACGACGTTGACGATGCCGGCGGAAGCACCACCGCCGTAGATCAAGGTGGCCGGGCCCTTGATGACTTCGATTTGATCCGCGTTGAGAGGGTCGATCGACACTGCGTGATCGGCACTGATCGACGAGGCATCCATGGAGGCAATGCCGTTCTCGAGCATCTGCACGCGTGGCCCACCCTGGCCACGGATCACCGGGCGCCCGACGCCGGGGCCGAAACTGGCGCTTGCGATCCCCGGCCGAAGGTTGAGTACGTCGCCGAGTGTGCCGCGCCGGTTGCGTTCCAGGGTTTCACCCGACAGGACGTCGACACGCTGCACCAGCTCGTCGGCGGTGCGCTCGAAGGCGCCCGAGCGCACGACGATGGTGTCCAGAGGGGTGGACGCCGTGGGCGGCGTATCGGCTCTGACTGCTCCGGGGAAGCTGGCGGCCAGCAGTGCCAGCAAGGATGCGCGCCTGAGGCCAGGGACGTAGGCGCGGCGTGGCGCCGTGAAGCGGATAGTGGGTTTCATGGAAGCGGTCCTGCACACACATCAGGGTGTGCCGAGGCACACCGGAAGTAGTCGACGACGGTTCAGACGTCGGTGTGTGGAGGGCCGCGAATCTGTTGCAGCCGTGCGTGTGTCCCGGGCGGGGCGAAGGAGCCGAAGGAGTGGGGCGCTTCGGTCTGCCCTGCCCAGGTCGCCGTGGAGGCGGTGCAGGGAAGTGCCCCCCCGTCGGCGCCCGAGGCGTGCAGGCAGTACGTGCAGGTCTGTTCAAAGGTCAGCGCGGGATGCGCGTCGTGCTCTGCATGCGCGTGCGCGTGCGCCACGGTCAGCCACTGGCCGGCCAACAGGGCCAGCACCAGGACCAGTATTCGGCTCACGGGCGTACGCATAACGTAATCTTATAACATCTCGTCAGCGGCGCACGCACGTGAACCGTGCCGGGTTGACGCCTGCGGCGTCGGCGTCGGCGCTACGGGGTCAGAATTCGGACCTGGTCGGCATCGATCTCGGGATCGCGCAGGCGGCGGGTGTCGATCTCGCCCACGATCTCGATTTCGGTTTGCTCGCCAATCTGCGCATTGGGAAAGTCGTCGTCATCAATCTCGACATCGATCTCACCACTCCCATCGGTAAAGCGATAGGTGTCCTCATCAATCTGGCGGATGAGGCGGCCACGCAAGGTGACCTGCTGGTCATCCTTGCCCTGACTCAGGACGAGACCGACGGTGTTCAGAACGGGGCGTTGCCCGGGGCCTTCGTACTGGGCGTGAGCCAGCGGCAGGGCCAGCAGGGCGGCGGCGCCGAGGGACAGGGTTGCATTACGGATCATGAGAGACTCCAGTGGAAAGTGGGCCGGGTCCCCGGGAAATGGATTCGCCGTGGTACCTCGGTGCGTCAGCATCCTGGGGGCGCTGCCCTCAGCGTTTCGTGAACAATGCGTTCACGAGATATTCACGATGCTGGCGTCATAACGCGCTGATGAACCGTTCCCGTGGTGCCCTTTCACTGCTACTTGCCTTCCTGGCGCTGACGCTGTCATCGCCTGGCTGGACTGATGACGATGATCGTGACCGTTTGCGAGACGCCGTCCGTCGTGGGGAAATCCTGCCGCTGTCGACCATCCTTGAACACATCAACCGGGACTACCAGGGTGAGGTGATCGAAGTCGAGCTGGATGAAGACGATGATCAGTGGGTGTATGAGATCGACCTGCTGGCGCCTACCGGCGACCGCATCGAGTTCGAGTTCGATGCCCGCTCGGGGCGGCTGCTGGAGGTCGAGGGCCGCAATCTAGAGCGTGTTCGCCGGTGAGGGTGTTGATCGCCGAGGATGATGACGATCTGGCGCGCGGTCTGGCGCAGGTGCTCGCGCGCGCCGATTTCGTCGTCGACCGGAGCGGCAGCGGTGATCAGGTCGACTTCCTGGTTCGCACCGAACACTACGATGCGGTGGTGCTGGATCTGGGCCTGCCCGTACGGGACGGCCTGTCGCTGCTTCGGGAGTGGCGGGAGGCAGCGATCGCCGTGCCGGTCCTGATTCTCACAGCGCGCGGGCGTTGGCCGGACAAGGCGGCGGGCTTCTCCGCTGGCGCGGATGATTTCGTTTCCAAGCCCTTTGAGCCGATGGAGGTGGTGCTGCGGCTGCAGGCCCTGATTCGTCGCAGTCGTGGCGAGGCGCGAGTGGTACTGCAGTTCGGGGAGGTGGTGGTGGACTGTGGACGAGGGGAGGTCAGCGAGCGTGCGATGCCGGTGCCGCTCACCGCGCAGGAATACAAGTTGTTGGTGTATCTCGCCCTGGCGGCCGACCGCGTGGTCAGCCGGACGGAGTTGAGCGAGCACGTTTATGAGCGTGACCGGGATCCCGACTCGAATGTGCTGGATGTCCTGATCGGACGCATTCGCCGAAAACTCGACACGCCGCTGATCGAAACGGTGCGGGGCCGTGGCTTTCGCGTCCGGCGGCAGCCCGCATGAGGGTCTCGATCAGCACCCGTCTGCTGATCGTCACGACCCTGACCGTGATGCTCGCCCTGCCGGCGGCCGGGGCCCTGTTGTCGGATGCTTTTCGGCGGGCGGTCGGCGTGGCCCACGATCAACGGTTGCAGGCGCTGGTCGAGACGCTTGCCGCCCGACTCGAAGCGCCTGCGGGTGGTGGGCTGCAACTCCGCGGTACGGTCACCGAGGCGCGCTACGCCCAAGTCTATTCGGGCTGGTACTGGCAGGTGGTGCAGCGGGATCGCGTGGTCGCCACTTCACGATCGCTGTGGGATGCCAGTCTCGATGTCCCGCCGCTGTCCAGTCCGCTGGTCCAGGGCGCGATGACCTTGCGCGGGCCCATGGGCGAGGCCTTGCGGGGCTATTACCTGCGACTGCAGCTGGCCGGTAGCCCGGCACCGGTCGAACTCGTGGTGACCGAGCCTCATGCAGCACTGGATGCGGAAGTGACCGCCTTCAACCGGCTGCTGTGGTGGGGATTGGGCACGCTGGGCGGGCTGCTCCTGCTGTTGTTCGCGGTGCAGGTGCGCTGGGGATTGCGCCCCTTGCGGCGGATGCGTGAGGATCTGGAGGCGGTTCGCGATGGGGCCAAGCCGCAACTGGACACCGCGCTGCCCCCGGATCTCGCGGGACTGGCCGAGACGCTCAACGATGTGCTGGCGCATCAAGTGGCGGTGGTGACTCGGGGCCGGACCGTCGCCGGGAACCTCGCGCATGCGCTCAAGCAACCGTTGGCCACGCTGCGGCTGGCGGCGGCGGAAGCGGCGCCTGATCGCGCTGTGCTTCGGCGTGCACTCTCCGAGATCGACGCCACTGTCGACCATCATCTGGCGCGCGCCGCTGCGGGTGGAGCCGCCGGAGGGCGCTATCGCAGGGTGGACCTTCGGCAGACGCTGATGCCCGTTGTGGAGGCCGTTCGTGCCCTTCACGGCGGGCGGGGGAAGGTGATCGATGCCGCGTTGCCAGACGATGTCGGCGTGTCGATGGAGGCGCAGGATCTGCAGGAGCTGGTCGGAAATCTGCTCGACAACGCTGGAAAGTGGGCCGCCTCGCGTGTACGGCTGTCGGCACGGGCCGACGAAGACCACATCGTTCTCTGGGTGGACGACGACGGGCCGGGTCTGCGGCCCGATCAGCGCGACGGAGCCATGCAGCGGGGTGTTCGCTGGGACGAACGGCAACCCGGCAGTGGCCTGGGGTTGGCCATCGTGCAGGATCTGGTTGCGCTGTATGACTGGCGCCTGGCCCTGGAGGACAGCCCTTCGGGCGGGCTGCGTGCGCGGCTGACGGGGCCGGCGCCCCGCGTTCGCCGATCCGCCGGGGCCCGCTAAACTGTCGGACATGCCCGCCGCGTCTCCGTTTCGAGATTACATTGCCCTGACCCGACTGGATCGGCCGGTCGGGATCTGGCTGCTGCTGTGGCCGACGCTGTGGGGGCTCTGGTGGGCTGCGGGGGGCTGGCCGCCGTGGCCGGTGCTGCTGGTATTCGTATTGGGTACCGTGCTGATGCGGTCGGCGGGGTGCGCCATCAATGATGTGGCGGATCGCAAGGTTGATCCGCACGTCCGGCGCACGGCCGACCGGCCCATCGCCGCAGGGCGGCTGCGTCCAGGCCAGGGCGTCATGGTTGCCGTCGTGTTGACCCTGCTGGCGCTGTTGCTGCTGCTGAGTCTGCGCAGCCTGCCGGCACTGCTGTGGTCAGTGCCGGCGGCGATGCTGGCAGGCGTCTACCCGCTGATGAAGCGCTATATCGACCTGCCGCAGGCGGTGCTGGGCCTGGCCTTCAGCTGGGGCATCCCGATGGCCTGGGCGGCGCAGGGGGGCGATGTGCCGATGTGGCCGGTGCTGCCGCTGATGCTCGCCAACGTCTGCTGGGTGGTGGCCTATGACACCTATTACGCGATGGCGGACCGCGAGGATGACGAGCGGGTCGGTGTCCGCTCCTCTGCACGCCTGTTCGGCCGGCACGCGCGAGGCGTGGTGCTGTTGCTCAACCTTGTCACCGTCGCGATTTTGGCGGTGATGGGGATGGTTGCCGCGCGTGGGCTCCCGTTTGCGTGCGGATTGGGGGTGGCGCTGTGGTTGATGGTCTCGGCGCATCGTGCCACCCGGTCGGGGGGCGCCGAGGCCTGTTTCGCGGCATTCCGCCGCAGTCACTGGCAGGGCGCAGCAGTCTGGGCCGGCCTGGCGCTGGATCTGGGCATCCACGGGGTTTGAGGGGCGGGCTATCCCGCCGCAATCCGCATGAGCTGGGCGCACAGCCAGGCGGCATAGGTTCCCAGTCCGTAGCCGAGCACGGCCAGCAGCACTCCGACGGGCGCCAGTGCAGGATGGAAGGCACTGGCTACCACCGGCGCGCTGGCGGCGGCGCCGATGTTGGCCTGGCTGCCCACCGCAAACAGGAAACTGGGGGCCTTGAGCACCTGTGCCGCGATCAACAGGACGGTGGCATGTACCGCCATCCAGATCACCCCGATCGCGAACAGCCCCGGTTGTCGGACGATGCTGGTGAGGTCCATGTGCAGGCCGATGGTGGCGATCAGGACGTAGAGCAGGGCCGACCCGACCCGCGAGGCACCCGCCCCCTCCAGGCGTCGCGCCGGGGTAAAGGAAAGCCCCACGCCCAGGGCCGTGGTGATCACCACCACCCAGAAAAAGGTCGAGGTGAGCGACAGGCGCACAGCCCAGTCCTGACCCGCGAACGCGGCGGACAGCGGCGCGGCCAGCACCGCCGCGAAGCCGGCGGCGCCGAACCCGACTGCAAGAATGCGAATCAGGTCCGCCAGCGTGGGGATGCGCGCATGGGCGGCCTGAAACGAGGCCATCCGCGCCTGCAGGGCTTCGATGGCGGTGGTATCGGCGCCGCGTCGCGCGTCGATGCGGCGATGATTGGCGGCGATCCACAGCAGTACGGCCATCCACAGGTTGGCGACCACGATATCGACCGCCACGAAGGCGCCGAAGAGGTCGGCGTCGACATCGAAGACGGCTTTCATCGCAGCCTGGTTGGCGCCACCGCCGATCCAGCTGCCAGCCAGCGTGGCCATGCCGGTCCAGGTGTCGCCCGCTACGGTTTCGGGTGACAGGGCGCGAAACGCGAGGATGGCAATCGGCCCGCCGATGACGATCCCGAAGGTGCCGGCGAGGAACATGGCGATGGCCTTGCCGCCCAACCGGCGGATGCCCGGGAGATCGACCGACAGCGTCAGCAGTGCCAGCGTTGGTGGCAGCAGGTAGTCGATGGCAACCCGGTACAGCGGCGTGCCGGTGCCATCAATGATGCCCAGCGTGTTCATCAGGGCGGGCAGCAGATAGCACAGCAGCAGCGCCGGGACATACCGGTAGAACCGCTGCCAGAAGGGGTGGGGGCTCTGGGTGGTGTGGAACACCAGGCCGAGCAGGATCAGCAGCAGGCCGAGCACGGCGGCAGGGTGCGTGATCAGGGGAGCGTCAGTCATGGCGGCATCATGGCGGAATCGGACAGAGGCGGAAACCGGGATTGCGGCATCGGCGTGCGGGCGATGGCCCAGACTTCGACGTGACCGGCACCCGCGCGACGCAGGGTGCGGGCGATCTCGTCGAGGGTGGCGCCCGACGTCATCACGTCATCAATGACCGCGACACGTCGACCGCGGATGTCGGCGGTCACGCCAAAGGCGCCGCGAACCCCGCGCCGCCGGGCGGCGGCGGATTGTCCGATCTGGTCCGGGGTTGCGTGAAACCGAGTCAGCAGGGCCGGCGCCCAGGGGATGCCCAGCTGGCACGCCGCCGCCCGTCCCAGCACCGCTGCCTGGTTGTAGCTGCGGTGCCACAGGCGCTTCCAGTGCAGCGGAACCGGCGCCATCAACTGGGGGGGAGGCGGACCCAGCGCCCGACGGTGACTGACCAGTGCCTGCGCGAGCCAGTGCGCGTCTGCCAGGCGGCGGTGGTATTTCAGGCCGTGCAGCACGCGCTGGACCGGAGGCGCCAGGCGGAACGGTACGCAGGCAAGGTCGGCGGGAGGCTGGCGACGTCGGCAGCGCGCACAGGCGCCGGGCACGACCACGGGCAGGGCACAGCTGGGGCAGGCCGGGGTGTTCCAGGGCAGCGCGGCCCAGCAGGCGTCGCAGACCGCATGGTGTGACGGACTGCGACAGAACCGGCAGGGGCGCGACTGGTCAACCATGAGCTCGTCCGATGGTTGACAATGCCCTGAAATCGCTTAGCGTATGCCGACACTTCCTCATATTGAGTACGCCTCCATGCGTGTGCGCCACGATTGGACCCGCGATCAGGTCCAGGCCCTGTTCGACCTGCCGTTCAACGACCTGCTGTTCCAGGCCCACACCGTGCACCGGGCCCACTTTGACCCCAACACCCTGCAACGATCGACCCTGCTGTCGATCAAGACCGGGGCCTGTCCCGAGGATTGTGCCTACTGTCCGCAATCCGTGCGGTATGACACCGGCCTCAAGAAGGATCCCCTGATGGAGATCGAGGCGGTCGTCGAGGCGGCGCGGGAAGCGAAGGCCAACGGTGCCACGCGCTTCTGCATGGGGGCCGCCTGGCGCTCGCCCAAGGATCGTGATCTCGGCAAGGTCGAGGCGATGGTGCGTGAAGTGAAGGCGTTGGGGATGGAGACCTGCGTCACCCTCGGCATGCTCAAGCCAACCCAGGCACAGCGGCTCGCGGACGCCGGTCTGGACTACTACAACCACAACCTCGACACCTCGCCCGAGTACTACGACAAGATCATCACCACCCGCACCTATGCGGATCGACTCGACACGCTGTCGAACGTGCGCTCGGCAGGGGTCAAGGTCTGCTGCGGCGGCATCGTCGGCATGGGCGAGGAAAGCGAGGATCGCGCCGAACTGCTGCGCCAGCTTGCGGTGATGGACCCCCATCCCGAAAGCGTGCCGATCAACAACCTGGTGAAGGTGCCCGGTACGCCGCTGGACGGCGCCGAGGCCCTGCACCCGATCGAGTTCGTGCGGACCATTGCGGTCGCCCGCATCCTGATGCCGGCCTCCTATGTGCGGCTGTCCGCCGGGCGCACCGACATGAGCGACGAGCTGCAGGCGATGTGTTTCTTTGCCGGCGCCAACTCCATGTTCTATGGCGAAAAGCTGCTGACCACCGAGAACCCCCAGAACGCCCGCGACGAGGCCTTGCTGGCGCGACTGTGCATTCGCCCGGAAACCTTGCGCGAAGGCCACATGCACGTGCCGGCGGCGCCGGAGGCTGCGCCGCGCTGTGCGGTCGCCTGAGGCGGGAACGGGACTCGACGCCCGCCTGGCGCCACGGCTGGAGGCGCTGAAGGCCCAGCAGCGATACCGGGTCCGGCGCACGGTCGACGGCGGGCATGGCGTCTGGTTGCAGGTGGACGGCGAGCGCTGCCTGAACTTCTGCAGCAATGACTACCTCGGCCTGGCGACCGACGCGCGGGTGCGCAAGGCCGCGCAGGATGCGCTGGACACCGGCTGTGGCAGTACCGCCTCGCCGTTGATCTGCGGCTACAACCGGCACCACCGGGCGCTTGAGGAGGCTCTGGCCGCGTTTTCCGGCTACCCCCGTGCCCTGTTGTTCACCTCGGGGTGGGCTGCCAACCTGGGCGTGCTGCGTGGCGTGCTGGGGCGCAACGACCTGCTGCTGGCCGACGAACTCAATCACGCCTCCCTGATCGATGGCGGGCGCCTCTCCGGTGCCCGCTATGTGCGGGTTCCGCATGCCGATGTCGCGGCCTTCGAGCAGGCGTTGGCGGCCCCGGAGCCGGGCCCCGACGCGCTGCGGATGGTGGTGACCGACAGCGTTTTCAGCATGGATGGCGATATCGCGCCGCTGCCGCAACTGTCCGCGCTGGCGGCGGCGCACGGGGCTGCGTTGATGGTGGACGATGCCCATGGCTTCGGGGTGCTCGGAGCCAGTGGGCGCGGCGCGGTGGAGGCGTTTGATGACGCCGGAGGATGCCCCCGGCCTGCGCTCTATGTGGCGACGTTCGGCAAGGCCCTCGGCGCTGCCGGCGCCTTTGTTGCCGGCAGTGACGTGCTGATCGAGTACCTGATTCAACGTGCGCGCTCGTGGATCTATTCCACGGCCCCGCCACCCGCCCTCAGCGCGGCGGCCCTGGCGGCCCTGCGCATCGTGGAGGACGAGCCACAGCGGCGCGCCCACCTGCACGCGCTGATCCGGCGTTTCCGCGAGGGTGCCGCGGCGCTGGGGATTCCCCTGATGGCGTCCCGCACGCCGATCCAGCCGGTGCGGATCGGGCCCGACGCTACCGCGCTGGCGGTGAGCCAACGCCTGCGCGCGCGCGGCTTCTGGGTGGCGGCGATCCGGCCGCCGACCGTGCCCGAGGGGACCGCGCGGTTGCGCATCACCCTGACGGCGGCGCACAGCGGTGCGCAGGTGGATCAGCTGCTCGATGCCCTGGCGGTGGCGCTGCGCCCCTGAGGCCGACCGCCGGCTGCGGAGCCCACAAAAAGAAACCCCGGCGTGTGTGGCCACACGCCGGGGTTGAGCACGACCGGAACGATCAGTCGCGGACCGTCAATTCCACGCGACGGTTCTCTTCGCGGCCATCTTCACTGCCGTTGTCCGCAATCGGCTGCGTGAGGCCATAGCCCACGGGCACCATGCGGTTGGCGGCAATGCCGCGGCCCACCAGGTATTCCTTCACCGCAATGGCGCGGCGCTCGGACAGGCCCAGGTTGTAGGCGGCGGTGCCGATGTTGTCGGTATGCCCTTCGAGTTCCACATTGATCTCGGGGTAGGCCACCAGCGTTTCGGACACGCGGTCGAGGATGCGACGGGCTTCCTGCGTGAGGATGGCCGAGTCGAACTCGAACTTCACGCCCCGGAGGATGAAGCCGCGATCCACGGCGCAACCGTTGGCGTCGACTTCTTCGCCCGGACGCGGCTTGCGACAGTCGCCGGACAGCGCGCAGCCGTTCGGCAGCACCTTGGCGCCCGCTGGCGAGTTCGGGCATTCATCGAGGTAGTCGGGAATGCCGTCGCCATCACTGTCGAGCGGGCAGCCATCCTCACCCACCGGCACGCCCGGGGGCGAGTCGGGGCAGAGATCCCGGAAGTCGGGGACGCCATCGCCGTCGGCATCGGTGGCCGGGCAGCCATCGGCATCCACTTCCACACCCTTCGGGGTGCCGGGGCACTTGTCGCGGCTGTCGGGAACACCATCGCCATCGCTGTCGAGCGGGCAGCCGTTCGGACCGACTTCGGTGCCCGGCGGGGTGTTGGGGCACTGGTCAAGGTAGTCGGGCACGCCGTCGCCATCACTGTCGAGCGGGCAGCCGCGGGCGTCCACCATCACGCCAGCAGGCGTGTTGGGGCACTGGTCGAGCCCGTTCGGCACGCCATCGCCATCATCATCCCGGTCTTCCGGACGCATCGGCTTTTCGCCGAGGGCGACCTTGAGGCCGATAAGGCCCTGCCAGGTGTAGTAGCTCTGGTCGACGATGAGGCCGCTGTTCTGCACATCGTCCAGCTGGTAGCGGGCTTCGATGATGCCGCTGAAGCGGTCGCTGAAACGCTGCATGAAGCCCAGACCGCCGTAAGGGCCGTAGGCTGCGGTGCTCTCCCCGATGAACTCGATATTGGAGATGTGTGCGCCGCCACTCAGGAACACCTGGAAATCCGAGCTGCTGTCGTAGAACGGCTTGCCGAGGAACAGCATGCCGCCGATCCTCACCGAGATACGCTCGTAGTCTCCGGCATTCTGGCTGTCGAGCAGGCTGTAGTCGGCCCCCAGGTCCAGCGCCAGAAAGTCCAGCAGAGGACGCATCAGTCGTCCGCCAAAGGTGCCGCCGAAGTCGAGGTCACTTGAGTCGGAGAACACGACGCCGCCCATTGGCACGAGAGACCAGCGGTTGTCCCGCGGCTCGGGCGTCGACACCGGCGCGGATACTGCCGCCGGTGTCTCGGTTGCGGTGGTCTCAGGCGCGGGCTCCTGCGCCTGGGCGACGCCGATCATCAGCGCCAGCCCCGCCATCAACATTGTGCGCATGCTTGCCATGTGCTGTATCCCTTGGTTCATGTGTGGTTTGACGCCTTACGGAAGAGGCAGGTCGCCACATTCCTGATTGCCGCCGCCGCCCGACAGCAGGCCGAGCAGCAGATTGATGCCATTGGTTACCTGGCAGACCAGCGGCTCCAGCACCGGCGATACCAGCCCTTGATCCAGCGGCTGGATGATCAACTGGGTGAGGGCGGTGAGGCCCGGAATGTCACCCTGACCCTCGAGCAGTGTTGTCAGGATCTGATCCAACGGCAGCACGTCGAGTTGTTCCAACGCTGGGTTCACGATCTCGGTGATGACCGACAGCGTGTTGATCAGCTCGATGCGGCCCAGCACTTCCAGCGGCGTCCCTTCCAGCGCGCCCAGCAGCGGGTTGCTGAATGCGGGCAGCAGGGTGGTGCACAGCCGGTCCGCGTCGTCCGAGGCGCCCAGCAGCGCATCGTTGGCGATCGGCAGGATCAGCACGGTCATACCGTCGGTGACCACGTTGCTGCCATCAAGCGGGTTGGTGATGGTGGCGGTGACGCAGGTGAAGCCCAGGCGCACCGCGCCATCGGCGTAGACCAGGCCATTCGGCTGCACCAACGGATCGTCCACCGGAATGTTGCCCGAGCTGAGCTGCAGCACGCGCGGGTCGACAAAGGCATCGCCTACATTCGCCGGGCTGTTCGGGTTGCTGCCCCCGGAGCCGGTGATCTCGCAGGACTCGCCGTTCCAAAAGCCCGCCTGAGCCATCCAGGTGGTGCTGTCGTCGATTTCACCTTCAGCCGGCTCCGGGTTGGTGACGTCGTTCTGCAGCTGCAGTGCATTGAACGCGGATACCGACCGGAGTTGCTCTTCGGTTTCGGGGTCGACAACGGCATTGCCGTCGCCGTCGAACACCAACGCGGTGCAGGCCCCGTCCTGAAGCTCGTTGTCGCCGCAGGTGCGGGTGCGGGCGTGCGCCAGCAGCTGACCGCGCAGCTGACCGCCGCCGAGCCCGGCCACCAGGTCATTGGCGCCGACGCAGGCAAAGCGCTGCGCATTGCCGAAGGTGAACGGCTGGTCGTTGACCACTTCCCGGGCGGACACAGCCAAGCTGTTGCTGCCCAATACCTGATCGACCCGAACCTGGGCCTCGCGGGTGCCGGTCTGGCCCTGGAACGTGGCGCTGATCTCGGCAGTGCCCTCGGCCTGCGAGGTGGCAAGGCCCGCATCGTTGATGGTGATGATGCCGGCCGGAGCGGCGCTCAGGTCAGCGACATCGGTGACGTTGCACTGCGTGCCGTTGTTGAAGCGGGCGCGAATCTGCAACTGGCGCTGATTGTTTTCGGCGAGGCCAAAGACCAGCGGTTCGGTGACGCATTCGCCCTTGTCGGCGGTGCAGTTGGCCTGCCCCGGTTCGAGCGGAGTCGCCGGCGGGGTGGCCTCAATGCAGATGCCGCCAGGGCTCAGCACCGTGGCGGGGATCACCGTCAAGGCGGTAGCGTTGGTCAGCGGGGCGGTGCCGCTGCAGGGGGAGTTCGGTCCGTTATAGGTGCCGGTAATGACCACGGTGGTGTTGGCACCGATGTCGGCATTGGACGACGCCACATTGGCATCCAGCGTCACCGCATCCGGGTCTTCGTTCGGGTTGGTGACCGTGAAGGTGGTCTGCTCGGTGACGTCGAGTTCGTCATCATCGCTGGTGGTCAGCGTGGCCTTGTAGGTCTGCTTGAGGCCGGCCACGATGCTGGCTGCGGCGGGTGTGACCTGCAACGCTTCGCCACACGCTGCGGAAACCGTGATCGTCGTAGCCGGGCTGCGGACGCCATCGGCCGTCACCGAGATTTGCGTGACGCCGGCTGCAGAAGCCGTCAGTTTCAGGTCCTGATCAAGCGAGGCGACGTTGGGCGCCGTGCTGTCGGGCTGCAGCGCCGGGCAGGGTTCGAACTTGGGGATCGTGTTGCCGTTCTTGTCGACCACGTCGAACTTGCAGGAGCTGACGCGGCAATCGGTGGTTTGTCCCACCGCCAGCAACGTGTCGTTACAGGTGAGGGTGCCGATCTCGGTCAGCTGAGGCGGCGGCAGGTCTGGACTTCTGACGGAACTATCGCCGCTGCATCCGGCAACTAGCAGCACGCCGGCGAGCGCGGCCAGTGCAGGTCGAAAATCGATCATCGGAACAACTCCCTAGGGTGCGGTTACACTCGAAGTATAGTGCGTAATGTGCGATGTACGCACTAGTTTTTGGGAATTTTGTCAAGAGGGCGCGGGGCCCTCCATCGTCAGGATGGCGCCGGCTGTCGGTTGGCGCCCTACAAGGGGGAGCGAGTGGCGGCCAGTACGCTGGTGGTGACCGGTACGGATACCGATGTCGGCAAGACGGTGGTGGCCAGCGCGCTGCTGCGGATGGCGCGTGACCGGGGGCTCCGTGCGGTGGGCTTCAAGCCCGTGGCCAGCGGCGACATTGCCACCGGGGCCGGGTGGGAAAATCCTGACGTGAAGGCGTTGCAGGCCGCTTCGGGTTTGGCGTTGCCCGACCATCAGGTCAATCCGTACCGGTTCAAACCTGCCATTGCCCCGCATATCGCGGCCCGCCGAGCGGGTGTGACGATCTCCCTGACGCACCTTGCGGAATGTCACCGGGCGCTGTCAGCACAGGCAGATCTGGTGGTGCTGGAGGGGGCCGGCGGATGGCTGGTGCCCCTGAACGAGGACGTCAGTTTCGGAGGATGGGTGGCACAGCAGGGCTGGCCGGTACTGCTGGTGGTCGGGCTGCGCCTGGGGTGTATCAATCACGCGTTGCTTACGATTGAGGCGATTCGCCGGCGGGCGCCGTTGGTGGGGTGGGTGGCCAATGGCTTGCAGCACCCGATGCCCGAGCTCGACGCCAACCTTGAGAGTCTGCGGGCCCGGATCGATGTGCCGTGCTGGGGCGTGATCGCGCCGGGCGGCGCCGATGCGGCGCCCCGCATGCTGTCAGCGGAGGCGTTTTCCGATTTTCTGCACGCACCGCCGGAGGGCGATTTCAGCCCGGCGGCGTGAGCTTGCGGAGCGGCGGTAGCGGCTCTCCTTCGGGAACGAATCGCAGTGCCAGGCCGTTGTTGCAATAGCGCTGCCCTGTGGGGGCAGGGCCGTCATCGAAGACGTGCCCCTGATGTCCTCCGCATTGGGTGCAGTGGTATTCCGTGCGCAACATGAAGAATTTTCGATCCTCACGGGTGCCGACCGCGCCGGGCAGGGTCTCGAAGAAGCTGGGCCAGCCGGTGCCGCTCTCGTACTTGGCGCTGCTGCGGAACAGCGGATGGTGGCAGGCGGCGCAGACGAACACCCCGGGGCGTTTCTCCTGATTCAGTTCGCTGCTGTGAGGGGGCTCTGTGGCTTCGGCGAACAGGACGCGCCAGGCATCCTCCGGCAGATGCGGGCGCCAGGCGTCGGCGGCAGGATCATCAGGGGTGCGCTTGAACAGGGACATGGTCGAGTGCCATCACGAGCGGGCCAGCGGCGAGTCTACGCGACGGCTACGAGGGTGTGCGGCGTTGGGGAATCAGGCAGGCGTTACCTTGTCCACGGCTTTGCGCCTGCCTTCACCGTTGCACTACAATCCCGGGCCTTCCGCTGTCCCGGTCCCTGCGCGTGGATACGACCTTCGTCATCGGCCCGAATGCCTCTCTGACACCGCGTCAGGCGGTGGCATTCATGGTGGTGACGTCGGCATTGGCCATGACCGTTGCGCTGGGAATGGCCTGGATGGGCTTCTGGCCGGTGATTCCGTTTGCCGGACTGGAGCTGGTTGCGTTGGGCGCGGCCCTCTGGGTCAGCGTCCGAGGCAACCGTTACCGGGAGGTGGTGAGGCTGCAAGGCGATGCGGTCGTCGTGGAGTTCGGTGTGGTGGGAGGGGGTGTCCGCTCCAGGGTCACCTTGCCGCGCGCCTGGACCCGGGTGGTGTTGATGCCCGGCCCGCGACGTCTGGCGCCGAATCGTCTGCTGTTGGCGTATGCCGCACAGCGGGTGGAGTTGGCGCGGTGCCTCACGGATGAAGAGCGCGAGCAATTGGCAGGCCGCATGGCGCGGTCGCTGCCGATGCCGCGTCCCACGTTGGCGGGAGCCGAGACGGCTCCGGACGCAGGTTGATTGATTGGAGAGTTGACGATGGCGAAGCTTCACAAGGTCCTGGCCATGCTGGGGGCGCTGGTGACCGGGCTGTTCCACGCGGCCGGCGCCTGGGCCTACACCGAAACCAGTGGGGGTTGGAACCTGCCGACCGGCGCAACGGGCATCGCCAAGGAGGTGTATGACCTCCACATGATGATGTTCTGGGTGTGCACCGTCATCGGTATTCTGGTGTTCGGCGTGATGATCTACTCCATCTTCAAGCACCGGAAATCGCTGGGCGCGAAGCCCGCCAGTTTTCATGAGTCGACCACCGTGGAGATCATCTGGACCGGCCTGCCGTTCCTCATCCTGATCGCGGTGGCGGTGCCCGCCGCCGGCACCCTGATCCGCATGGAAGACACTCGCAATGCCGACATGACGGTGAAGGTCACCGGCTATCAGTGGAAGTGGGAATACGAATATCTGGGAGAGGACGTTCAGTTCTTCTCCAACCTGTCGGCGGCGTCGAACGAAGCGCGCCAGCTGGGTTCGGGCGTCGACGTCAATACCATTGACAACTACCTTGTAGATGTCGACAAGCCGCTGGTGCTGCCGGTGGGCAAGAAGGTGCGCTTCCTCATCACCTCCAACGATGTCATTCATGCCTGGTGGGTACCGGAGCTGGCCGTCAAGAAGGACGCCATCCCGGGCTATATCAACGAAACCTGGGCGCTGATCGAGAAGCCGGGGGTTTACCGTGGCGTCTGTGCCGAGCTGTGCGGCCGTGACCACGGTTTCATGCCGATCGTGGTGGAAGCCAAGTCGGAAGCTGATTACGCCGCCTGGCTCGCGCAGCAGCAGGGCGGCGAGTCAGCGCCGGCTGCCGCCGAAGCGACGCCGGCCGCCAGTGCCCCGACGCAGGAAGTGGCGGCTGCAGATACGGTGGCCACCGATGCTGCGGAAGCGGCCGCGGACATGAGCCAGGCCGACCTTGTGGCGGCCGGTGAGAAGGTCTACGCACGCAACTGCCTTGCTTGCCATCAGGCCAACGGGGAAGGCATGCCGCCCAATTTCCCGTCGCTGGTGGGTAGCGCTGTGGTCGCTGGTGATGCGGGCGTGCAGGTTGAGCAGGTGCTCAAGGGCAAGGGCCTGATGCCGCCGTTCCCGCAGCTGTCGGATGCCGACATTGCGGCCGTGGTCACCTACACCCGCAACAGCTGGGGCAACGACGCCGGGGTGGTTCAGCCCGCCGCCGTCGCCGCGCTTCGTTAAGTTTCGCTGTAACCGCAGTCTGGAGTTTCACAATGGCTCACGCGCACGCTCATCACGACGATCACGAACACCACGGCCCCGAGAAGGGGATCATGCGGTGGATCAAGACCACCAACCACAAGGATCTGGGAACGCTGTATCTGTTCTTCGCGTTCACCATGTTCTTCATCGGCGGCCTGATGTCGCTGGTGATCCGTGCCGAGCTGTTCCAGCCCGGGCTGCAGTTCGTGCACCCCGAGTTCTTCAACCAGATGACCACCATGCACGCGCTGGTGATGATCTTCGGTGGGGTGATGCCAGCCTTCGTCGGTCTGGCCAACTGGATGGTGCCGATGATGGTCGGCTGTTCCGACCTCGCGCTGCCGCGCATCAACAACTGGGGCTTCTGGATTCTCCCGTTCGCCTTCGCCCTGCTGCTGTCGACGCTGTTCCTCGACGGCGGTGCGCCGGCGGGTGGCTGGACCATGTACCCACCGCTGGTGCTGCAGACCGGGGATGCTTTTCCGTTTCTGATCTTTGCCGTGCACTTGATGGGGATCTCCTCCATCACCGGCGCCATCAACGTGGTGGTGACCATCCTCAACATGCGCGCGCCAGGCATGACCCTGCTGAAGATGCCGCTGTTCGTGTGGACCTGGCTGATCACCGCCTACCTGCTGATCGCCGTGATGCCGGTGCTGGCAGGTGCGGTCACCATGCTGCTGACCGACAAGTACTTCGGCACCAGCTTCTTCACCGCCGCCGGCGGTGGTGACCCGGTGATGTTCCAGCACATCTTCTGGTTCTTCGGGCACCCCGAGGTGTACATCATGATTCTGCCGGCCTTCGGCATTGTCAGCACCATCATCCCGGCCTTCGCCCGCAAGCGCCTGTTCGGCTATGACTCCATGGTCTACGCCACCGCGTCGATCGCCTTCCTGTCGTTCATCGTGTGGGCCCACCACATGTTCACCGTCGGCATGCCGCTGTCGGGTGAGCTGTTCTTCATGTTCGCCACCATGCTGATTGCGGTGCCGACCGGTGTGAAGGTGTTCAACTGGGTGGCCACCATGTGGCGCGGCTCGATGACCTTCGAAACGCCGATGCTGTTCGCGCTGGCCTTCGTGTTCCTGTTCACCATCGGCGGCTTCTCCGGCCTGATGCTGGCCATGACACCGGTGGATTTCCAGTACCACGACACCTATTTCGTGGTCGCACACTTCCACTACGTGCTGGTGCCGGGCGCGGTGTTTTCGATCATTGCTGCCGTGTACTACTGGATTCCGAAGTGGACCGGCCGCATGTACAGCGAGTTCTGGGGCAAGGTCCACTTCTGGCTGTCGGCGATCTTCATCAACGTCACCTTCTTCCCACAGCACTTCTCCGGCCTGGCGGGCATGCAGCGCCGCGTGCCCGATTATGCGGTGCAGTTCACCGACCTCAACGTGTGGAGCTCGGTGGGGGCGTTCGTGTTCTTCTTCGCCCAGTTCATCTTCATCTTCAACATGCTGGCCAGCTGCTTCGGTTGGGGCAAGCGCGCCAGCCAGAAGTTGCCGGACCGCGTCTGGGAAGGCGCTACCGGGCTGGAGTGGACCGTGCCGAGTCCGGCGCCCTACCACACCTTCGAGGACCCGCCGACCATCGGCGACGACGGCGAGCCGGTCAATGGCGCTGCCCGTCCGGCGGCGGCACACTGATGACCGGTCCCGGCCCGGGGCAAGTGCCCGGGCCGGGATGATCACCTGACCATGAACGCTCCCGACCCTCGCAAGAAAGCCCGCAGCAACCTCGTGCTCTTTGCCGTGCACCTGGTGCTGGCGGCTGCGTGCTTCGCGGCTTTTTACTACAAGGTGACGCAGGGATGAGCGAGCACCGGGATCGTCGCGGCCACACGTTCCGGCTGGTGCTGGTGGTGGTGGCCATGTTCGGTTTCGGTTATGCGTTGGCGCCGATGTACGATGCCCTGTGCAATGCGCTGGGCATCAACGGCAAGATGGCGCTGGAGCAGGCCGAAGTGCTTGCCGAAGTACCGGTGGATGAGAACCGGGTGGTCACGGTCGAGTTCGTCACCACGGTGAACGGTGGCAAGGCCTGGCGGTTCCAGCCGGACACACCGCGCATTGAGGTGCATCCCGGGCAGCTGTACACGGTGACGTTCCTGGTGGAGAACACCGAGGACCGCGACATGGTCGGTCAGGCGGTTCCCAACGTCGCCCCCTGGAATGCCGCCAAGCATCTGCGCAAGACCGAATGCTTCTGTTTCAACAACCAGCCCCTGGCACGCGGTGAGGTACAGCACATGCCCGTCCGGTTCATGCTGGATCCCGCCTTGCCGGCTGATGTCGACACGGTGACCTTGTCGTACACCTTCTTTGATGTCACGGAGTCTGCGGCGAAGTCTGCAGGCCCCACCACCAAGCTCTAGCAATACAGAGGGAATCCCGATGGCTTCCGCAGCTCCTTCAAACGACCGCTATTTTGTCCCCGCCCCCAGTGCCTGGCCGTTTGCGTTGACCGTTGGCCTGGTGTCGCTGGTGATCGGGGTTTCCAGCTATCTGGAAGACAAGACCTTTGGCGCGGCGCCCACCATTGCCGGCATCGTCATTTCCATTTTCATGATCTATCGCTGGTTCGCTGGCGTCATCAACGAGAGTGAAAGTGGCCTGTATGGGGCGCAGGTGGATCGGACCTATCGCTGGAGCATGGCCTGGTTCATCTTTTCCGAGGTGATGTTCTTCGCCGCGTTTTTCGGTGCGCTTTACTATGCGCGTGAACTGTCGCTGCCCTGGCTGGCGGGCGCTGGCGAGAAGATTGAAACCAACGTCCAGCTGTGGTCGGGCTTCGAGGCGGTCTGGCCGAGCAACGGCCCGGCGAATCTGGGTGGCGCGTTCGAAACCATCCCGGCGTTCGACGTGCCGCTGGTCAACACGCTGCTGCTGCTGACCTCCGGTGTCACGCTGACATTTGCGCACCATGCCCTGAAGGAGCAGCACCGCACCTCGAGCATCCTGTGGATGTGGGCCACGGTCGCGCTCGGATGCCTGTTCCTCTTCTTCCAGGTCGAGGAGTACATGCACGCTTACGGTGACCTCAACCTCACCATGGAATCGGGGATCTACGGCAGCACCTTCTTCATGCTCACCGGTTTTCACGGTATGCACGTGACGCTGGGAACGTTGATGCTGTTCGTGATCACGCTGCGCATCATGAAGGGGCACTTCAAGCCGGAAAGCCACTTCGGCTTCGAGGCCGTGGCCTGGTATTGGCACTTCGTCGACGTTGTCTGGATCGGCCTGTTTATCGTGGTGTACTGGCTCTGATCCTTCCAGCCTGCGAATCACAAAAGGCCCGCTCGCGGGCCTTTTGTTTGTCCGCCACCGCCTCAGCGGCCGGGCGCGTGTGGTTGGATCCAACCGAAGTGATAGGCCAGCAGCATGAAGGCCACCAGCAGTACCGACAAGGTGACACGGAGCTTCAGGCCGGTGAGCGTGCGCTTGCGCTGACTGTCGTCCTTGACCAGAAAGAAGGCGCTGGAGAAGAGGCTGACGATGATCGCCAGCAGCATCAGCACGATGACGAGTTTGACGAACATTGTGAGCGCACCGGAGTCAAAGCGACGATGATAAACGGCCCTGTTCGCCGCGTGCAGCGAGGTTCAGCAAAACCATGAGCATCCGCCGATTTCGCCCCCGAGCGTGGTCGGTGCTGGCCTACCTGCCGGTCGTGGCGTTGTTGGTGGGGCTCGGTACCTGGCAAACCCAGCGCGGACTGCAGAAGCTGCGATTGGATCAGGCGATCGAGCAATCGCAGGACGAGGTGGACTGGCATGCGCAGTTGCGACCGCGGCTGGATCCGCCCCTGCGGGTGACGGTGGCGGGCGTGTTCAGGCCGCAGACGCGCATCCTGCTCGATGGGCAGTCGCGGCAGCGCCGGCCGGGGTATCACGTGTGGTCGGTGCTCGAGACGCCGGATGGCGGCGTGTTGCTGGTCAACCGCGGTTGGCTGCCGGCCCCTCCGGGGCAGGAGGCCCCGGTGCTGCCCGCCCCGCCAGAAGGGCCGCATGAGATTGCCGGCCTCTGGCGGCCCCTGCCGGTGCCGGGTCTGCGGCTCGCCGCGCCCCCCTGTCAGGGAGTCGCTCCGTCAGCCACGCCTTTGATCGTGCAGTATCCGGACATTGCGACGTTGCGGTGCCTGACCGGCCTGCCGCTGGCGGACGGTATCGTATTGCAGGACCCGGCCGCGGGTGACGCGCTGGTTCGGGACTGGACGGTGGGGCAGGCGGTGCCACCCACCCGGCATTTCGGGTATGCCGCGCAGTGGTTCATGTTCGCCCTCGTGCTCAGCTACTTTTTTGTTCGACTCAACCTTCGGAATTCACGCGATGTCTGACCCCGTGCTCAAGGGCCGTATCCAGTTCCTGCTGCTGGCCGCGCTGTTCGCTGCGCCGTTGCTGGCGGCCTGGATCCTGTATTTCGTCAAACCCGACTGGCAACCCGAGGGGCGCACCAACTACGGTGACCTCGTGGTGCCGGTGAAGACCCTGCCGGACGATTTCGCCTGGGTGGACGCGGAGGGCGCCGCCCGTGGTTATCCGCTGGTGCGGGGTCATTGGAGTCTCGTCATGCCATTGGCAGGTGCTTGCGATGCGCGGTGTGCGGAAGACCTCCACGATTACCGGCAGGCGTGGCTGCTTCTCAATGAAAAGCGGTTGCGGGTGAAGCGCGTGGTGCTCGCGCCGAATCCCGAGGTGCTGCCCGAGCTGCGCGACCTGTTGGGGGCGGCACATCCTGACCTCTCCCTGGTGGCACCGGTGGCAGTGGATGACAGCGCTGTGCCGGCTTTTCAGGGCGCGCCGGCGGGGAGTGTGTTCGTGGTCGATCCGCTCGGCAACGTCATGATGGTATTCCCGCCGCAGCCGGACCACCGCAAGGTGCTGAAGGACGTCAAGCGCCTGCTGCGGCTGTCTCAGATCGGCTGAGTCGTTCGACCCACAGTGTAAAATCCGCCCCCCCCCGAGTTTGAGATTGTCCATGCGCTGGTTTTATCGCCTGACCACCCTGGCCACCGTGCTGTGCCTCTGTGTGGTCGTACTGGGCGCCTACGTACGCCTCTCCGACGCCGGCCTCGGGTGCCCGGACTGGCCCGGCTGCTACGGTCACGTCACCATTCCGAAGACGGATGCGGATGTGGCACGGGCGGAAGCGCGCTTCCCTGAACGGCCGGTGGAGGCCCATAAGGCCTGGAAAGAGATGATCCACCGCTATCTGGCCTCCACGCTGGGCTTGCTGATCGTGGCGCTGGCCGTGATGCGGTTTCGCCTGCGCGACAGCCGACTGCCCCCCGTACTGCCCTACGCGCTGGTTGGGCTGGTGGTGTTTCAGGGCATTCTTGGCATGTGGACGGTGACCTGGCAGCTCAAGCCCTTTGTCGTCACCGCCCACCTGTTGGGAGGGATGGCCACACTGTCGCTGCTGTTCTGGTTGTGGCTGGCGGCGCGGCGTGCCCACAAGACACCGGCCTCCGCTGCCGCCAACGGGGTGCGGATCACCCCGGGCCTGAGGCGCCTCGGCCTGGTGGCCCTGGTGGTATTGGGGATGCAGGTTTTCCTGGGCGGCTGGACATCCACCAACTACGCCGCACTTGGCTGCCCGGATTTTCCCACCTGCCATGGGTCCTACTGGCCGGAAATGGATATGGCAGAAGCCTTTACGCTGTGGCACGGGCTGGGCATCAACTACGAGTTCGGCATTCTCGATAACCGGGCCCGCGCCACCATTCACTTCGTGCACCGTCTCGGCGCCATCGTCGCCACGGGGGTGCTGATGCTGTTCGCCTGGCGGCTGTGGCAGCGAGCGGCGTTGCGGCGCTATGCCGTGGCGGTCGGTGTGGCGCTGCTGGTGCAGGTGCTGATCGGCATCAGCGTGGTGGAGCTGCAGCTGCCTTTGTGGCTGGCCACCGCCCACAACCTGGGGGCCGCGCTGTTGCTGCAGACGCTGGTTGCGGCCAATCACCGACTGTGGCGACGATCATGACCCGCCTGGAACCGGTGTCCGGCGGGCGCCTCACCGAATACTACGAGTTGTGCAAGCCGCGGGTGGTGATGCTGATCGTGTTTACCGCGGTGGTGGGCATGTTCCTGGCCGTGCCGGGCCTGCCGCCGCTCCATGCGCTGCTGCTGGGCACCCTGGGGATCGGTCTGCAGGCTTCGGCGGCAGCGGCCATCAACCAGATCATCGACCGCGAGATCGACGCCCGCATGGCGCGCACCTGCGGCCGGCCGTTGGTGACGGGTGCACTCGGCATGACCGAGAGCATCGCCTTTGCCACCGTGCTGGGGCTCGCGGGTTTCGCGGTGCTGTGGTTCTGGGTCAATCCCCTGACGGCAGTACTGACGCAGTTCACGCTGATCGGCTATGCCGGCATCTATACGCTGTTCCTGAAGCGTGCGACGCCGCAGAACATCGTGATCGGCGGGGCGGCGGGCGCCGCGCCACCAGTGTTGGGATGGGCAGCGGTGACGGGGGAGATCCACCCGCATGCGCTCATCCTGTTCCTGATCATCTTCATCTGGACGCCCCCGCATTTCTGGGCGCTGGCGATCGAGCGCCACAAGGAATATGCCGAGGCAGACATCCCGATGCTGCCGGTGACGCATGGCATCGAGTTCACCCGTACCCAGGTGCTGCTCTATACGATTCTGCTGTTCGTCACCAGCCTGCTGCCTTTCGTGTTCGGCATGAGCGGCTGGTTCTATCTGGCCGGGGCGCTGGTGCTCAGCGGTGTGTTCCTGCGGTATGCGGTGCAGCTCAAGTTTGCGCCGCGGGAGGGGCTGCCGATGAAAACCTTCGGCTACAGCATCGTCTACCTGATGGGCATTTTCACGCTGCTGCTGGTGGATCACTACCTGCCGTATCCGGGTTGAGCCGGAACCGGACATGAAAAACCCCGCCGGGCTTCGGGCCGCGGCGGGGTGTTCGGAGCCGGGTGATATCAGTCGGTCGTTTCGATGGCCTTGCGCAGCTTTTTCATCGCGGCGGCCTCGATCTGGCGGATACGCTCGGCGGAAACGCCGTATTCGTCCCCCAGTTCCTGCAGGCCGGCCTTGCCCTCGTCGGCCAGCCAGCGACGCATGAGGATGTCGCGGGCGCGATCATCCAGCGTGGCGAGCGCGGTGCGCATACGGGCTTCACGGGCTTCCTGCCACTCGGCTTCCTCGATGGCCTCGAAGTCGTCCGCGTCGTCGGCCAGAAAGTCTTCCGGGACATAGGCTTCGTCCCCGTCGCTGGGCGTGGCGCTGAAGGACACGTCCTGGCCGCCCAGGCGGTACTCCATCTGCAGCACTTCTTCCGGCTTCACGTTGAGGTCGGCAGCGACCGCTGCCACTTCCTCGGCGTTGAGCCACCCGAGGCGCTGCTTGGCCGAGCGCAGGTTGAAGAACAGTTTGCGCTGCGCCTTGGTGGTGGCGATCTTGACGATGCGCCAGTTACGCAGGATGAACTCGTGGATCTCGGCCTTGATCCAGTGCACCGCAAAACTGATCAGCCGGACGCCGACGTCCGGATCGAAGCGTTTGACCGCTTTCATCAGGCCGATGTTGCCTTCCTGGATGAGATCGGCCAGCGGCAGGCCGTAACCCTGATAGCCGCGAGCGATATGCACCACGAAGCGCAGATTGGACAACACCAGCGTCTGGGCGGCGTTGAGATCGTTTTCGGCCTGCAGGCGCTCGGCAAGGCGCTTCTCGGCCTCGGCATCGAGCACGGGAATACGGGCCACCGAGGCCATGTAGGCATCGAGGCTGCCTGACAGGGGTACCGGCAGGCTGGCGGGGCGAACGGCGAGGGCAGTGGTCATAACAGTAACTCCCAAGTGACCGTAGTCTAGCAGTCAGCCTGTTGGAGTGCTAAAAGCGCGTCAAGTTCCCTGTTTGGGGGTACCGGGCTCGACGGTGTCCAGGTGTCGATGAACGGTCCAGAAGGCGCCCAGCCATCCCAGCGCCGGTCCCGCCAGCATCAGGGCCAGGGCGCCATCAAGGGTCAGGCCGCGTACCACGAAGCCGCTGTCGTACAGGCCGGCCAGCAGCACAGCGGGGCCGGTCATGGCGATCACGGTACCCTCGACCAGGACGAAGGCGATGAGGCTGCCTGCAAGTCCGTAGGCGATACCGCTGTAGAGAAAGGGACGGCGGATGAAGGGGGGCGGGGCGCCCACCAGCTTCATCACCAGGATCTCCTCGCGCCGATGCTCGATCTCCAGCCGCAAGGTGTTGCCGACCGTCAGGATCACGGCCAGCGCCAGGCCCGCCGCCACGATCCATACCGCCCGGCTCACCAGCTTCAGCAGCGCGTTGAGGCGCGTGAGCCACTGTTGATCGAGTTTTGCGGCTGCCACTTCTTCGCGCGCCGACAGGCGTGTCATCAGGTCGCGGATGCCGGCATCATCCAGATCGCCGGCGGGGCGCAACAGCACCACGCCGGGCAAAGGGTTGTCGTCGAGTAGCGCCAGCGCCGCATCGAAACCGGAACGCTGGCGGAACTCGGCCAGATTGACTGCCGGGCTCCGGTACTCCGCGCTGGCTACCCCGGGCCAGTCCGACAGGGTTTGCGCGAGCGCCTTGCCGGTTGGCTCGTCAACCGTTTCATGCAGATACAGCGTCGCCTGAATGGTGCCCTGCCAGGCGGCGCCGACGCTGGAAACGTTGCGTACCAGCACCTCCAGCCCTGCGGGCAGCGCCAGCGTGATGCCGATGACAGCGCTGGTGATCAGACTTCCCACCGGATGGCGGCCGAGCTTGCCCAGCGCAAAGAAGAAGGCGCGCGCATGGGCCTCGGCCCAGCGGTTGAGCCAGTTTGGCCGTTCACTCGCCATCGTCTGCTCCGCTGATGCGGGTCTGCAGCCGCCCCTCCGCAAGATGAAACACCCGATGGCCCGGCAGGGCGTCGATCAGCTCCATCGCGTGACTGGCGATCAGGATCGAAACCCCGGCTTCGTTGTAGCGGCGGAACAGCTTCATCACGTCCAGCGCGGTATCCGGGTCCAGATTGCCGGTGGGCTCATCGGCCAGCAGCAGCAACGGCTTGCGAATCACGGCGCGGGCGATCCCGACGCGCTGCTGCTCGCCACCGGACAGCACGATCGGCATCAGGTGGGCTTTGTTGAGCAGGCCCACGGAATCCAGGGCGGCACGCACGCGGCGTGCGATGTCTGCGTGGCGCAGGCCCTCGATCACCAGGGGCAGCGCGACATTGTCGAATACGCTGCGGTCGTAGAGCAGGTTGAACTGCTGGAAGATCAGGCCCAGGTGCTGACGGTAGGCGGGCACATGACGGGGATGCAGGCGGGCCACGTTCTGTCCGTGCACCAGCACCTGACCGCGGGTGGGGATCTCCAGTCGCGCAATCAACTTCAGCAGGGTGGACTTGCCGGCACCGGAGGCGCCGGTGAGAAAAGCCATCTCGCCCATGCCCAGCCGCAGCTCCAGATTGGACAGCACATCCTGCCCATCGGCGTAGCGGTGGCTGACGCGCTGCAGGTGGACGAGGTCGGTCATGGCCGGATGTTAGTGCAGCGCTTCCAACAAATCACTCGTTCTGGCGGCGCGCTTGAGCACAGCGCTTCATTGCTCATCGTCGCGATAGCGCCCGCTATCGTTCCTCTTCGCGCCTCGCGCTGCACTCAATCGCACTCGCCATCTCCAAACGCTTTGTTGGAAGCGATGCATTAGCGGTCGACCAGCGCGTCCGCATAGGCGTCGGCATCGAAGGGGATGAGGTCGTCCACCCCTTCGCCGATGCCGACAAAGCGGATCGGCAGTGCCAGCCGTTTGGCAATGGCCAACAGCACCCCGCCCTTGGCCGTGCCATCGAGCTTGGTCACCACCAGGCCGGTGAGGCCAATGGCCTCGTGGAACTGCAGCGCCTGCGTCAGTGCATTGCCGCCGGTAGTGGCGTCGACCACCAGCAGCACCTCGTGCGGGGCATACGGGTCGTGCTTCTGCACTACCCGTTTGATCTTGCGCAACTCCTCCATGAGATGACTCTGTGTGTGCAGTCGTCCTGCGGTATCGGCGATCACCATGTCCAGATCCCGTGCCTTGGCTGACTGCACGGCATCAAAGATGACACTGGCGGCATCGGCGCCCTCGCCCTGCGACAGGATCGGTACGCCGGTGCGTTCGGACCAGGTGGTGAGCTGTTGCACGGCCGCCGCACGGAAGGTGTCCCCTGCAGCCAGCAGCACACGGCGGCCCTCTTCCTGATACCGCTTGGCGAGCTTGCCAATGGTGGTGGTCTTGCCGACCCCGTTGACGCCAGTGACGAACAGAATGAACGGCTTGATGAACGGGGGTACCTCCAGCGGGATTGCCACCGGTTTGAGGATGGCCAGCAGGGCGTCGTGGAGCGCCTTGCGCAGCTGGGCCTCGGTCTTGATATGCCCCATTCTCACTTCGTTCCCCAGCCGCTCGATCAGTGCGGTCGTGGCTTCCAGGCCGGCATCAGCCAGCAGCAGGCGCTCTTCGAGAATCTCCAGGGCATCGTCGTTCAGACGTTCCCCGGAAAACAGGCTGCCGAGGTCGCGGGTGAGAAAGGAGTCACCCTGATTGATCTTGGCGCGAACCTTGGAAAGCCAGTTATCCGTCATGCATCGACTCCGACTGCGGGGCAGGGGTGGTGAGAAGGTAGAGGTCGCCCACCTGGCGCATCAAGGGCGCGGCGGGCCGCAGCAGGGGGTCAGGGGGCACCGAGGCCACCGCGATGGGCAGCCGCAGCAGGCCGAGGTAGGCGCTGCGCGCATCCTGCAGCGACAGGCTGCCGATCCACAGCGGCGTGCCGTCATCGAAGCGGGCGTCGGCGGGCCACAGCCGCAACAGCCATTGTTGCTGATCGCTTTGTGCCAGCCGCAGCACCAGCGCCTGACGTTCGCCGTTGTGAATCTGCGGCAACACCGGCAGCGAGGCCAGTGGCGCGGTGTCGCTGAGCCAGCGCAGCAGTTCAGCGCTGGCCACCGATGGCGGCGGGGTCCAGCCGTCGGCGAGCAGGCTGTGTTCGATGACGTCCAGTGTGCCGGCCCACTGGAGATTCAAGGGCTGCTTCGGCCGGCCGGCGATGTCGTAGCGCTGGGTGGCGAACTGGTCATGTGCGCCCTGCTGCCACTCGGTCCAGGTGAACCCGCTGCGCACCTCTGCCTGGCGGCTGGCGGGCAGTAGATTCCGGTCGTCGACCGACCACTGCGCCCCGGCCGCGATCACGAACACCATCAGGACCGGCATCAGCGTGGCGACCAGCCCCACCGGCGTGGCCCGGTGTCGTCGGTAGCCGAGTCCGAGCAGCGCGGTCCACAGCAAGCCGATCACCAGAAAGATCGCTGCATGGCTGAACCACTGTGCGCCCAGGTAGAGCCGGCTGGCCGCCACCAGCGCCACCAACGCGCTCGCCAGGCCATAGAACCAGGTACGCAGTGCGGCCGGCTGACGGGTCGACAGCAGGACCGGGATCAGGCCGTAGATGACGGTGGTGAGTACCAGGTCGCGGGCGCTGAAGCCCGGCGGCGGTGGCAACCCGAAATAGGCATGAGGCGCTTCCACGGTCGGTACCCGGGACAACGCCAGGGAGAGCACGCCCCCGAAGGCCAGTGCGGCCAGCCAATGGGCTGCGGCGCGGGGTTTGCGCTGCATCACCAGGCTGATCAGCATCACCGCGGCTACCGGCAGGTAGACCGGCCACTCGCCCAGGTGAAGGATCGCGCTGGCAATCGCAATGCCGTAGGGCGTGTGCAGATCCCGCAGCGATTGAAAGATGGCGGCATCGGACGGCCAGGGGTAGGCGTGCAGCGTGGGCGCCGCCATCAGGTACAGCGCTACCGCGCCCAGCACCCCGAGCAGCAGCGCCAGCAGCGCCAGCACCGGGGTCTCCGGCTGTGTCGGATCCGCCAGTGCGGCCCCGAAGCTGCCGAGCCGGCGGTGTCGCCGCGACCAGTCCAGCATGCGACCGATCCAGTCCTCGGCCCGGGTGGACACGGCCTGCAGCACCAAACGGGTCAGGGCGAACGCGCCCCAGATCACGGCGGCCACCAGCACCAGCAGCAGCGCCAGCCGGCCTGCCACCTGGGCCGCCAGTCCGATGGAGGCACCGAACGCCACGCCTGGGAGGATGTAGGCGCAGGACCAGATCAGCGCGGCCAGGCCGTCGGCCAGCAGAAACAGCCACAACGGCATGGGCGAGGCGCCGGCCACGGCCGGCAGCACCGCGCGCAGCGGACCGAGAAACCGCGCCACCAGCACGCCTTTGCCGCCATGCCGCTCGAAGAAGCCCTGCGCCCGCGTGACGATGGCCTGGCGTCGCCGCAGCCAGCCACTGTCGAACAGCCGGTCGCGGTAGCGCCGCCCCAGCGCAAACGACAGCAGGTCGCCGCTCAAGGCGCCCGCAGCGGCAATCATCACCGCAGGCCAGAACTGCAGGATGTCCAGCGCCACCAGTGCGCCGATGGCGAACAGCACCAGTCCGGCCGGCACGAACACGCCGATCAGGAACACCGCATCGAGCGCGGCGGCGAGAAACAGGATCAACAGCGCGAGGCCCGGATGGGCCTCGGTCCACAGCAGGAAGGCCTGCCCCAGCGACGTCACAGCTGCGCGAAGGCCAGGCGTGCCGCGTCCAGGGTGCCCGCGATCTCCTCGTCGCCGTGGCGGGCCGAGACAAACCCTGCCTCAAATGCCGAAGGGGCGAGATACACCCCGGCGTTCAGCATCGCGTGGAAGAAGTGCTTGAAGCGGTCGGTGTCACAGGCCATGACGTCGGCATAGCCGCCGATCGGGCCGGGCGAGAAGAACAGACCGAACATGCTGCCGACCTGGGTGGTGGTGAAGGGCACGCCCGCCGCGTCCGCCGCCGCCTGCAGGCCGGCGCACAGTTCGCGCGTGCGCGCCTCGAGCCGGGTGTAGAGGGCGGCATCGTCCAGCAGACGCAGGGTGGTCAGGCCGGCGCTGACGGCCAGCGGATTACCCGACAGTGTCCCGGCCTGATACACCGGGCCGACCGGCGAGAGCTGCTGCATCACCGATGCCCGCCCGCCGAACGCCCCCACCGGCAGCCCGCCGCCGATGATCTTGCCCAGCGTGGTCAGATCCGGCGTCACGCCATACCGGCCGGCGGCCCCTTGTGGGCCGACGCGGAAACCGGTCATCACCTCATCGAAGATCAGCAGCGTGCCGGCGGCGCTGCACTGCTCCCGCAGGCCGGCCAGGAACCCTTCCGACGGCGGGACACAGTTCATGTTGCCGGCAACGGGCTCGACGATCACGGCCGCGATCTGGCCGGGGTGGGCGGCGAACAGGGCCGCCACGCTGTCGAGATCATTGAAGGTGGCGGTCAGGGTGTAGCGCGCCAGATCCGCCGGGACCCCCGGGGAGGTCGGTACACCGAAGGTCAGCAGGCCTGAGCCGGCTTTCACCAGCAGGGCATCGCCATGACCGTGGTAGCAGCCCTCGAACTTGAGGATGTAGTCGCGGCCGGTGGCGCCGCGCGCCAGGCGCAGGGCGCTCATGGTGGCCTCCGTGCCGCTGGAGCACAGGCGGACCTGCTCCATGCCGGGCACGCGCGTGCACAGCAGCTCCGCGAGCTCGATCTCGGCCTCCGTGGGCGCGCCGTACGAGACCCCGATGTCCAGTTGCGCTTTGAGGGCGGCCAGCACGTCAGGGTGGCCGTGGCCGAGAATCATCGGCCCCCATGAGCCGACGTAGTCAATGTAGCGTCGGCCGTCGGCATCGGTGATGTGCGCGCCTTCGGCGCCGGCGATGAAACGCGGGGTGCCGCCGACACTGCGAAACGCGCGGACGGGCGAATTGACGCCGCCCGGAATGTGCTGCTGGGCGCGCGCGAACAGGCGATCGGACTGGGGGCAGGGCGAGTTCGACACAATCAGCTCCGGGATCGGTGCGTCCAGCGACGACCCGGTGCACGGGGCGCGCCTTCAGACGCGAGGCGAACCGTGATTGTACGTTGCCAGCTCGATGCAGTAGGCGCGTGCAGCCGCTTCGATGTCGGGTGCACCGAACACGCCGTCCACCACGGCGAACAGGTGGGCACCGGCGGCCGCCACTTCGGCGACGTGGGGCGGGCGCAGCCCGCCGATGGCGCACACCGGGCAACCCAGCGCGCCTGCCGCCGTGAGAGTGGACAGGCGCGCAGGCGGTGCATCGGGTTTGGTCCGCGACGGGTACAGGCGGCCAAAGGCGACATAATCCGCGCCCGCCCTCCGAGCGGCGGCGGCGCGGGCCAGATCGTCGCCGCAGGTGACGCCCAGCCAGGCCGGGTCACCCAGTCGCGCACGGACGTCGGCGACCTCACCGTCGCTGCGGCCGATGTGGACGCCGGCGGCGCCCACGGTCAGGGCCAGCGCGACATCGTCGTTGATGATCAGCGGTACGCCGGCCGCCGCACAGTCCGCCTGCAGTTGCTGCGCGCGCCGCAGGCGCTCGGTCGGAGTGGCGGTCTTGTCGCGGTACTGCACCAGTGCGGCACCTCCGCGTATCGCAGCCCGCACGCCGTCGCGGAGCCGCTGCGGGGTTTCGCACAGTGCGGTGGAGGTGATCACGTACAGCCCGGTCGGCAAGGCAGGGCGGATCGTCACGGTCCCCGTCCCGGGATCAAGCGACCCTGGCCGATGCGGCTGCCGCGCGTGAGCATGCCGTGCACCTCACGCTGGGCGGTTTCGATCGCTTCCGCGACGGGCTGCCCCAGCGCCAGTCGCGCCGCCAGGGTCGATGCCAGCGTGCAGCCCGCGCCATGAAACGCGGCCGCCACGCGCGGCCATTCGAACACCGCGACGCCACCGGCGTGCACCCACCAGTTGCGCACCCGGTCGCCGGGCAGATCACCGCCGGTCACCAGCACATGGGCGCAGCCGCGGCGGCGCAGGGCCTCGCCCTGCGCGGCGGGATCTGCTGCGTCCGGTGCCAGTTGCGCCGCCTCGGCGGCGTTCGGTGTCAGCACCGTCACCGTTGGCAACAGCCTGTCCAGGAACGCTGGCTCGGCCAGTCGGGCCCCGCCGCCGGCCTTGAGCACGGGGTCGACCACCACCGGCACCTTCATCGTGCGCACGATGCCGGCAAGCCAGTCCGCCTGGGCGGCATTGCCGAGCAGGCCGACCTTCACCGCCGAGACCTGACTGTCCGCGCGCAGCAAGGCCCATTGACGCTGCAGCCAGGGCAGGGGCACAGGCTCCACCGCTTCCACGTTGCGGGTGTCCTGCAGCGTCAGCGAGGTGATCAGGCTGAGGGCGTGGGCACCTTGTGCGCGGATGGCTTCGATGTCGGCCTGTATGCCGGCGCCCCCCGAAGGGTCATGCCCCGACAGGCACAGCACGAGCGGGGGTGTTTGCGGTGTCATCGTGGCGGTTCCGACAGGGGCCGGTGCCCGTGCTTATGCACAAGTGCGGTGCAACGCAGGCTGCGCTCCGGCGCGGGGGACGCCGACGGCGTCCGAAAAATGTAAAGAAAGTTCAAGATGTTGAATTCAATGGAAAATTTTAGATGAACAGAAAGTTTCCATCGGGCAGAAACTCAAGCCGGCACGGTCACTTAGCGGGCTGTTCCGGTGGCTATGCACAAGTTTATCCACAGATGATGTGAGTAAATCCGATAAAACGATTGTTGATAGAAGCTTGCAGAGTAAACTTAAAGTGAAACATGAGTTCATGCACTCCGAGGGACCTTCACCGCAGAATCTCTGCCAGCCACCCGGGCCCCAACTGGGTCATCTGGTCCTGGATCCAATCCGCCCGGGTCTGCACATAGTCGCCCGGGGCGTCTGCACGGTAACGCGAGGGCGCGGGCAGCGAGGCCGCCAGCAGCGCGGCCTGGCGAGGGCTCAGCGCCGTCGCCGGCAATAACCAGTAGTGCTGCGCAGCTGCCCCCACCCCGTAGAGGCCAGGCCCGAGTTCCGCGATGTTGAGATACACCTCCAGGATGCGACGCTTGCTCCACAGCAGCTCGATCAACACGGTGTAGCCGGCTTCCAATCCCTTGCGCGCCCAACTGCGGCCGCGCCAGAGGAACAGGTTCTTGGCCACCTGCTGGCTGATGGTGGAGGCGCCCCGTACCCGCCCCCCATCCGCGTTGTGCGCGAGCGCGTCGCGAATCGCCCCCAGGTCGAAGCCGTGATGGTCGGGAAAATCCTGGTCTTCAGCGGCCACGAAGGCCAGCGGCACGTGGGCGGGGAGCGTGTCGAGAGGGACCCATTGCTGGCGGATCGGCGGCCCCTCGCCATCCAGGGCGTCGGCCAGCATGAACGCGGTGGTCGGCGGCGGCAGCAGGGCGAGCACCAGTACGGGCACCACTGTCAACAGCAGGCCGACCGCCAGCGCAGTCCACAGCAGGCGCCTCACAGCAGCGCACCCCGTTGACAGGGACGACGTTCTGCACCGACACTTCTGACCGAACCTTTCATTTCTGCATTGTCGCGCACCTTTCCCTGCCATGACGCACATGTTTGCCAAAGCCGTCATTGCCGCGCTCGTCGTTACCAACGACGCGCCGTAGGGGACGTTGCAGCCAAATCAACCCCCCGCCGGCGCCCGTCCGGTGGGGGGTTTCTCGTTGAGGGGCCCGCGCCGGATCCACCGGCCCAGTCGAGCCCTGTCATGAATCCCAACCCGACCGATTGCGAATCCTCACCGCCGCCGTGGCGGCGGACCACCACCTCCGCCCTGCCTGCGCTGGCGGTCGAGGTGGCGGCCGCCGACAACAGCTGCACCGCCCTGCTGGTGCTGGCGGTGCGCGACGCCCCTGCCCGGCTGCCTGGCCTTGCCGGCCTGTGCGTGGCCCCCTTCACCCGTGCCCAGTACCGCGTCGAGTCCGCCGAGGAGTGGTCCGCAGTGCTGGACGACGCCGGACGCGTGGCACGGATGGCTCCTGCCGGGCCGGTGCTGATCGAGGTGGCGCCGGAACTGGCGCTGCCGCCGGCATTTGCCTGATGGCGGCCAGCCCCGTGCAGCCCGTCGGGGTCTCAGGCCAGCACTTCGGCCAGGAAGGCGTCGGCGCTTGCCAGGCTGCGGCGTTCGGCGTCGGGCTGGTGGCGGGCGCCGATGTCCGGGACATCCGTGCCCGGCACCGCGAAGGCATGCTTGGCGCCGCCGTAGAGATGCACCTGCCAATCACAGCCGGCAGCGTTGAGCTCTTCCCGCAGGGCGACCACGTCCTCGATCGGGGCAAGCGGATCGTCGGCGCCATGCAGCACCAGCACCTTGGCGGCAATGGCCTGTGCCGTCAGTCCGGTGGGCTTGAGCAGGCCATGAAAGCTGATGGCGCCGCGGATGTCCGCGCCGCTGCGGGCCAGATCGAGCGCGCACAGGCCACCAAAGCAGAAACCCATGATCGCCACCCGCGTGGCGTCCGCCTGGGGCAGGCCGCGTGCGGTGTTGAGGGCTGCCTGCACGCGGCTGCGGACGCGCATGCGATCCTCCATGAAGGGGCCCATCAAGGCGCTGTTTTCCTCGATGCTGTTGCCACGCACGCCGGTGCCATACATATCGAGCGCAAACCCCAGGTAGCCGGCCTCCGCCAGCCGCCGGGCGTGGCCGGCGACGAAATCGTCGCGCCCGCCCCACTGGTGGCCGATCAGCACCACCGGGCGGGGGCCGCTGCGCTGATCGTCGAAGGCGACGAAAGCCTCGAGGGCGGTGGTGCCGTCGCGGTATTCGAGAGTCTGGGTCTGGATACTCATCCAATGCTCCTGTTGCAATCCCGTGGGGGGTCGAGGATAGGCGCTCTGCTGTGCACTGTGCAGCCCACAGTGCCGTCATTGAAGCGCCACGTGGCCTACCGTACAGTGACCGCCCCATGACGCCCGACCTACACACGCCCGCCGCAGCCAACGGCCTGCAGGCCCTCATCGACGCTGGCCGCCTGTTTCATCAGCGGGGCTGGGTGCCGGCCACCGGGGGCAATTTCTCGCTTCGACTGGATCCGGCGCACCTGCTGATCACAGCCTCCGGCGGGCACAAGGGCGAACTCACGCCCGACCATTTTCTGGTGGCCGATCTCGAGGGTCGACCGTTGGACGCCGGCCGCAAGGCCTCCTATGAAACCGGGCTCCATGTGCAGCGCTACCGCAGCGCCACGACCGATATCGGCGCGGTCCTGCACACCCACTCGATTGCCAACACCGTGCTGTCGCGACGTTTCGAGCGCATCGTGCTGCAGGGTTACGAACTGCAGAAGGTGCTGCCCGGACATCCCGACCCCGCAGAAGCGGTCACGTTGCCGGTGTTCGAGAACGATCAGGACATCGCCCGGCTGGCTGCGCAGGTCGATGCCTATCTCGATGCGGCGCCGGGCACGCCCGCCTATCTCATTGCCGGCCACGGCCTCTATGCCTGGGGCGCCAGCGTCGCAGCGGCGCGCCACGCGGTTGAAGCGCTGGAGTTCATGCTGGCCTGTCATCTGGAGGAACTGAAACGATGACCACGCTGACCATTACCCCCGACCACGCGCCGGACCAGGTGCAGTTGCACACCGACGACTTCGACATCATCCAGCGCGAACTGGCCGCCATCGGTGTGCCGATGACGCGCTGGCGCGCCGATGTGCCGCTGGCACCGGACGCAACGCCGGAGACCGTGCTCGAGGCCTACGCGCCTGCGGTCGCGGCGCTCAATGCCAAGTACGGCTTTCAGTCCGTTGACGTGGTGGCGATGCACCCTGCGCATCCGGATGTGGAAACCGCCCGCGGCAAGTTTCTGGCCGAGCACACCCACGATGATTTCGAGATCCGGTTTTTCGTGGATGGTGCCGGTGTGTTCTACATCCGCCAGGGTGGCAAGGTTTACACCACGCTGTGCACCGCAGGTGACCTGATCGAACTGCCCGCCGATACCACGCACTGGTTCGACATGGGCCCCAAGCCGATGTTCAAGGCCATCCGGTTCTTCACCAAGCCGGATGGCTGGGTGGGCCACTTCACCGGCGACCCCATTGCCCGCAATTTCCCGCCCTATGCAGGTGCGGCGGCGTGACGGCGAACATGATGTGGAGCGGTGCGGAGGCAGTACGATGATCCAGGTCATATTGACGGATATCGAGGGCACAACCTCGTCCATCGACTTCGTCCACCAGACGCTCTTCCCCTATGCCCGCAGCCGCATCCGGGCGTTCCTGCGCGATCATGCCGGCGATGCCGAAGTGCACCGCCAGCTCGACGAGGTCGAGCAGATCGAAAACCGCGACCTGTCACTGCAGGACGCAGCCGATGTGCTCGAACGCTGGATCGACGAGGACCGGAAGGTCACGCCGCTCAAGGCCTTGCAGGGCATGATCTGGGCCGAGGGCTATCGCGCCGGCGAACTGCGAGGGCATGTCTACCCGGATACGCCGGCGGCACTGCGTGCCTGGCAGGCGCAGGGCCTGCGGCTTGCGGTGTACTCCTCGGGTTCCGTGGATGCGCAGAAGCTCATTTTCGGACACACCGATCACGGCGATCTCACGCCGCTGTTCTCCGCGTTCTTCGACACGCGTGTGGGCGGCAAGCGCGACGTTGCCAGCTACCGCGAAATCCTACGGGCGTTGCAGTGTCCCGCCGAAGCGGTGCTGTTCCTCTCCGATGTGGGGGAGGAACTGGATGCTGCGCGGGCCGCAGGGCTGCGTACCTGTCAGGTGGTTCGTGATGCCAAGACGGTTGTGGCACCCGCACATCCGCAGGTGCCGGACCTTGCCGCGGTCGATGCCACGCTGGCGCTGCAGGACCTGTAGGCCCTACGCGCGACGTTCGGCGGCGCCGGCCTGTTGCAGCCACTGCCGCCAGGGGGCCTGGCGATCGCCGACGACCACGAAATCCGGGTTGATCAGACCGTCGCCCTGGTTGTATTGCAAGGGCGTCAGCGTGGGCAGCGCCAGCACCGCACCGCCCGCCTGCTCCACCACGCACTGGGCCGCCGCAGTATCCCATTCCGATGTGGGCCCCAGACGGGGGTAGCCATCGGCCGAGCCCTCGGCAATCAGACAGAATTTCAGCGAGCTGCCCTTGGACACCTGTTCGTGGGGCGGGAAGCGCGACAGCGCCGCGTCCGCGCGGCGGCCGTGGTGGGAGCGGCTGACAAACAGGACGGGTCGGGATGGCCAGCGCCGCGTGTGCAGCGGCTGCCGGTCCTCGCCCTGTTGACGCCAGGCCCCCAGTCCCTGGGCCGCGGCATAGGTCTGCGCCAGCGCGGGCACATGCACCACGCCCAGTACCGGTCGCCCGTGGGCGATGAGCGCGATATTGACGGTGAACTCGCCATTGCGCTTGATGAACTCGCGGGTGCCGTCGAGGGGGTCCACCAGCCAGTAGTGCGTCCACTGCCGCCGCACTGCAGCGGGGATGTCGGCATCCTCCTCGGAGAGCAGCGGCAGTCGCGGCTGCAGCGCCTGCAGGCCCTCGGCGATGCAGTGGTGCGCAGCCAGATCGGCTTCGGTCAAAGGCGAGTCATCGGCTTTGTGAGACACTTCGAACGCGCGGCGGTACACCGCCATGATGCGGTCGCCGGCGGTGACCGCCAGGCGTTCGATCTCGGGTAACCATTGAGCGAGTTGTGATGTCACGGGATGTTTCACCAGAGCAGGCGGCAGGCGGCAGCAGTGTAGGGGATGCCCAGGTCGACTGGTCTCAGGTCGATGTGGTCATCCTCGACATGGACGGCACCGTACTCGACCTTGCCTACGACAATTATTTCTGGCGGCGGCTGGTGCCGCAGCGCTATGGCGCGCTGCACGGCATCAGCGAACAGGAGGCGGCCGCGCGGTTGCAGCCGTTGTTCGAATCGACGGCCCACACCCTGCCCTGGTACTGCACCGATTTCTGGAGTGAGCAGACCGGGCTCAACATGGCCGCGCTCAAGCATGAGATCCGCGATCGCATCGCGCCGCTGCCGGGTGCCGAAGTCTTTCTGCAGGGTGTTCGGGACAGTGGCCGGGGGCTGTGGCTGGCCACCAACGCCCACCGTGACTCCTGGCAGCTGAAGCTGCGGCATACCGGCTTGCAGCCCTATTTCCACACTGTCGTGTGCTCGCACGACTTCGGCGCGCCCAAGGAGCACCCGTCGTTCTGGCAGCGTTTCGTCGATGCCCACCCCTTTGATGCCCGGCGTGCACTGTTTGTCGACGACTCGCAGCCGGTTCTCGATGCCGCGCGTGCCTTCGGCATCGGGCAGGTGGTGGCGATCCGTCATCCGGACCGCAGCGCACCGCCGCGTCCGGTGCCCGGGCATGCCAGTGTGGACGCGCTGGCGACGCTCAATCCGCCGCAGTAGCGGCGGCACCCGGCATCAACCCGCAGGTTCCCAGCAGCGCCTGCCAGGCCCGGGTGTGGCGTTGGCCGGCCTGTTCGAGGTCAGTGCGCAGGCTGCCGGTGCCGTCGCCCAGCACCTGTGTGGCATAGGCGCGGAAGGCGGGGGGCGGGCGTGGGGCGGCGGCCAACAGGCGGTTCATCGACTGCTGCCAGCGCGTGCCATCCCGATGCAGCTGGGCCAGATAGGGCTGCACCCAGCCCGCGTAGTAGCGGTAGAACACGGTCTCGAGAATGCGGGCCGCAGGGGTAGGGCGCTGCTGTGGACAGAGCCGCTGCCGGTCCACGGCCATCAGACGCTCGGCCACCGTGTCGAGGGTGGTGGCCAGCCCCTGCATGGCGTGGACCCAGGCACCGCCATAGCCGGACAGGGCAAGCGCCTGCAGCTGGGGCTCCAGCTGCGTCAGATCCCATCCGTCCGGCGGTGCATCCAGTTGTTCCGCCAGCTGCTCCAGCGCGCGCAGCGCTTCCATCGGTGGGGCTTCGCCGGGCGGCAGCCACGGGGTGGCCAGGGAGAAATGGCGTTCGAACTCGGGACTGTCGAAGCTGAGCTGCCAGAACACCGCGGGCAGTGTGCCGGCCTTGCCGCGGGCAATGGCGTCCATCTGGTCGCGCAGGGCGAGGTCGGCCTCGGCTTGGGTGTGCAGCCAGCGCCGGCAGCGCTGCAGGCGATGGGCAAAGCGCAGTTCGTAGTCGATACGGCGGCTGGCGGGCCAGTAGCGCCCCAGGATGCTGTTGCGCTCGGCGATCAGCTGGGTGAGGTTGCAGGTGTTGAAGTCGGTCAGATCGAGCAGCCGCGCACGCACCTCCGGCACCGGCAGTTGCCGCTCGCGGTGTCGTGGGTATGGCGGTGGTGACGGCCAGGACAGCTTTTCCGGGGTTTGCCGCGCGGCGCGGGCGACGCGGTCGGCATAGTCCTGCAGGCGGTACTGCGGGGTATCGCGGTCACAGGCCACGAGCAGCAGGCTCAGCAGCAATCCCAGGGTCAATCGCATGGCCGCAACCGTGGCACAGTGGCGCTGCGTTGGCGACCTGTACGCGCCCCGTACAAACGACGACGGCCGGCGCAGGGCCGGCCGTCGTTGCACAGCAGTCGCTTACTCGGTGTCGGGTTCGCCGATGCTGAGCAGCTCCACTTCGAAGATCAGCGTTTCGTTGGGGCCGATCTTGGCACCGGCACCGCGCTCGCCATATGCGAGTTCGGCGGGGATCACGAAGCGGTACTTGGCGCCGGGCTTCATCAACTGCACGCCCTCGGTCCAGCCGGGGATCACGTTGGCCAGCGGGAAGGTGACCGGCTCGCCGCGGGCATAGGAGCTGTCGAACTCGGTGCCGTCGATGAGCGTGCCCTTGTAGTGCACGGTGACGCTGTCATCGGGCTTGGGGTTGTCGCCCTTGCCTGCGGTCAGCACTTCGTACTGCAGGCCCGATTCGGTCGCTGTCACGCCGTCGCGGGCGCCATTCTCGGCCAGGAAGGCCGCGCCGCGCTCGGAGGCGGCACCGGCTTGCTCGGCGCGCTCCTTCATCTGGCGCTCCTGCATGGCGCGCGCCACGGTGTTCTTGACCTCTTCGCGGGCGGCTTCGTCCAGGCGCGGCTCGGTGCCGCTGATGGCATCGTCGAGGCCGGCCTTGAGGGCGGCGATATCGACATCGGCCTTCACCGGTGCCAGCGAGGTGCCGAGGTCGATGCCGATGGCATAGCCGAACTTCTGGGCATCGCTGTCAAGCGAGACCGGGCCTTCGGTGGCGGTGGCAGAGCTGCCGGGCTGGGAGCAGGCCGAGGCCAGGCCAACGGCGGCGGCGAGGGCCAGCAGGCGAAACGGATGGGACATGAGAACTCCAGGCGGAGAAAGTGAATGTTGATGCGCCCGCAGCGCGGGCGTGGCTCAGGATTCTAGCGGCTCGCGGGAGGGGCTGCCGATGGTTCGGACGGCTCGGCAGCCGGCTTGCGGCGTTGCAGCAGTTGCATGAGGGTTTGACGGGCCTCGTCGGATAGGAGTTCCAGCGATCGGTCGGCGATGCGGTCGATGCGGGCATCGACGGCGAGGGTGCGTTCGGCGGTTTCGGTCACCAGGCCGATGTCGATCAAGGTGTTGAGGTAGCCACGGAACAGGGTCTTGTCGAAGAACTCGGGGGCGTCGCGCCCGGTCAGCAGCGCCATGCGCTCGGCCAGCAGGCGGCAGTCGCCCTCGAAGCGCTCGCGCGGGAGTTTCTGTTGGCTGCGGCGCTCGTTGGCCAGCAGCAGCGCGGTCATGCAGTAGCGCTCCAGGGTTTCCCCCATGACCCGCCCCAGCATCGACAGCGTCGAGAACGAGGGGTGGGTGACTTCCGGGCGACGCAGCCGGTGATCGTCCTCGCGCTCGAGCAGGCCCAGTTGCAGCATGACCTCCAGGCATTGGCGGGTGACGCCATCGATGTCCTCCGCCTTCCACGGCAGGAAGAACTCGGTGCGCAGGAACGGATAGAGCGCGCGCACCCCGGTGAGGAGGGCGTCCTCGCTGAGAATCCAGCGCGTGCGGTAGAGGTTGGCGATCAGTCCGGGAATGGCGAACAGGTGCTGGATGTTGTTGCGGTTGTAGGTCATCAGCACGGCATCGCGACCGGTGACGCCGTAGACGTCGCCCCAGGGATGGCTGACCTGGGCGATGCGTGCGATCGGAGCGGCCCAGTCCACCACCGCCGAGGGGCGGGTTTCCGGCAGCATCTGGTCCGGGCCCAGGGGCAGGCCCTTGAGCAGCCAGATGAGATGGCCGATCTGCTCGATGTACTCGTCGCGGGAGACCGCGCGCTGCGGGCTGGCCAGCAGGGCCACTGCGGCCAGGCCGTTGGGGTTGGCCACGGCCGCAGCGTTGGTGCGCCAGGCGTTCTCGAAGGCAAGCTCACTGATGAACCGCTTGAAGCCTTCCGGCTTGTCTTCGCTTTCGGGCAGCAGGGTTTCCCGCCATCCCGGCAGGTGGGAATCGGCGTATTCCTGCAGGGCGATGGGTTCGCCGAAGTTGATGTAGGCCTTGCCGTAGCTCTTCGCCAGGATCTTGCCCGCCTTCAGCAGCCCGTCGGCGGATTCCTTGGTCTTCTGTGCGCCGCGCAGTTCCTTGGAGTAGCTCGCCACCTCCCAGCACTTGTCGTAGCCGATGTACACCGGCACCAGCGCCACCTTGCGCGAGCGCTGACGCAGGCTGGCCTCGACCACCATCGACAGCAGGCCGGTCTTCGGCGCCAACAGGCGACCGGTGCGGCTGCGGCCGCCCTCCGGGAAGAACTCGATGGAGTAGCCGCGCTGGATCAGGGCATCGACATAGGCGCGAAACACCGCCGTGTAGAGGCGGTTGCCGGCGAAGGTGCGCCGCATGTAGAAGGCGCCGCAGCGGCGCAGCAGGCCGCCCACCGGCCAGAAGTTGAGGTTGATGCCGGCAGCGATGTGCGGTGGCACCAGCCCTCCGTGATAGAGCGCGTAGCTCACCAGCAGGTAGTCGGCATGGCTGCGGTGCGAGGGCATATAGATGATCTCGTGGCCCTGCGCCCATTGGCGTACCCGGTCGAGCCCGCGGACATCGATATCGCGGAACACGCGCTTGAACACCATGCCCCCGAGAAAGCGCTCCAGCAGGTTGATCGCTGCGTTGGAATAGTCGGCGGCGATCTCCTCGGCATAGCGGCGTGCCCGCTGTAGCGCCTGGGCGTGGGTGACTTCGCCGGCCGCGGTCTCCGCCTCGATGGCGGCCTGGACGCCGTGACTGGCCAGCAGGCCGTCCACCACCACACCCCGCCGCAGCAGGGCCGGGCCCAGCGCCGCGGTACGCGCCCGCAGGAAGTGGAAGTGCAGCACGCGGGTGAGTTTGCGTTGGCCCAGCGCAGCGCTGGGGGCCCGATCCATGTACTCCCGAAACGACAGCGGCAGGCCGAAGTTGGCAAGAATGCCGCGCCCGTTGGCCAGCATGATGAACAGCTTGCGAATGCGACCGGCCTGCACGCTGTCGGCAAACAACAGCCGGAACCAGCTGGTTTCCGAACCCGGATCGCGGCCCCAGAAGATCGAGACCGGCACCACCTGGGCGTCGAAATCCTGCGTGTCGGCCGCGGTCTCGATCAGGCGCGACAGGTCGGTAGCCTGACGGCGCTCCTCCAGCAGGGCTGGCAGATACAGCACGCCGGGGCGTTGCACGGTTGGAAAGTCGTCGCCGGTGCGTGTGGGGCGGGGCAGATTGAGGTCGCGACAGATGCGATCCAGTACGAAGACGTCGCTCCAGTCGCGCGTGGCCAGCACGTACACCACTGGCTTGTCGGGGTCGAGTGTGAGCCCCTCCCCCAACGGGCTGGGGATGGTGCGATACCGAAGGTAGCGGCTGAACGGGCGGAAAATGGTCCACGCCAACGCGTAGAGCAGCCCTGCAATAGTGCCTGCCATCCCCTGTCGGCCCTCCCGGACCTGATTGCGGCTCCCCTTTTCGGGGTGCTCGATTAACCTTAATGGGTGAAAAGTCTAAACCAAGCCTCTGTTGATGCCGTGACAGCCGATCCACAGGCCGTGGCTGCGGCCCGCCGCCGCCTGCAGCGGCTGGCCTGGTGGCTGGACGAGCGTTTCCGTATTCCGGGCACCCGGATCCGCTTCGGGCTGGAAGCGGTGATCGGCCTGATTCCCTTCGGAGGGGACCTGATCGGGCTGTTGCTGTCGGGGTTTGCGGTGCAGCAGGCAGTGCGCCTGGGTGCACCGCGTGGCCTGGTGGTGAAGATGCTCGGCAATGTCGGGCTCGATTTCCTGCTGGGCCTGGTGCCTGGCGTGGGCGATCTGGCGGATATCGCCTTCAAGGCCAACACCCGCAACCTGCGCCTGCTTGAGGCGTTTCTCGATGCCCAGTCGCCGGCGCCGCCGGCTTCGGCACGCCGCCGGGTCGGGGGGCTGCTGCTGTGGTTGTTGCTGGTGGCGATGGGGACGCTCGTCGTGGTGTGGGGCGTCACCGCGCTGTTGGCATCGCTTCTGCATTGACCCCTATCCGGGTTTGCCGCACCGTGCGGTGAGGTTGCCAAGGGAGCTGTCGTCGATGCCATCCACCTGGTTGGGTCAGCCACGCGGGCTGGCCACGTTGTTCTTCACCGAGATGTGGGAGCGCTTCAGCTACTACGGCATGCGCGCCATCCTGGTGCTCGCCATGGTGGCCTCGGTCGAATCCGGGGGCTTGGGGCTCGACGACCGCACGGCCACTGCCGTCTATGGCCTGTATACCGCGGCGGTCTACCTGCTGGCGGTGCCGGGCGGCTGGGTGGCGGATCGCCTGATCGGGCAGCAGCAGGCCATCTGGTATGGCGGCATCGTCATCACCCTGGGCCACTTCACGATGGCGTTGCCGACGGTGCCCACGTTCTACGTGGGACTGGTGCTGATCGTCATCGGCACCGGGCTGCTCAAACCCAATATCAGCACCCTGGTGGGCGAGCTGTATCCGGAGGGCGGGGCGCGCCGGGATGCCGGCTTCTCGCTGTTCTACATGGGGATCAATCTGGGTGCCTTTCTCGGGCCGCTGGTGTGCGGCTGGCTGGGCGAGCGGGTGAACTGGCACGCCGGGTTCGCTGCCGCCGGTGTCTGCATGCTGCTCGGGCTGGTGCAGTTCCGCCTGGGCGGGCGTCACCTGGCGACGGCTGGACAGCACCCGGCGCCGGTGGCGCTGGCATCCCGGCGGCGCGACGTGGCGCTGGTATGGCTGGGGCTCAGCGGTCTGCTGGCAGCGGTGCTGGCAGCGCTGGGCGGGTGGTGGGTCATCGATCCCGTGCGGCTGGCGGGACACGCGGTGGGGGTGATCATCGCCGCTGCCGCCGCGTTCTTTGTCGGCGTGATCCTGTTTGCCGGACTCGATCGCGCGGAGCAGCGGCGGGTTGGCGTGATCGCGGTGTTCTTTCTGGCCGCGGCCGTGTTCTGGAGCGGCTTCGAGCAGGCTGGCTCCTCCTTCACGCTGTTTGCCGAACGCTACACCGACCGCGACGTGTTCGGTTGGGTGATGCCGGCAAGCTGGCTGCAGTCGGTCAACCCCCTGTTCATCATCCTGTTTGCCCCTGTGTTCGCGGCGCTGTGGGTGCGGCTGGCGCAGCGCAACCTGTCCCCCTCGACCCCGGTCAAGTTCGCCCTGGGGCTGCTGCAGCTGGCCGCCGGGTTTGCGGTGCTGGGGGTGGCATCGGTGTACGTGGTGCGCGGCGAGCAGGTCCTGCCCACCTGGCTGATCCTGACCTATCTGCTGCACACCACCGGCGAGTTGTGCCTGTCCCCGGTGGGTCTGTCGGCGGTCACCCAGCTGGCACCGCGACGTCTGGTGGGTCAGATGATGGGCACCTGGTTCATGGGCGCGGCGCTCGGTAACCTCATCGGCGGGTTGATCGCCGGACACTTCGGTGACGAGGCGCTGGCGGACCTGCCGCACCGCTTTGCCATCATCGTGCTGGTGGTCGGGAGTGCCGGCCTGCTGATGCTGTTGCTGTCGCGCCCCATCACCCGACTGTCGAAGCCCCCCGCAACGGAGCCCTGATTCATGCCGATTGGCCGTCTTGCCCTGCTGACCTGCTGCCTGTGGCTGACCGCCTGCGGGCGGGCGCCCCCGGCCGATCCGGCGCCGCTGACTCCACCGCAGGCGGCAGATGCGCTGGTGGCGCGCATCAACCAGTGGGAACTCGATAACGCGCCCCGCCTGTCGGCTGCGTTCTGGGTGGGCGCCACCTACATCACCCCGGACAGCCAGCAGCTGTCGGCCGCCGCCGGCGAGGCCGTGCTGGCGGCGTCCGCCGAACATCTGGAGGCCGCCAAGGCCTTCGTCGGTGTGCCGGGGCTGCGGCCGCAGACCGCGCGTGCTCTGTCGCTGCTGCGCAACGTGGCCGCACCGGCCCCGTCAGATCCCGCGCTGCAGGCCGAGCTGGCCACCCTGATGGCCCGCATGGAGGCCCACTACGGCGCCGCCAAATGGTGCCCGGGCGATGACCGGCCCTGCCTGTCACTGCCGGACATCGAAAAGATCATCAACAACCCCGATATGCAGGAAACCCCCGAGGCACTGGCCGCCGCCTGGGCCGGATGGCGCGCTGCCGCCGAACCACTGCGGGAGGACTACGCGCGCTTCGTCACCCTCATGAACACCGGCGCCCGTGAGATGGGCGCTGCCGATACCGGCGAAATCTGGCGCGGTGGCTATGACCTGCCGCCCGAGGCCTTTGCCGTCGAAGTGGAGCGCCTGTGGAACCAGGTGCAGCCGCTCTACGAAGCCCTGCACTGTCATGTGCGGGCGCGGCTCAACAGCCACTACGGCGATGACGTGGTGCCGGCAGAAGGCCTGATTCCTGCACACCTGCTGGGCAACATGTGGGCGCAGCAGTGGTCCAACCTCTACCCCCTGCTGGCGCCGTATCCCGATGTCGGCGACCTGGATGTCTCCGCAGCACTGAAGGCGCGGCGCGAGGCGGCACTGCGGCAACAGCTCGACGGGCTGGAGACACCGGTGCCGCCGCTGGCGCGCGCCGAAGCCGAGCAGGCGGCCGACCGCGACATCGCCATCGAGATGACCCGCATCGCCGAGGACTTCTACACCTCACTCGGGTTTCCCGCCTTGCCCGACAGCTTCTGGCAGCGGTCCATGCTGGTAAAGCCGCGGGACCGCGAAGTGGTCTGCCATGCCAGTGCCTGGGACATGGACTATCGCGGCGATGTCCGTATCAAGCAGTGCATCGAGCCTGATGAGGACCAACTCACCACCATTCATCACGAGCTGGGGCACGTCTACTACTACCTCCAGTACAACCATCTGCCGCCGGTGTTCCAGACGGGCGCGCATGACGGCTTTCACGAAGCCGTGGGCGACACCATCACCCTCAGCCTGACGCCGGAGCATCTCGCCAAGGTTGGCCTGATCCCGAAGGCGGAGGTTCGGCCGGAGGCCGAGATCAACCAGCAGATGAAGCTGGCGCTGGACAAGATCACCTTCCTGCCCTGGGGCAAGCTGGTGGACCAGTGGCGTTGGAAAGTCTTTGCCGGCGAGGTGTTGCCGGCGGCCTACAACGAGGCCTGGTGGCAGCTGCGGGCGCAGTACCAGGGCGTGGCGCCACCCGTGCCGAGGGGGACGGCCGCCTTCGATCCCGGGGCCAAGTACCACATCCCCGGCAACACGCCCTACAACCGTTATTTCCTCGCGTTCGTGCTGCAGTTCCAGTTCCAGAAGGCACTGTGCGAGGCGGCCGGCCACACCGGCCCACTGCACCGCTGCGACATCTACGGCAACCCCGCAGCCGGCGAGCGCCTGCGCAGCATGCTGGCCCTGGGCGCCCGTCAACCGTGGCAGGACAGCCTGGAGGCCCTGACCGGCCAGCGCGAGATGGATGCCTCGGCCCTGATCGACTATTTCAAGCCGCTGCTGCGATATCTGGAGACGCAGAATCAGGGCCGCACCTGCGGCTGGACGGGTGCCGACTGATGGACGTGCGTGCGGTGCTTGCGGACAGCCCGCTGTTCGCCGAGGTGGACCCCGAGGTGGTCAACGCCTTGGCGGATCAGGCCGATGTCGTGGGGCTGCGCGGCGGCGAGCGCCTGTTTGCACTGGGCGAGGCGGCGAGCGCGGTGTACGTGGTGGCCTCCGGCCGGCTTCGGGCGCTCAACGAGGATGGCAGCCTGCTCGGAGAGATCGGGCGCGGCGAGCCGATCGGCGAGATGGGTCTGCTGACCGACGAGCCGCATCGCGCCACCGTGGTGGCGGTGCGCGACAGCATCCTCCTGCGGGTGGAGCGGGAGGCCCTGGTTGCCCTGTTCGCGGCCAATCCGGTGGCCTTGCTGCAAACCGTGCGGGTGATCGTGCACCGCTTGCGGCCCACCGCGCAGGAAAAGCGGCGAGCGCGCACACGCGGTCAGCGCACGGTCGCCGTCATCCCGGCCGTGCCGGGGCTGGACGTGCGGCCGCTGGCGCAGCAACTGGTGGCCTGCCTGTCGCCGTTGGGGAAGACCGCGCTGCTGGATCCCGAAGCGGTCAACGCCGCGCTGGGCGAGGGTGCCGCTGCGGCCCCCTTCGAGGACGGGCCACGCAACGAACGGCTGATGACCTGGCTGGCCGATCAGGAGCGGCAACACCGGTACCTGGTCTACACCTGCCCGCCCACCGCCGGCCCCTGGGCGCGGCGCTGCATGCGCCAGGCCGACCGCGTGCTGATGGTGGTGCCCAGCGGCGCCATGCCCATGGCCACCGTGATGATCGACGAGCTGGGGCAGAGCGGTTCGCTGGCCAGTCGTGATCTGCTGGTGCTGCGTCCCCAGGATGTCGATGCGGGGAACGTACTGGGCTGGCGCGCACGCGTGAACGCCGTCTCCCATTTCTATGTCCGCCCCGGCGTGGCGGACGACCTTCACAGCCTGGCGCGTGCCTTTACCGGGCGTGGCGTCGGCCTGGTGCTGGGCGGTGGTGGCGCGCGCGGTTTCGCCCATCTCGGCCTGATGCGGGCGCTGGACGAACTCGGCATTCCCATCGACGCCGTGGGCGGCAGCAGCATGGGGGCCTTCTTTGCCGCCCTGCGGGCCTGCGGGCATGACTACGACACCATGCTGTCCATCGCCCGCGAAACCTTCGTCGACAACAACTTCCTCAACGACTACCTGTTCCCCTCGGTGGCGCTGGTGCGTGGGCGCAAGTTCGTGCGCCGGCTGCACGACATCTTTGGCGATCATCAGATCGAGCACCTGCGGCTGCCGTACTTCTGCGTGTCCAGCAACCTTTCCCGCGGCCGCGCCGAAGTGCACGATCGCGGCCCCCTGTACCTCTGGACCGCGACCAGCATGGCGGTGCCGGGCGTGGCGCCGCCGGTGGTCTATCGCGAGGACCTGCTGGTCGACGGCGCCCTGCTCAACAGCCTGCCCACCGACATCATGAAGAACCTCGATCGCGGTCTGGTGGTGGCCTCCGATGTCTCCACCGGTGGCGAGCTGCGTGCGCCCGGCATCGAAGGCCCCGACCCCGAAGGCCTGTTCAACTGGGCTGCCGACAGCAAGCGGCCAGGGCTGTTCAGCATCATGTTCCGCACCGCCACCGTCACCAGCGAAACCGCCCGCAAGGTACGTGCGGAGAGTGCCGACGTGTATCTGCGCATGCCGGTCACCGGCATCGCCCTGTTCGACTGGAAGCACTTCGACGCCGTCATCGAGCGCAGCTACACCCATGCGCTCGAACAGCTCACCCCGCTGCGTGATGGCCTGCTGGCCGGCGAGATATGAGCATGGAACATCCGCCATCGGTGAACCCCTCGGGCGCGACCGTGCGACGGCTGCCCCCGGGCGACCTCGCCAGTTGCCGGGCATTGCTGGCGATGTTCGGCCGCGCCTTCGAAGACCCTGCCAGCTACACCCAGGCGCAGCCGGACGACGCCTGGCTGAGCCGCCTGCTGGGCGCCGAACATGTCATCGCCATTGCCGCGTTTGACCAGGCGCGGGTGGTCGGGGGGCTCGTTGCCTACGTGCTCGACAAGCTCGAACAGGCGCGGCGCGAGGTGTACCTCTATGACCTCGCGGTCGAGATGTCCCATCGCCGTCGCGGCATCGCCACCGCCCTGATCGAAGCGCTCAAGGCCGAGTCGGCGGCAGCTGGCGCCTATGTCATCTTCGTGCAGGCCGATTACCGCGACGATCCCGCCGTTGCCCTCTACAGCAAGCTGGGCATTCGGGAGGATGTCATGCACTTCGATATTGACGTAAGCGCAAGCCCGGAGGGCAGCTGAAATTGTCAATATTGTGTCTGGGATAGTGGGTTTATTGGGTCCGATTTCCCACTCAGATCCGATGCAAAGTGCCCAATCCAGTGTTGTAGGTAGAAGATAGGCGCAGTAGCCTCGCGGGCAGGGAGTATTTGAATTTGTGCAGCAAGGACGCGAAGCCGACATCTGATTCCGCGTCCTGGACAGGGGGAGTCATGCTCGGATTGGGTCGTCAGTTGTTTCGCGTCATTGTCGCGGTCGGTGTTTTTTCAGGCCTGAACTCAGCGTTTGCGATGAGCACGTCTGGCGCGCTCAATGTGACCGAATCCGGCGCTGCAACGTATTCGATTCCCGTCGTTGTCCCGCCGGGGAACAAAGGGGTCGAGCCATCAGTTGCATTGACGTATAGCAGCCAGGGCGGCAACGGCTGGATGGGCGTCGGCTGGTCTGTTGCTGCGGGATCGGCGATCTCCCGTTGTCCAAAGAACATTCGGCAGGACGGAGAGCCCGGCGCCGTTACGTTCACCTCGTCTGATCGATTCTGCCTGGATGGGCAGCGCTTGATACTGGTGTCTGGAAGCACCTACGGCGGCAATGGCGCGGAGTATCGAACCGAGATTGAAAGCTACTCAAAGATCATCTCATACGGAACGTCCGGATCCGGCCCGGCCTACTTCAAGGTATGGACACGGTCGGGCGATCAGATCGAGTACGGCAATAGCGTCAGTGCAAAGGTTCAGGTACCCGGGGCATCGACCGTCAGAGTTTGGGCGATGAACAAGGTGACCGATCCCAATGGCAATTACATGGACATGGAGTACTTCAAAGATCTTGGAGAGTTCCATCTTTCGGCGGTCAACTACGGAGGCAACTACTTCACCGGGCGCACCCACGACCTTTCGGTGAACTTGTCATTCGAATCAAGGACCGACGTCATCTCTCTGTACCAGGGTGGCGCGCGAATGACGAACCGATACCGCGTGTCGAGGATTACAACCAAAGCGTCGTCGAACACCATACGGCGCTACGAGCTTAGCTATGAGCAAAGCCCTGCGACCACGCAGTCTCGTTTGACGTCCATTCGGGAGTGTACGGGGGCCACGGGAATCAGCGCGGCCAATTGCAAGCCACCGACGACGTTCCAGTGGCAGGGCCTGCCTGCTTCGAGTGTGAAGTATCAATCAGGGCCGGTGACGGACATCTGTGCCAACGGCTCAGGCAGCTATGGCAGTTGCAACAACTCGGAGAATCGGTACCACACCAAGTACCCCGATATCAATGGGGATGGGAAGTCCGATATGTGTTGGCGTCCGGATTCCGGTATCCGATGCGTTCTATCCACCGGCAGCGGATGGGACCTGAACAACCAGATCATCACTGATATCTGCGGTGATGGCTCGTCGGCACACGGGGTCTGCAATGACTCCGACAACTGGGACACGATCAACTACTCCGACATGAACGGCGATGGACTCGCTGATCTCATCTATCGGGGTGATCAGGGGATCCAGGTGTGGCTGTCCAACGGCAATGGCTTCGGCAACCGAAGGTCGACAGGAATCTGCGCCAACAACTCCACTGCCTATGGGGTGTGTAACTCGCTCGGGAACTACCTCTCGCTACGCGTCGCCGACGTGAACGGCGATGGTTTGGGTGACGTATGCATACAGGGTGATGACGGTATTCGCTGTTATAAGGCATCGAACGCGCTGGGGTTCAATTTCGATCTGCAGAACCCAATCGTGACGACCATCTGTGTGCATCACTCGCAGGCGCATGGCGCCTGCGACAACTACGACAACACCCGAACGGTGACATACGTTGATGTCAGTGGCGACGGGCGTGCAGATCTGATCTATCGAGGGGACCAAGGTGTGCAGACCTGGTTCTCGACTGGAACCGGGTTTGTTTTGGCGGATTCATCGGGGATCTGTGCCAACAACTCCACAGCCTATGGTGTCTGCAACGATCAGGATAATCACAACTCGATACGGTTTACCGACATCAACGGAGACAGCCTGCCGGACATGTGTTTCCGAGCCGATCAGGGGATTCGTTGCATCCCCGCCACGGGCATGGGGTGGGACACCGACAATCAGATCATCACGGATATCTGCGGGAACAACAGCACGTCCTACGGTGTCTGCAACGACAACGACAACTTCATGACGCTAAGCTTCTTCGGTGACGTTAATGGGGATGGACGTTCCGATCTGATGTACCGGGGTGATCAGGGGATCCAACTCTGGTTTTCCACGGGATACGGATTCGCCAATCGCCAAGCGTACACGATATGTGCCAACGGCTCAGGTTCGTATGGCATCTGCAATGACAACGACAACTACCTGACCATCACGGTTGCCGATATCAACGGGGATGCCATGGGCGATATCGCATATCGCAGTGACCTGGGTCTGCGTGCCTTTATTGCGGAAGGTGAAATTCCAGATCTGCTCAGCGGCATAACCACCGGTATCGGTCACCATTCGCAGATCACCTATCGCCCGTTGACCGACAGCAGCGTTTACCAGAAGGGAACGTCATACACGAGCTACCCAACCGTTTCGGTTCAGATGGCGATGTATGTCGCGAGTGAGTTGGCTGTCGAGTCGGGTTCGGGTCAAGGTAACGTGGTGACCCGTTATCGTTACGAGGACCTCAAGACGGATGTGCTGGGGTACGGGTCGCTCGGCTTTGCACAGTTCACCGAGCTGCAGGTCAACACGGCGCTGCAGAAGGTAACGAAGTTTCGGCAGAACTTCCCTTATGTCGGAATGCCGTCAGAAATGCGGAACGAGGCAATCAATCAAAACGGTATCCCTGTCGTAAAACGCGAGGAAACGTATCTGCATCAGTGCGTACACCCCGTGACGGGACTGCCATGTACGTTGGCGCCGGGGCAGCGATACTTTCCCCATGTCCAAAGTCAGACCACGACCAGTACGGATTTGAGTGGGTGGCCATTTCCAACGGTGAACGCGAGCTTTGTCTATGACGACTACGGGAATGTCGTGGAGACCACAACGACCACCAGTGATGGTTTTACCAAGCATGTAGAGAACACCTATCGCAACGACACGGTCAACTGGATTCTGGGGCTGTTGACCAAGTCTGTTGTCACCACCACAGCGCCGTAAGGGGGAGGAAGACATGGAAATCTTCAAGGACATCTCCCGGCGTGCCCGCGCAGCGGGCGTACTGATCACGCTCATGACGCCCGTGTTCTCGGCCTATGCAGGCGTGTCAGTCCGGACCAGTGCGTTCGAGTATGACGATCGAGGCAATCTCATCAAGGAAGTGATCGAGCCGAACGACTCGGATCTATGCCTGGTGAGCGAGTTTCAGGTCAATCATTTCGGAAGACGCACCGGTAGCACGGTTCGAAACTGCAACGGAAGCCCTTTGCCGGATGGCGTCGAAGCGTCGGCTCCTGCGGGGAGTGCGGTGATTGCTTCGCGGTCGACATCGACGGGATACGACACTTCTGGTCGATACGTTTCGGTGGTTACCAATCCTGTCGGGCATTCCAGCCAGACAAGCTTTGAGCCGCGGTACGGCAATCTGGTCTCCGCCACCGACGAGAACAACCTCACGGTCACTGCCAGTTATGATGATTGGGGGCGCAAGACGCATACGGTCGATGCGGTCAGTAACCAGGAATCGATCAGCTACCACTACTGTGCAGGCTACAACGCCGGATACGCGATCTGCCCATCCAATGCACGGTACTTGGTGGAAGTGCAAAAGCTGTCGCCACTGGGCACGACCAACGGCCCCTGGACGAAGACTTATTTCGACGAGCTCGATCGCGCCGTACTGAAAGAGACCGTAGGTTTTGATGGTGTGACAATCATCAAGCAGCTGACGGACTACGACGCACTTGGGCAGTTGCAGCGGACCTCGAAGCCGCACCGCGCCGGGGATGCGGTGCACTGGGCTGAGTACAGTTATGACCAGTACGGACGTGTGACGCGGGTGCAGTCGCCGAATGGCGCGGTGACCGAGACTACGTTCAAGGGACAGATCACCGAAGTGACCAATGCCAAGGGGCAGATGGAGGCGCGCGTGATCAACAGTCAGGGATGGCTCGTGAAAAGCGTTGATGCTCAGGGCAACGAACTGCATATGCAGTATGACCCGCTGGGCAACCTCATCCGCACCGAAGATCCGGACGGCAATGTCACGACCATGTCCTATGACCTGCGCGGGCGGAAGACAGCCATCAATGACCCGAACATGGGCACATGGAGCTATGTCTACAACAGCCTGGGTGAGCTGATCGAACAAACCGACGCAAAGTCTCAGGTCACCGCGCTTGAGTACGACCTGCTGGGGCGCATGGTCAGGCGAACCGAGCCCGACTTGGTGTCGGAGTGGCGCTATGACCGCAACCTGCAGGGCCTGCCGTGCGGCAAGAGTGCAGGCAAGCTCTGTGTTGCGCAGTCCAATAACGGGTACAAGCGGGAGCTGACCTACGACAGCAAGGGCAGGCCTTCGCAGACCGAAGTGGAGATCGACGAGGTCTACACGACATCCGTGACCTATGACACGGCGGGACGCGGCGTCGCCACCTTGACCTATCCCGGCGGTTTTGCGATCAAACACGCGTATACCACTCACGGTCGCTTGCTGGATGTCCGCAATGCCGCGAATGACAAGCTTTATTGGCAGGCCAATGATGTCGATGCGGAGGGCCATATCCTGGAAGAGGAGTATGGAAGTGGTACCACCGTGCAGTACAACTACAACAATGCGACCGGACGCGTCATGGATATCATGGCCGGAGCAAACAACCGCATTCAGGACCTGTCCTACGAATACGACCTGTTGGGCAATGTCACGTCGCGCTCAGATTCCAATGAATCGCTGACTGAAACCTTCCAGTACGACAACCTCAATCGCTTGACACAGACCTTGGTCAACTCCACGGCTGCCGGTTCTGTGATGCGGGCCTACAACTATGGCGTGAATGGCAACATCACAAGCCGGGGGGGCGTCGGCGCTTACCACTATGGCGATGCCGGGAACCCCAGTGTGCGACCGCATGCGGTGAGGCGCATCGATCAGTCCAACGGAGCGCTTGAGTACGTCTACGATGCCAATGGCAACATGACGAACAAGATCGTCAAGAACGGTAGTGGCAGTGTAGTGGCGTACAAGAGTGTGGCAGTCACCTACAGCAGCTACAACATGCCGACGGCCTTCCACAGGCCGGGGGCCCTGCTGGTGCCCCAGGTGAGCCTCAGCTTCGAGTACGGACCTGATCGTCAGCGGTTCCGCCAGCAGGCCAATAACGACATCACCACCTACGTCCATCCCGACAACCTCGGCGGGTTGCTCTACGAAAAGCGCAAGGTCTCAGGCTTCACTCATCATCGGTACTACATCTCCGCGGGCGGCATGCCGGTGGCGCAAGTTATCCGCAATAACCTCGGCATGACCGTCTCGACGGAATATCTGTTCCGCGATGCGCTCGGCTCCACCGTCACCATCACCAACGGTCTCTCGCTGGTATCTGAACGCCTTGGCTACGAAGCCTTCGGCAAGCGTCGGCGCGCCAATGGGCGTGAGGCCGATGGGCTGGAAGGCAACAACACCGACCGCGGGTTCACCAATCACGAACATCTTGATGAGCTGGGGCTCATCCACATGAATGGGCGCGTGTACGACCCGGAGATCGGGCGCTTCCTCACACCCGATTTCATTGTTCAGCAGCCGGACAACATTCAGAGTCACAACCGGTATAGCTATGCGGTCAACAACCCGCTGATCTACACCGACCCCAGCGGACACATTTTTGGTATCGGGCGGGCGCTCAAGAATCTCGAGCGGAGTGTTCGCCACGAAGTGAAGCGCTGGGAAAGTGACTTCCGAAATGAACTGCGGCGTCCGAACAGTCTGTTGGGGCCGGTGCTGAGGATCGCGGGTTACGCAGGAGCCCTTCTCTGTCCGACGCCAGCGGGAGCTGCAGGCTGTGTGGCCGCTGTGGATGCAACGATCGGGCGAGCACAAGGGGTGAAGGGAAGTGAACTGGTTCGCTCCAGCCTGCGCGCTGGCGCGACCGCGTTTGCGTTCCAACAAGCGAGCACCATCGGACTGAACGAAGCCAAGACGGCTTACGTCGATAGCTTGGGGCTCACAGCTGCCCGATATGCAACGTATGCAGCGGTAGGCTGCGCAAGCTCTGCCTCAGGGGGCGGCAACTGTGGTGGAGGAGCGGCTGCGGCGTTCGTAAGTCACTATTCGTCAGTGAACCACGATAGTTTGCTGACTGCCTCAATTGTTGGCGGGGTGGCTTCCGAGCTGACAGGTGGGAAATTCGGCGATGGGATGGTTATAGGGGCGTTTGCTTACGCGGTTGGCGATATGTCAAGGCGACGTACAGCAAAGACGGCAGATGAAAGCTCCTCTGCGGAGAGCGCAGAGCAGCAGAAGGATACTGGTGGTTGGGTAAGGCCTGATGACCACCCTTATGTCGTGGGGCGGGAAGGAAATAAGCTCGTGTATCCTGGGCCCGCTCGCGGTATCGGGCAGTTTTTAGACGATTATTGGCCGGCGATGCACACGTTTGGCACGAACCATGACGCTTTCGTGGGTTGGGTCAACCCAAATGGGTACATGATTGTCGATTTAATCGTCAATGTCCCGTCGATGTTTATTATGTACCCTATGGCTATAGCTCAAGAGCTTCTCAACTCGCCCGTCTACATTGTCAATATGTTCGTTGAGACACCGCATCGGGGGCCGCTTGCCCATTCGCATGGGGAGGCGCCATGAGGATTTTGTCAGCAGTCCTTGCAGTAGCCCTGCTATCCGGATGCCCTCAGGCGGAGTATATGGATGCTGGTGCCTCGGAGCGGTACTCAAGCTTAGTCGGCGCACGATACCTATCTGGCGCTAAGCTCGTTCTTCATGGTGTGCGATATGAAAGGCGCGGGGACAATGCGATCGATGAGTACGTCATTACAGAGTTTCCTGGATTCGATGGTCCTGAAGTTGTAACCCGTTCAGTACTTGAATCAGGGACGAATATTTTGGTTAAGAGGGTGCTCATTTGTAAGAACTGCTTGTCGGCAAAGGTGAAGCTCGACGTTGAGATTGATCCGCCGCAGGTGGAAGTGGCAGTGCCTATCAGCTTTGTTGGCCCGACCGAAAGTTTGATCGAAATCAGATAACCGGGGATGACTTGGACAAACATCGAAAGGTCGATCCTCATAACAATAGGGGCAGACTGCAATTACGGTGACACCTTGCAATTACGTGCAATTACGCAATTACGGTGACACCTTGCCATTTACCCAATTTTCAGAGTCACAACCTGTATAGCTCTATGCGGTCAACAACCCGCTGATCTACACCGACCCCAGCGGACACATTTTTGGTATCGGGCGGGCGCTCAAGAATCTCGAGCGGAGTGTTCGCCACGAAGTGAAGCGCTGGGAAAGTGACTTCCGAAATGAACTGCGGCGTCCGAACAGTCTGTTGGGGCCGGTGCTGAGGATCGCGGGTTACGCAGGAGCCCTTCTCTGTCCGACGCCAGCGGGAGCTGCAGGCTGTGTGGCCGCTGTGGATGCAACGATCGGGCGAGCACAAGGGGTGAAGGGAAGTGAACTGGTTCGCTCCAGCCTGCGCGCTGGCGCGACCGCGTTTGCGTTCCAACAAGCGAGCACCATCGGACTGAACGAAGCCAAGACGGCTTACGTCGATAGCTTGGGGCTCACAGCTGCCCGATATGCAACGTATGCAGCGGTAGGCTGCGCAAGCTCTGCCTCAGGGGGAGGCAACTGTGGTGGAGGAGCGGCTGCGGCGTTTGTAAGTCACTATTCGTCAGTAAATCACGATAGTCTGTTGATTGCCTCATTTGTTGGCGGGGTGGCTTCCGAGCTGACAGGTGGGAAATTCGGGGATGAGATGGTTATAGGGGCGTTTAGCTATGCGTTTGGTGAGGCGCACGTCGTAGCACTAAGAATCAAGGGCGTGCTCTGACGGCTGACGAGAGAGCGAACTACACCGATCATTTCCCAGACGAGGTGCTGGGTTCTGCGCGAATAGTCGATGGGAAGGTTCCGTGGTGGCTTCGCAGTGACATGGACGGTATCACGCTGGGCAACAACATTTATTTCCGTGAGGGTGTTTATGTTCCCGGCACGGCTGGCGGTGTGAAACTCCTTGGGCACGAACTCGTCCACGTCCAGCAATATTCCGACGGCATGACTTATTTGGGCTATATCTGGGAGTCCCGTGGCGGGTATCGGAATAACCCATATGAGATCAGGGCATACGCTTGGGGTGCACAAATTCCAAGTGGCTTTTGCGCCGGGAATTCACAAGCGGTGGGATGCTAACCATGTGGCGCGCGTGTATCAGTTGCCTGTTTCTTATTTGCGCCACTGCGTGTCATGCCGGGTCTGTCGAGAGGAAGTTCTTCGAGGGGGATATCCCATCTCGCATGGTTCGGCTGGAGGCGTATTCCGTCGAACAGCAGTGGGACATCTTTCGATACGGCAATCAAGAGATTCACCCGCCGCCGACGGGCTTGGCGCTTCCGTTAGCAAAAAGGGGTAAGCCCGCGCTGTATCACATCCTCGGGCAACTTGAACGTTCAGAAAATGATCTCGACTTTCGAGATTCTCTGGTCGTGTTTCAAACGATGCAGTGGGGTGGGTACTACAGCGTGTGTGCTGATGCTGGTGCGATGGGTGCGATCGAGCGCAACGAGCAGAAGATTACTCATCCCGACTGGCGCAATGTGTATCGGCAGATGCTGGGTGAGTTGTGTAAACGCGCCAGAGAACAATAGAGACTGGAGTTCCCTATTATTCTTTCTTGGTGCCTGTCGGGCTCATCTAATCTTTCTGGCCTCTCGGCGATATCGTGGATATGGCTTGATGTCCAATGGCCAATAACCTGCCTTATGGAATCTAGAGGAGCGCTCAATGAAGCGATTCGGAGCTTTGTGGGTTGCGGTGGGCGGGCTCGCCGCCTGTGTGTCGGTTTCCGAGCGGGCGGATCTCGCACCTGTCGGTACGCCGGTGGCGCAGGTGACCGTGATGCGCGCGGGGGTGGTGGCAACGAGCATGGGCAGCACCTACCTTGGGGAGAATGACGTGTACTTCGCCGAGCTGGGCCCCAGCCAGCGGGTGACCTTCGAGATGGCAGCGGGCACCCATGTGTTCCAGCTCAGGATGAGCGGGGCCCGGGGGTTCCAAATGCCGGTGCAGCTGGTGGCGGGGCAAACGCATTGCTTTGCGGTTCGGCGGAACGCCAAGATGTATTGGGGTTTGCTGTCACCGCTGGCGACGGTGATGGTAACCCCGCATGTGCTGGAGGCAGTGGACTGCCCCGATGCCGGGGCGCTGGCGGCCTATGAGGCAGTGTCGGTGGCTGGGCAAACGCCGTAGTGCTAGTGCACCTTGAGCCGTCGAGCGAACGCGGTGTACCACGACAGGGGCAGGAAGCGTTTCAGGTAGACCGCGATCGTTTCCTTGCCGGCGATGGTCACCTCCAGGCGATTCCGTTCTACCGCACGCCATATCCGCTCGGCGCAGACTGCCGGAGGCATGCCGCGTGCGATATCCGGATCCACGCCGCCGAAGGGCTGTCCGTTGGCGGTCAGTGCGTTGGCGGAAACCTGGGTGCTGACGAAGCCGGGGCAGGCCAGTGTGAAGTGGATGCCCTTGTCGCCGAGTTCGACGCGGGCACAGTCGAAGTAGCCGTGCAGTGCGTGTTTGGCGGCGGCGTAGGCTGAGCGCCGGGCCATGGCGATGTGCCCGAACACGCTGCTGACAACGACGATATGGCCCTGGCGACGTTCGAGCATGCCGGGCAACACTGCGCGGCTGAGCGCTGTGGGGGCGAAGAAGTCCACTTCCATGATCCGCCGGCAGATGTCCATGGAGGTGTCCAGTGTCAGGGTGCGCTGTGACAGTCCGGCATTGTTCACCAGCACGTCGATGGGGCCGAATGCCGCCTCGGCCTGTGCGTGCAAGCTGTCGCTGTCGAGATGTTCAAGGTCGCACGGCAGGAGGGCGACATCCTGGGGGCGCGGGCACTGTTGGCGCACGCGCGCCAGCTCCGATTCCCGGCGCGCGCTGAGGATCAGGCGTGCACCACGTGCGGCGGCCCGCAAGGCCAGGCCTTCGCCGATGCCGCCAGAGGCGCCGGTGATCCAGACCACCTTGTTTGTCAGTTGTGTCATGCGTCTCGCGCCGCCTTGTCGCAGCAAATGGAACGTTCAGCCAGCACCATGATGCCCTGTCCGCCGTTGAGCGGGGTGGTGCCCCTCGACGGCAGGAATCGAACCGCAGTATGCGGGCCTGGATCGGGGCATTCTGTCAACGGGCTTACAGTTGCGGCGGATCTGCGGATGGCGCGACCTGCCGGGTGCGTCCGGTGGTAGGGTCGCCAACGCAATGGCCTGGAGAGGGATGACCGGATGAGCACTGCCTGGAAGCTGTTCGCGCTGGGGGTCGGCGCGGGAATCGCGGTGTTGGTGGCGCGCACGGCGCTGCTGGTGGCGCAGGACGTGTCAGTGCCGATGGCCGCCGCAGCACCCCTCGCCCTGCCGGAGGCCGCACTTGCGCAGCGGCTGTCCGGTGCGTTGCAGCTGCGCACGATATCGCCGGTGGCCGGGCAACCGGAGACGCAGGCGCCGTTCGAGGCGCTGCATGCCTACCTGCGCGCGCAGTTCCCTCGGGCCCATCAGGCGCTCCAGCACGAAGTGGTCGGCGGCGGCAGCCTGTTGTACCGCTGGCCCGGAGCGGCGCCGGATCTGGCACCGGTGCTGTGGTTGGCGCACCTGGACGTGGTGCCGGTGGAGCCGGGCACGGCATCCCGGTGGCGCTACCCCCCGTTTTCCGGTGCGGTGGCGGACGGCCAGATCTGGGGGCGCGGGGCGCTCGACGACAAGGGCAGCGCGCTGGCGCAGCTGGAGGCGGTGGAGTACCTGCTGTCACAGGGTTTTACGCCCCGCAGGACGTTGTGGCTGGCGTTCGGCCACGACGAGGAGATTGGGGGTGCCGACGGCGCCCGTCGCATGGCGGCGCATTTGCAGGCGCAGGGTGTTCGCGCCGCCTGGTTGCTCGACGAGGGCGGCGCCATCACCGAGGGCGTGGTGGCCGGTGTGTCGCGGCCGGTGGCGTCGATCATGACGGCGGAGAAGGGCTATGTGTCGTTCCGGTTGGTGGCACGGGGGGCGGGAGGGCACTCGTCAATGCCGCCCCGGCAGACCGCGGTCGGACAGCTGGCGCGGGCGGTGGCACGGGTGCAGGATGCCCCGATGCCGGCACGGCTGACCCCGCCGGTGGCGCAGATGCTGACGCGGCTGGCGCCGGAAATGCCCTGGATCAACCGGGTGCTGATCGCCAACCAGGCCCTGTTCGAGCCGGTGTTGCTGCAGGCGCTGGCGGGCCAGCCGGTGACTCGGGCGCTGATCCGCACCACCACCGCGCCTACGGTGTTTCACGGCGGCGTGAAGGACAACGTGCTGCCCTCGGAAGCGGAGGCGGTCATCAACTTCCGTCTGCTGCCGGGTGATTCCGTGGCCGACGTGGAGGCGCATCTGCGGAAGGTGATCGATGACGACGGCATCGAGCTGTCGGTACTGGCCGGATTCGGGCAGTCGGCCTCCCGGGTGTCGCCGGCCGACGGGGCCGCCTTCGCACTGCTGGAGCGCACCACCCGTGAGGTGTTTCCGGACGTGGTGGTGACCACCGGTATCGTGACCGGTGCGACCGACGCACGGCACTACGACGCGGTGGCGGAGACCCGCTACAACTTTCTGCCCATCGTCCTGAAGGCCGCAGACCTGGCGCGGATCCACGGCACTGACGAGCGGATCGGGATCGACGCCTACGCCGATGCCGTGCGCTGGTACATCCGCCTGTTGCAGAACCTCGAGGACAGCCGCTGAGCCGGATCAGCGCTCAATGGTGTAGAGGAGGTCGGCGCCCGAGGCGACACCGGTTTCCGTCTGCAGTTTGAAGCCGCGGCCGATGTCGTAGAGCAGGCGGAAGATGTGCCCGGGCTGGAACAGACCCACGCCATAGCTGACGTAGAGCTTCGGTGACAGGTACTTGCCGATGGTCAGCTTGGCGGCTTCGGGGTCTTCGCCCGGGCGGGCGCCGATGGAGATGTCGTCGATACGCAGCCCGCCCTTGAGCCGCTGCGCCAGAAAGTCGCTGCCTGACAATCCCAGTGAGAGCGCCGCGCCGGCCAGTGCGGCCTGATCGTCGCCGGTAGTGCTGGTGCTCAGGTCGCGGCCCAGGATCAACCAGGACAGTTGTTGATCCTGCGGCATGCCGGGCGTGGAGAACAGGGCGAACTCCGGCTTGTCGAGGCGCCCCCGCACCGACACGCCGACCTCGATGTCATCGCGCGGCTGGCGGGTGGCGCGAATCTCGATGGCGGGGTCGGTGATGGGCCCGCCGGTGAACAGCAGGCGGCCGGTTTCGATGCTCAGGTCCTGGCCGTAGGCCTTGTAGCGGCCGTCGATCAGGCGGATCTCGCCACGCCCGGTGACGGCACGACCCGGCGACTGGCGCGCGGTGAGGTCGCCGGTGAGGCGCGACTTGAGACCGAAGCCGTCGAACGTGACCTTGTCGCCCAGGGCCACCGTGACATTCACGTAGACGTCCATCAGCGGATCGGGTTGATCGACGCCGGTCCGGACGATCACCTGATCGCTGCTGGGGGCGGTGCCGCCCTCGAAGCCGCGTGGGGTGATGGTGGCGCGGGGGATGTCGACCCGTCCTTTCACGTCCAGCCGCTGCTCGGCCAGACTCACGGTGATGTCCGGTGAGGCCCAGACCCGGGCATCGGCCAGGTCGGCCAGCTGCGCTTCGTCACCGGTAAGGTGGAGCTGCAGCTGGGGGGCGGCGGTATCGAGTGTGACACTGCCCTCAAGCGCCAGCTGGCCGCTGCCGGCGGTGGCCTGCGCCGAGACCGTGGCGGCCTCGCCAGGGCGGGCGTGCAGGCGGGCCGCGACATCCTTGAGCGTGATGCCGGGTGTCACCAGGGCAATCTGCGGGACATCCAGCGCCACCTGACCCTCGAACAGCGGCTGGTCCACAGTTCCGCCGACGCTGACATCGGCGTTGAGCGCCCCTTCGAGGTCGCGGAACTCGGGGCTGAGGCGATCGATCCAGGCGAGATCGTCAAACCGTGCCTGCAGGGAGATGGCCAGTGCACGCGCGGCCAGGGTGTCCGCCGGGGCCACCTGACCGTCCACCCGGATACCGCCCTGGGACGTTGGCAGGTCGATGTCGATCTGCAGGCCCCCGCCATCCTCGTGCAGGCGGATATGGCCGGGCAGGAACTGCATTGCCGCCTGGCGGCCGATATCCAGCCCGCCGGCCTCGGTGCGCAGGTCCACATCAAGTACGGGGGTGCCGCCCGCCGTCAGCGCCAGGTCGGCATGGCCGGCCACGGCACCGTCGAGTTGCCAGCGTTCGGGCAGGAAGGCGGCGATCAGGCCGTAATCAAAACGTTCCAGCGCCAGCCGCGCCGCCACCTCGCCCTCCTGATGGCGGCCGTTCAGGCAGAAACCCACCTGCGCCGGCGCCGGGCTGTCCCAGCAGCTGGTCTGCAGCGATTGCGCGGTTGCGCTCAGGCGCAGCTCGGCGGGCGCGCGCAGGGCCAGCGGCGGCACATTGTGGGCGTGCAGGTTGGCGCGTTGCAGCTGGCCTCGCCAGCGCAGGGCGTCGAGGTCGAGGGTGCCGGCCAGCATCAAGTCCAGCGCGCCTTGTGGCAGGGTCGCGTCCAGCTGCAACTGATGCTGTGCAGCCTCACCGCGCAGGGTGGCGCGCAGGGCATCGACGGCGGCGGCCCCGGTGATGCCGCCAGCGTCGAGGTCGAGCGCGACCGGGCCGTCCGGGTCGAGCTGCCCGGTCAGGCGCAGCGTCTTGATGGAGACGGTGTTGTCCCAGCCCAGCGCGTCTGCGGCGCCGTCCACGGTCAGGGCGGGGCGCTCGGGGGCGCCGCGTGCCGACGCCCGCAGGCGCGCGCTGCCCGAAAGCTGGGGCAGTAGCGCGGCCAGATCGGGGCTGTCGAGGTCGGCCTTGAGATCCAGCGTAGGCCAGGCGGTGCCGCGGGCGCTCAGGCGGGTGCTGCCCTGGTGCAGCTCGGCGCGTTCCAGCACCAGGGTGTCGCCCTGCCAACCGCCTTCGGCGTCGAGTTTCAAGGGGAAGCCGCGCAGCGTGCTGTCATGCACGCGGGCAGAGAACCGCAGCGGATTGTCGCGGTCGAGGCCTCCTGTGGCCTGCAGTTCGCCGGTGATCCGTCCCGGCCATTCCGGTAGCAGCGCGGCCAGATTCAGCGCCTTCAGCCGGGCTTCGACATCGAGCTGCAGGGCAGGTGCCCACTGCACGGTGCCACGGGCCTCGGCGTGCCCATCCAGCGCCGCCACCTCCAGCCTGTCCACGTGCAGGTGGGCGCTGCTGCCACTGCCGTCGAGCAGGAAACGGCCCTCATACTCGGGTGAGGAAAGATCAGCTTCCAGGCCCAGCTGGTAGGCCTCCAGCGTTCCCTCGATGCGTGCGGTGCCGGCATTGCTGCGCAGCTGCGGGTCGCCCACCAGCGGCCAGCGGGCCTCTGCCCAGTCCAGCTGGGCGGCGAATGCACCGGCGTAGGCGTAGTGACCACGGGCCTGCAGAGAGAACGGCGCGGCGACTGCGAGGGCATCCAGCGTGGCCTGCTCCGCACTCAGGCGACCGCGGGCTGCGAGCGCCAGCGGGCCGTAGTCATCGCTCATGGCGGTCAGGCGCGGCAGCCGGATGCGATCGCCCCGCCATTCGCCACGCAGGCCGATCGTCCGCAGGGCCTGCGTCTGGCCGTTGACGTCGGTCACGGTCAGTGCTGCCACGGTCATGTCCCGGATGAGCACGTTGACGGGCAGGCGGCTGGGCGGCGGTGCCGAGGGTGAGGTGTCTTCCGCGGCCTCGGCTGTTGCCCGCAGGGTGATCGTCACCTGCCCGGCAGCCAGCTGATCCACCTGGGCGCGCAGTGCCAGCAGCGCCAGGGGTGACCAGCGCAGCGCGAGGTCTTCAATGGTGATCTGTGCGCCAGGGGTGTTCACCGCGATGCGATCGATCCGCAGGTTGCCCAGCAGGTGGCTTTGCGCCTGGACCTGGCCGATGTCGATCATGCCGTCGCTGGCGGCGCTGACACGGTCCAGCACGAACTGGCTTCCGGCCTGCGAGGACAGCAGCCACAACAGGCCCACCAGCAGCAGGGCCGGCAGGGCCAGCAGGAAGCGGCCGGTGTGGTCGAGCACGATCCTCACAGGCCCACCCGCACGCCGATGTGCAGTCGTGGCCCGTCGTCCGGGCGGTCGATGGGGTAGCCGACGTCGATCTGCACGAAGCCGATGGGCGCGCGATAGCGCAGGCCGGCGCCCACGCCTTGCAACAGCTTGGGCCCAGGGTCGTTGTCGACACCACCGAGGTCGTAGAACAGGGCGGCACCCCAGTTCCCGATCAGGGTCTGATCAAGCTCGGCGCTGGCGGTGGTCAGGTATTCGCCGCCCACCACTTCGCCGGAGTCGTCGGTGGGGCCGATGGTGCGGTAGCCATAACCGCGAACGCTCTGATCACCACCGGCAAAGAACCGCTGTGATGCTGGCAGCTCGTTGAACTCGTCGTTGAAGCTGGCGCCCAGCTCGGTGCGCAGCAGCAGCCGTGCGCCGTCCCAGAGCGGTAGGGCGCCACGCAGCAGCATCGAGGTCTGCAGGAACGTGGTGGTCGAAAGTGCGTTGGCGTTGGCGCCATGCACGTCGACAAACACGCTCCAGCCGCGGCGCGGGTGAATGGGGTCGTCCAGGCTGCTGCGGTTGAGGGAAATGCCGGGAATCAGCAGGTCACTGGACTGCTGGGTGTCGCCCAGGTCCGACTCTTCGTGCTCGAAGTTGAGGTACATGCGCCGCTGCCAGCTGCCGGGCGTGCGATCCAGGCTGACCCCGAACTCGTACTTGAGGGTATCGCCGGTATCGAATTTCTCATCCAGTGAGCCCGCGGTGAACGACAGCTGCTCACCCTGCTTGTTGCCCAGCGGGATGCGGTATTCCGCAATCAGGCGATTCTGCACCTCGGACAGCCGGATGTCGGTACGCAGTTTGTGCCCGCGGCGGTTGAGACGGCGCCACTCGGCGCCCAGCGACAGCCGCGCGCCGGTATCGGTGCCATAGCCGATGCCGGTGGAGTAGAGCGCGCCCTTGCGGGGCGTGGTGTGGATGCGCAGGGGAATCTGGCCATCGCTCTGCGCCTCGCGTTCGGGGATGATCTCCACCTTGTCGAAGTAGCCCAGATCATTCAGCGCGAACTGGGTGTCCAGCACCGCCTGGGGTGAGAACGGATCGCCCGGGTAGATGCGCAGATAGCGGGCGATCACATCGGCATCCACCGCTGACTCCTCGATGGTGATGAAGCCGAAGGCCCAGCGCTGCCCGGTGTCGAAGCGCCACTCGATGTCGGCCTGCTGCTCGTCGGCCCATACCCGCATCACCGACGAGGTGAAGCGGGCGTCGAGAAACCCCATCTCGAAGGCGGCCTGGGTGAGCAGCGACTTGTCGGCCTCGTAGCGCTTGTGCCGCAGGGGATCGCCCACCTTCAGGGTGAAGCGCTCGGGAATGCTGCGCAGGGGGGTGAAATCGGTGCCCTCGCCCTCCCAGTCCAGGGTGAAGCGTCGCACCACGGTCCGGGGGCCGGCTTCGACGGTGTAGGTGGCCCTGCGGGCATCGGGATCGAAGTCGGTGGTGATCACCGGCCCGTAGTATCCGTAGGGTTGAAGCGCGCTGGCGATGTCCTTTTCCGCCACCCGGTTGAGCGCACGCAAGCGTCGGTTGGAGACCGGGTTTTCGTCGGTCTGCGCCTCGACCGCCTTGAGGATGGAAAGCCGGGCCTCGACGTTCTTGCGCAGCGCCGACGAGAGCCCCTCGACCTCGATGTCGAAATCCTCGGCGTCGGCATGCGCGAGCGGCTGACTCGCGGCGGCCAGCAACAGCAACATCGGGGCGCGCCGCCACCGCATCAGCGATTCACGGCCTCCGGCATCAGCCAGGATGCCTCCGCCTGGGCATCGCCGCCCAGGCTGGCAAAGTCGAACAGTTGCGTGTCCGCCAGCTGGCTCGGGGCCACATTGGTGAGCGCCGCGAACACCTGCTCGATCCGGTTGCCATGCTGTCGTTCCCAGTCATCCATCATCCGACGGACCTGCTTTCGCTGCAGTTGTTCCTGCGAGCCGCACAGATTGCAGGGAATGATGGGGAACTGACGGTGTTCGGCGTAGCGGATGATGTCGCGCTCCCGCACATAGGCGAGCGGGCGGATGACGCAGTTGCGGCCATCATCGCTTTGCAGCTTGGGCGGCATCGCCGCCAGTTTGCCGCCGTGGAACAGGTTGAGCAGGAAGGTGGCGACGATGTCGTCCTTGTGATGCCCCAGCGCGATCTTGGTGAAGCCCTGCTCTTCGGCATAGCGGTACAGCGCACCACGCCGCAGGCGCGAGCACAGCGAGCACATCGTCTTGCCTTCCGGAATGACGCGCTTCACCACGGAGTAGGTGTCCTGCTCCAGGATATGGAACGGCACCCCGAGCTCACGCAGGTACGCGGGCAGCACGTGCTCGGGAAAGTCGGGCTGCTTCTGGTCCAGGTTGACCGCTACCAGCTCGAAGCGCACCGGCGCCTTGGCCTGCAGCTGCAGCAGGATATCGAGCAGGGTGTAACTGTCCTTGCCGCCGGACAGGCAGACCATGACGCGGTCGCCCTCGACGATCATGTTGTAGTCCATGATCGCCTGGCCCACCTGCCGCCGCAGGCGCTTGTTCAGCTTGTTGAGATCGACGGTTTCCGCGCGCTCGGCGCGCAGGGCATCGACGGGAACGGTGACAACGGACATGACGACCAACCGGACTGAGGGCCGCTCAGTGTACGAGTCCCAGGGCTTGTTAACACGATGGCGACCGACGCGACGCAGGGGTACCACCCGATTGTCGGGCATGCGGCGTTGCGCCTTCCTCTCGGGTGCGAAGCCGCCGGTTCAGTGGGCTAGGGCCTAAGTCTATGGCCGTCGCTGCGACGGAAACAGGCCCTAGCGGTGTGGCAGCCGCTCGGCCAGTGCCGCGGCGGCCAGGCCGCGGATGGCAATGCGCTTGCGGCGGTCGGCATGCCCGCTCAGCACCGTCACCTGGTGTTGCGGCAGCCCCAGGTGCGTGGCCAGCAGCCGTATCACCGCGGCGTTGGCCTTGCCCCGCTCGGGCGCGGCCCGTACCCGCAGCTTCAACGTATCGCCCAGCCATTCACAGATGGCATCCCGGCGCGCGCCCGGGCTTACTTTGACGTCGATCACCTGTTGCTCATCCATGTGGAGGGAGTGTGCAGCGCTTTCCGAAAGGCTTCCAGGCGGTGGTCATCGGCGCTTCCCGCGGCATCGGCGAGGCGCTGGTGGCGGCCCTGCGTGCCCGCGGCGCCGGGCGTGTCTGGGCCGGCTGCCGGCAGCCACCGTCGCAGTCCGCGGACGTTGGCGTGGTGCCGCTCGCGGTCGATGTGACCTGCGAGGACAGCCTGGCGAGCGCCGCCGCCACCGTGGCCGCCGCGGGGGGCACCGTGTCGCTGGTGATGCACACCCCGGGGCTGTTGAGCGCGCCCGGGCTGCGGCCCGAGCGGCGGCTGGAGGATGTCCGTGCCGAGGCCCTGAGGCACAGCTTCAGCGTCAACGCCTTCGGGCCCATCCTTGCGGCGCGGGCGTTCGTGCCCCTGCTGCAGCATGGCGAAGCGGCCGTCTTTGCCAGCCTTTCGGCGCGGGTGGGGTCCATCGGCGATAACCGGCTCGGGGGCTGGTACGCCTACCGTGCCGCCAAGGCGGCGCAGAACCAGCTGATTCATACGCTGGCCATCGAGGCGGCGCGCCGCTCGCCCGCCCTGATCTGCTGCACCCTGCATCCGGGCACGGTCGATACCGGGTTGTCGCGGCCCTTTCAAGGCAACGTGCCGGCGGCGCGGTTGTTCAGCCCCGCGCGGGCAGCCGGCCAGCTGCTCGACGTGGTGGACCGGTTGACCCCCGAAGACCGCGGCGCCTGCCTGGCCTGGGACGGCCAGCGGATTCCCTGGTAGGCCCGGCGTTTCTTGCCCAGCGGGGGGCAAACCCGGACAATACCGCCCCCTCCTGCAAGCCCCCGGTGACTGTAATGCCGACCCGCCTCGCGCTGGCCAATGCTGTTCGTGCCCTGGCCATGGATGCCGTCCAGAAAGCCAATTCCGGCCATCCCGGCGCCCCGATGGGTATGGCCGACATTGCCGAAGTGCTGTGGAACGACGCGCTGCGCCACAACCCGGCCGACCCGGCCTGGGTGGATCGCGACCGCTTCGTGCTGTCCAACGGCCACGGCTCCATGCTGCTGTATGCGCTGCTGCACCTGAGCGGCTATGACCTGCCGTTGGAGGAGCTGAAGAACTTCCGTCAGCTGCACTCGAAGACGCCGGGCCACCCCGAAGTGGACATCACCCCGGGTGTGGAAACCACCACCGGGCCGCTGGGGCAGGGCATCTCCAATGCGGTCGGCATGGCGCTGGCCGAAGCGGTGTTGGCCAGCCGGTTCAATCAGGACGGGCATCGCATCGTTGACCACTTCACCTATGCCTTCCTCGGCGACGGCTGCCTGATGGAGGGCATCAGCCACGAGACCTGCTCGCTGGCCGGCACCTTGGGCCTGGGCAAGCTGATCGCCTTCTACGATGACAACAACATCTCCATCGACGGGGAGGTCGGCCCCTGGTTCGGCGACGACACCCCGGCCCGGTTCGAGGCCTATGGCTGGCAGGTCATCCGTAACGTCAACGGTCACGACCCGGCCGAGATCGCCACGGCGCTCAACACCGCGCGCAGCTCGCAGGATCGCCCGACGCTGATCTGCTGCAAGACCGTCATCGGCTATGGCAGCCCCAACAAGCAGGGCAAGGAGTCCTGCCACGGCGCGCCGCTGGGGGCCGACGAAATCGCCCTCACCCGTGAGCAGCTGGGTTGGCCGCATGCGCCCTTCGAGATTCCCGATGACATCCGGGCCGGCTGGGACGCGCGCGCCAAGGGCGCCGCCGCCCAGGACGAATGGAATGGCCGTTTCCAGGCCTACCGCAACGCCCATCCGGCGCTGGCGGCCGAGTTCGAGCGCCGCATGGCCGGCGAGCTGCCGGCCGATTGGGCGGACACCGTGCAGACCCTGCTGGCGCAGGCGCTGGCCGCCGACAAGCCGATGGCCACCCGCAAGAGCAGCAAGGCGGCGCTGGACCTGCTGGCCGCGCGGCTGCCGGAACTGCTGGGCGGCTCGGCCGACCTGTCGGAGTCCAACGGTACCGACTTCAAGGGCCACGCCCCGGTGCGCCACGGTGCGCTCAGCGGCAACTACGTCAACTACGGCGTCCGCGAGTTCGGCATGTCGGCGATGATGAACGGCATCGCGCTGCACGGCGGGTTGATTCCCTTCGGCGCCACCTTCCTCACCTTCAGCGATTACGCCCGCAACGCGGTGCGTATGGCCGCGCTGATGAAGAAACGCAGCATCTTCGTCTACACCCATGACTCGGTGGCCCTGGGCGAGGACGGCCCCACCCACCAGTCGGTGGAGCATGTGGCGGCGCTGCGACTGATTCCCCAGCTCGACGTCTGGCGTCCGGCCGATGCCTTCGAGACCGCCGTGGCCTGGCAGGCCGCCATCGAGCGCAAGGACGGCCCCAGCGCACTGGCGCTGACCCGGCAGAACCTGCCGCCGCAGGCGCATGCCGATGCCAGCGGTGCCCAGGTGCGGCGCGGGGGCTACGTACTGTTCGAATCGGGCACGCCGGCGCTGATCCTGATTGCCACCGGCTCGGAAGTGCAGGTCGCCATGGCGGTGGCCCGCAAGCTGGCCGACGAAGGGCAGGGGGTGCGCGTGGTGTCGATGCCCTGTGCCGAGGTGTTCATGGCGCAGGATGCCGCCTACCGCGAGTCGGTCCTGCCCGCTGCCCAGCGCAAGCGCCTGGCCGTGGAGGCCGGGGTTTCCGTGTACTGGCGTGCTTTCGTGGGCCTGGATGGCGACGTGGTCGGGGTGGATCGCTTTGGCGAATCGGCACCCGCCGCGGCCGTGCTGGACTACCTCGGACTGACCGCTGACGCGGTGTACACCCGGGCCAAGGCCCTCTTGGCGTAAAATATCGCTCCATTTTCAACAGGGTGCGTCCTGTTCGCACCTTGGTCATCCACACGGTGCGCGGTCTGCGCACCCGAGCAGAGGAAGTCGCAATGGCAGTCAAGGTGGGGATCAATGGCTTTGGTCGTATCGGCCGCAACGTGCTGCGCGCCGCAGTGCAGAACTTCGGCAACGACATCGAGATCGTCGGCATCAACGATCTGCTGGAGCCGGACTACCTGGCCTACATGCTGCGCTACGACTCCGTGCACGGGCGCTTCGAGGGTGAGGTTTCGGTCGATGGCGGCAACCTGATCGTCAACGGCAAGAAGATCCGCCTGACCCAGGAGCGCGACCCGGCCGCCCTGAAGTGGGATGCCGTCGGTGCCGACATCGTGATCGAGTCCACCGGTCTGTTCCTCGACAAGGCCAGCGCCGAGAAGCACCTCGCGGCCGGCGCCAAGAAGGTGATCATGTCGGCGCCGTCCAAGGACGACACGCCGATGTTCGTTTACGGCGTCAACCACCAGACCTACGCCGGGCAGGCCATCGTCTCCAACGCCTCCTGCACCACCAACTGTCTGGCGCCGCTGGCCAAGGTGATCAACGACAAGTGGGGCATCAAGCGCGGCCTGATGACCACCGTGCACGCCGCCACCGCCACCCAGAAGACCGTGGACGGCCCGAGCCAGAAGGACTGGCGCGGCGGTCGCGGCATTCTCGAGAACATCATCCCGTCCTCCACCGGCGCCGCCAAGGCCGTGGGTGTGGTCATCCCCGAGCTGAACAAGAAGCTCACCGGCATGTCCTTCCGTGTGCCCACCTCCGACGTCTCCGTGGTGGACCTCACCGCCGAGCTCGAGAAGCCCGCCACCTACGCCGAGATCTGCGCAGAAATGAAGGCCCAGAGCGAAGGCGCCCTCAAGGGCATCCTCGGCTACACCGAAGACAAGGTGGTGGCTACCGACTTCCGCGGTGATGCCCGCACTTCCATCTTCGACGCCGACGCCGGCATCCAGCTCGACAGCACCTTCGTCAAGCTGGTGAGCTGGTACGACAACGAGTGGGGCTACTCCAACAAGTGTCTGGAGATGGTGCGGGTGATCGCGCGCTGAAGCGCACGATGTGACACGTGACTGGTGACACGTGACTCGTGGGCGGCAATGAAAACGCATCACGATCTCGACGTCTGGCGCGATGGCGTTGCACTGGTCAAAGCGGTCTACGCGTTGACGCAGGGGTTCCCTGCGGACGAGCGCTTCGGGCTGACGGCGCAACTTCGGCGAGCTGCTGTCAGTGTGCCGTCGAATATTGCTGAAGGCGCCGCGCGAGCGTCCCGGAAGGACTTCGCACGCTTTGTCAGCATGGCGCGTGGATCGCTGGCCGAAGCGGAGACGCAGTTGCTCATCGCAGTCGAGTTGGGGTTCTGTGCGCGTTCCGGGCTGCCTGAGGAGGTGATCAATCGCCTGTTTGCCCGCCTCAACAAGCTCTACACACGTTTGTCGACCACGTGACCATCGTCGAGTCACCAGTCACCAGTCACCAGTCACCAGTCACCAGTCACCAGTCACCAGCCACCAGTCACCAGTCACCAGCCACCAGTCACGGAGTGAACGAAGTGAACGTCCTGAAAATGTCCGACCTCGACCTCGCCGGCAAGCGCGTGCTGATTCGCCAGGACCTGAACGTGCCCATCTCCAGCGGCCGTATCGCCTCCGATGCGCGCCTGCGTGCCAGCCTGCCGACCTTGAAGCTGGCGCTGGAAAAAGGGGCTTCCGTGCTGGTGGTGTCGCATCTGGGACGGCCCAAGGCGGGGCGGTTCGAGCCGGAACATTCGCTGACGCTGGTGGCGGCCTGGTTGTCGGAAGCACTGGGACGCACCGTGCCCCTGATCAGCAACTGGATCGAGGGCGTGCAACTGGCGCCCGGCCAGATCGCCCTCGGTGAGAACACCCGCTTCCTGGTCGGAGAGAAGGCCGATGACGAGGCCCTCGCCCAGCGCATGGCGGCGCTGTGCGATGTGTACGTCATGGACGCCTTCGGCACCGCGCATCGCGCAGAGTGCTCCACCCACGGGGTGGCGCGCTTTGCACCCGCGGCCTGCGCCGGCCCGCTGCTGGCCGCCGAACTGGATGCCCTGGGCAAGGCCCTGGCGACGCCGAGGAAGCCCCTGGCGGTGATCGTCGGCGGCTCCAAGGTGTCCACCAAGCTGGATCTGCTCAACAGCCTGGCCGACGTTGCCGACCAGCTCATCATTGGCGGCGGTATCGCCAACACCTTCCTCGCCGCCGCCGGCAAGCCGGTGGGCAAGAGCCTGCACGAGCCGGACATGCTCGATACCGCGCGTGCCATTCTCGACAAGATCCGCAGCCGCGGCGGCGACATTCCGCTGCCCGAGGACGTGGTGGTGGCCCCCGAGTTCAGCAACGAGGCCCATGCCGAAGTGCGCCTCGCCGACGAAGTGGAAGCCGACGAGATGATCCTCGACATCGGCCCGCGTACCCGCGCCAAGCTGGCCGGCCTGCTCAAGGACTGCGGCACCATCGTCTGGAATGGCCCGGTCGGGGTGTTCGAGTACGACAGCTTCGCCGCCGGCACCAAGGCCATCGCCGATGCCATTGCTGGAAGCTCTGCGTTCTCCCTGGCGGGTGGCGGTGACACCCTCGCCGCCATCGACAAATTCGGTGTGGCGGACGGCATCAGCTACATCTCCACCGGCGGCGGTGCCTTCCTGGAGTTCCTGGAAGGCAAGAAACTGCCGGCCGTTGCGGTGCTGGAATCCCGCGCGGCGGGGTGATGCCGACGGTTCTGCGAATTGGCCCGCTACGGTTCCATTTTTATTCGGACGAGCGTGGCGAGCCCGCCCATATCCACGTGGCGACACCAGAGGGCGAGTGCAAGTTCTGGTTGAACCCCGTTCGTCTGGCGCGCAACAAGGGCGTTGCCGCCCACCAGATTCGGGAGATCGAGCGTCTGGTGTATGCTCATCTTGATCGCCTCATGTCTGCTTATCGTGAGTTCCATGGCCGCTGAACGCGCAATCGAAGAGCACGCCGAACCGACCGCAATCCGAGCCTGGGTTGAGGGTCGCACGGTGTTCGTCGAGTTGACGGACGGTCGTGTGGTGGGGTTTCCCGCCGCGCGGTTTCGTCGTCTGCGCGATGCGACCGACGACGCGCTGGCCGGAGTTGAGCTTCGTTTGAATGGTTTCGCACTGCGCTGGGAAGCCCTGGACGAGGACATCACCGTGGCCGGCATTGTGGCCGGACATTTCGAACTTCCGCTGGTCGTTGCGGCGGCCTGACTTCTACCCCCTTTTCAAGGACTCCCTCGTGCGTTTCGAAGGCACTGACAACTACGTCGCCACCGACGACCTGATGATGGCCGTGAACGCGGCGGTGACCCTGGAGCGGCCGCTGCTGGTGAAGGGCGAGCCCGGCACCGGCAAGACCCAGCTGGCGCGCGAGATCGCCAAGGCCATGGACGCGCCGTTCATCGACTGGGCCATCAAGTCCACCACCAAGGCGCAGCACGGCCTGTACGAGTACGACGCGGTCTCCCGCCTGCGCGACTCGCAGCTGGGCGACGAGAAGGTCAAGGACATCCGCAACTACATCATCCAGGGCAAGCTGTGGGAGGCCTTCGAGTCCGGCAAGCGCCCGGTGCTGCTGATCGACGAAATCGACAAGGCCGACATCGAGTTTCCCAACGACCTGCTGCGCGAGCTCGACCAGATGGAGTTCTACGTCTACGAGACGCAGCAGACGGTGAAGGCGAAACAGCGGCCGATCATCCTGATCACCTCCAACAACGAGAAGGAGCTGCCCGACGCCTTCCTGCGGCGCTGCTTCTTCCACTACATCCGCTTCCCGGACAAGGACACGATGCAGAAGATCGTGGATGTCCACTTCCCCGATCTCAAGAAGAACCTGGTGAAGGAAGCGATGGAAGTGTTCTTCGGCCTGCGCGAACTGCCCGGCCTGAAGAAGAAGCCTTCCACCAGCGAGTTGCTGGACTGGCTCAAGCTGCTGCTGGCCGAGGACATCGACCCTGCCGTGCTGCGCGACGCCAGCACCAAGAAGACCCTGCCGCCGCTGTACGGCGCGTTGCTGAAGAACGAAGCCGACGTACACCTGTTCGAGCGCATCGCGTTCATGGCGCGGCGCGGCAACTGAGGCGACGCAGGCGTCTGGATGCCCGATCACGTCGGGCATGACGTCAGGGGAGTACTCACCGTCATCCCGGACTTGATCCGGGATTGCATGATGGGCCTCCCTTGTCATTGGCAAGGGACGTCGGCGGACCCCGTATCCGGGGTTGGTCTTGAAGACCGGCTGGATCTTGGGGCCGCCGACGTTACGGTCTTACACGCGTACGGTAGTCAGGGCTTGAAGCCCGTATAGCAATCCAGCGTGCGGACCAATGTTCAGCATGACGTGGAGCGCAGCCATGGGCAAGGTCATTGTTGGAGTGGACGTCTCGAAAGCCTGGTTGGATATCGCCCGAGCAGGCGATTCTGGAACGATCCGGCTGGAGAACACGGTGCCGGCGATTGAATCCTGGGTGGAGGAAACCGGAGAGCTGAATCTGGTGGCATTTGAGCCCACAGGGGGCTACGAGCGAGTGCTGCGACGTGTATTGGAAGCGCGGGGAATTCCCCTGGTTGTGGTTCACCCAAGCGAGTTCAGTGCGTACCGCCGGCGCCGCGGTCGCAAGGCCAAGACCGATGCCCTGGATGCCGAGCTGCTGGCAGCCTTTGCGGCCGAAGAACTGGATCGGCGGCCGCCGCGCATACCGATCGTCGCTGATGAGACGCTGTGCGCGCTCGTCGTACGTCGTCGCCAGTTGATCGCATTGCGGCACGCTGAGCGCTGTCGTCTGGACATGGCAGATGCCCCGGCCATACGCGCCAGTCATCAAACGGTGCTGGCCGCGCTGGAGGTCAGCCTGCTCAGCGTCGAGGCTCAGATCAGTCGTCACATGAGCGAGCAGCCGGACCTGGCCCAGGCCGCGACGCGATTGCAAACCATGATCGGTATTGGGCCAAAGACCGCGGCCACGCTATTGGCCGAGGTGCCTGAACTCGGGCAGCTTTCGGGCAAGCAGATCGCTGCCTTGGTCGGTCTGGCGCCGCAAACCCATAACAGCGGCAAGCGGATTGGCTATGCGCCAACTGGGTATGGGCGCCCTGGCGTACGGCAGAGCCTTTTCAATGCCGCCCGCAGCGCCATTCAGCACAATCCGGTGATGAAGCGTTTCTACGAACGCCTGGTGAACGACAACCGTCGCCCGGGCAAGGTCGCGCTGACCGCCGTCATGCGCAAGCTGCTGGTGACGCTCAATGCCATGCAACGGGAGCAGTGCCCTTGGAACCCGAGCTTGGCTTGACGTCGATCACGGTAGATCCAGTTGTCAGCTTCAATGTTCGACTTGCGGGCGTCTTCTTTCTGGAAGGCGATATCCGTCTTGCCGAAGGCCCAACGCCCCGCATGTGCAACCGACCAGGTTTCACGGCGGGTGGTCTGCTCCCACAGGGTTCCGGGCGAACGGCCGGCCACCATGGCGTACATGTTGAAATATTCCTGACTGGTCTCGAGCATGATGTCCTGGTTTGCGCTCGGATTGATCCAGATGCGACCTGTCAGGTTGCGATTGGTCCGTTGGGGCTGGCCGCGCGGGACCTGATCCTCTTCACGGTACTGATGGCGGCCCGTGATTTGCAGACCGACCTTTTCACCGATGATCGGGCCATTGAGGAACAGGCTGCTGCCTCGGGCGTCGCCAAAACGGGATTCTTCCTGCGCGAGGTAGTCCGTGGTGATCTCGCCACCCCAGGTCTCGGCCGATTTCTTGGTGATGATGTTGATCACCCCGCCGAGTGCATCGGCACCGTAGAGGGTGGACATCGGTCCCCGAATGACCTCGACACGCTCGATCGCGGACGGGGGTGGGATGAAGCTCTGGCGCACATTGTTGTTGCCCTGGCGCGCGATGCCATTGAGGTTCTGGCGGCGGCCGTCGATGAGGATCAGCGTGTAGCCTGAAGGCATGCCGCGGAGGCTGATGTCGACATTGCGGCCTTCGCCATTGGTGAGGGAAGCCCCGGGAACGGTCCGGATGATATCGGTGACATCGGTGATCGGGCGGCGCTCAAGCTCCTCTCGGGTGACGATGGTGATGCTCGCGGGTGCGCGCAGCACGCTTTGCTCAAAACCGGAGGCCGTCACCACCACCGGTGCCAGGCGCTCCCCCTCCGGGCTCGTGTCTGGCCCTGTCGCCGACGGGGTCTCGACGGCGACGATGGTGACGACCGAGCCGTCGAAACGCGCAGTCAGGCCGCTGCCTGTCAACAGCGTTCGGAAGGCGTCGCCAACAGCCAGCTCGCCGTTGAGCGCCGGTGCCGTGCGACCTTCAACCAGGGTGGGGTCGAGAATGACCGTCAGCTCCGCTTGCTGGGCAAGTGCCAGCAGCGCCTGATCCAGCGGCTGAGCAGGAACGGTCAGCGCGGCAGTGCGTTCCTCGCTGGCGGCGAGTGCCAGGCCTGGCAGGGAAAGCGGGAGAACAGCGGCCAGCGCCAGCGGCGCCAATACATGCAACGGGCGGGAAAGCATGGGTGGAACGTCCCTTGATAGCGATCGGCAGTGATGTACTTCCAGAGACTGCGCAGGGGCGCTCATCCTGATATCGAATGAGAATTATTTTTATTATCGATTGATTTTGCGATGATTTCCCTTGCGCCGAACGCTTCAGCGAGGGGCGATATGCAGACCGTCGGACAGGGTGTAGACCCGTACGGGCAGGGCGGAGGCAAGCGCTGTCAGGCTGCGCCGGCTGTCGACCAGCTGGACCGATAGCGTGACGGCCAATGATGCGACCGCCGGATCCAGGTGAATCCGATCATCCGCAAGATGACGAGACAGCACCCGCACCACGTCGTCCAACGGGGTGTCCACAAACTGCACGCGGCCGTCGCGCCAGTCCGCGACGCGCTCGACCGGTACGCTATCGACAATGGCCTGACCACGGGGCGACAGCGTCAATCGGTCGCCCGCTGCCAGGGCATGGGTTCCGCCGGTATGGGTAACGTGTACCTGACCGCGCGCCACCATCACGCGCAGCCCCCGGGGTCCTGTTTCGACCTCGAAGGCGGTGCCCAGGACCCGCACCGTGCCCTGCGGCGTCTCCACCTCGAACGCGCGTGCCGCGTCGTGGGCAACATCGAAGTACACGCTGCCCCGGTGCATCTGCACGGCGCGACGACGGGTGTCGAAGCGGATGTCGAGTGCACTGCGCCGATCGACCGCCAGCTCGCTGCCATCCTCCAGAGGGAGCCGGGCAATGGCGGCGTGGCGACTGTCAATTTGCCAGTCGGTTGTCGGGGGATCCCACTGAAGCCCGATCACGCCGGCGAGGGCGGCCACGGCGAGGCAGGCGGCCAGTGCCCAATATTGACGTCTGCGCGGACGCAGCGCCGGGGACGGAGGCGGCAGATAGCGATGGGCCAGCGGGCTCAGCGTCTGCCAGTCTTTGACGCAGCGCTGATAGGCGGCGACCCGCTGGGTATCAGCCGATTGCCAGCGCCTGAATGCCCGCTCGACCCGGGCGCGGTCGGCGGCCGAGCGCCGAGGGGCGCGCCGAGCCATGAACCAGCGCAAGGCCTGGTCATCCAGGGGCCGGTGTCGGCATGTCGGGGCTTTCGTGGCGTCCATGGCTACGATGGCGGATGGGCGGGTCGTGGCTAGCCGTCGTCTCGCAGGGTATCCCTGCAGTCGCGCATGGCGCGAATGACGTGGCGTTCGACCATGTTCCGCGAGATGCCGAGGCGGCGTGCGATCTCACCCTGGTCGATGCCGTGAAAGCGGTACAGAACGAAGACTTCCCGGCACCGTGGAGGGAGCTGGTCGATCCGTCGCATGACGTCGCGCAGCTTCTGTTCGTCGAGGCAGGCCCGTTCGGGACTGCGGTCATCCGCGACGGTGGTCTCGTCCACCGCCAGCAGACGCAGCGCCGCCTGTTCACGCCCCGACCGTGTGCGCAGCGTCCGTGCGATGTTCAGGGCGGCTTGATAGAGGTAGCCACCGGGGTTTTCGACGTCGGCGCGATCAGGTTTGGCGAACCATCGCAGATAGGCTTCCTGGACGGCATCAGCTGCCGCAGCCTCACAGCCGGTCTCCCGCTGCACCAGGGCGCGCAGGCGGTGCCAGTGTCCGGGCAGGTCGGCGTCGGGGGCGTCGGGGCTCACGTGGTGGCGGCGGGAAGCAAGCAGACGATAATAATAATTGATTGCAGTAAGGCCTCACAATCCCGCGTCGATGCCCGGCAGCGTGCGCGGTCGGTGCCGGCGTCATGGCGCGCGTGAGGCGACAGACGGTAGCCCCTGGGTGCGCGAAGGTGATCCCGCCGCACGCTGGCTGGGGCAGACTGTCGCCCGTTCATTGTCAGATTCTCGTCGCGGACGCTTGCGTCGGCGGTGGCAGGCCAGGGAGGCAGACAGGTGGCATGGGAAGCAGGGCAGACTGGCGGCGGGTTGCGGGAGCGGGCGTGGCATGAGCGCCGGTGACAGGCGATATCCACCGGGCGCCCCCTCTGCCGGATTCAGCCGCGGGTGGGAGAAGCTTCACCTCGCGGTGCAGGTGCTGACCGGCACCGCGGCGCCACGCGAGCGCCTGATCGAGGCACTGATCGGCCATCTGGTGCACCTCGATCCTGCCGATGACCTGCCGTATGAGCTGCGTGAGGAGTTCAGCGATTTCGTTCGCGCCATGACGACGCCGCTCGCCGGCGCCGAAGGGCAGGCAGCAACTGTGCCCCTGCGGGTCTCGGCGCTGGACGCGATCGCGGTGCAACGCGCCTACGATCGCATCCTCGACTACTACGACACGGTTTGCCGCTACATGCCGCGGCATTGGTGAGCCGGTGGGGTGATTCGGCATACTCGGTGCCCAACCGAGCGACCCGGAGCGCCGATGACCCTGTCCTCTTCCTCATTGTCCGCCGACGCGGGGTTGGTTTGCGGGTGCCCGTGCGGAGCAGTCGAGTACACCATCCATGGCGCGCCGCTGTTGCGTGGCTATTGCCACTGCACCATCTGCCAGTCGTTCAACCAGGCACCCTTTGCCGACATCACAGTGTTCCATGCCGACGATGTCGCCTTGCCGGACGAGGCTTCCGTCGACTATCGAACCTTCCGCCCGCCACCGGCGGTGCAGCGTGGTGTCTGCCGGGCGTGTGGCAAACCGGCTGTGGAGTACATCAAGCTGCCACTGATGCCGAAGCTGATCGTGGTGCCCAGCCTCAACATCCGGCAGCTGGAGCGCATTCCCGCGCCCGCCTTGCATGTCTTCTACCACCGCCGGCAGGCCGATGTCGCCGACGCCTTGCCGAAGTACCAGGGGTATCTGGCGAGCCAGACCGCCTTTCTGGGCCGCATTGCCTTGCGACTGCGTCGGCGCTGACCGAAGGTCAGTTTCGCGCCTCCATGGCGGCGCCCGCCAGCTTGAGGACATCGATTGTTGCCAGGGCCTGCAGTTCGGGACGGGCCAGTTGTGCGTTGACCTCCCGCACGATGCTTTCGCGCACCGCCAGTACCAGGGGGTTGAGGCGGTCAAGCAGGGCCGTCGGCAGCGCCCTCAGCTCGGACGGCATCGCCGCGTTCACCCGGATCGACTTGCCGGTTACCCGATGCGGCAACAGGCGGATGATCAAGGGGGCGAAAGTCTGCACATCGACGTCGACGCGGATTTCCACCTCCATGGGTGCGCGCGCGGATATGCCCATCAGGCGCAGTGTCAGGGCCAGCAGGCCCGTCAGTTTCAGCGTGAACCCGACTTCGGCGGCGTCCTGCTGGCGATGATCGATGAACAGGTCGCGCGGCTGGAACTGGTAGTCCGCCACCAGCAGATCCTTGGGCAGGGCTGCGGTGGAGCCCTCAACGGTGGCTTTCAGTGCATCCTCGATCTCGCCACGCAGACGCGGCACGGTTACCAGGTAGCGGATGAAGTTTTCGCCAAAAGTCTGATAGCTGATGCGTTCAGTGTCAGCGGCGGCGTCGGATGATGGTTCGCTCATGGTCCTATCATCCGGGGGGCGACCGGGTATCTCAAGCCGCCTCCGGCAGTCCCCCCTGCATCGCCACCGCGACGGCTTCCGCCACACGGATGCCGTCGATTGCCGCCGAGAGAATGCCGCCTGCGTAGCCCGCGCCTTCGCCTGCAGGGTAGAGCCCAGGCGTGTTCAGGCTTTGATAGCCGGCGTCACGACGGATGCGCAACGGGGAGGAGGTGCGGGTCTCGACCGCCGTGAGCATGGCGTCATCCATGGCGAAGCCACGGATCTGCCGGTCGAACACGGGCAGGGCTTCCCGAAGGGCGGAGATGGCGTAGCCGGGGAGGGCATCGCCGAGGTCGCACAGATTCACGCCCGGCGTGTAGCTGGGCTGCACCGCGCCCAGTGAGGTCGTGGCGCGTCCAGCGAGGAAATCGCCGACCCGTTGAGCAGGTGCATGGTAGTTGCGTCCGCCCAGGTCAAAGGCCCGTGACTCCAGCATTTCCTGGAAGGCGATGCCCGCCAGCGGGCCGGCGTCCGCACCGCCCGGGAAGTCCGTCGGTGCGACGCCCACGACGATACCCGCGTTGGCGTTGCGCTCGTTGCGTGAGTACTGACTCATGCCATTGGTGACGACTCGGTCGGGTTCCGAAGTGGCGGCCACCACGGTGCCGCCGGGGCACATGCAGAAGCTGTACACCGAGCGGGCATTGCTGGCGTGGTGAACCAGCTTGTAGTCCGCGGCGCCCAGCAGGGGATGCCCGGCATAGGCGCCCAGGCGGGCGCGGTCGATGATCGACTGGGGGTGCTCGATGCGAAAACCCACCGAGAAGGGCTTGGCCTCCATGAAGACACCCAGTCGGTGCAGCATGCGGAAGGTGTCGCGCGCACTGTGGCCGACACTGAGGACAACATGCTCGCTATGCAGCTGGCGGCCGTCGGCGAGGCCGACGCCCCGGACTGCACCGTTGTCGATCAGCAGGTCGACGACCTGCTGATCGAAGCGGACTTCGCCGCCCAGTGATTCGATGGTTTCACGAATACGGGTCACGACCCCCGTGAGGCGGAACGTCCCGACATGCGGCTTGCTGACGTAGAGGATCTCCTCGGGCGCGCCGGCAGCCACCAGTTCCTGCAGCACCTTGCGGCCATAGAAGCGGGGATCCTTCACCTGACTGTACAGTTTGCCGTCGCTGAACAGGCCCGCACCGCCCTCGCCGAACTGGACGTTCGAGCCCGGATTGAGCGTGCCGCGACGCCACAGTCCCCAGGTGTCCTGGGTACGCTCACGGACCGGCTTGCCGCGTTCCAGTACAAGGGGTCGGAACCCCATCTGCGCCAACAACAGCGCGGCAAAGATTCCGCAGGGACCGAACCCCACCACCACCGGTCGCGCCGTGTTGCCAGCCGGAGCCTGCGCCACCGGGTGGTACCGGGTATCGGGTGTTGCGCCGATCTGGCGGTCGCCGGCGTGGCGAGCCTGTACCGTGATTTCGTCGCGGAGCTCGCAGTCCACCGTGTAGACGAATCGCAGGCCATCGTGCTTGCGCCGGGCGTCGTAGCCGCGACGGAAGATGTGGAGTGCCAGCAGGTCGTGTTCGGGTATCGCGAGCCGCTGAAGTACGGCCTGGCGCAGCGCGTCCTCGGGATGCTCGATCGGGAGTGAGAGTTCGGTGATTCGGAGCATCGGCAAAGACCGTTCTGACAGGTCCGCATTCTCCCATGTTCGCGTCCCCCGTCGCGCGGAACAGGGTGCATCGGCTACGCTCCGGATTGGACTGGAGTGGAGCAGAGAACGATGACGATTCCCTTGTGGTGCCTGGTGATGGTGGCGCTGATGCCGTTTGGTCTCGCCGGCATGGGAGGGGCCTATCGTCGTCGCCAGTTCGGTGTGATGGACAATCAGCACCCGCGTTTGCAGGCGGCCAAGCTCGAGGGCGCCGGCGCGCGGGTCTGGGCTGCGCAGCAGAATGCGTGGGAAGCCCTGATCTTCTTTACCGCCGTGGTGTTCGTGGCCCACAGTGCGGGCGCCGATGCCGAGCGTTCCGCCATCGCTGCGATGGTTTTCGTGCTCACCCGTCTGGCGCATGCGGCGTTCTACATCGCCAACATGGCTGTACTGCGCTCGGCGGTGTTCGTGATCGGGCTGCTCAGTGGTCTCTACATGATCGGACTGGCCGCCGCGGTCGGGGGCGCTCCCTAGTGTGGTGTTCCGCCCCGCACTTCGGCCAATAGAGCCCGCTGCTGAGCTCAAACCAACCCCCAACCTGCCTCGAAACGACGTTGCCTCGCCCGGCGGGTTTCTGCCGCTCTGGGCCTGTTGACACGACAGCGACAGCGGCAGTGTTTCCAGGCCCCGGACGGCTGCCGTGATTCGGCCGAGCCGGCCGGTTCCGGTTTGGCTTGGTAGACTCGCGCCACCATGAAACGTACTGCACTGACCCTGGCGCCGCTGCTGGCGCTGGCAGCCACCGTCGCGACTGCCGAATCCCAACGCTACATTGATGATGAGATCGCGGTAACCGTCCGCGCCGGGCCCAGCAACAATGCCGACTATCTCGGCGTGGTCCGCAGTGGTGACGAGGTCACCCTGATCGAGTCGATGGGCCCCGAAAGTTTTGCGCGCATCCGTACCGCGAGCGGTACCGAAGGCTGGGTCACCGCCCGGTTTCTGACGGAAACGCCGGCGGCGGCGACGCGCCTGGCCGCGGTGGAGTCCGCGCTCGAGGCCTCCGAAGCCGAGGCCAAGACCCTTCAGGCCACACTGACCGATGTCAGCGACGAGCTGGCCGCGCTCAAGCCGGCCGCAGAGCTCGCTGAAGACAACGCTGCGCTGCGCGCACGTATCGCCGAGCTCGAACGTGACAATGCCGAGGTGGTGCAGCGCTACAGTGAGCAGAAGTCACGCCGCAAGAACATGCTCACCGCCGCCGGTCTGATCGGTGCGGGCGTGCTTGGCGGGCTGGTGTTGCCGTGGCTGGGACGCAGCACACGTCGCCGACGGTACTCGGACTTCTGACGCCTTTATGGTCCCCGATTTTCGCGTCCTGCTGCGGGTCCGCTACGCCGAGTGTGATGCCCAAGGCGTGGTCTTCAATGCGCGCTATGGTGACTACGTCGACCTGGCAATGACCGAGTTCATGCGGGCCTTGCTGGGGGGCTACGCCACGTTGCTGGCGCGGGGGCTTGATACGCAGGTGGTCCGTCTGGCCACGGACTGGAGCGGGCCGGCCCGTTTCGACGAGGTGCTCGCCCTGCGGGTTCGGCCGCTCAGACTCGGCAATACCTCGTTCACGTTGCACGTGGATATCCGGGGTTGGCCGGATGAGCGTGCGGTGGCGGTCTCGGAGATCACCTATGTGCTGGTCAGCGCCGGAGATCATCGCAAGCAACCGCTTCCGGACGACCTGCGCGCGCAGCTGACCGGGGGAGCTGCGGGGATCACGGTCGATCTTGCCGGGACGGGCGAGATCCGCTGAACCGCGTACCCGTTGGGGAAGGCCCTACAATATCGGCCAGACCTCATTCGACCTTTCGACAGGACCTCACGATGACCCTTCGCCTTTCCGAGCAAGATGACCGCATTCAGTTGCCGGAGCTTGTCAGCCGCCTTGAAGAGCAGTTTGCGTTCAAGTCGCGCTTCGTCATGGTGTTCGGGCAGATCAACGACCTGATGGCGCAGGCCACCTGCCGGCGGCTGTTGGCGCTGTCGGAGGAGTCCAAGGCGCCGATCACCATGCTGATCTCCTCGCCCGGCGGACACGTTGAATCCGGTGATGCCATTCACGACATGATCGGTTTCATTGAGGCACCGGTGACCACGGTCGGCACCGGGTGGGTGGCCAGTGCCGGCGCTCATATCTTCCTGGCACCGCCGAAGGAACGCCGGGTGTGCCTGCCCAATACGCGGTTCATGATCCACCAGCCTGCGGGTGGTGGGCGCGGTCAGGCCACCGACATTGCCATCCAGGCCAAAGAAATCCTTCGTATCCGCGAGCGTCTGGCGCGGGTGATCGCTCGCCAGACCGGCAAGCCGCTGGAAACGGTGATGCTGGACATCGAGCGCGACTATTGGATGAACGCGGATGAGGCACTGGCCTACGGCATCGCCAGCCGCATCATTCAGCACAAGGCCGACCTGGGCTGATCGCCGCCGCCGGGCGGAGCCGTGACGGTGCTCCCATGAACACCGCGCTGTCCACGATGCTGTTGCTCTCGTGGTGTGCTGGATTGACCGCCGTATTGGGAGGTGCGCTGGCTTGGCGCCTGGGGGCGCCGCATGGCCGACAGGGCCGTGCCTTGATGCATGCGGTGGTGGCCCTGGGCGGTGGATTGCTGCTGGCAGCTGTCGTCTTCGCACTGCTGCCCGAAGGCATGGCCGTATTGCCTGCGGGCGTTTTGCTGTCAGTGTTCCTTTGCGGTGGTGCAGCCTTTGCCGTGATCGACTGGCAGCTCTCGCGACAGGCGGGGCCGCGTGCGCAACTGCTGGCAATGCTGATGGACTATGTGCCCGAGGCGCTGTCGCTGGGGGCGACCTTCTCTGTCGATCCGCAGTTGGGCTTGCTGCTGGCACTGTTCATTGGTGCGCAGAACCTGCCGGAGGGTTTCAACGCCTTTCATGAGCAGCGCGGCTCCGGGAGCGGGCCGCTGACCTGTCTCGGTTTGCTATTGGCCCTGAGTACCCTCGGCCCGCTGGCGGCATTCGCCGGTCATCAGTTGTTACAGGATGCGCCACATGTCACTGCGGGCATCATGACGTTTGCGGGTGGCGGTGTGTTGTACCTGCTGTTTCAGGATATTGCGCCGCGGGTGCCGATGCGGCGACGGGGCTGGCCGCCGTTGGGCGCCGTGCTGGGTTTCGCGATCGGCATGGCCGGGGCCCAATGGCTGGGATGACGGGTGCACGCGGCTCAGCGTGCGCGACCTAACACGAACAGGATTCACATCATGATGAAACGCGGACTGGCCATGGGGGTGATGTGGGCGGCAATGTTGGGATCGCCTGCCGCCGCTGCCGAGTGTCCGGATGCGGTTACGACCGGGATCTGGGCCGCGCGCTATCCGCACGACACCGTGCGACTGCCGCAGGCGCCGCTCACCCTCAAGGAGGCCTACTGTGCCCAGCGCACCTATGTCGAGGCGTTGCAGCGCCGCTTCGGGCCGCCGGTGGGGTACAAGGTGGGGTTTACCGGTCCGGCTGGGCAGCTCCAGTTCCAGATCGATCAACCGGCCTTTGGCGTACTGCTGGCGGACATGTTCGTGGAAGATGGCGCAACGGTTCCGGCGGACTACGGGCACCGTCCGTTGCTGGAGCCGGATTTGCTGGTGGTGGTGGCCGACGAAGCCATCAACCGGGCCACTACGATTGAAGAAGTGGCGGCTCACCTCGCCAGCGTGCATCCCCTGATCGAACTGCCGGCTATTCCTTTCACAGCGGACGCGGTGGTGACCGGCACCGGTCTGGTGGCCCTCAATATCGGGGCAACGCGCCTGGTCATGGGGCCAGGGGTGCCGATGCAGACCGACCCGGTCTTCCTGCAGGCACTTGCGGACGCACAGACCTTGCTGATTGACGAGAACGGTCGACAGGTTCAGGCCGCGCCGACGGCCACGCTCATGGGGCATCCCCTGCGTGTGGTGCTGTGGTTGGTGGCCGAGTTGCGGCGGGAGGGTCTGCAGTTGCATGAAGGTGATCGCATCAGCCTGGGCGCTGTCGGTGGGCTGTTTCCACTGGTGCAGCAGGGCAAGGCCTTTACCTATCGTCTCGATGGGCTGCCGTCTGGGCCAGTATCGGTTTCGGTGCGTTTCGGGCCGCCATCGGCGGCGGAGTCGACCGATGACAGCGAGTAAACTGGCGACTCTTCCGTTGATGGGACTGCACTGTGTTTGAATCGCTGAGCCAACGTCTGTCCGGCGTGCTGGACGCCCTGCGCGGTCAGGGGCGCCTGACCGAAGACCAGGTCAATGCCGCCAGCCGCGAGCTCCGCATGGCACTGCTCGAGGCGGATGTGGCGCTGCCGGTGGTGCGGCAGTTCGTGGAGCAGGTGAAAACGCGCGCGCTCGGTGTCGAAGTGACGCAGAGCCTGACGCCAGGCCAGCAGTTTCTCAAGATCGTTCAGCAGGCGCTGACCGAGACCCTGGGAGGCGTCACCGAGCCGCTGAATCTGCGTGCGCAACCTCCAGTGGTGATCCTCATGGCGGGGCTGCAGGGGTCGGGCAAGACCACCACGACCGGCAAGCTGGCGCGCCGGCTGAAGGAGCAGGACAAGAAGAAGGTGATGGTGGTGTCCTGTGACGTGTATCGGCCGGCGGCGATCGAGCAGCTGCGCATCGTGGCGGGACAGGTGGGGGTTGAGTGCTTTCCATCGTCAGTCGGCGAGAAACCCGCCGATATCGCGTTGGCAGCCCTCGCCGAGGCGAAGCGGCAGTACTTCGACGTCCTCGTCATCGATACGGCAGGCCGGACGACGGTGGATGCCGAGATGATGGCGGAGATCGCCGACCTCCACGGTCGGGTCAGCCCGACCGAGACGCTGTTCGTGGTGGACAGCATGACGGGTCAGGATGCCGCCAACACCGCCAAGGCCTTTGCCGAAGCCGTTCCTTTGTCCGGGGTGGTGCTCACCAAGGTGGACGGGGATGCACGGGGTGGGGCGGCGCTTTCGGTTCGCCAGGTCACCGGCCGGCCGATCAAGTTTCTGGGGATTGGCGAGAAGTCCGACAAACTGGAGGTGTTTCACCCCGACCGGATCGCCAATCGCATTCTCGGTCAGGGGGATGTGCTCAGCCTGATTGAGGAGACGAGCCGCAAGGTCGATCAGGAAAAGGCGGCCAAGCTGGCCGAGAAGCTAAAGAAAAACAAGCGCTTCGATCTGGCCGATTTCCGTGAGCAGATGGAGCAGATGCAGAACCTCGGTTCGGTGGAATCGCTGCTGGAAAAGCTGCCCGGGGGCGCCCAGATGCAGGCCCAGCTGAAGAACGTGGATACCGGGCGGCAGGTGCGACGCACTATCGCCATCATCAACAGCATGACGCCGCAGGAGCGTCGATTTCCCGACCTGATCAAGGCCTCGCGCAAGCGGCGAATCGCGGCGGGTGCCGGTGTCGAGGTGCAACAGGTCAACCAGTTGCTGCGTCAGTTCGACACTACCCGCGACATGATGAAGAAGGTGGCCGGTGGCGGTCTTTCCAAGATGATGCGGGGCCTGGCGGGGCGGCTGCCGCCCGGCATGGTGCCGCGCCGCTGAGTGGCTGACACATGGCGGTCATCTTTCTGCAGTCTTGTCACAGTTCTGTAACGCCTTGCTAATAGCCTGATTTCTGACGTGTAATCCGGCAGTGAGCATGCAGAACAAACTGATTCTGGTAGTGGAGGACGAATCGGCCATCCGCGAGATGGTGCGGTTCGCCCTGACGCGCGCGGAGTTTCGGGTCGCCGAGGCCGGTGATGCGCAGGAGGCGCGCCTGCGCATGGCCGATGAACGCCCCGACCTGATTCTCATGGATTGGATGATGCCGGGCATCAGCGGGGTCGAGCTGACACGCGAGCTGAAGAGCTCGGCGTCAACCCGCGACATCCCGGTGATCATGGTGACCGCGCGCGCCGAAGAGGAAGACAAGGTGCGGGGGCTCAACACCGGCTGTGACGACTATGTCTCCAAGCCGTTCTCGTTTCCCGAACTGGTGGCGCGCATCCAGGCCGTGTTGCGCCGCAGCATGCCGGGCGGTGAGGAAGAGCGACTGCAGATCAACGGTCTGGAAGTGGATGCCGCCAGCCAGCGCGTGACTGCGCAGGGGGAGCCGGTGAAGCTCGGTCCCACCGAGTACCGCCTGCTGCATTTCTTCGTCAGTCACCCTGAGCGGGTCTACACCCGGGAACAGGTGCTGGATCGGGTCTGGGGGCAGAACGTGTATGTCGAGGAGCGTACGGTCGACGTGCACATTCGTCGTTTGCGCAAGGCGCTGGAGCCCTTCGGCTATGCCGACATGATCCAGACGGTCCGCGGCACCGGTTACCGCTTCTCAGAGAAATTCTGATCATGCCGCGCGCGCCGCTGACTCCGGAGCAGCAGCGGCTGCGGTCGGCGTGGCGCCAGGAGCTTCTCAAGCTGCTGCTGCTGAGTGGTCTGGGTAGCTTGGTGGGAGCCTTGTTCTCGGGCGCGGTGTGGGGCTTGATCGTGGTGCTGACGATGTACCTGGCGATCCAGTACCGTCATCTTGCGGCCCTGCTGATCTGGTTGCGCAGTCCCAAGCGGCACGAATTGCCGGAACCGGGAGGCCTCTGGGGCGAGGCCTTTGACCGCCTGGCCGATATGCACCGGCGTAACCGCAAGAAGAAGAAGCGGCTTGCGGCCATGCTGTCGGAGTTTCAGGCGTCGACAGCGGCTCTGCCGGATGGTGCAGTGGTCCTCAGCGAGCGCGGCGACATCCTGCGGTTCAACGTTGCAGCGCAGACGCTGCTGGGGCTGCGCACCCTCGATGTCGGACTGCGGGTGGCAACGCTGATGCGCCACCCCCGCTTCACCGAATACCTGCAGCGAGGCGCGTTCGATCAGGAAATCGAGCTGCCATCGCCGATCAACCGGACCAAGACCCTGTCTGCACGGCTGATCTCCTACGGACAGGGCCAGCGTCTGCTGATGCTTCGCGACGTCTCCGAGTTGCGCCGTCTGGATGCGGCACGCCGCGATTTTGTCTCCAACGCATCCCACGAGCTGCGGACACCGCTGACGGTGCTCAAGGGGTATCTGGAGATGATGGAGGCGGAGTCCCGGCAAGGGGGCGGGCTGGCGGATTGGAGCGGTCCTTTGGGCGAAATGCGCAACCAGTCGATCCGTATGGAGTCGCTGGTCAACGACATGCTCAAGCTGGCGCGTCTGGAGTCGGAGGTTCAGTCCCGCCATGACTGGGTGCCGGTGCACCCCTTGATCCTGCGGGTGGTGGAGGAGGCGCGCCTGTTGAGCAGCGGTCCGGTCAAGCATCACTTTGAAGTGGATATCGAGGACGGCCTGCAGATTCTCGGCGTTGAGATCGAGCTGATGAGCCTGTTCACCAACCTCGCCGTCAACGCGGTGCGGTATACCCCCCCTCCCGGCAATATCCGCATCCGGTGCCGGCGCGCAGCGTCCGGCGCGGCGGTGTACGCCGTCGCTGACACCGGCATCGGTATCGCGCAGGAGGACATTCCCCGCCTGACAGAGCGCTTCTACCGAGTGGACGTGGGGCGTTCACGCGCCAGCGGCGGCACCGGGCTGGGGCTGTCCATCGTCAAGCACGTGCTGGAACACCACGACAGCCGGCTCAGCATCGAAAGCGAAGTCGGTGTGGGCAGCACATTCAGTTGTGAATTTCCCACGCAGCGAGTGCGGTACCGACCTTCCGTCGAGCCGGCCTCGACCGCGACCGGTTCGTAACATCCGGCCGCTTCGGCGGCGCCGGGTCAGGTGGTGGCGAGCTCTGCGGCCTGCAGGGTGTTCTGCATCAGCATGGCCACCGTCATCGGGCCAACCCCGCCCGGCACCGGCGTGATGAAGGCCGCCCGTTCGGCCACCTCCTCGTAGGCGCAATCCCCGACCAGTCGCCCGTCCTCGGTGCGGTTGATGCCGACATCGATCACGGTGGCGCCGGGCTTGATCCAGGCGCCGCGCACCATCCCCGGCTTGCCGACAGCGACCACCACGATGTCGGCGCGTCCCACCTCGGCGGCGACATCTGCAGTGAACCGGTGGCAGCAGGTGGCCGTGGCGCCGGCCAACATCAGTTCCAGCATCATCGGCCGGCCGACGTGGTTGCTGGCGCCAACCACCACCGCGGTCCGGCGTTTGAAGGTTTCGCCCGCCGCGCGCAGCAGCTCCATCACCCCGTAAGGGGTGCAGGGACGCAGCACGGGCATGCGCTGCGCCAGGCGGCCGAGGTTGTAGGGGTGAAAGCCGTCCACATCCTTATGGGCCACGATACGTTCGGTGACGGCGACGCTGTTGAGATGGGCGGGCAGCGGCAGCTGGACGAGAATGCCATCGACGTCGGGATCGGCGTTGAGCCGGTCCACTTCCTCCAGCAGTTGCGACTGGGCCACATCAGGGTCGAACTGCAGCGGGCGCGAGGTGATGCCGACGGCTTCGCAGGCGCGGCGCTTGTTGCGCACGTACACATGGGAGGCGGGATCGTCGCCGACCAGAACGGTGGCGAGGCAGGGTGCGCGATGGCCGCGGCTCCGGCGCGTCAGTACGGCCTGGGTGACCCGGGAAAGGACCTGCTGGGCGACGGCCTTGCCATCGATGATCTGTGCGGCCATGGGGCGGTGAGTCAGGCGAAAGGGCGCATAGTGTAGTCAGCCCGACGCGGGGCGTGTCTCCGCCGCGACCCTTCCCGTACACTTCGCGGCCCATGGCCCTGTTGACGCTCACTGGCATTGTCACCGGCCGCGGCCAGCGGGTGCTGGTGCGCGGATTTGCGCTGCGCCTGGTCGCTGGCGAGGTGGTGCACCTGACCGGCCCCAATGGCACGGGCAAGACCACCTTGCTGGAGGTGGCCGCCGGCTTGCGGCGTCCCTGGGAAGGCGCGGTCGAAGCGCCCGCGGCCCGGCATTGGCTGGGGCACCGGAATGGTCTGAGTGGCGTGCTGACACCCTGGGAGAATCTGGAGGCCTGGCGTCAGCTGCAGGCCGATGCCGACGGTGATCTTGCTGACGCACTTCAGCGTCTCGGGGTGTTCGCGCAGCGATTCCGCGCCTGCAGAGCATTGTCTGCAGGTCAGCGCCGTCGGGTGGCGCTGGCCCGGCTGCGGTTGGCCCCCCGGCCGGTCTGGGTGCTGGATGAGCCTCTGGATGGGCTGGATCACGCCGGTCTGAACCTGTTTGCCGACCTGGTGGCCGGGCACCGGCGTCAGGGCGGGGCATTGCTGGTCACCAGTCACCAGCCCCTGCCTGCCGGCATCGGCGATGTGCGGACCTGTGCGTTGGGGGATGCATGCGCCTCCTGATCGGACTGTGGCGCCGGGAATGGCGGCTGGCGCGGACCCAGCCCACCGATCTGCTCCTGCCGCTGGCGTTCTATCTTCTGGTGGCGGCGTTGTTCGCCTTCGGCGGGCGTCCCAATGATCCGGCCCTGGCCGGTTTCGCGCCGGCGGTGCTGTGGGTCGGGGCCCTGCTGGCATCACTGATGTCGCTGGACCGCCTGTTTCACCCGGAGTTTGACGATGGCACGCTGGAACAATGGTGCCTCGCCGACACCCCGCTGCCCTTGATCGTGATGGCCAAGCTGCTGGCGCATTGGGTCATCCACGGGTTGCCCCTGGCGCTGATGGCGGTGCCGATCGCGGGCGCGCTGGGGGTGCCGGCCGCCGCCTGGTCGGTGCTGTGCGGTGGCCTGGCGCTGGGCACCCTGGTGCTGGTGATGGTCGGGGGACTCGCCAGCAGCCTGGCGGTCGGCCTGCCCAGGGCCGGCGCGTTGATGCCGCTGCTGGTGCTGCCGTTGCTGGCACCGGTGGTGATCTTCGGGGGGGGCAGTGTCCGTGCAGCGCTGAGCGGAGCGGACCCGATGGCTCCGTTATACTTTCTGGGATTCCTGGCGGTCCTGGCACTGACAGCGTTGCCCTGGGCCTGCGCCAGCGCGCTGCGCAGCGCATTTGACTGACGTTCATCCTACGGAGCACGCATCCGCGATGTGGACCTGGTTCCATCGGCTGGCCTCACCGCCCAGCTTTTACCGCTTTGCTGCGCGGCTGTCGCCGTGGCTGGGCGCGTCGGCGCTGTTGCTGCTGGGCTACGGGTGGTTTGCCGGCCTGGTGCTGGCGCCGGCCGACTACCAGCAGGGGGATGCGTTCCGCATCATTTATGTCCATGTGCCGGCGGCCGCCCTGTCGCTGTCGGTCTATACCGCCATGGCGGTAGCCGGCGCGATCGCGCTGATCTGGCGCATGAAGCTGGCCGAGTGCGTGCTGGTGGCTGCGGCCCCGGTGGGGGCGAGCCTGACCGTGCTGGCCCTGATCACCGGCATGCTCTGGGGCAAGCCGATGTGGGGCACCTATTGGGTGTGGGATGCGCGCCTGACGTCGGAACTGGTGCTGCTGTTTCTCTACCTCGGGGTCATCCTCATCGCGCAGGCCATCGAGGAGCCCCGGCGGGCGGCGCGGGCGGCAGCCTGGCTCGCCATCGTGGGTGTCATCAACGTGCCGATCGTCAAGTATTCGGTGGACTGGTGGAACAGCCTGCACCAGACCTCCACCATCCTCAAAATGGGGGCGCCCACCATCTCCACGGCGATGGCGGTACCGCTTTATGCCTGCCTGCTGGGAACCCTGCTGCTGGTGGCGCAGTCCGTTCTGCTGCGTACACAGAATGAGCTGCTGCGGCGCGAGCGGACCAGTGCCTGGGTCAAGGCCCTCAAGGAGGACATGCAGTAATGGATGGTTTTTGGCAGATGGGCGGCTATGCCGCTTACGTGTGGGGAAGCTTCGGTGCGACACTGGCGGTCTATGGCTGGAACCTCTGGGCCCCGGGGGCACAGCGCCGCGCCTGGTGGCGTGATCAGGAGGACGCATGACCCGCACGCAACGTCGTCGCATTGTGGCGGTCGCTGCGGTCCTGCTGGGACTGGGCCTTGCCGCGGTGCTGGGCTTTACCGCGTTCCAGCAAAACCTGATGTACTTCGTGACGCCCAGTGACCTCCTCTCGGATGCGCCGTCCGCGACCGCGCACCTGCGGTTGGGTGGGGTGGTGGAGACCGGCAGTGTGCAGCGCGGAGACGGTCTCGAAGTGACCTTCGTGGTTGCCGACTGTGCCCACAGTCTGCCGGTCCGCTACGAGGGCATCCTGCCGGATCTGTTCCGGGAGGGGCAGGGCATTGTCGCCAGCGGTTACATGGGGGAAGGCGGCGTCTTCGAAGCCGACGAGGTGCTCGCCAAGCACGACGAGAACTACATGCCGCCTGAGCTGGCGGCCTCGCTCAAGACCGAGACCGGGCACTCCTGCGAGCCCTTCAAGTCGATGGCGGCACAGCGCGGATGATCGCTGAAATTGGTCATTTCGCGCTGTTGCTGGCGCTCGGGGTCTCGCTGCTGCTGGCAGTGGTGCCGCTGATCGGTGCCTGGCGCCATGACCTCAAGGCCATGCGTTTCGCCGGCACTGCGGCGCTGGTGCAGTTGGCCCTGGTGGTGGTGGCGTATGCCTGTCTCACCACGCTGTTCGTACAGGGTGATTTCTCGGTCACCTATGTGGCCCAGAACAGCCATTCGGAACTGCCGCTGGCCTATCGGATTTCTGCCGTGTGGGGGGGGCACGAGGGCTCGCTGCTGTTGTGGATCCTGATGTTGGCGGGGTGGACGGCGGCGGTTGCCGCGTTCAACCGGCGCCTGCCTGCAGAGATGAGCGCCATCGTGTTGGCAGTGCTGGGCGCCATCATGATCGGCTTTCTGCTGTTCACTGTGCTTACCTCGAATCCCTTCGATCGCCTGTTGCCGATTCCGGCCGATGGCAAGGATCTCAACCCCTTGCTGCAGGACCCCGGACTGATCGTGCACCCGCCGCTGCTGTACATGGGCTACGTCGGTTTCTCGGTGGCGTTCGCCTTTGCGCTGGCGGCGCTGATCACCGGCCAGCTGGATGCCGCCTGGGCCCGCTGGACCCGGCCCTGGACCACGGCCGCGTGGTTGTTCCTGACCCTGGGCATCACCCTGGGGTCCTGGTGGGCGTATCACGAGCTGGGATGGGGCGGCTGGTGGTTCTGGGACCCGGTGGAGAATGCGAGCTTCATGCCCTGGCTGGTGGGCACGGCGTTGATCCATTCGCTGGTTGTCACCGAGAAGCGGGGCCTGCTCAAGAGTTGGACGGTGCTGCTGGCGATTCTCGCTTTCGCGCTGTCGCTGCTGGGAACCTTCCTGGTGCGATCCGGGGTGCTTGTCAGCGTCCATGCCTTTGCCACCGATCCCGCCCGAGGGGTCTTCATTCTCGGGTTCCTGGCAGCAGTGGTCGGTACCGCCTTCGCACTGTATGCCTGGCGTGCGCCACGTCTGGCGGTGAGCGCCTCGTTCTCGCTGGGGTCTCGTGAAGGCCTCTTGCTGATCAACAATGTCTTCCTGGTGGTGGCGGCCGCGGCGGTACTGCTGGGCACTCTGTGGCCCCTGATCGCCGATGCCCTGTCACTTGGCAAACTCTCGGTCGGGCCGCCGTACTTCAATGCGGTTTTCGTGCCCCTGACGCTGCCGCTGGCGGTACTGGTCGGCATGGCCAGTGCCGTCAACTGGAAACGCGCCCGGTTGGCCGACGTGGTGCGCCGGTTGCGGACGCCTGCCGGCATTTCGCTGGTGCTCGGGCTGGTGGTGGTGACGCTGATGAGCGTGCGCTGGGGGATGGCCGTGGTGGCCGGCGCCTGGCTGGGAAGCTGGACGCTGGTGGCAGCCCTGTCGGAGCCCTGGCGGCGTTGGCGTCAAAGCGGGCGTCTGCCACCGCGTGCCGTGCTGGGCATGGCAACGGCCCATGCAGGATTGGGCATTTTTGTGCTCGGAGTGACCTTCGTCAGCCAGTTCAGCATCGAACGTGATGTGCGGCTGGGGCCGGGGCAGTCCACCGAACTCGCGGGATATCGCTTCACCTTCGACGGCGTTCATGAAGTGCCCGGTCCCAATTACGATGCCGAGCGAGGCACCTTGCGGGTGGCGCGGGGCGAGCGCGAATTGGCGGTGCTGCACCCCGAGAAACGTTTCTATCGTGGTGCCCGCCAGGTGATGACGGATGCCGATGTCGATCACACCCCGTTCAGAGACCTCTATGCTTCCCTCGGCGAACCGGTGGGGGATGCCGGAGACTGGGCCCTGCGGTTGTACTACAAGCCAATGATGCGCCTGGTGTGGTGGGGCGGGGTGATCATGGCGCTGGGCGGGGTGCTGGCCATCTCCGACCGCCGCTATCGCCTGCGGGCCCGGAGTGCCGGCTGATGCGGTTCCTGCTGCCAGTGCTGGTGCTGACGGGCCTGGTGGTGCTGCTCGGCGTCGGCCTGCGGCTGGATCCGAGAACCGTACCGAGCCCCTTGATCGGGGCGCCGGTTCCGGCATTCGATCTGGCCGTGCTCGATCGCCCGGAACGGCTGACCGAGGCGGCGCTGCGGGGCCAGCCAACAGTGGTCAATTTCTTCGCCAGCTGGTGTACGCCCTGCCTGGAAGAGCATCCGGTGCTGATGGGGCTGGCACGCGAACAGAACCTGCAACTGGTCGGCATCAACTACAAGGACGCCGCGGACGATGCACGGCGCTGGCTGGCCCGGCATGGCAACCCCTACGCCGTGGTCGGTCGTGACCCGGAGGGCGACGCGGGCCTCGACTGGGGCGTCTATGGTGTGCCGGAAACCTATCTGGTCAGCGCCGATGGGGTGATCCTGCACAAGCACGTCGGCGCCGTGACACCCGCGGTCTGGAAAGCGGATTTCCTGCCGCGGCTGACGGCGACGGCGCCATGATGCGCGCCCGCGTCCTGCTCGCAGCTGTTGTCGGGTTGCTGCTGGTGACAGTGGCAAGGGCCGAAACGCCGGTGACCGAGCCCCAGCGCTATCAGACCCTGATCCATGAGCTGCGCTGTCTGGTCTGTCAGAACCAGAGCATCGCCGAATCCAACGCGCCGCTGGCCCAGGACCTGCGTGAGCAGGTGGCCAGCCAGATGGCGGCGGGGCGCAGCGACGACGAGATTCGCGACTACCTGACCGCCCGTTACGGCGATTTCGTGCTGTACCGCCCCCCGCTGCGGTGGCGCACGGCGCTGCTGTGGCTCGGGCCGTTTCTGCTGGCCGTGCTGGGGTTGTTCCTGGCGTGGCGTTTCACCCGCCGTGCCCCCTCCAGCGGGAGCACCTCACCGGATCCCGAGGCGCTGAAACGCCTGCTGGACAAGCACCGCCCATGAACCTGCAGACACCGTGGCCCTTCCCATGTTGAGTGCCGAACTCACGCTGGGGCTGATGGCCCTGATCACACTGTTGGCGGTGGTGGCCCTGAGCCGGCCCTGGTGGCGGCGCACTTCAGGTGACGAGGCAGGGCGTCGGGCTCTCAATGTGGCGACCTATCGCCAGCGTATCGACGAGATCGAGCAGGAGCATGCCGGCGGCATCCTGGATGACGAGACTGCCTCGCAGCTCAAGGCGGAGCAGGGCGCCCGTCTGCTCGCGGATACGGGCGCGGAGGATCGTGATGCCCGCGCCGGCAGCAGCCGGCTGTGGGTGTTGCTGGCACTGGTGCCGGTGCTGGCCACTGCCTTCTACTGGCAGCAGGGTCGCTGGGAGGTGGCCACCACCGCGGAGCAGGCACGGCTGGACCCGCGGGCGGGCGAGCAACTGGCGCTGAAGCGTGCGCTGGCGGCGAGTGAGGCCGCGCAACAGGCCGACCCGGAAGATGCCCAGGGCTGGGCGACGCTGGGGCAGCTGCGCATGGCGGACGGCCAGGCCGAGGGCGCTGCCGAGGCATTCGCCCGTGCCAACGCCCTGCTGCCCGACCAGCCGGACTGGTGGGTCGCCGAGGCTGAGGCACTGGCGGCGACCCAGGGCCAGGATCTGCGCGGCGCACCATCGGAACGCATCGAGAAGGCACTGGCGCTGGCGCCCGATCACGGCAAGGGCCTGTTCTATGGGGGCATGGCGGCGGCCCAGCGGGACGACATCGAGGTCGCCCGTGAACGCTGGACCCGCTTGCTGCAGCAGCACGAACTGCCGCCGCGGCTGCGAGAGGTGATCGAACAGGGCGTCGAGCGCTGGGGTGGCGGACTGCCTGCAGGGGGTGGCGCGCTGACGGTCACCGTGCAATTGCCCGATCCGCCGCCGGGCGACCTGCCGGAGCGGCCGGTGCTGTGGGTGTTCGCCAAGGCGGTGGACGGCCCGCCGATGCCGCTGGCGGTGAAGCGAATGCCTTCGCCGACATTTCCTGTCACCGTCACGCTGAGCGATGACGACGCCATGATGCCGTCCGTCCGGCTGTCGCAGTTCGCGCATGTGGAGATCACGGCGCGGCTGGGATCGGGGGCCGACGTTCAGGCGCGCCCGGGCGATCTCGAGGGCCGGGTGGCCTCGGTGACGCCGGGTGACGACGCCCCGCTCACCGTCGTGCTGGAAACCCGTGTCGGCGCTGACGCCGCACCCTGACCCAATGTTTGCTGGAGGACCGATGACCGCGACCCTGACCGACCTGCCATCCCCGCTGTCCCTGTATCTCAAGGCGGCGGCTTCGGCGTCGCGCAGTCCGGGCAACCTGCGTCAGCTGCCCCCCCTGGCCCTGCGTTTGGCTGCCGTGCAGCCCGATCCCGCACGTCTGGCTGCGTATTGCGAGGTCTGCGGCATCGAGCCCTCCGAGTTTCTGCCGATCACCTATCCGCAGGTGGCGGTGACGGCGCTGCACATGGCGCTGATGACCCAGCCGAAATTTCCGCTGCCGATGCTGGGCTTGGTCCACGTATCCAACCGCATCGAGCAGTTCCGCCCCATCGGCGTGGGCGAAGCCTGGGATGCCGAGGTGCGTATCGGAGAGTGTCGCGAAGTCCGGGCCGGCCTCGAGTTCGATCTGCTGACCGATGTGTCGGTGGGCGAGGAGCGGGTGTGGACGGCGGTCACCACCATCATTCACCGGCGTAAAAGTGGCGGCAAGGCGGACAGTGGCCGGGCACCGCGCCCCTCGGCGCCGGCTGCCGAAGCGCCGCGGCTGGCGGACTACCATGCGATCCGTGCTGCTGCGGACACCGGACGGCGTTATGCCAAGGTGTCCGGCGACTACAACCCGATTCACCTCTACGCGGCGACCGCCAAGCTGTTCGGCTTTCCGCGTGCCATCGCCCACGGCATGTGGAGTCTGGCACGGTGCCTCGGCGTGCTGGAGGGGCAGCTGCCGGCGGCGCCGACGGTGCTGGAAGTGAAGTTCAAGCAGCCGGTGCTGCTGCCCGCCGCAGCCGCGCTCAAGTTTCACACCGAGGACGACGGCGTTCATTTCTGGATGCTGGCCCAAAGGTCCAACAAGGTCCATTTGAGCGGCGTGCTGCGGTAGACTGTACGGACATTCCGACGCGTCGCCTCGGCCAGTTGCCGCCCGTGCCGGGATTCCATGCAAATCGACCAAGGAGCCTGCATGCGCATCCGTAAAGCCGTATTTCCCGTGGCGGGGTTGGGAACCCGCTTTCTGCCGGCCACCAAGGCCAGCGCCAAGGAAATGCTGCCGGTGGTCGACAAGCCGTTGATCCAGTACGCCGTGCAGGAGGCCATCAGCGCCGGTGCACAGGAACTGATCTTCGTCACCGGCCGGTCGAAGAACTCGATCATGGACCATTTCGACAAGGCCTATGAGCTGGAGGCCGAACTCGAGCAGCGTGGCAAGACCAAGCTGCTGGAGATGGTCCAGGAAATCCTGCCGCCGGGGATCACCTGCATCTTCATCCGCCAGGCCGAGGCGCTTGGCCTGGGGCATGCGGTGCTCTGCGCTTGGCCGGCAGTGGGGGACGAGGACTTCTCGGTGATCCTCGCCGACGACCTGATCGACGGCAAGTTGCGTCCCTGTCTGGCCCAGATGCAGCGGGTCTACCAGGAATACGGAACCTCGGTGATCGCCACGCAGCAGGTGCCGAAGGAAGAGATCTCCAGCTACGGGGTCGTGGACACGCAGCCGGTGGCGCCGGGGCTCGGCGAGATCCGGCGGATCGTCGAGAAGCCCAAGGCCGAGGACGCACCCTCCAATCTCGCGGTGGTGGGTCGCTACATCCTGACCCCACGCATCTTCAAATTGCTGGAACGCACGCCGCGCGGTGCCGGTGGCGAGATTCAGCTGACAGATGCCATCAGCATGATGATCCAGGAGCAGACCGTGCTGGCTTACGAATTCGAGGGCAAGCGGTACGACTGCGGATCCAAGCTGGGCTATCTCGAAGCCAATGTCGAATACGGTTTGAAGCACCCGGATCTGGCCGATGATTTCCGTGACTATCTGCGGAAATTGACGGCGGACTGGCACAAGGATTGATCAGCGCACCAGGGATGGCGACAGCAACTCACCAGGCAATGTAGGTAACAGTGGCGCGGGCGCGCCAAAGGCAACGGTCATGAGTGGTAGCCGGTATCGCAGCTTCATCGAGTCCTCCTCGATTCAGGGTGCGAACGCACCCTATATCGAGGCGTACTACGAACAGTTCCTCGAGAACCCGGAGGCGGTCGATCCGAGCTGGCGTGCCTACTTCCGCTCCCTGGGCAGCACCGATGGCAACCGTGATGTCCCGCACAGCGAGGTCATTTCGCGGTTCGAGCGTCTGGCACGGGAGCCGCGCCGGCTGGCGGCGGCGGAAAGCGGTTTCGACGCCCAGGCGGCGGAGAAGCAGGCGGCGGTGCTGCGCCTGATCAACTACCACCGCATGCGGGGCCACCAGGTGGCCCGACTGGACCCGTTGGGGCTGCAGAAGCCCGTGTCGATCCCCGACCTTGATCCCGCCTTTCACGGACTTACGCCGGCCGACCTGGACACGGTCTTCAACACCGGCACGCTGGCCGCACAGGATCGCCTGCCGCTGCGGGAGATCATCAAGATCGTCAAGTCCGTGTACACCGACACCATCGGTGCCGAGTACATGTATCTCACCGAGACGGCGGAAAAGCGCTGGATCCAGCGACGCCTGGAGTCGGCGGCGTTCGAGCCGAAGGTCACGCTCGAGCGCAAACCGGAGATTCTCAAACAGCTGGTGGCGGCCGAGGGGATCGAGCGCTACCTGCACACCAAGTACGTCGGACAGAAGCGCTTCTCGCTGGAGGGGGGGGAATCGCTGATCCCGGCCATGGACGAGATCCTCAACAGCTGCGCCGCCCGTGACGTCGAGGAAGTGGTCATCGGCATGGCGCACCGTGGTCGCCTGAACATGCTGGTGAACGTGCTCGGCAAGTCGCCGAAGGACCTGTTCGCCGAGTTCGAGGGCAAGTATTCGGCAGAGACGCTGAGCCGTGCCGGCGACGTCAAGTACCACATGGGCTTTTCCACCGATGTCGAGGTGAAGGGCAAGCGCCTGCACCTGGTGCTGGCCTTCAACCCGTCGCATCTCGAGATCGTCAACCCGGTGGTGGAGGGAAGCGTCAAGGCGCGTCAGGTGCGCCGCGACGATGAGCTGGGACAGCGCGTCGTGCCCATCCTGATCCACGGCGATGCCGCGTTTGCCGGGCAGGGCGTGGTGATGGAGACGCTGCAGCTGTCGCAGGCCAAGGGCTATGCCACCGGCGGCACCGTGCACCTGATCGTCAACAACCAGATCGGCTTCACCACACCCAACCCGATCGAGGCCGAGCTGGGACGCGAGGCGCGTACCAGCCGTTACTGCACCGACCTGGCCAAGATGCTGGAGTCGCCGGTGTTCCACGTGAACGGCGATGATCCCGAGGCGGTGTGCTTCGCCACCCGTCTGGCGGTGGACTTCCGCAATGAGTTCCACAAGGACGTGATCATCGACATCTGCTGCTACCGCAGGCTCGGGCACAACGAGGCCGATGAGCCATCGGTGACCAGCCCGCAGATGTACGAAGCGATCAAACAGCACCCCACCACCATGACCCTGTACGCGCGCCGTCTCGCCGAGGAGCAGGTGGTGAACGCCGAGGAAGCGGATGCGCTGATGCGTGCCTACCGCGAGGGGCTGGACAAGGGCGAGAACATCGTTCGCACCACCCTCGGCATGGTGGGCAACAAGTTCACGGTGAACTGGAGTGCGCATCAGAAGGGCGGCTGGGACACGCCGACCGAGACAGCGGTCAGCGCCAACATGATCCGCAACCTGTCCACCAAGCTGCTGACGCCGCCCGAGGGGTTCTCGCTGCACAACCGCGTCGCCAAGATCTTTGATGACCGCGCCAAGATGGCCAGGGGCGAGCAGGCAATGGACTGGGGCTTCGCCGAGACCATGGCGTACGCCACCCTGGTCAATGAGGGGTTCTCGGTGCGCCTGTCCGGTCAGGACTCGCGTCGCGGGACCTTCTTCCACCGGCATGCCACCCTCTACGATGCCAAGACCGGTGAGCGCCTGACCCCGTTGTCGCGTCTGACGCCGCTGGAGCGCCGTTTCGTTGTCAACGACACCCTGTTGTCGGAGGAAGGGGTGCTGGGCTTCGAGTATGGCTACTCGACCACCGACCCCGATTCCCTGGTGATCTGGGAAGCTCAGTTCGGTGATTTCGCCAATGGCGCACAGGTGCTGTTTGACCAGTTCATCAGCTCCGGCTTCGCCAAGTGGGGGCGCCTGTGTGGTCTGACGGTGTTCCTGCCGCACGGCTACGAAGGCCAGGGACCCGAGCACTCTTCGGCGCGACTGGAGCGTTTTCTGCAGCTGTGCGCCGAAAACAATCAGCAGGTCTGTGTGCCCTCGACGCCCGCGCAGATGTTCCACATGCTGCGGCGTCAGATGAAGCGCAGCCTCAAGCTGCCGCTGGTGGTGATGACCCCCAAGAGTCTGCTGCGTCACCCGCTGTCGGTGTCCAATCTCGACGAGCTGACGCAGGGGCGCTTCCAGCCCGTGATCCATGATCAGGCGGTCGACCCCAAGAAGGTTGATCGCATCGTGTTCTGCTCCGGCAAGGTCTATTTCGATCTCTACCAGACGCGTGAGAAGGAAGGCCTGAAGAACGTCGCACTGGTTCGGATCGAGCAGCTCTACCCGTTCCCGCACGAGGATTACGAGGCCGCACTTGCCATGTTCCCCAAGGCCAAGACCGTGGTCTGGTGTCAGGAAGAGCCCGAGAACCAGGGCGCCTGGTATCAGATCAAGCACCGGTTGGCGGCCTACCTGGGACCCAAGCATCAGCTGCGCTACGCCACCCGCAAGGGCAGCGCCACCACTGCGGTGGGCTATCTCAAGGTCCACAACAAACAACAGGAAGAAGTCATCAACGCCGCCTTGCACGAAGGGCTGGTGATGTGAGGCGTTTTTCCTCGAACAACCCTCCCGGAACGCATAACCCTAAGGACACACAATGAGTATCGAGATCAAGGTGCCGCAACTGCCCGAATCGGTGTCGTCGGCGACAGTGGCCACTTGGCATGTGAAGGTTGGCGACAGTGTCAGCCGCGATCAGAACCTCCTCGACCTGGAGACGGACAAGGTCATGCTGGAAGTGCCGGCCACGGAGTCCGGCACCCTGAGCGAGATCCGGGTCAAGGATGGCGATACCGTCCAGGCGGGGGATGTCCTGGCGGTGCTGACGCCGGGCGAAGCCAAGGCGGCGGCCGGCGACGACAAGCCGGCACCGGCCGCCAAGGCGGAAACCGCTGCCCCCGCCGCGACGACGGCATCGGCCGAAGGCCAGTCGCCGGCCGTGCGCAAGCTGCTGTCCGAGCTCGGGCTGTCGGCCGGTGACATCAGCGGATCCGGCAAGGGTGGACGTCTGACGGTGGAAGACGTGAAGGCGCATGCCGATAAGCAGAAGGCAGCGCCAAAGGCCGATGCCCCCAAGGCCCCGGCGTCCGCACCGGCACCGCGTCCTGCCGCCGGCAGCCGTGAGGAGCAACGCGTCCCGATGACCCGCATCCGTGCGCGCATCGCCGAGCGGCTGGTCGAGGCGCAGTCCACTGCCGCCATGCTCACCACCTTCAATGAAGTGGACCTGCAGGCTGTCAACGAGCTGCGTGCGCGCTACAAGGGCGATTTCGAGAAGGCGCACGGCGTCAAACTGGGCTTCATGAGCTTCTTTGTGAAGGCAGCCGTCGAGGCGCTGAAGAAGTACCCGGTAGTGAACGCCTCGGTCGACGGTGGCGACATCATCTATCACGGCTATTACGACATCGGCATCGCCGTTTCGGGGCCGCGCGGGCTGGTGGTTCCCATTCTTCGTGACGTCGATCAGATGAGTTTCGCCGACGTCGAGAAGACCATCGCCGAGTTCGGCTCCCGCGCGCGGGAGAACAAGCTGACCATGGAGGACCTCACGGGGGGAACCTTCAGCATCACCAACGGCGGCATCTTCGGCTCGATGATGTCGACACCGATTCTGAACCCGCCGCAGAGTGCGATTCTCGGGATGCACGGCATCACCGAGCGTCCGGTGGTGGTCAATGGCGAGATCGTGATCCGGCCCATGATGTATCTGGCCATGACCTACGATCACCGCATCATCGACGGCCGCGAAGCCGTGCTGGCCCTACGCACCATCAAGGAGTGCCTGGAAGACCCGGCGAAGCTGCTGCTGCAGCTCTGAGTCCCCCCGCATTCCGGAGAACCCAACCCATGAGTGACAGTTTCGATGTAATCGTCATCGGTGGCGGTACCGGGGGATACCCCGCCGCCATTCGTGCCGGCCAGCTCGGCATGAAGACCGCCTGTATCAACGCCTGGCTCAATCGTGACGGCAAGCCGGCCTACGGCGGCACCTGCCTGAACGCCGGGTGCATCCCCTCCAAGGCCCTGCTGGAGTCCTCGGAGATGGTGCACAAGGCTCAGCATGAGCTGAAACTGCATGGCATCGAGACGGGCGATGTGACGTTTGATCTCGGCACCATGCAGGCACGCAAGAACAAGATCAGCAGCGGCCTGACCGGCGGAATCGGCATGCTGTTCAAGTCCAACGGCGTCACTGGCCTGGAAGGCTGGGCGAAGCTGCTCGGAGACGGCAAGGTGGCGTTCACCTCGCATGCCGGTGAGACGCGTGAGCTGTCGGCCAAGCACATCATCATTGCCACTGGCTCCGAGCCGATCGAACTGAAGAAGATCGCGCCCTTCGACCACGAGGTGATCGTCGATTCCTGGGATGCGCTGGATTTCACCGAGGTGCCCAAGCGTCTCGGCATCATCGGTGCGGGGGTGATCGGCGTCGAGCTGGGCAGCGTCTGGTCGCGCCTCGGGGCCGAGACCGTGATCCTTGAGGCCATGGAGCAGTTTCTGCCGATGGTGGATGCCGCCATCGCCAAGGATGCACAGCGGCAGTTCACCAAGCAGGGCCTGGATATCCGGCTCGGCGCCAAGGTGAGCGGCACCAAGGTTGTCGGCAAGGGCAAGAAGCGACAGGTCGAGGTCAGCTTCGAGCAGGGCGGCAAGACGCACACGGAAACCTTCGACAAGCTGATTGTCGCCGTCGGCCGCCGCCCGTTCACCGAGCGCCTGGGCGCCGCAGAGGTCGGACTGGCGCTGGATGAGCGCGGCTTCATCAAGGTGGACGCGCACTATCGCACCAACCTCGCGGGCGTGTACGCGACCGGTGATGTGATCGGCGGCGCGATGCTGGCTCACAAGGCCATCGAGGAAGGGGTGGCCCTGGTCGAGCAGCTGCACGGCGAGCATACCCAGGTCAACTACAAGGCGGTGCCCAGCGTGATCTACACCGCCCCCGAGATCGCCTGGGTGGGACTCAGCGAAGCTCAGGCGCGCGAGCAGGGCTTCGAGGTCAAGGTGGGGGCCACGCCGTTTGCGGCCAATGGACGCGCCAAGGCGCTTGAAGCCGCCAATGGCAGCATCAAAGTGATTGCCGATGCCAAGACGGATCGCATTCTCGGGGTGCACATGAGCGGGCCGTACGTCTCGGAACTGCTTGCCGAAGCGGTGCTGGCGCTGGAGTTTGCCGCCACCTGCGAAGATATCGCGCTGACCATGCACGGCCACCCGACGCTGTCCGAGAATTTCCATGAAGCGGTGCTGTCGGTGGACGGCCGCGCCATTCACGCCATCAACAAGAAGAAGGCCGCCTGAGGCGGTCGTGGAGTCTTTTCGAATGAAACTGCGTGTGTTGTGCAGTGCCCTGGCAGCCCTGATGATGACCGGTACCGCCGCTGCGGCCGTGGTGGACGTCAACCTCGGGGATGACAGCTTTTCCGGCAAGTTCTCGGGGCCGTTGCCCAAAATGGGCGGCAGTGGCGCCCAATATGATCTGGGCGTGCTGGTACGACCGGATGATGACCCCGACCTGCTGCAGGTTTACGGGGGCTTCCTGCTCACCGGCGATGCCGGTGCCCGGGACTTCGACCTGGCGGCGGGCCTTGGCGGCCGCCTGATCTACATTGACCGGGACGTGGTGGATGGCGGCGTGTTCGCTCTCGGGGGGCAGCTGGAGGCGCGGCTGCCGCAGGCCAATCGCGTCAGTTTCAGTGCCTATGGCTACTATGCGCCGAGCATCACCTCCTTCGCCGACTTCGATGGCTACACCGAAATCGGGGGCGACATTGGCTACGAAGTGATCCGGGGAGGTTCGATCTATATCGGCGGTCGTTACATCCGGCATGACTACGATCAGTTCGGCAAGGACACCGCCGACAACGGCATGCATGTCGGCCTGCGACTGAAGTTCTGAGGACTGCCGATGGGTCGTGGACCGAGTATTGCCGCCCGCAAGGGCGCTTCCGACGCCCAGCGTGGGCGTCTGTTCACCAAGCTGATCCGGGAAATCTCGATGGCCGCCCGCACCGGCGGAGTCGACCCGGACACCAACGGCCGTCTCAGCCTTGCGGTGGCCAAGGCGCTCGGCGCCAACATGCCGAAGGACACCATCGAGCGCGCGATCAAGCGTGCGGCCGGTGAGGGTGCCGATGCCACCCAGGAAATCCGCTACGAGGGCTACGCCCCGGGCGGGGTGGCGGTGATGGTCGACTGCATGACCGACAACCCCACGCGTACGGTGGCCGAAGTTCGCCATGCGTTTTCCAAGCATGGCGGCAGCCTTGGCACCAGCGGATCGGTCGCCTATCTGTTCAGCGAACAGGGGCAGCTGCTGATCGAGACTGCGGCTGACGCCGCGCTGGAGGAGCGCATTCTCGAAGCCGCGCTGGAAGCGGGCGCCGAGGACGTGATCAGCGAGGACGGCTACACCGAGGTGGTGACGGCGCCGGCGGACTTTGCCAGCGTCAAGGCGGCCCTGGACGCCTTGACGCTGACGTATGTCGAAGCCTCCGTTGGGCAGCGTGCGGCCACCCAGGTGGCGGTGGCCGGCGAGGACGCGGAGACCGTTTCCAAGCTTCTCGAGCGGCTGGAGGCACTGGACGATGTCCAGGAGGTCTACAGCAACGCCGAGCTGTGATCCCTTGACGATCATTCTGGGGATTGACCCGGGTTCGCGGCAGACCGGCTTCGGGGTGATTGCGGTGGACGGCCAGCACCACCGGTTGGTGGAGTGGGGCCGTATCCGCAGCATTGATGGCTCCATGGCGGAACGACTGCGGACCATCTTCGAGTCGGTCAGCGCGGTGGTACAGCGCACCCGGCCCGATGAAGCCGCACTGGAGGAGACCTTCGTCAACAAGGTCAACGCCGCCAGCGCCCTGGTGCTCGGCCAGGCCCGCGGAGCCGCCTTCTGTGCCCTGGGCGCAGCCGGACTGACGGTGGCCGAGTACCAGCCTTCGCAGGTCAAGCAGGCGGTGACCGGCAGTGGGCGCGCCGATAAGGCCCAGGTGCAGCAGATGGTGAAGCTGCTGCTGCGGCTGGACGCCGTGCCGCCCACCGACGCGGCCGATGCCCTGGCAGTGGCGATCACCCACGCTCAGGTTCGGCGCATGCGCGCCAGCGGACTTGCCGCCAAGGGCTCGTGGAAATGAGGGAACTGCACCTTGGCTGCGGCGATGACGTAGGCTCGCGTTTTGTTCATCAGGAATCCCGCCCATGATCGGTCGGCTCACCGGTACGCTGGTCGCCAAGCAGCCGCCCTGGCTGGTCCTCGATGTCGGCGGCGTCGGCTACGAGGTGGAAGCCCCGATGTCGACCTTCTACAAGCTGCCGGCAACCGGCGAAAAGCTCACCTTGCAGACCCATCTGACGGTGCGCGAGGACGCCCACCTCCTGTTCGGATTTGCCACGACGGCAGAGAAGACCCTGTTCCGGGAGTTGATCCGGGTATCGGCCATCGGCCCCAAGCTGGCCCTGGCCATTCTTTCGGGGATTTCGGTCGAGGAGTTCTGGCAGGTCGTGCGTGCCGGTGACACCGTCCGTTTCTCCAAGCTACCGGGGATCGGCAAGAAAACCGCAGAGCGCCTGGTGGTGGAAATGCGTGACAAGGCCGGGCAGGGCGCAGTTCCGGGGCGTGGCACCGCCGGTCAGGCGGTCGCCATGGGGCCGCTGCAGGAGGCCCGCTCGGCACTGACGGCGCTGGGATACAAGCCCACCGAGGTGGACCGGCTGACCGATGCGGTATATGAAGATGGCATGCGGACCGAGCAGATCATTCAGGAAGCGCTCAAGCGCGCGGCACGATGAGCCAGGGCGAGCACGAGGAACGCTTGCTATCGGCCGGCGCGCGTGGCGAGGATGAGCGTCTTGAACGTGCCATCCGGCCGCAGATGCTGGCCGATTACGTGGGGCAGCCCCGCGTGGTGGAGCAGATGGGCATCGCCATCGAAGCCGCCCGGCGGCGCGCCGAGGCGCTGGACCATGTGCTGATTTTCGGGCCGCCAGGGCTCGGCAAGACCACCCTGGCCCACATTCTGGCGCACGAAATGGGGGTCAATCTGCGACAGACCTCGGGTCCGGTGCTGGAGCGCGCCGGTGATCTCGCCGCCTTGCTGACCAATCTCGAACCGCATGACCTGCTGTTCGTCGATGAGATTCACCGGCTGTCGCCGGTGGTCGAGGAGGTGCTGTACCCGGCGATGGAGGATTACCAGCTCGATATCGTGATCGGCGAAGGTCCTGCGGCCCGGTCAATCCGGCTCGATCTGCCCCCTTTCACGCTGGTGGGGGCGACCACCCGTGCCGGCAGCCTGACCAGCCCGCTTCGCGATCGTTTCGGGATCGTGCAGCGGCTTGAGTTCTACTCCGAGACGGACCTGACCCAGATCGTTGCGCGTGCGGCGTCCATTCTGCAGGTGCCGATGGAAGGTGACGGTGCCCGTGAGATCGCGCGACGCGCGCGCGGGACCCCCCGTATTGCCAACCGCCTGCTGCGACGGGTGCGGGACTACGCCGAAGTACGCGGGGCCGGCGTGATTTCGTCCGATGTGGCGGGGCAGGCGCTGAAGTTGCTGGAAGTGGATACCAATGGCTTTGACCTGATGGATCGGCGACTGCTGATGGCGCTGATCGAGCGTTTCGAGGGCGGCCCAGCCGGGCTCGACAATCTGGCCGCCGCCATCGGTGAGTCCCGCGACACCATCGAGGATGTGATCGAACCATTCCTGATTCAGCAGGGATACCTGATGCGGACGCCGCGCGGACGTGTGGCCGGTCGTCTGGCGTACCAGCACTATGGTCTCAAAATGCCCGAGCGACTGTCGGTCCCGGACCTGTTCAGCGAATGAGCCGCCGATTCGACTGGCCCGTAAGGGTTTACTACGAGGACACCGACGCCAGCGGCGTGGTCTACCACGCCAACTATCTTCGCTGGCTGGAACGTGCCCGTACCGAATGGTTGCGTGCGCTCGGCGGGCACCAGCAGCAGATGCTGGAAGCGGCCGATGTCGCCTTCACCGTGTCACACCTGGAGATCCACTACCGGCGGCCGGCACGACTGGACGATCAGTTGCGGGTGGAAACCGAGGTGGTCGAGGTGAAGCGCGCCAGTCTGCGCTTCCTCCAGCGGCTCTACCGGGAGGCCGATGGCGAACTTCTCGCCGAGGCCAGGGTCCGAGCCGGGTGTGTGGACTACAAAAATTTTCGTCCGCGCGCGCTACCGCCGCTCTCGTTTTAGTTCAGAATATGCCGTCAATGCGGGCGTTTTCAGCGGTGTTACACCGAGGAAAGCGGGAAACCCCGCAGCTGTTCAGGCATCACACCCGAATCTAGAGGCCCCACCGAGGACCCGGTATGACCCCCGATATGTCCTTTACCCATCTCATCGCCAGCGCGAGCCTGCTCGCGCAGATCGTGCTGGTGCTGTTGCTGATGGCGTCCGTCCTGTCCTGGGCGATGATTTTCTCCAAGCGCGCGCTGCTCAAACGCATCGCCGATGCCGCCGAGCAGTTCGAGGATCGGTTCTGGAGTGGCGGCAATCTGGCCGACCTCTATGAGAGCGTCCGGCGCGACAAGTCATTGGAGGGGGTGGCGGCGATCTTCAGCGCCGGCTACGAGGAGTACACCCGCCAACAGACCAGCGGACGACTGGATCCAGACGACGCCATCGCCGCCATTCAGCGGCAGATGCGGGTGGCCCAGGTCCGGGAGGTGGAGCGCGTCGAGAATGGCCTGGCGATGCTGGCCACGATCGGCTCCGTCAGTCCGTACGTCGGTCTGTTCGGGACGGTGTGGGGCATCATGAACGCGTTCATTGGCATCGGTCAGATGCAGAATGCCTCGCTGGCGGTGGTGGCCCCGGGTATCGCGGAAGCCCTGATCGCCACGGCCATGGGTTTGGTGGCGGCGATTCCCGCCTACATCGCCTACAACTTCTTCACCCGCGGCATCGAGCGGCTCGAAAACCGGTACGTGACGTTCTCCGACGAGATGGTGGGGATCGTCGAGCGCAGCCTTCGCCACGGCAACCGTAACTGAGGCCGACTGCCATGGCCCGCCGGAAACTCTCATCGGACATCAACGTCGTTCCCTACATCGACGTCATGCTGGTGTTGCTGGTTATCTTCATGGTGACCGCGCCGCTGTTGACCCAGGGAATTGAAGTGGACCTGCCGAAGACGCAGTCACAGACCCTGTCGGCGCAGCAGGAGCCGACGATTGTGTCGGTTGATCCTGCCGGCAACTTCTACCTCAACCGTGGGGATGCGCCGGACGCGCCACTGAGCGAGGACGAACTGGCGCGGCTGGTGTCGATTCTGGTGCGCAAGCAGCCGGAAGAGCTGATTCTTGTCGAAGGCGACGGTAAGGCGGAATACGCTGCGGTTGCCAAGGCCATGGGGGTTCTCCAGAGCGTCGGCGTCAAGAAGATCGGTTTCGTCACCGAACCCGCCGAGATCGACCGCTAAGGTTGGGTATGGAATTGCGTCCCCAGCACGTATGGGCGGCGGTTGCGGCGCATCTTGCCGTGGCCCTGCTGTTGATGCTGACCCAATGGCTGCACCCGACGCCGGAGATTCCGCCGGTGATGGAGGTGGTGTTTGTGCCACCGCCCACGGAACAGCCCAAACCCAGTGTGCAGCCCACGCCGGCGCCGACCCCGCCGCCTACGCCCGCCCCCACACCGGAACCGACGCCGCCGCCGCCGACGCCCAAGCCGACGCCGAAGCCACCGGACCCCGCGCAGGAGCTGGCCAAGTTCACGGATGCCATCAAGCGCAAGCTTGAGTGCGGCAATCTGGGCGCCTTGCGTCAGGAGGCTGCCGCTGCTGCCACCGCAGCCCAGCGGCAGGCTGCTGAAAAGCTGATCGCGCAGAAGGCGGCGGACTGCGCGCGTCAGGAAGAGGAAAAGAAGAAGAAGGAAGAGGCCGCCCGTCTGGAACAGGAGCGCAAGGAGCGTGAAGCCGCCGAGCGCAAGGAGCAGGAGCGGCGCGAGCGGGAGGAACGCGAGCGCCAAGCGGCCATGCAGGCCGCGCTGGAGGCTGAGCGGCGCGATCGTGAGCGGGCGGAACAGCAGGCACGCCAATCCGAGCTGGAGGCGCAGCTGCAGGCAGAGGCGGCTGCGCGCGAGGGAGCCCGCATCGACTCAGAGCTGTCCCGCTGGGTGGGGCAGGTGACGGCCATTGTGCGCAGCAATATCCGCTTGCAACCGAACTATGGCGAGAATCTGATGACTCAGATTCGGGTCCAGCAGTTGCCGGGCGGTACCATCACGGCCATTCAGGTCGTACAGTCGTCTGGTAATCCCGGCTACGACCTTGCGGTGCAACGGGCACTGGAAGTGTCCTCGCCGCTGCCGCCGATCAACGATCCGGCGGTGTTTGCGCGGGCAAGAGATATTATATTCAGGTTTACACCCAAAGACTTACGCTAAGGTGCTGAAGTGATTCGTGAACTTACCCCTGTCTGGATCCGTGGCCTCGCCGTCGTGCTGGCGACGCTGTCGTTTGCGGCCCAGGCCCAGCTGGAAATCACCGTCACGGGCGGCGTGGAGCGAGCTGCGCCCATCGCCATCGTGCCGTTCAGTGCCCCGGAAAGCGTCGATTTTGACGTGGCCCGCATCATCGAGGCGGACCTGGCGCGCACCGGGCTTTTCGATGCGCTGGCCCGTCAGGACATGCTGGAGAAGCCCTCTGACATCGCCCAGTTCAACAGTGCCAACTGGCGCGCCGTGGGCATGGATAACGTGGTCATCGGACAGCTGCGGCTGGATCCCAACACCGGCAACGTCGGGGCCCGCTTCTGGCTGGTCGATGCCCTGCGCAACCAGCAACTGCTCGGCTTTGACATGCCGGCGGTGCCCCCCGCGCAGCTGCGATACCTGGCACACCAGATCGCCGATCTGGTGTTCGAAAAGCTGACTGGCTTCCCGGGGGCCTTCAATACCCGTATCGCCTACGTGGCTGCCAGCGGGCTGGGCTATCAGCGACGGTTCGAGCTGGTCATCGCGGATGCTGATGGGTTCAACCCCCGCACCGTGGCCACGTCCCGCGAGCCCATCATGTCGCCGGCGTGGGCCCCCGATCGTCGTCATATCGCCTATGTGGGCTACGAGCGCGGCCGCTCGGCGGTGTACATCCACGAACTGGAGTCCGGCAAGGTTCGCAAGCTGGTGTCGGAGCGCGGTATCAACGGTTCTCCGTCCTGGTCGCCCGATGGACGACGAATGGCGGTGACGCTCTCGTTCGAGAACAACCCGGACATCTATGTGATCGACCTGGGCTCTGGGGAGCGGATTCGCCTGACCGAACACTTCGGCATCGATACCGAGCCGGCATGGTCACCGGATGGTGAGTACGTGGTGTTCACGTCCGACCGCGGCGGACAGCCGCAGATCTACCGCATCATCTCCACCGGCGGCGGCAAGCCTGAGCGGCTGACCTTCGACGGCCGGCAGAACCTGAAGGCCAGCTATTCGCCAGACGGCAAGACGCTGGTCATGGTGAATTACGATCAAGGGAGCTATCGTGTGGCCACGATGGATCTCGATTCCCGTCGTGTGACGAAGCTGACCGATGGTCGCCTTGACGAGGCGCCCGGCTTTGCACCCAACGGGGCAGTGATCATTTATGCCACGCAAAGCGGTGGAACCGCAGAGCTGGCGACCGTTTCCCTGGACGGCCGGGTGAAGACCCGCCTGCGCCAGGCGGGTGATGTGCGCGAACCGGCGTGGTCGCCACTGGCCCGTTAAACCCTTTCCACGCCTGAACGTGGTTCTTTGCTTTCTAGGAGCACTGGTATGTTGACCCTTCGGACGGCCCTCATCGCGGCAGTCGTTGTGACCCTTTCCGCCTGCGCCAGCGGTAACAAGGACAAGATCGATGCCCGCAATACGGGTGCAGGTTCCAGCACCACCGGCACGATGCCCTACAGCGGTACGGCACCGCAGCCGCTCGGTGGCAACACCGCTCCGCAGCAGACGCAGTCGGAGCTGGCTGGCCGCATGACCCAGAACGTTGTCTACTTCGAGTTCGATAGCGCCGAGATCAGCGCAGACGGCCTCAAGGTGGTCGAGGTATATGGCAGCTATTTGGCAGCCAATCCGTCGATGAAGGTGCGCCTTGAAGGCCACACCGACGAGCGGGGAACGCGCGAGTACAACATCGGCCTTGGTGAGCGTCGTGCCGTTTCGGTCGAACAGGCGTTGCTGCGCGCGGGCGCCACGCCCTCGCAGGTCAGCGTGGTCAGCTACGGCGAAGAGCGGCCGGTGGCGCCGGGTTCCGGCGAGTCTGACTGGGCGCAGAACCGCCGCGTCGAGATCGTCCGCCTGTAATTCACGCGCATCGAGGAGATTGCCATGCGTCGTTTTCGTCCTGTCCTAGCGGGCCTGGCCGGTCTGGCCGTGCTCGGCCTGTCCGCCTGTGCCGCACCCGCCGGGATCAACGGTGGCGGTGATGCGCTGTCGCCAGAAGAGCGGCGACTGCAGGCAGTCGAAAACAAGATGGCTGCCGTGCAGCGACGAATCGATGCGCTCGATTCGTCGCGTATGGACGACAATGTCTCCAATCTGCGTGACGAGCTGCGCGATCTGCGCGGACAGGTTGAGAAGCTGAGCTTCGATGTCCGTCAGATTGATGAACGCAGCAAGCAGCTGTATGTCGACCTCGACCAGCGTATGCGGACCCTGGAAGGGGGAGCTGCACCGGCCGCAGGGGCGGGCTACGGCGTACTCGCCCCCACTGCACCGCCCGCCGGCGGTGCAGCAGCGCCGGCGAGCCCTGCGGCGCCCGCGACGACGGGCGGCGCGGTGCAGCTGGGTGCGCAGAACGATCCGGATGAAGAGGCGGCCTATCTGACCACCTTCGACCTGCTGAAGAATGGCAAGTACGATGAGGCCATCAAGGGGTTCAAGGCGCATCTCGACCAGTATCCGCAGGGCCAGTACGCCGACAACGCGGCGTATTGGCTGGGAGAGGCGAGCTACGTCAAGCGTGACTATGCCTCGGCGGCCGACGCCTTCAATCGGGTCGCGACCCGGCACCCGCAATCGCCGCGTGCGCCGGACGCATTGTTCAAACTGGCGCTGACGCAGCAGGAGTTGAAGAAGGCCAGCGAAGCTCGTGCGACGTTGGAGCAGGTGATCAGCCGCTATCCCAACTCCAATGCCGCCCGGCTGGCGCAACAGCGTCTGCAGGGCGGAAACTGAGGTCGACGGTCGATATCGCGGGGGCCGCCTCGGCGGCCCCCGTTTTCGTTTCTGGAAGTAGCCGTGGCCGCTGAGCGTCTCAAGATCACCGAGATTTTCCGCTCCCTGCAAGGGGAGTCGGCATCGGTCGGCTGGCCGACGGTCTTCGTTCGGCTCACCGGCTGTCCACTGCGGTGCCAATACTGTGACACTGCATATGCCTTTCACGGTGGGGAGTGGCAGTCGCTTGACGCCATTCTCGACACCGTGGCTGCGCTGGGTGCACGCCACGTCTGCATCACCGGTGGCGAACCGCTGGCACAGAAGGCGGTGTTGCCGCTGATGGCGCGCCTGTGTGACGCTGGACATGCGGTCTCCATCGAGACCAGCGGCGCGCTCGACATTGCAGCGATTGACCCCAGAGTGCGGCGGGTCATGGATCTCAAGACGCCGGACTCCGGCGAGTGCGAACGCAACCGTTGGGCCAACATCGAGCATCTACGCCCTGAGGACGAGGTCAAGTTCGTGCTGTGTTCGCGGGCGGACTATGACTGGGCCTGCGCTCAGGTGGATCATCACCGGCTGACCGCGCGCACCCAAGTGTTGTTTTCGCCCAGTCAGACCCAGCTGGCCGCCACTACGCTGGCGGACTGGATTGTCGCCGATCGGCGCGACGTGCGTTTCCAGGTTCAGCTGCACAAGGCCCTCTGGGGCGCCGAGCCAGGACGCTGAGATGAATACTGCCGATTCGCAGGAAGGCCGTCGGAAAGCGGTTGTCCTTTTTTCCGGGGGGTTGGACTCCGCCACGGTGATGGCGATGGCTCGCGATCAGGGTTTCGACCTGTATGCACTATCGGTGTCGTACGGTCAGCGGCATGTGGCCGAGCTGGCGGCGGCGGCGCGGTTGGCGGTGCATTTCGGTGCCCAGGCCCACCAGCAGCTACAGGTCAATCTCGACCAGGTGGGGGGGTCGGCGTTGACCGATCCCGGCATTGCGGTCCCGGAGGAGGCCAGCAGCGGTATTCCGGTCACCTATGTGCCGGCCCGTAACACGCTGTTCCTTTCTCTGGCTCTGGGTTGGGCGGAGGTGCTCGGCGCCGAGGACCTGTTCATCGGCGTCAACGCGGTCGACTATTCCGGGTACCCCGATTGTCGTCCCGCCTTCATCGAAGCCTTCGAGCGTCTCGCCACGCTTGCCACGCGACAGGGCGTGGAAGGGCGCCCGTTTCGCGTCCATGCGCCGCTGATGACGCTGAGCAAGGCGGACATCATCGAAGCCGGCACGCGGCTGGGGGTGCCTTACGGGTTGACGGTGTCGTGCTACCAGGCCGATGACGACGGGCGCGCCTGTGGCCGCTGTGACAGCTGCCGGCTGCGCCGTGAAGGGTTTGCCGCTGCAGGGGTCCCGGATCCGACGCGCTATCGCTGAGAAGAATGGTGGGCCGTGATGGATTCGAACCATCGACCAATTGGTTAAAAGCCAACTGCTCTACCAGCTGAGCTAACGGCCCGTTCAGCGGGCGCGAAGGATAGCGGAATGTGACGCCGCTGAGAACCCTGAAGCGGACATCCCGGTAAAAAAAAGACGCCCCTCGCGTGGAGGGGCGTTGGCAAAACCCGGGCCCAGGCGCCGCGGGGAGGGAGGCGCTCAGTGATCCAGGGCGGTGCCGGCGCCGCGAGGCACCCGGACGTCCTCCACCAGCTGCTGGATGCGTGCGGGTGGCGGTGGTGTCATGCGCGAGACCAGCATCGCCACCGCGAAGTTCAGCACTGCGCCCACGGTGCCGAAGCCCTGCGGGGCGATACCGAGGATCCAGCCCTCGGCGTTGTCAGGCAACACTGCTGTTCCGGGAATGAAGAACCACCCCTTGAACAGGAAGATGTAGACCAGGGTGCTGACCAGTCCCGCCAACATGCCGGCGATGGCGCCCTGCTTGTTCATGCGGGTGCTGAAGATCCCCATCATGAGGGCCGGGAACAATGACGACGCAGCGAGCCCGAATGCCAGCGCCACGACCTCCGCGGCGAAACCCGGAGGGTTCAGCCCAAGGTAGCCTGCGATGACGATGGCACAGGCCATGGCGATCCGCCCCGCCAGCAGTTCGTTCTTGTCGCTGATCCCCGGCATGAACACGCCCTTGAGCAGGTCATGCGAGATGGCGGACGAGATGGCCAGCAGCAGCCCCGCCGCCGTCGACAAGGCCGCTGCCAGCCCGCCTGCCGCCACCAGCGCGATGACCCAGCCCGGCAGATTGGCGATCTCGGGGTTGGCCAGCACCATGATGTCCCGATCCAGCGTCACCACCTCGTTGCCGGCCCAGCCGTGGCCTTCGGCAGTGGCGGCGAAGTCCGGGTTCTTGTCGTTGTAGTACTGCAGGCGGCCGTCGCCATTCTTGTCCTCGAACTGCAGCAGTCCCGTGGTTTCCCAGGTACGCATCCAGCCCGGACGTTCCTCCAGCACCAGATTGCCTTCGGCGCTGCCCACTTCGCCGTGCTGAACGGTATTGATCAGGTTGTAGATGGCCATGGCGCCAACGGCAGGCGCGGTGGTGTAGAGCAGGGCGATGAAAACCAACGCCCAGCCCGCCGATTTTCGTGCATCACGCACTTTGGGCACCGTGAAGAAGCGTACGATCACGTGCGGCAGACCTGCGGTGCCGATCATCAATGCCATGGTCAGGAGGAATACGTTGAGCATGCTCATGCCGCCTGGCTCGGTGTAGTCCCTGAAGCCGAGATCGATCAGCATCGCATCCAGCTTGTGCAGCAGATAGATTCCGTCGCCTCCCTGCAGCGTGGCGCCCAGACCCACTTGGGGCAGAACCCAGCCGGTAAGCTGCAGCGAAATGAAGATCGCCGGTACCGTGTAGGCAAAGATCAGCACGACGTACTGGGCGATCTGCGTGTACGTGATGCCTTTCATGCCCCCCAGCACTGCATAGGTGAAGACCGTGCCCATGCCGATCAACAGGCCGGTGGTGATGTCGACCTCCAGGAACCGGGAGAAAGCGATGCCGGCGCCGCGCATCTGGCCGATCACATAGGTCAGCGACATCACCAGCAGACAGATCACCGCAACAATTCGTGCGGTCTGCGAGTAGAAGCGGTCTCCGATGAAGCCGGGGACGGTGAACTTGCCGAACTTGCGAAGGTACGGTGCCAGCAACAGTGCCATCAGCACGTAGCCGCCGGTCCATCCCATGAGGTAGACCGAACCGCTGTAGCCGAGAAAGGCGATCAGTCCGGCCATCGAGATGAAGGAGGCGGCACTCATCCAGTCGGCGGCGGTGGCCATGCCGTTGGCCACAGGGTGCACCCCGCGGCCGGCGGCGTAGTACTCACTGGTATTGCTCGCGCGCGCCCACAGGGCGATGCCGATATAGAGCGCGAAGCTGCCGCCTACCATGAGGTAGATCCAGGTCTTGGTATCCATGTCTGGTCTCCGGTCAGTCTTCGTGAACGTCGAAGTCGCGGTCCAGACGGTTCATCCGCGCCGCATATACGAAGATCAGCACCACGAAGGTGTAGATCGATCCCTGTTGTGCAAACCAGAATCCCAGTTTGAAGCCCCCCAGCGGGATGGCGTTGAACACGTCCACCAGCAGAATGCCGGCGCCGAACGAGACCGCGAACCAGATCGCCAGCAGGATCAGCACGAGCCGAATGTTGGCCCGCCAGTACGCCTGCGGCGACCGATCAGGGGGGTGTGACATGGGATTCTCCTCATTGGTTTGGCATCACGCTTTTTGCGTGTGAACCAATCTAGTGGGATGCCGTCGCCAGCGAACCTCCACTTTGGTCGAAAGCCGGCGGGCGATGCCCTGCGACTTTGGTCGCGCGCGGGAAGGCTGCGTTACAGTGCAGGCTCGATCAGGGGGAGGGGGCCATGCTGTCGGGCTGGATGCTGCTGCTGATCTCTGCGGGCTACGCCGCCCTGCTGTTCGCCATAGCCAGCTGGGGTGACTGGCGGGCACGCCGGCGCCTGGAGGACCCTCCCCAGCCCTGGATCTACAGTTTGGCTTTGGCGGTGTACTGCACTTCCTGGACCTTTTACGGTGCGGTGGGGCGCGCTGCTGAACGCGGCTGGGATTTTCTCCCGATTTATCTCGGTCCGATCCTGGTGCTGATGCTTGGTGCCCCGTTGATCGCCCGGTTGATCCGCGTCTGCAAGCGCCACAATCTGACCTCGCTCGCCGACTTCATCGGCGCCCGCTACGGACGCCGGCAGTCATTGGCGGCCGGGGTGACGCTCATTGCCGTGGTGGGCGTGTTGCCGTATCTGGCGCTGCAGTTGAAGGCGGTCGCCTCCACGGTCAGCGTGCTGTCGTCCTCCGATGCTCAGCTGGGTGGCTGGTTGGGCGATGGAGCGCTGGTGACCGCAGCATTGCTGGCGGTGTTCGGCATCCTGTTCGGAACCCGCGAGGTGTCGAGCAGCGAGAACCATCACGGGCTGGTGCTGGCCGTGGCCTTCGAGTCGGTCGTCAAACTGGTGGCGTTCGTGGTGGTCGGTCTGATCTCGGCCTACGTCGTATTCGACGGGATCGGGGATGCCACGGCCTATGCCCTGAGCCGGCCCCCGGTGCGTGCCGCCATGGCCGATCCCACCTGGATGTCCGGCTTTCTCGCACAGACGGTGCTGGCCATGGCGGCGATGCTGTGTCTGCCGCGACAGTTTCAGGTCCTGGTGGTGGAGAACACGGCGGTCGACGATCTGAAAACGGCGCGCTGGGTGTTTCCGGCCTATCTCGTGGTCATCTCCCTGTTCGTGCTGCCGATTGCGGCTGCCGGCGCCTACCTGCTCCCTGCCACCGTGGTGCCGGACACCTATGTCCTCAACGTGCCGATGGCGCTGGACCATCCCTGGATCGCTCTGTTTGCCTACATCGGGGGCTTTTCCGCAGCCACCAGCATGGTGATCGTATCGTCGATCGCGTTGTCGACCATGCTCAGCAACGAGGTGGTGACACCGCTGCTGTTGCGTTGGCAGCCACTGGGCATCGGGCGTGGCCCGGACCTGTCCACCCTGATCAAGCGGGTGCGCCGGTTCTGTATCGTACTGTTGCTGGTGCTGGCGTATCTCTACACCCGTTTTTTCATCGGCGATGGCAGTCTGGCCTCGATCGGATTGTTGTCATTCGCAGCGGTGTTGCAGTTCGCGCCGGCACTGGTGGGTGGGTTGTACTGGAAGCGCGGGACCCACGCCGGGGTGGTGGCGGGTCTGGTGATCGGTTTCGCGCTGTGGTGTTACACCTTGCTGCTTCCGGCGGCCGCTGGTCCTGCTGCGGCGTGGGTCACCGACGGGCCCTGGGGGATCGGCGGGTTGCGGCCGCACGCATTGCTGGGCATCACCGGCTTTGATCCGGTGACCCATGGGACGGTGGTCAGCCTGCTGGGCAACCTGCTGGGGTATGTCATGGGCTCCGCGCTGACGGCCCCGGGACTACGCGATCACCTGCATGCCGTGCGCTTCATCGGCCACCTCGACCTGCCGCCGCCGGTCCGCCCGCGGTTGGTCGGCAGCAATGCCACGGTTGAAGATCTGCAGACCCTGCTGGAGCGCTTTTTTGGTCCTCAGCGTGCCCGCCAGTTGCTGGACGAGTATGGACGCGACAGCGGTCATCCACTGAACCCGCGTGATCGGGCGCCCGCCGATTGGGTACGCTACTGCGAGCGCCTGCTGGCCGGTGTGCTGGGCGCCTCAAGTGCCCGCGTGGTGATGGCGGCGATGCTTCGCGGCCGTGACATGCAGGTGGAGGACGTCATCCGTCTGCTCGACGAGACCTCGCACGTCATCCAGTTCTCGCGGGAGCTGACCCAGGCGGCGCTCGAGCATCTGTCGCAAGGGGTCAGCGTGGTGGATCGCGAGCTGCGGTTGGTTGCCTGGAATCGCCGTTATGCCGAACTGTTCCAGTATCCCGAAGCGCTGCTGGTGCAGGGGCAGCCGATCGAAACCCTGATTCGTTACAACGGGCGCCATGGCTTGCTGGCGGGCGAGGGGGATGCCGAGGATCAGGTGCAGCGGCGACTGGAGCATCTGCGCGCCGGGCGCGCTTACGAGCATGAGCGCCAGATGCCGGATGGCAGCGTCATTCAGATCAGGGGCAATCCCATGCCGGGGGGCGGTTTCGTCACCAGCTATGCCGACGTCAGCGCCTACAAGCATGCCGAAGCGCGGTTGCAGGAGCTGGCGGGCAGCCTGGAACAGCGCGTTCGCGAGCGGACCGAAGAGTTGTCGACCGTCAATGATCAGGTGGTCGCTGCCAAAGCGGAGGCCGAGCGGGCCAATAGCGCCAAGACCCGTTTCCTGGCGGCTGCTTCGCATGATCTGGTGCAGCCGATCAGCGCCGCCAAGCTGTTTCTGTCCGCTTTCGATCCCGCGCAGGCGACACCGGAGCGTTTTTCGAATCTGCAGCGCAATGTCGAAGGCGCGCTGTCGGCGGCCGAGCAGCTGTTGTCGGGGCTGCTGGACATCTCACGACTTGAAGCCGGCGCGACCGAGGTACAGCGGGAGGACCTGGCGTTGACGGATCTGCTGGTGCCACTGGCCAACGAGTTTGGTGCACTGGCGCAGGACAGTGGCATCGATCTGCGCGCCGTGCCCAGTCGCGCCGTGGTGTACAGCGACCCGGCGCTGCTGCGGCGGGTGTTGCAGAACTTTCTGTCCAATGCCTGCCGTTATACCGAGCGTGGACGGGTGCTGCTGGGAGTGCGGCGGCGAGGCGCTGGGGCGCTGCGCATCGAAGTGCACGACACCGGGCCCGGCATTCCGACGGCCCGACAACGGGAGGTTTTCGAGGAGTTCCGGCGTCTCAGGCGTGCCGACGGGCGGGGCGGCGGTGGCCTGGGGCTGGGCCTCGCCATCGCCGAGCGCACGGCCCGACTGCTCGGGCATCGTCTTGGCCTGTACTCGGTGGAGGGGCGGGGCAGCTGCTTCTGGATCGAGGTTCCGCGCGGACAGGCCGACCGGGTACGACCACCCCCGGTGACCCGCGAGCTCGAGGATCCACTGACCCAGAGTCCGAGTGTGCTGGTGATCGACAACGAACCGACGGTGCTGGAGGGAATGCGCGCGCTGCTCGAACGATGGGGGTGTACGGTGACGACGGCCGCCAACGAGGCGGAGGCGCGCCATGCGCTGCGTCCGGCGGTGGTGATGGCGGACTATCACCTCGATGACGAAGTGTCCGGAATCGAAGTGCTGGACCGATTGCAGGCCCGATGGGGTGGCGATCCGGTGCCCGCCATTGTCATTACGGCGGACCATACGCCGCAGGCGCGCAAGGCCGCGGCGGCCAGTGGCTATGCCTACCTTCAGAAGCCCGTGCCGCTGGGGCGCCTGCGGGCCCTGATCAACCGCCTCGCCGGCACGTCCTGAAGGGCTCGGCCGCCCGGCGCTGGCACCCGTATAATCGGCGGATGTTCCCCGAACTCAACGTATTCCAGACCTTTGCCATCTGGGCGATTCCAGTGTTGCTGGCGATTACCCTGCATGAGGTTTCCCACGGGTGGGCGGCCCGCTATTTCGGCGATCAGACTGCCGCCCGGCTGGGACGTCTGTCCCTGAACCCGCTGCGGCACGTTGATCCGGTGGGCACGCTCATCGTCCCGGGCGTACTGCTGTTGCTGGGCGGTGTCTTGTTTGGCTGGGCCAAGCCAGTGCCCGTGGCGATGCAGAACCTGCGCAAGCCGCGACAGCACATGGCCTGGGTGGCACTGGCCGGACCCATGTCCAACTTCGCCATGGCCTTCGCCTGGGCGCTGCTCCTCAAGTTCTCGCTGGGTTTCGGTGCCGCCGAAGGGGCGCTGGTGTTCCTGCGTTACATGGCCGTTGCCGGCATCATCATCAACCTGGTGCTGATGGTGCTCAACCTGCTGCCGCTGCCGCCGCTCGATGGTGGGCGGGTGCTGGCGGGACTGGTGCCCGAACCGACCGCCCGGGTGCTTGACCGGGTTGAGCCCTGGGGTCTGGTGATCATTGTCACCCTGCTGGTCACCGGCGTGCTGTGGCACCTGATGGCACCGCCGCTGATGCTGATGGAGCGACTGATCGCCATCGTGACCGGTCTGCCGCCGCTCGGCATCACAGGCTGGGCGCATCCGCTGACGGCGGCCGGCATTTTGTTTCCGGGATGGGGATGGTGGGGGCTTCTCGCGTTGACAGCCGGCCTGATCGGTCTCGTAACCCGGATCGGGCCGGCTATCGCCATTGCCCTGCCAGGTCTATGGCTTTGGTCCGCCGCATCGGGGACACATCAGATTCTACCAGAGGGGTGGCGTGGTGTTGACCTTGAAATGGGTGCGAGTCTCGGCCGCGACCAATCCCTTCAACGTCAACGTG
>CAKZHZ010000020.1 GCA_936928855.1 uncultured Polycyclovorans sp.
GACGCCATGGGTGTCGCCGGGACGGCGCACGAGGTCCGTGAACAATTGAGACGGTACAACGGCGTCCTCGACCACATCATGCTGTATTCACCATCGGTCGGCATCACTGCCGAACGCGTGCAACAAAACCTCGACAGCATCATCCGGGAATGCTCGCCCGCCTCGATGTCGCCAGGGCGGTCCTGTCCACGTTCAACCTGATCCACGTATTGCCGCCCAAGTCGACCCGTCGCAGTGTCCGCGGCCGGATTAGTGGGTCTGCCGCGCCGACCCCGCCGATGATTGCCTGACGCTGTTGACGATGTTGGCGTCGTCGGTGTCGGGGAGGTCATGGCGGACCACGCGTACCCGTCCTTGAGGTAGACAGGCCATGTAGCCGTGGCGCATGCCATAGAGCTCCCACGCTGTCTGTTCAGCGTCGGGATCGACATCGATGCGATGTCCGCGCGAGAAGCTCAGGTGTAGCCCTCCATCGTCGCTGGACCAGGCCTGGGTGCACAGTGCGCCGGCGAGGTTCAGCAGCGGGCGTTCGTGGGTCGCGATCCTGAGGGGGTCAATACGCACCGCCTCGATGGGGTAGGTGCCGACGGCAGGAAGCGTCAATAGTAGGGGGCAGGAGATGACGATTTCGTTGTAATCATCGAAATCCAGAACCAGGCCGCCGTGCAGCGAGAGGCGTTGTACGACAAGGTTTTCGATCCATTGGGTGTACATGGCAGTCTCTTTTCGACGCATCGTTGAGCCGTATCCCCAAAGAGTACGCCAAGTATCGCTGCGATACCAGCAGTATCGTTACCGGTAGACGGCTGGCCTAGCAGCGCTGGTCACGACGCGCCTGGTGGCTCGGTCAATGCGGTCGCGGGGGTCGGCGGCTGTCGCGCGGTGGCCGCTGAAGGCCACGAGGTTGGCCAGCCAGATGTCGGAGATGATCCCAGCCACGTGCAGATCGGTAGGAGTGGGCTCGCCGCCCCTGAGCGTGCGGGCCAGCAGGATCTGGATCTCATCGGCCGCGCGGTCGAGTTCCGCGGCGGCGCGGGTATCTGCGACTGCGAAGGCCCGTGTCATGGCCGTCGTCAGCCATGGGTCGCGCTGCCAGCGGTCATGCAGATGTGCGGTGAGCCGTTCGAGCCGTTCCAGCGGTGTGCCCTCACCACTCGCCCAGTCCCCGGCCGAGTCGAGTCGACGGAACTCGCGCGTCAGCGCTGCCACCAGCAAGTGGGTTTTCGCCGGGAAATAGCGGTAAAGCGTGCCGACGGCGATGCCGACCCGCTCGGCAACTGTCCGCATCTGAACCGCCTCGTAACCACCCGCCGCGGCCACGACCAAAGCTGCATCAAGAATGGTCTCCCGGCGCCGTGCGGACGCGCGTGAACGCGACGCGTTAGCGGCTCGCTTCTCTGCAGCGACCGAGTTCGCTTCCGAAGGCGGGGTTTTCCCGTGGCTGCGCGCCTGAGGGACAGTCATGACGGCTCTGTTGCAAAAATCGTGAAGCTTGAGCATGCTTGGCGGAGATTGGACGGACGGAACGATGACGGATTTCAAGTGGCGCCATTTCCAGGGTGATGTGATCCTGTGGGCGGTGCGCTGGTATTGTCGCTATCCGATCAGCTATCGCGACCTTGAGGAAATGCTGGCGGAACGCGGCATTTCGGTCGACCATACGACGATCTATCGCTGGGTCCAGTGCTACGCCCCGGAGATGGAGAAGCGGCTGCGCTGGTTCTGGCGGCGTGGCTTTGATCCGAGCTGGCGCCTGGATGAAACCTACGTCAAGGTGCGGGGCAAGTGGACCTACCTGTACCGGGCAGTCGACAAGCGGGGCGACACGATCGATTTCTACCTGTCGCCGACCCGCAGCGCCAAGGCAGCGAAGCGGTTCCTGGGCAAGGCCCTGCGAGGCCTGAAGCACTGGGAAAAGCCTGCCACGCTCAATACCGACAAAGCGCCGAGCTATGGTGCAGCGATCACCGAATTGAAGCGCGAAGGAAAGCTGGACCGGGAGACGGCCCACCGGCAGGTGAAGTATCTCAATAACGTGATCGAGGCCGATCACGGAAAGCTCAAGATACTGATCAAGCCGGTGCGCGGTTTCAAATCGATCCCCACGGCCTATGCCACGATCAAGGGATTCGAAGTCATGCGAGCCCTGCGCAAAGGACAGGCTCGCCCCTGGTGCCTGCAGCCCGGCATCAGGGGCGAGGTGCGCCTTGTGGAGAGAGCTTTTGGCATTGGGCCCTCGGCGCTGACGGAGGCCATGGGCATGCTCAACCACCATTTCGCAGCAGCCGCCTGATCGGCGCAGAGCGACAGCCTACCTCTGACTGCCGCCAATCTTTGCAACAGAGCCCTTAGAAGTGTTCGGGCCGTGCAGGCCACCACCACAGCCACATTCGTCGCCCACGACTTTTTTCGTCCGCCCTCCTGACCGCTTCACCGTCGCCACCCTCAACCCACCGTCACCCACCCCACTCGCCAACCACCGCACCCACCGCCAGCCGCCCACCTCACACCCCGTTTACAGCCCGCCGACAGACCACACACCTCTTGCACTATGGGTCGGAAGGTCGCGAATCAACCTGAAGTTGACGCGTATATCTGGCGCATGGGACCAGCGCCGGATGCGCTTCATTGAACCACTTTCGTGTTCCTCCTGGTAGACGGATTTCGCTCGCAGGTGTGGTAACTTGCGGTTGTCATTGACAACTCTAAGTTGACGATAGATGGAGGTTCTCTTGTGAGCGTTCCGGGGTCGGCGCACTTGGTTCTTGCCTCGGGCGTGGTTCACCTGGACGAGGCCAGCGCAGTCTTCGAAGCGATGCTGTCTGGGTGGGGTCGTCAACAGGCGTCTCGGCTACTCGCTGCTGAGGCCACGATCGAGCCGCGGCTGGCGTTGGTGCGGCGGTTCGCAGAGTTCGCCGGGGCGCCTCCGTGGGACTGGACTGCCGGCGATGTCGAAGACTTCACGGCCGCTTTGATGTCGGGCCCGGAACGCAAAGCACCGTCGACCATTCGCGGCTATCACATGTCGTTGCGGATGTTCTGCGACTACCTACTCGATAGCCGCTACGGTTGGATCGCGCAATGCGAGAACAGGTTCGGACGGATCCCATCGCAGGTCTGTCACGACTACAACACCGCCGCGCATCTGGTCGACTACGAGGGCAAGCCCGCGCGTCGCCCGTTCACCTACGACGAACTGGAAACATTGTTCGATTTCCTCGATGATCGCGTCGATGTTCTCGCTCGGTCCAGGAACAAAGGCGCGTTCGCGGCGCTGCGCGACCGGCGATTAGCTGAGGCCAATCGCCCCGTTCCTTATTTCTTCCGCTTGAAATCCACCGCGACGACGTTGCTGCCGTCCTCGACCGGCTTGGCGACCGGCTCGTCATTCTCGGCCGAGTCGTGCGGATCGGGATCGCCCTGGGGATCGTCGGCGACGTGGAAGCCCAGTTCGAACTGCACTTCCGGGTCGTGGAAGCGCAGAT
>CAKZHZ010000021.1 GCA_936928855.1 uncultured Polycyclovorans sp.
AGGCGCGGGTCCAGCGTGAAGATGTTGGTGGTCAGGCCGGAGTCGTCCGAATTGAGGAAGGCGCCGGTGATGGGCGTTTCGTCAAACAGGTTCTTGACGTAGGTTTCCACCTTGAGCCCCCAGTCGGCCTTGTGGAACCAGATCGACAGGTTGGTGTTGGTCCAGGCCTTGAGGCGGTCGTAGTCCGGCATGTTGTAGATGCGCGCGTAGCTCTCGTCCTGCCAGTACCAGTCCACCCGCGTGGTCATGTCCCACTGGCCGGGCAGGTAGAAGGTCTGCTGGGCACCGAGTGACAGCGTCCACTGTGGTGCATTGGGCAGCTCGTGGCCGGAGAGGTCCTTGCTGAATCCCTGGCCACCGTTGGGGGCGTCATAGGCCGGGTTGAAGTTGAAGTCGGAATCCTCGGTTTCCACCAGGGTGCGATTCCCTTCGTCGTCATACTCGAAGTAGGCGATATCCAATCCCGCTGTGCTCGCCCCTGCGATGTTGCCGCCCGGACAGAACGCGTTGAGGTACTGACTGACACCGGGCGTGAGAAAATTGGCCTCGATCAGCTCGGCCGGCACCACGCAGTTGGAGGGCGACACCACCCAGGGCTGGATCACCACCCATTCATCGAAGCCCTCCGGGAAATCGGTGCCCGAGCCCTCCGGCGCGGCATAGTGACGATGGCCGCCATCGGCGCGATCCATGAGGTCGATGCTGGATTCGCCGTCCGCCACCCGGGTGTTGAGATAGCCGACGACGACGTTGAACAGCAGGTCCGGGGTGGGGGCAATGAAGGATTCCAGCTCCAGCCCCCAGACGGTGGCATCGAAGTTCTCGTTGAACGCCGAGCGGTCGAGGATCTTGCTGATCTGGTAGTCGGTGTAGTCGTAGTAGAAGGCGCTGGCGTTCAGGGTGACCGCGCCGCCGAGCAGGGTGTTCTTGGTGCCGATCTCATAGGCATTCACGTATTCCGCCTTGAACGTGGGCGGGGCAACGAAACCGCCACTGGCGCGCTGGGCGATGAAGCCGGCCGGCACATCGATACCGGGCGGATTGGCGCCGCCGCCCTTGTAGCCGCGGGAGTAGAAGCCGTAGATCATGGTTTCGTCGAGCCAGGAGATACTGGTCATCGGTTTCCAGTCGAAGCCGAGGCGCCCGGTGGGCACCCGCCATTCCTGGATGATGTCCGGCAGGGTCGGGGATCCCCGGCCATCCACCGCCCGGCTGGCGAAGGGACAGGTGGTCGCGGTGTCGGTACAGGATTCTGGTGCCGGGCTCTCGCCGGAGACGACATCGCGATAATCCGCCAGCAGCAACTGGCTGGGGCGCGGGGTGAAGGTCTTCTCGTCCCAGGTGAAGCGCAGCCCGGCGGTGAGCTTCACCGTTTCGGTGGCCTGCCAGTACAGCTCGCCGAACAGGGCGGCGGAACTCAGCTTGTAGGGGTTGGCACTGCGGAAATAGTTGTGGCCCTCGCCATTGATGCTGGCCAGCGGGTTGGGGTCCACATACCGGCAGAAGTCGCCGTCGTAGTTGAGCGTGGCCGGCCCGCCCGAATGGCTGCTGGACTGCACACAACGCGACCCTGCCGACTGGAAGGGAAAGAAGTTGAGCAGGTGCGTCAGCGCGTTGGCGAAGACGTAGTAGTCGTTGAGGGTCTCGAAGCGGGTGTAGTTGGCGCCGACGCTGAAGTTGAAGTCGCTGTCGAACGACGACACCAGCCGCACCTCCTGGTTGAACTGTTTGGAGGTGGACCGGGAAAGGTCCTGCATCAGCAACGTGTCGGAACAGCCGAGCTGCGGGTCGCAGACCACCCCCGGCGTGCCCACGGGTGTGCCTTCGGGGCGTGGCGACAGCCCGGCATAGAAGCCATCGGCATAGTTGCCGATATCGCCTTCGCCACATTCCAGCGACGGGGTGGTGCCTTGGGCACCCCCTGAGAGATCGCAGGCGATGGAGGAATCCGGCCAGATGGGAAAGGCGCTGAAACGGTTGTAGTCCTGGGTGGCGTAGTAGGTGTCGCGGGTGTAGACGGTCTGTGACGAAAACAGCAGGCCGTCGGTGAGATCGAGATCAAAGGCAAGTTCGAAGATCTCTGCGTCGGCCTGGTACTTCGGTTCCAGTTGCGAGGAGATGGTGCGCAGGTCCCGCGACTGCATCCGGCCCCGAAAGACATCCGGATTGCAGACATCGACCGGCATCACCGCCGTACTGGGCGCGCCGATGATGAACGCACCCCCCACCTGGCCGAGTGCCGTCTCGCAGGGCGCGTCTGGGGCGTTGTAGGCGGGGATGGGGGGAACGGGATCACCGAACTGGGGGAAAGGAACCGTCGGGTCGCAGGGGGGATTGAGCACGAAGTCGCCGAAATACTGACAGCCCTGAAGGCCGTCGCTTCCGGGCACCGCGGGGGTACTGATATAGGGGATGCCGCCCAGGCCGCGATCCAGAACGCTTGCCCCGGCAAAGCCGCCCAGATTGCTGTCGGCGTAGAAGCTGCCCCAGAACAGACCGCTGAGGAAGGGCAGCGAGGCGCCGTTGGGGGTGCCGAAGGCGGCATCGGCATACAGTGAACCCGGCTGGCAGCCCTGTGACAGCGCCGAGTAGATGTACTGGCTGGCGTCGGACAGCGAGCCGTCGCGCCGTATGTACTGCTCGCCCGGATCCCGTGTGCACAGCTGCTTGGAGGTGCGCACCCGGCGGTCATCTTCCTCGAACTTCTCGTAGAGCAGATTGACCCGCAGGCGTTCGCTGGGCTCCCAGCCCAGCGAGAGGCGACCGGTCCAGAGATCGCGATTGTCGACATCCGGCGCGACAGGGTCGCGATACGGGTTGTCGGTCACTTCGCTGTATTCGTTATACCCAAAGCCGTCCCGCTCGGTGCTCGCGTAGGCCGCACGCAGGGCCAGCGTGTCACCGATGGGCAGGTTGTAGTGGCCACGGATACGCTGTGCGGCATAGTTGCCACCTTCCAGCTTGATCTCGCCGAACTCCTCACCCAGTACCGGCTTGGCGGAGATGACGTTAATGACCCCGGCGGTGGCATTGCGACCGAACAAAGTGCCCTGCGGACCGCGCAACACTTCGACCCGCTCGATGTCCAGGTACTCCTGCTCGAACAGGCGGTTGACGATGAGGGTGGTGTTGTTGAACGACACCGCGACTCCCGGATCCGTAGTGGCCGAGATGGCCTGGGTGCCGATACCGCGAATCTGGAAGTTGTAGCCGCTGAAGTTGGTCTTGGAAAAGGTGACGTTGGGCACCGCCTTCAAGAGATCGAAGCCGCCTTCGATTTTCTGTGCATCCAGGCTTTCCATGTCGAACGCGCTGATCGCGATCGGCACATCCTGCAAGCGCTCGGCCTTCTTCTGGCCGGTGACGATGATTTCCTCGACGCCTCCGCGCTGCGCGGTTTCCACGCTGGCTGTGCCACTGCCGCCGGTGCCGAAATCGACGTCGGCATTGACGAGGTTGAGGGTGACACCGCCGTTGCCGTTGGGCGCGTATTCCACGCCGGTGCCATCGAACAACGCGGCGAGCGCGGCGGCGACGCTCATGCTGCCTTGCACCGCCTTGGCGGTGAGGCCGTCCAGCAGGCCGGCGCTGTAGGTGATGGGCAGGCCGGTGAGGCGTTCGAAGGCCTGGACAGCGCCGGCCATGCTTTGGGCGGGGATGTCGAAGGTGAATTCGTCGGCCATGGCCGGCGGTTTGCGCTGGACGGCGATGCTGCCGTTGTCGTCCATCTGCAGGGCGACGAGGTCGGTGCCGGTGAGCAGCTGGTTCACGGCCTCGCCGGGGGTGTAGTCCCCTGACAACGGCGGGGCTTGCAGGCCCTGGGTGACTTCGCTGAAGAACACGATCTGCACGCCGGTTTGGGTGGCCAACTGGGTGAGGCTGTCACCCAATGGCTGGGCGGGTAGCTCCAGCGTGAAATTGCGGTTGGCTTGGGCATGGGCTGTGGGCGCCAGTGCGGCCACGGCCAGCAGCAGTGCAAACAACCACCTTGTGTATGGCATCAGTCTTCTCCCTGGCCTGGCGTTGCGCCGGCCCCTTGTTGGCTCTCATCCGGCGATCGCGTGTGGGTGCGATTCGCCCGCTGTTGGTTGAGAGGGAGGTTGGGAGAAAGTGGACCCCCCTTTTGATGCGGAGTGCTGAGCTGTGAGTGCTGAGTGCCGGGTTTTCAGCGTTGTTCTTGCATGGTGCGGGGCGCTGGATGCCCGATCAAGTCGGGCATGACGAGGGGTGGGTTCGTCGATCCACTGGTTACAGCTTCACTGCGCGAGTACCACCCGTGTGTGCCCTTCGCGACTGGCAGCATAGGCCAGGCAGGCCATGATGTCGGCCTCTTCAAGCTCTGGGAAATCTTCCAGTATCTGGGCGTGGCTCTGGCCGTCCGCCAGCCAGCCAAGGACGTCGGCAACGGTGATTCGCAGGCCGCGAATGCTGGGCTGGCCGCTGCGTTTGCCCGGTTCAACCGTAATGCGATTGCTCTGATCCATGGTTTGACTCACGTTGGTCAGGGACACGCAAAAGACTAGCACGTTGCGAGTGGGGTTCCGCCTCAGCGCGCCCGCTCGTACAGGCCCAGCGCGTCCCAGGCCACCCAGCCACCCTCGGCGAGGGTGAACTCCACGACGTTCTCGCCTGCGGCCAGCGCCCCGGTCGGCAGGGTGAACTCGTGGTACGAGCGCAGCAGCGTGGACCCGGGCAGCGTCGCGTCGCCCTCGCGGGAGCCGCGCGTCGCCCCCTTCGCCAGCTCCACGGACCGTACGCTCCGCCCGTTCACCGCCACGTCGAGACGCCCGCCCAGGCGCGTGGTGTCCACGAACCACAGCGCCAGGTCGACGTCGCGCTGGACCGCCTTCGCCGAGGGGAGGTGCGGCACCGCTTCGTCCTCGACATGAGTGACCTCTGATCACAGCTCCCGCATCCGACGGCACACGTCGTCGTAGACGTCCACGAGTGGCCGGGGCGTCCCCGACGACCCGGGACGCTCGTTGATCTCTACCCATTCCTCGAAGGCGCACTGCACCTCGAGATTGGCGATCTCCAGGATCATCCGTAGCTGACCGCGAGTTCGCGCCGAGCTGCGGTCGCCCAGGGCCTCGGGCCGTCGGCGTGACTTGTCGGCGTAGCGGCCGAGGGCGGCTCGGCTCAGGGTGGGTGTCGCGAGTACGAGTTTCTGCACGCGCATGAAATGGGCGGACACGTCGTCGCTGCGATCACCGAACCCCTCCAGCAGCTGCCGGTAGACGCCCTCGATGTCGGCGAGCGTCCGAGTCGTCCGGGCGGGCATAGCGCGATTCGAGGATTCCGGTGAAGCGCCTTCGTTCGCGGCAGTGCCTGCGGCGACACCCGCACCGGCCAGCGCGGCACCGCCCAGCGCGGTGGCCACGCCCGCGTCGCCGCCTAGCACGTCCTTCACGTAGGGCGGGAACAGGGTGAGAAAGACCGCGCCGTAGAACCAGAACCACGAGATGCCGAGGATCGAGAGCCAGACGGAGCGCACCTCGAGCGCGAAGCCCATCACGCGCCACGTCTCGGCGAAGATGTTCCAGCCGATCTTCAGATCGGGCACCTTCGAGGGCACGGGCGGGATGGCGCGCGCGGACACGTAGCCCATCACCGCCATCGTGATCATG
>CAKZHZ010000022.1 GCA_936928855.1 uncultured Polycyclovorans sp.
CCGGGGGCGGGTTGACGGTGCCGCCGCCCGCGCTGGAGAGGGGGACGTTGAACTGCACGACCTGGCCCGTGCCCGGGCCGCAGTGGCCGGCGGTGAGGAACTGGTGGTTCACGTCGTTGATGAGCCAGGCGGTGCAGCCGACGGGCAGCACGGCGTGGGGCCCGAACCGACGGGCCACCCGCTGCGCCGCCTGGTTGCCGCCCACGCTCATCACCGCGTAGGGCACCAGGATCAGGCCGGTGGCGGCCACCCCGAGGTCGAGGACCGCACCGAGCGGGCCTACCTGACCGCCCTGGAGCGGGACAACTGCCGCAGCGGCTACCAGTTCCGCCCCGGCGACGAGGTCAACCTGTCGATCGGGCAGGGCGACGTCGCCGCCACGCCGCTGCAACTGGCCCAGATGACGGCACGCATCGCCAACCGCGGGGAAGGGTTCATGCCGCACATCCTGCGCGCCACACGCGACCCGGCTAGCGGCGATGAGACACCACAGACGGTGTCACCGCTGCCCCCCATCGTGATCAGCAACACACGGCACTGGGACAAGGTGATCCAGGCCATGATCGAGACGGCTCACCAGCCCGGCGGAACGGCGTATCGCGTTGGCCGGGACGCGCCCTACCTGATCGCGGCCAAAACCGGTACTGCACAGGTCGCCGGCCTGTCACAGGATGAAAAGGTGGCCCCCACGCTGGAGCAGACGCCACTGCATCTCCGTGACCACGCGCTGTTCGTCGCCTTTGCCCCCGCCGATGACCCTCAGGTGGCGGTGGCGGTGCTGGCCGAGCATGCCGGGCATGGCGGTGCCGTCTCGGGACCAATCGCACGCAAGGTGATGGACCAGTACCTGCTGGGGGAGGTCCGCTATGAAAGTCCACCCCCGGTCATCCCCAAAGTCGTCCGACCCAGCCCACGCCCAACCCCGGAGGTGACGGCCCGTGCCCCTGATTGAGATCGGTCGACGCAGCGCCGAACCCGGTCTCAGTGACTGGCTGGAGCACTGGCGCATCGACAGTTGGTTACTGCTGTTACTGCTGCTGGTCTCCGCCCTCGGCCTGATCGTGCTGTACTCGGCCTCCGGACATGACATGGACGCCGTAATCGCCCAGGGCAAGCGCCTGATGCTCGGCATGGTGGTGATGATCGCCGTAGCGCAGGCGCCGCCGGAATGGTATCGAACGATCTCGCCCTGGCTCTACGGCGTCACTGCTGTGCTGCTGATCCTGGTGCTGCTGCTGGGCGATGCCGCCAAGGGCGCACAACGCTGGCTCGACCTCGGCGTGATCCGGTTCCAGCCGTCGGAACTCATGAAACTGGCGATGCCCATGGTGATCGCCGCCTACCTGCACCATCGACTGCTGCCGCCCAGCGTCGGCACCATGGCACTGACGCTGCTGCTGATCGGCCTTCCCGCAGGCTTGGTCATGCAGCAGCCCGACCTTGGCACCGCCCTGCTGATCATCGGTGCCGGCGGCTTCGCATTGTTCTTCGCGGGCCTTCGCTGGCGTTGGATTCTCGGGGCCGTTGGCGCCGTGGCCGCCGCCGCTCCGATCCTCTGGCACCAGCTGCATGACTACCAGCGTGGCCGCATCCTGACCCTGTTCGACCCGGAACGGGATCCGCTGGGCGCCGGCTACCACATCACGCAGTCGAAAATCGCAATCGGTTCAGGCGGCCTGTTCGGCAAGGGCTGGCTGGAGGGCACCCAGGCCAAGCTCGACTTTCTACCCGAAGCCCATACTGATTTCATCTTCGCCGTGATCGCAGAGGAGTTCGGCCTCATCGGCGCCTTGTTCCTGCTGATGCTCTACCTGGCCATCGTCGGCCGCGGGCTGGTGATCGCCATGCGCGCACAGGATACTTTTCAGCGGCTGCTGGCTGCGGCACTCTCGCTGAAGTTCTTTGTCTACGTCTTCATCAACATCGGCATGGTGATTGGCCTGCTGCCCGTCGTGGGTGTTCCCCTGCCGCTTATCAGCTACGGTGGCACCTCGGCCGTGAGCCTGCTCGCAGGATTTGGCATGCTGATGTCCATTCAGACCCATCGAAAACTGTTGTCGAACTGATGAAATCTTGCTTGCTGCCCGGGTTGCTGACCGCCGCCCTGCTGACGACGCCCGCCCAGGCGCAATATGCCGATCATCCTGCCACTGAAGGGATTCTCGGCACCCTTCGCGACACGCACGGGTTCAGCGATGCCGCGATCGAACGCACACGCCTGGCACTGGCGGACGCCCGTACCTTGCCGCAGCTGATCGTGCGCGAGCAGACCGCGCCGGAGCGAACCGAAACCTGGACCCAATACGCCCGGCGTATCGACACGGCCCGTATCGAGAACGGGCAGGCATTGCTGAAGACGCACGGCGACACTCTGGCACGCACCGAGAGTGAGTTCGGTGTGCCGCCTGCGGTGGTGGCCGCCATCCTCGGCATCGAAACCCGCTACGGCCGCATCACCGGCAACGTCCGGGTGCTGGATGCGCTCGCCACGCAGGGTTACGACCATCCGACGCGCAGCCCGTTCTTTCGCAGCGAGCTGATCGAGTTTCTCGTGTTCTGCGAGGAAACCGGCCGCGACCCCCGCGATCCCCGCGGCTCGTATGCCGGTGCCATGGGTGCGGCGCAGTTCATGCCCAGCAACTATCGTCGGCTGGCCCTGGATTTCGATCAGGATGGACAGCGTGATCTGTGGACCTTGCCCGATGCCATCGGATCGATCGGCCGCTATCTGGTGGACTACCGTCCGGCCCAGGCGTGGCGACGCGGCGAGCCGGTCATCGTCCCGGTAAAAGCTCCCAGCCGAGTGAGCGAGCAGCTCAAGGTCAACCAACGCACACCGGCGTACCGGGCACGCGACCTGGCAGGGCTGGGAATCGCGCTGCGCGAGCCGCTGCCCCTCGACACACCCGTCGGCGTTGTGGCGCTTCCGCTGGACGATGGCAGCACCGAATACTGGGTGGCGCTGCCCAATTTCTACTCGATCATGAGCTACAACCCGCGCACCTTCTACGCCATGGCAGTGGCGCAGCTGGCCAGGGCCATCCAGGCCCCGCCGGGGCCCCCATGACCCCCCGGCTGCTGCTGGCCTTGCTGACGCTCCAGCTCGGAGCCTGCAGCGCCCTGAAGGAGCGCCCTCCCGCCGGAACGCCCCCGCCTCCGCCCCGCTACGACACGACGGATTCACGGCGCCCGGCACCACCCCCCGGACACGAGCCCGGAGGCCGCTACGCCCTTGATCAGGACATCGCGCCGGATGCCCATGAGATTCCGCGCGATGTGCACCTCACACCCGATGCGGTTCCCCGTGCCGAAGCTCGGTCGCGCTCCGGCAACCCGGTGCAGTACACCGTGTTCGGCAAGACCTATCAGGTGCTTGAGGACGCGGCCGGGTACTCCGAGCGCGGCGGCGCGTCCTGGTACGGCAAGAAGTTTCATGGGCATACGACCGCCAGCGGCGAGCGCTACGACATGTTCCAGATGACCGCAGCCCACAAATCGCTGCCGCTACCCAGTTACGTCCGTGTCACGCACCTCGGGAATGGTCGCTCGGTCGTCGTGAGGGTGAACGACCGCGGCCCGTTCCACCCTGGCCGCATCATTGATCTGTCCTACGCCGCAGCCGCACGACTGGACATGCTCAGTGCGGGCTCGGCGAAAGTTGAAGTGACCGCCCTGATACCCGACAGCACACCGCTACGACGGCCTCCCCATCAGGCCGATCCGGAGGCTCCCGGCTATTTGCAGGTGGCATCCTTCGCAGACCCGGTCAACGCGGTCAACCTGCGCGAGGACCTGCTGCACGGCAACCTGGGCCCGACCGCCATCTGGGTCGAGGCCGACGGCGAACTGACCTGGCATCGCGTGGTGATCGGCCCCTTTGCCAGTCCCCGCGTAGCGGAGACCGCCCTGAGCAGCCTGCGGGCCCGGGGCTTCAAACCCTTCTGGCTTCGCCCCTGATCCACCGCCGCGGGGATCAACCCCCAATCGCTTCGTCCAGGCAGGCTGCCACCGGAACCCGCGCCTTCAGCGCCCTCAGCATCCAGTACAGGCCACTGGCCGCACGGCCGACGAAGGCCAGCTCGGGTACCGGACGGAAATGTCGCAGTGTCGACAGATCGGCCCGCAACACCGCACGCGCATCCTCGATCAACGCCGGCTCGGAGAAGTCGAACATGGACTGCGCACGCAGGGGGTCGATGACCGCGCCTGTCATGGCCTGATAGTAGGGCCGCAACTGCTCCCGCAACTGCGCGCGCCGCACGGGATCCGCGGCCGCAGCCTCCAACGCTCCGATGCGATAGAGCATCTGGTGCAAGCCCGACCAATCATGTTCACGTCCAGCCCGCATGCCATCGCGCAACAGCGGCTGAAGATGCCGCGGCAGATGTTTCACGCAGCCGAAGTCGTAGACGGTCAGCGTCCCGTCCGGGGAGAAGCCGAAGTTGCCGGGATGAGGATCCGCATGCACCACCCCGGCCACCAGCACCTGCTGAAGAAACCAGCGCAGCAAGATCTCGCCGATACGGTCACGAACCGCCTGGGGGTACGCCGCAGCCCCCGCGAGATCGTCGGCAGGACAGGCGGTGGTCACCAGCACTGCAGGCGTACAAAGCAGCTCGACCGGCTCCGGATAGCGCACCCCTGGATGCGCGGCGGCACGGCGCATGTCACACAGGTTCCGCAACTCGCAGCCGTAGTCGGTCTCCTCCCGCAGCCGCGCCCGGATTTCGGCCAGCAGCCCGTCAAGGGCGATACCATCAATGGGTAACAGCCGCGCCATCCGCAACAGCCTGCCCAGCGTATCGACATCCTCGTCGACGGCTTCCGCCACCCCGGGATATCGAACCTTGATCACCACTTCGCGTCCGTCGGCCAGACGCGCGGCATGCACCTGCCCGATCGAAGCAGCCGCCATAGCTGACGGCTCGATGGCATCCACTGCCGCCCAGTGCGCAGCCGACCATTCCTCCCCCAGCACCTGCTCGATCTCGGCAAAGGGGCGTGGCTGCGATGCGCGTTGCAGGCGCGCCAGCGGGGCGACCAGTTCAGGCGGCAGGACGTCCGCGTACTGTGAGACCAGTTGTCCCAGCTTCATCGCCGCACCCTTCATCTGGCCAAGGGTCTGGAACCAGTCCTCGCCGATCTGCGCCCAGGTGGCAGCCGCCGGCGTACGCCCCAAACGGCGGCCCAGCAGACGCCCGGCAGAGCGGGCACCTGCCCACAACAAACGGCGCCCGCGGTCAGCCATGACCGGCCGCCTCAAGGTACCGCGCTGCCAGCGCCACACCACTGCGCCAGGCCGCGCCGATCCGCGGCCCGGCAAATCCGTCGCCGGCGTAGCCGAGACGCGCGCGCTCACACCACAGCGGGCTTGATGCCGCCTTCAACACCCGGGCGTAGCGCCATCGATGCACGACAGCGTGAGTCACCTGCATCCCCTCGGCGGCAAGCCCCTGCACCATGAGTGCCTCGACCGCCGCCGGCGGCATCTCTGCATGTTGCGCGGACCAGTCCGGCCCGGCCTGCACCGTGATCCTCGGCACACCGCCGCGTCCGGGCTTGCGGTGCTCGGCCGCCACCCACGCCACCGGGCCGTCGGGCGCACGCTCGGGACACACTCCAGCATCGCGGCCCGTCGCCAGCCCGGCCATCAGTGTCCAACAGGGTGCATAGTGCGGATTCGGCGGCGCAGGCGCCGCCTCCGGCAGCACGGATACCAATTGCGGAACCGGTAGCGTCAACAGGACGGCATCGAAGGGGCCGACATCGATGTCTGCTGCACCCACACACCGTGCGCGAAGGCGCCAGCGCCCTGCGCAGCCCCGAATCGATCCCACCGTCGTGCCACACTGCACCCTCAGATTCGCCGCCCAGGTTGCCGCCAACTGACGCATTGCCGGCACCGCGGTCCAGGTGCCGGAACGCACGCCCGGCAGCACCCAGGGCACGAGCACCCCGCACTGGCGCAGTGCCGACATTTCCGATGCGAACGCTGGCTCGGAGTCCCTCAGCAGCTGGGCGCCGTGATCGAAGGTGCCGATCGGCGTGGTTCGCGTACTGATGCGGCCTCCCGGGTGCCGCCCCTTGTCGAACAGCTGCACGTCAACGCCGGCTGCACGCAGGCGGCGCGCACAGGCCAGGCCAGCAGCACCGGCACCGACAATGGCCACAGGGTTGCGATTACGCACGATGAAAGGGCGGGACGAAGAAGGAGTCGAGAGACTGCCGCAAACGACGCCCGTGGTCGAACCGTGCAGTCAACGTCGCCACGCTTGAAAGGCAGATGGCGGGCTCGGAGAGATTCGAACTCCCGACCCCCAAGTTCGTAGCCTGGTGCTCTATCCAGCTGAGCTACGAGCCCGCAAAACTGCCACTTCAAAAACTGGCGGAGAGTGAGGGATTCGAACCCTCGATAGGGGATAAACCCTATACTCCCTTAGCAGGGGAGCGCCTTCGTCCACTCGGCCAACTCTCCGGGACGACGCGAGGGAAGCTCCCTCACACCACGATGGCGCGCCCGGAAGGATTCGAACCTCCGACCCCCAAGTTCGTAGCCTGGTGCTCTATCCAGCTGAGCTACGGGCGCCCGCCGTCGGCTCAACTACACCAGACGGGGCGCGATTGTAGCGGCGCCCCGCCTTCAGGTAAAGGAATCAGTCGTCCTTCTTGGCATTGGCGCTGGCGGCGGCCGCAGCGGCTGCGCGCTCACGCTCGCGCTCAACCAACTCCCCTCGGTGGACAGGCACTTCCTTGGGCGCCATGACACCCAGGCGAACCTGGCCGCCCTTGATGTCCAGAACGGTGACGGTGATGCCGCCTCCAATGATGACGGTCTCGCCGACTCTCCGCGTCAGGATCAGCATGTTGTTTCCCCACAGTCGTTTTTTCGTGACCTAATTTTGACATCCGATGGCCCTCAGGGTCACGTCTTACGGACATTTCGCCGACTCAACGGTGTGCCCGGGCCTGTCAAACGCGAGGCGCCGGCCCCCACCGGCGCTTCGCTTCGCACCTCATCAGCGACGCAGAACCTCTTCGGTATGCGCCCCCAGCGCGGGCGCCTCGCCCCGCGTGGCTTGCGCATGACTGAACCGGATTGGCAGCGCGATCGCCGGCTTGCCGTTGACCTGCTCCACCAGTTCGCGCGCCTTGACCTGCTCGTTCTCCAGCGCCTCGTCGAGGGTGAGAATCCCCGAGACGCAGGTATCTTCATGCGCCAGCAACGCCTCCCATTCATCGCGGGTGCGCTGCTTGAACAAGGCCTTCAGCGCCTGACGCAACGGTTCCCCCTTGGCACCGGGCGCCAGCGGCAGCTTGAGCAGATCGGTCGCCCCGGCAAGTTCGAGCAGCCGCTTGAAGAACTTGAACTCCAGCGAACCCACCGCCAGATGCCGCCCATCCGCCGTCTCGTACAAGGCGTAGTTGGGCACCGCGCCGGAGAGTCCGTCCTCCCCGGGTCGCGGCGTCGTGCCCACGGTCCTTCGCGCACTCAAGGCCGCCACCTGCAGCGCAAGCGTGCCATCCATCATGCCGACATCAACGAAGGTGCCCTGCCCGGAGGCACGGGCACCGAGTACTGCCGCGAGAATGCCGACGGCGCAGGTCAGGGCACCCCCTGCCAGGTCCGCCACCTGGAAGTTCCCCTGGACCGGCGCACCACCCGCGGCCGCATTCTGGTCCAGGTCCCCGGCATAGCCGCGGTAGTTCATGTCGTGGCCGGGGCGACGGGCATAAGGGCCGGTTTGGCCGTAGCCCGTCAACGCGGCATACACGAGCTTCGGGTTGCGGGCGCGAAGCCGCTCATAGTCACACCCGAGCTTTTCCATGACGCCCGGGCGGAACGACTCCAGCACCACATCCGCATCTTCTGCAAGCCTGCGAAACGCCTCCGCATCCTCCGGCTTGCGCAGGTCCAGTACCACGGACTTCTTGCCGCGATTGACCAGCTGGAACATTTCTTCGGAAAGTGCACGGCAGTAGTCTCCGACACCCGGCTCCTCGATCTTGATGACCTCCGCCCCCATCTGGGCGAGATAGAGCGAGCAGAAAGGTCCCGGCAGCAGCCGGGACAGATCGAGGACCTTGAGGCCCGCGAGCAATGGATTGTGCGACATGGGGTTCCCCTCAGAGCGTGCGGGCGATCAGTTCCTTCATGATCTCATTGGTCCCACCGTAAATGCGCTGCGCCCGCGCATCGATCCAGGCGCGCGCCACCGGATATTCCATCATGTAACCGTAGCCACCATGGAGCTGAACACATTCGTCGATCACCTTGCACATCAGGTCAGACGTCCAATATTTGGCCATCGCGGCGTCGTCCA
>CAKZHZ010000023.1 GCA_936928855.1 uncultured Polycyclovorans sp.
GTCGATACGGCCGGGAATGGGCCAGAGGCTGATCTCGCCCATCAGGAAGAACAGGAAGCCAAAACCGATGACCCCGCCGACCAGAATCATCAGCGCCCCATGCCCGATCAGCAGACGCCGCAATGGCTTCAGCTCGACTGCGAGCGTCATGGCCGGGCCCCCGTCAGCGTGGACGCCCGGTCGAAGGGCACCGGCAGCGTGGCGCTGTGCGTGTCCACCATCGGCACGTACCCCGGCGGCGCATCCTGGTACGCGGCGATCCAGTCGTACACCCACTGCGGTTCCTGCTCGCGTCGTGGCGTATGGCCCGGCAACGCGGCCCGGAACAAATAGGGCGCCACCGTGCGAACGAAGCTGGCGAGGTGGCGCGCCAGTCGCAGGCGCGACCCCAGCTGCCCCCAGCGGCCATCCTTCCGGAGAATGACCTTGTAGCCGCGCATGGAGGCGAACATCACATCCAGCGCCCCGTGGAACACGCCCGCCGCACGCGCCAGATAGCCGGTCACGCCCCCACCACAAACCGCCTGGTAGACGTCATAGGCAACGCACTTGTGCTCGGCCTCCTCGACAAAGTGCCAGAGGATGAAGGAGGCCACGCGACTGTCGCTGCCCCCGAACAGGCGGACCCGGTGATTGATGAGCCAGCGGGTCACGCCCATGGTCATCGCCTCGAAACCCGCCGTGTAGGCCAGACGCGTGCGCAGGGATCGTTGCCCCAGGCGCGCGTAAGCAGCCTTCATCCGGTCCTCCAGTGCCGCCAGCTCGGGATAGCCGCGTGACTTCACCAGCTCATTGAAACGGCGATGCGCCTGAAAGTGGAACTGTTCCTGCGTGTTGAAGGCCTTCGCCGCCTCGCGAACCTGCGGATCGACGATCAATGGCATCGCTTCGCGCACGGTGCGGATCAGGAACGGCTCCAGATACGGCATGGTGAGCGAGGCGCCGTTGACCATCGCGCAGAACTCGGGGTCACCCGGCTTCCAGCAGGGATCCAGGTCGTCAGGAAAGCTGAATGCGATCTGCCGCGGAATCGGCAGGGGCTCGTGGGTCGTGTCAGCCATGATGGCGCACCTCCTCAGGGGTTGCGGCATGCTGCGGTTCGCCGGCGCGGAAGTGATCCACTCCGGCACGCAACACACCGATCAGCGCAGGAACCAGCGCTGCGGTATTGCGGCCCATCTCGAACTGACCCGCCACCTGCAGCGAGACCAGCCCGTGCGCGGCCGTCCAGAACAGGTGGCTCGCCGTCAGCGGATCGAGGTGGGTCGGCATGCTGCCGGCCGCCTGCCCCGCCGCAATCACCCGGGTACAGACGTCGAGCGCATCGTGCTTGGCGGCCCGCAGTTCCAGCGAACGATGGGTCGCACTGGGATCTTCCACCCGGAAGAACATCAGGGCGTAGCGATCAGGCTGGGCGATGCCCGCATCGATGTAGGCCGCCGCCAGTGCTTCCAGCTGCGCCTCCGGATCGTCAATACCGGCAATGGCGTCGAGCATGACCCCCTCGATCCAGCGGTAGGCCCGGGCCCGCATGGCATTGATCAGCGCTTCCTTGTTGGCGAAGTAGCGATAGGGCGCCGAATAGCTCAGCGACAGCTGCGCCGCGAGCTTGCGGAAACTCAGCGCCTCCATGCCGCCGTCGTTTTCAAACACCGCCATCGCGGCATCAACGATTTCTTCGCGCTTGCGGTCGCGGACGGTTTCGGTGGTTTTTTTACGGGCCATGCGGAATGTTGACAGTGTTAACGTAACAGTGTCAACAGTTGCAGGCTGACCGACCCGGACGCCTCGCGTCCATCCCGGGCGCCGCCCCTCACCGTCATCGAGACCGCAGTACGCAGCGAGCGCTTGGGACGCTTCAGACCGGGGTACTACAATCACCCGACCATGGCCCCACAACGGTTACCTTCGCTGCAGCTGCTGCCGGCGTTCGAGGCTGCGGCACGTTTGCTGAGCTTCAGCAAGGCAGCGCAGGAACTTCACCTCACCACCTCCGCGATCAGCCAGCAGATCAAGCTGCTGGAGTCGCAGCTGGGCTTGCCGCTGTTCCGGCGGCTGACCCGCCGCGTCGAGCTGACCGAGGCCGGTCGACATTTTGCCGACGTGGCCCTGCAGACCATGACGGCCTACCGGCAGGGCCACGCCGACTTCGTCCACCGCTTTGCTCAACCGACCTTGCGTTTGAGCATGACGCCGCTGATCGCGCACGAATTCGTGCTGCCGAGAGTGGCGGGATTCCAGGCCTCGCATCCGGAGGTGAGTCTTTCCATCGAAAGCAGCATGGCCCTGATCGACTTCGATACCGAACCCATCGACGCCGCCATTCGGGTCGGCAGCGGTCACTGGCCCGGACTGACCGGCTGGCCGCTGTGCGCATGCGACGCGACGCTGCTGGCCGCGCCCGATGTGCTTGCGCAGCACCCGGTTCAGCATCTGTCGGATCTGCGCGACCACACCCTGATCCGACGCCGCCAGGAGCAGTTCGGCTGGCAGGATATGGCAACGCTCCTGCAACACGCCGAGGTGCCGTGCCGGAGGGATTTGCTGGTGGATTCCGACCTCGCCGCAGTCCACGCCGCCAAGCGGGGCCTGGGGATCGCGCTGTGCATCCTGCCCGCCGCCATGCCAACGTCTGCACTTTGGCCGGATAGCAGCCTGATCCCCGTGTTACCGCCCATCCAGACGCCGCTCAAGGCCTGGTTCGTGTTTCGTTCCGAAGGCGCCAAGGTCGATCTGCTCAAGGACGTCTACGAATGGGTTCGAACCCTGGTCGCTCCAGGCTCGGCACCACCACAGGTAAGCACCGTTAAACGATAGCGTAGCAACCATCGTTTGTCGGCAATCGCGGTCGATCCGCAGACTGCCGAGGTTTCCACTGAAGCCTCCAACACGATGAGCCAGCCCCCACAATCGCCTGCAGGCGCCACGCAGCGGGCAAGCACCGCCGCACCGGAGCCGCCCGGGCCCCTGGCCCGGCTCGCCGCACTTGGCGTGCGTCATCCCATCATGCAGGCCGGTATGTCGTCGGCCTCGGGTCCACGGCTCGCGGGCGCCGTATCGGCGGCCGGCGGGATCGGCACCCTGGGCTTGCATGACCTGTCGGTCTGGGAGCGCGTCATCCAGGACGCCAAGACCCTTGCCGACGGCAGGCCGCTTGCCGTCAACCTGCTGCTGCCCTACACGCGATCACGACACGTCGACATCGTGATCCGCCAGGGTGTTGCGATCGCGACCTTGTTCTGGGGCGACGACGTGCGCCTGATCCGGCGGCTGCAAGCGCATGGCGTTTTCGTCTTCCAGCAGGTGGGCTCGGTCGCAGAGGCGCATCGGGTGCTGGAGGCGGGCATCGACGGCCTGATCGTGCAAGGCAGCGAAGCCGGCGGTCATGTTCGCGCACGACAGCCCCTGGCGGCGCTGTTGCCGGAGATCGCATCGCGTGCCGCCGGCATCCCCGTATTCGCGGCCGGCGGCATCTACCGCCGTCAGGACGTTACCCAGGCCCTTCGACTCGGCGCCGATGGCGTGTGTACGGGGACGCGATTCCTGCTGACACCGGAGGCCGACATCCACGATGCCTACCGCGATCGCCTGCTCGCTGCCGACCGCACGCTGCTGACCACACTGTTCGGATTCGGCTGGCCCGATCTGCACCGGGTGATCCCCAACACGGCGACGGCGCGCTGGTGCGGAGCCGACGGCCGCGTCCCTGCCTGGTTGAACGCGATGAACGCTGCCTTCGCCTTTACCCGGAAGTGCGTGCCGATGGCCCCCGGCATCGCCGGTTGGCAGGCGCCGGGCAGGCCGGTGTTTTCGCCCGCATTTCCAGGCCCCGGCCTGCGTGCGGCATGTGTCGAAGCCACCGCCCTGTATGCGGGAGAACACATTGCACGCATCCGCGATGTGATCCCCGCCGCCGCTGTGGTGGCCGACCTCGCGCGCGGTGTCACCGACCATCACGCCCTGCCGGGCTGACCTTCGCTACCCCCAGCACTTCAAACGGGAGCCCTGCATGCACTCGGTCACCACCAGCCTCAAGACCTTCGGCCTGTACATGATGCTTGTTCCGGGATTGGGCCTGATGAGCATTCCGGAAACCCTGCTGACCCTGTTCGGGCTCGGTCACGACGGCCCGCTGTGGACCGCCCGCGTTGTCGGCCTGCTGGCCTTCATCATCGGCACCTTCCAGTTCAGCATTGCCCGGCATGCGATGACAGCGCTCTACCGCCTGACCGTCGTGCAGCGATATGGCGCCGCCACATTCTTTGCGGGTCTGTGGGTGACCGGCCAGGCCGAGCAGGCGATCCTGCTCTTTGCGCTGATTGACGTTGCGGGCGCGAGCTGGACGCTGGCCACGTCCAGGGCGAGCGGACGCTGACGGCGGGCAGATGCCGTCAGGCCGCCTGTCGCCCCACCAGGATCATCGTCCTCCCTGACCGCGCTGGTACCGCTCCAGTTCCTCCGGGTCATAGCCCTGATCCATCAGCACCATCTCGTCCAGGTCGAAGTTGAACTTGAGGACACGCTCCAGCACGCGACGCGACAGCCGGTCTCCCCAGGTCTGGTTGCGGGAGGCGCGCTTGGCCGGCGCGAAGCCCAGCTTGGCCATGACGGCGCGCAACGCATAGGGCGGCCTCATGGCGTTACTCCGGTGGGACGGACGATGCGGCATGGCAGGCCTTTCAGGTGTGGGATGCCCTGTTCGCGGTCGAGATAGTCGTCATCGTCCGGACACAGCTGCGCATCCGCGTATTGCATCGCGCCGGAAAGCTTTCCCAGCCCCTGGGCGGTCTCGGGCTTCCACCAGCCGTGCGGGATGCGGACCAGGCCATCGGGCATGCTGGCGCGGATCCCGACCTGAATATCGATGGCGCCGGTGCGCGTCTCGACGCGGGTATTCCCCCCATTTTTAACGGCATTCAGAAGTGGAGCTAAGCAGCGGCGGCAA
>CAKZHZ010000024.1 GCA_936928855.1 uncultured Polycyclovorans sp.
TTCGCCAGCAGCGCGCCATCATGGGCCGTTCCGATGCGCGGCCTGTCCTCGCGACGATTTCCGTTCCGACTCTGGTCGTGGTCGGCGCGGAAGACGCGATCACCCCGCCGGACGAAGCGCGCGAGATCGCCGCGGGCATCGGCGCGGGCCTGATGAGTCCCGCCACCCAGGCCACGCTGGCAGACATCATCGGCAACGAGCGCTCCGGCGGTACAGTGCTGTCCACGTACCAAATGACGCAGGACGCTGGGTCCATTCTCGCGCCGGTGCTGCTCGGCGGGCTGCGGTCCATCGCCCGCGTCACCGAGTGGATGGCGCCCATCATGGCCCTGGTCTACGTCGTCATGGCCGTTGTCATCGTCGCCCTCCACATCACCCAGCTCCCAGGACTTGTGGTCACGATCATCTCCTCGGCCTTCGGTCCGGTGCCCTTCGCCGGAGGGGTGACCGGCGGCATCATCGCCGGTGTCGGCGGAGTGGTGGTGTTTCTGCCGCAGATTCTCATCCTGTTCCTGTTCATTCTCCTGCTCGAAGAATCAGGATATCTGCCACGCGCGGCCTTCCTGCTTGATCGGCTGATGGTGGGTGCAGGCCTCAGCGGGCGCGCCTTCATTCCTTTGCTGTCGAGCTTTGCCTGCGCAGTGCCCGGCATCATGGCAACTCGCAGCATCCCCAATCCACGTGACCGGTTGGCGACCATCATGGTGGCCCCCCTGATGACCTGTTCGGCACGACTGCCGGTCTATACCCTGCTGATCGCAGCATTCATCCCGCAGCAATCGGTCGGAGGCGTGTTCAACCTGCAGGGCCTGGTGTTGTTCGTCTTGTACGCGCTCGGTATCGTCAGCGCCGTCGCGGTGAGCTGGATCATGAAACGCTGGGGCGGCGCCCGCGAGGAGCAGCCGCTGTTGCTGGAGCTTCCCGCATATCGGATGCCCCATCCGCGGGACATCCTGATCGGACTGTGGGAACGGGCACTCATCTTTCTGCGTCGCGTCGGGGGCATCATCCTGGCGCTGACCATCCTGCTGTGGGCGCTGTCGAGCTTTCCGGCACCGCCCGCGGACGCCGTCGCGGCCGACATCACCTACAGCTGGGCCGGTCAGCTGGGGCGCCTGATGGAGCCGCTGTTTGCCCCCGTGGGCTTCAACTGGCAGATCTGTATTGCGCTGGTCCCTGCGATGGCGGCACGGGAGGTGGCGGTGAGCGCGCTGGCAACTGTGTATGCGCTATCGGCCACGGATGACGAAGCCGCCAGCCTGTTGACTCCGCTGATTGCGCAGGACTGGTCCCTGGCGACAGCACTGTCGCTGCTGGTGTGGTTTATCTATGCACCACAATGCATCTCGACCCTGGCGGTGATTCGCCGGGAGACCAACCAGTGGCGCATGGTGGCCATTTCAGCGGGCTATCTGTTCGGCCTTGCCTACGGCATGTCCTTGCTGACCTATCAGCTGGCAAGGGGGCTGGGCCTGTGAGCTATGCACTGCTCGAGCTTGGCCTGGTGGTACTGGCGGTGTCGGGAGCGGCAGGGTACGCCGCGTGGCGCTGGTGGCCACGGCGCCAAGGCACGGGCTGTGCCGCCGGCTGCGGGGGCTGCAGCACGGGCTGTGACAATCCGCGCCAATCAACGCCGACGGAGCAACCCGTTCGCTTCCATCGCTGACCGTTTGCGCCGCTGTCAGCGAATGCCCGGCAGGAACATCTGACCGACGCCTACCAGGAAGCCGAGTGCCGCCCCCACCGCAATCAGCAGCCACTCGTCCTCTTTGAAGGCAGGTCGTAACATCGCCTCGAAATCATCCGGCGGCAGGCCTTGCAGTCGAGTGACCAGGGTGTTGCGGATATCCATTGCATCAGCCGCATACGGCTCGACGCGCCTGAGATTCAGAGGCAGTCTATCCAGCAGTTGCTGAATGGCCTCGGCCTGGGCGCTGGCATAGCGCTCGCCGCCAAATGCGATGGGGGCCAAACGTCCCGCGAAACCGACTTGGGCGTCCAGGCTGCGTTGGACATGACGCTGAATCAGGGCAACCACACGATCAGCCTGAGGCCCCTTGAGGATCGCCTCAATGATGTTGGCCGGCGTGAGAATTTCATCCGCAACCAGGTTGCCGTAGTCTCGCGCCACCTCAGCTTGTCGCTTCATGAAAAGCCCCTGGAAGGTCCAGGGCCCGAACCGACGCGGTTGCCGCGGGTTGAAGATCAGATAAAGCGCAATCCAGTTGGTGGCGTAGCCCACCAGGAGGCCGGCCAGCGGCAGCTGCCAGGGACTCTGTATGACGGTGTAGATGAGGGTCTGAATCAACCCGAAGAGAAACCCGAAGTACAGGCCAGAGTGCCCAATGAAGCGGAATTCGGCATGCCCGGTCTCGAGAAAGATGCGGTTGATCAGCGTGCGCTCCCGCAGCAGCTTGGTCACCACCATATCCTTGAGATTGAAGACCTCATGCACGTGCGTGCGGACATCGCGGGTGATGTCTCGGACGACGGCGGGTACATCTTCCTGCAGGCGTCGTGTCAAACGGATACGCACCGCTTCCGGAAGGCTGACCCACAGCCGGGGATAGTGTGCGTTCATGACCTCGTCGGCAATCTCCTCCACTGCCGTGGTCAACGGAGCCTCCAGCTCACGGGCCAGCCGCTCGGGGTCGATGCGGGAAAAGATCTCGTCGACGGTGATCAGGTGACGCGTGATGGTATCGACCGCAATGGCTGCCATCTTCCCGGACTTGCTCGGGATGATGCCCTGCCATCCAAGATAAGGCGGAATGCCGATAAAGCGGATCGGCAGGAACATCATCTTGATCGCCAGCACGTTGGTGACATAGCCCACCAGCGCAGCCGTCACGGGCAAGGTCGCATAGAGCAGGGGCTTGCTTGCCAGTTCGGCGCCAATCGTCGACAGCACATCCATCAATGGCGCCAGCACAAGGAACCCTCAGGTGGTTTCGCGACGATCCAGGCAAGCTTCGGTGAACTGCTGCCCCAGCGGGGTGACGCGGAGACTGCGCCGGACCAGACGTGCCTTCAACCCCTCGTCTTCGATACGGGCGCTCACCGCCCGCAGCTCGCCGCCGCTCTCGATCACCTGATACTGATCCGCCGCGTCCATGCGCTCCCCTGCGGGTTCAATCAGGCCCGCCTCGATCAGGCGCCGCAGGAAAACGGGCGCCAGCATCGGCGCCCGCAAGCCGGCATCCTCACCCGCTTTCGACAGATAGGGAGCAACCCGTTCGACACCGCTTCCGAGCACTCGCGAAACCGCATCAACGTGTACGACCGGTAGCGGCTGCCGCTGGCGCATCACGTGCTGCGCGAGGCGCGCTTCGTCGGGCAGCATCTGCAGGATGAGTTGGCTGAAGTAGGCATCCAATGCCCGCCCGCCCGACAGCTCGGCGGAATGCGCCAGCCGTTCGTGAAAGCGGGCGGCAGGGGTGGGCCTGGCGCCGCCTCCCGGCAAGGCCTGGGTCGGCGGCAGACGATCAAGTCGGCGCTTGAGCACGCTCAGCGCCTGATGCTCCAGCGCGCCGGCCCCCTGGGTCGCCAGCACCCGCGCTGCCTCACGCCCGCCCTCCGCCACTGCGCGAGCCCCCTTGAGCAGCATGGACAGCCCGCCTTCATGGGCAGTGCGCGACGGTGGGGGAAGTGGGCTGCGGCTGTCGTTCATGGGGTGACACGCTCAGAAACAATGTGGGCGCGCCGGAGCGCGCCCAACGAGTGTACCCAAGGCGGGCAGTATTGGCGCCTAGAAATTGAAAACCACGTTGACGATGGCGTTGTCTCGGTCGCGTCGATTGTTGTCGGCCCCGCCACCCGTGAACCAGTTATACCCCACCCGCATGGACAGGGATTGGGTGAACAGCACGTCTGTCGACAACTCGAACTGTTTGCGGCCCTCAACGAAGTTCTGCGACGGGAACGGTGCGATACCGCTGACGTCCCAATAGGCGACCAGCTGGGGACGGAAGTTCCAGCCGAATACGACATTGTTGTACTCGCCACGAATGATGCTGCGCAGTCCCCAGGAGAAGCTGTCGGCAAAGCCCTTGGTCTGTTGCGTCGGGTTGAGGCGGCGGGTGCACTCCTCCACGGGGGTGTCCGGCGAACCGCTGCAGTCGGCGCCCGGGCTGGCGTGGGTGCGGTACATCACGCTGCTCTCGAACTGCAACACCTCGGTTGACGGCATGTCCTCTACATAGGTGGCCCCGACCTCGGCGATCACCAGCAACTGATCGGCACCGAACGGATTGCTGGACAGCGCACGGATACCGGTAAACCCGATCTGGTGCACCTTCATCCGCTCCCAGCCTTCGATGCGCTGGCCCGGCGCCACCCGATCAATGCCCCGGTACTCTGTCAGGAAGCTGGGAATCCCCTCTTCTGAACTTGGAAAGGTGGCGGCCAGCAGACCGAGCAGGCCATCCTGCGCAATGGGCAGGCCGAGTGCGCCGAGCAGCCCGGGGAGATCACCGATCACCGGCGGCGCAGCCAGGGTGTTGGCGGGAAAGGCGGGCTGCAGGCCAGCGAAAATCACGTCGCTCAGCTGGATCTGCAGCGGCAGGTTCGGACGATAGACGTACTCGCCTGCCAGCGACCACTTTCCAACGTTGGTGTTGAAGCTCAGACCGAACAGTCGTATGTCCTCGGGATACGCCAGCGCCAGTCCCAGGGTATCGATCGGCAGCGGCTCCCGTTCCGGGGATGGGTCACGCCCCGGCACCAGGGTGCCGTTGAACCCGTTGCAGTCGATCAGGGCCTGTACCGCGTTGGTCGAATCGCGTGACTGATTGGTCTCAACGCGGGTACAGGAGGCGTCCGCGGCGTAGGCAGCGACCAACGGCAGACGGCTGTGGTAGTTCATCGCGTAAACGCTGATCTCGGTCCCATTGTTGAGCCAGTCCGCGTAGTAGTTGAACTTGACACCATACTGGCCGCTGTCACTGGGCTCCTCGGCAGGACGCAGGCGAACCGTCGTCGCTGAGCTGGTGATACCGGCGAGCGTGCCCTCAGGAGAGAGCTGCTGGTCCGGGTCCTCACCGAACTGCCCGAGCGAAATGACCGCAGAGTTGCCGTTGATCAGATCGAAATCGGAGTAGAAGCTGCCATTGGGATCCGGCTGCACCTCCTTCCACTGCAGCTGGTAGAACGCTTCTGCGGTGACTCCGCCGAATACGTCGAACGACAGCACCGCCAAGGGAACAGGCAGGAAGATTTCATTGAACTCGACCCCCGGAAAACGGAAGAAAGCCTGACTCGGAGGGCTGATCTCATTGATGCTGTTGACGGCGACCAGAGTGCTCTCCCCCCACCGCAGGTACTGATTGCCGATGGAAAAGGCGCCAAAGCGATCGCCAAATTCGAACTGGCGTGAGACGAATGCCTCGAACAGTTCCGCACCGCGCGCATAGACCTCTTCAACCTCGTCTGCCCGGCGTGTCCGGGCTGGCTGCGCCCGGGTATCGTTGTGCCGTTCGTCGAAATTGACATTGACCGGATCATAGAACGCGATCGCGCGGAAGCGCCCCGCCCACTCGCCCCAGCTGGCGGACCAGTCCGTCGTGAACTTGGTGGTGCCCGCCACCAGATCGTACTTCTTGTAATTGAGGTTGCCGTTGTCCTGGTTGACCGCGCTGAAGGCGCCCGGGGCCTCGATCAAGCGCTGGTTGGGGGCAGGATCGCCGGTGAAGGACAGGCAGTTGTCGTTGGCACACAGACCGGCCTGCCCCGGAACGTTCAGCTTCCCGATCAGATCGGTGCTCGGATCCTGCATACGAATCGCCGCGCCAATGCTGATGCTGTTCTTGCTGGTACCACGAATCGGTCCCAGTTCAAACTCGAATGCGAATCCCGGCATGCTGCATAGCAGCAATGCGCCGGCGACGATCCCGGTGGTCCGAATCATGTTCTCTCCTCGAATTAAGCGGCGTCTGCAAGATCCCCGGACGCCTCATGGCCCCGGTGTCGTTATCATTGATTAAAGTAACAGTGCTACTGTTGGTTTGTCATGGGTGAGGAACCGAAGACGGTTGGCAGCACCGCCATTCCCACTCCCGCTGCCTGCGCGATGCAGGTTTGTGCCGTGAGGAGCAAGCATCAAACATGCGTGATTCCGGACAGCTGCTGATGCTGATGCACACCGGATTGGTTCGTGCCGACCAGGATGTCGACCGGATCTACAGTCAGTTGGGCTACAACGCCGAGCAGCTCCCCCTGCGGGAGTTGCGCACGCCCCACCAGCTGCAGGTCTTCTTCTGGGGCACCGTGGAGGCTGTCACCGATGACCGGGACATCGGGCTGACCCTGTGCCCGCACCTTCCGCCCTTCCGTGGCGAGGTGCTGGAATACCTGATGTTTTCGAGCCCCACGATGGAGGAAGGCTGCGAACGGGTGTTCAAGTACCTGCGTCTGGTCAGCGATGCACTCAATGTCCGGCTGGTACGGGAGCACGGGCGGGCGCGTTTGGTCATCTCCAGTTCGCCGGAGCGCGCGCCAGTGCTGCGGCACACCGAGATCTGCACCGCCTACGAGATCATTCAGTTTGCGCGGGATGCAAGCGAAGGCGCGTTCAGGCCCATATCGGTCCGTTTCACCTATGAACAGCGCTCTCCGCTGAAAGCCTACGAAGCCGTGTTCGGCTGCCCGGTGGCATTCAATGCACCACATTGCGAGGTCGATTTCGATCCGGCCGTGCTGGCACGCCCGTCCTCCCGCTGGGACCCTGACCTGCTGAAAGTGCACGAAGAGGTGGCCGAGAAGCGGCTCAGCCGATTGGAACGCCAGGATCTGATCGAGCGCATCGAAGGCGTCATCGCGCGCCGGCTGGAGCTGCAGACCTGCGAGCTGGAAACCGTGGCAAAGGAACTTGGCATGCCTGAGCGCCGTCTACGCTTCGAGCTGTCGCAGGCCGGCACCAGTTTCACCCAGCTGCTGGCCGAGTTTCGCTATCGGCTGGCGCGACGCCTCCTCGCCGACACCGAGGAGGCCATCGACAACATCGTCTACCTGACCGGTTTTTCCGAGCCAAGTACGTTTTACCGGGCCTTCAAACGGTGGTCGGGCATGACGCCAGTCCAGTACCGTGAGAAGAAGCGGACATTGGCGGAGGCGACGGCTTCGCCAGGCGCAGAGGCGAACGCCGACCCGGATGGATAGCGCCACAGTAGCGCCCCGCCGGAACCGTGCGGCAGAACGCGGACCGTCTGATCGTTTTATAACCAGGAGAGTATCCATGAAACCACGATTCCGACCGATTGCCCTGGCCGCCGTGCTCGGGTTGATCGCCTTACCCGCTGCTGCCGGCGTCAGCCAGGCCGAAGCTGACCGTCTTGGCAAGGACCTGACGCCCACCGGCGCCATCAAGGCGGGCAACGCCGAAGGCACCATTCCCGAGTGGACCGGCAAGGCCAACTTCCCACAGGAAACCATCGATCTGACACGCGAAGAGCTGGAGCGTCTGCGGAAGGAGGACCCGGACGGCCTCGAAGCCAAGTTCCGTGGCACGTTGTCCGGCGACCTGCTGAAGCCGATCCTCACCATCAACAAGGACAACATGGCGCAGTACGCCGATAAGCTGACCGATGGTCACAAGGCGATGCTGAACCAGTATCCGAGCTTCAGCATCCCGGTCTACAAAAGCGTTCGTACCGCCTTCTTCCCCGATCAGATCTATGAGGAAACCAAGCTCAACGCCACCCGCGCAGAGCTGATCGGCACCGATTCGGTGAAGGGTGCCAAGGTCGGCTTCCCCTTCCCCATCCCCAAGAGCGGGGCCGAGGTGATCTGGAATCACAAAATGAAGTTTCGCGGCTCCGCTGCCCGACGCTTCAACAACCAGGCCATCGTCAAGCCGGACGGCAGCTACACCATCACCAAGATCATCGAGGATGTGAAGTTCAAGTACGCCAATCTTGATGAGCAGGATGACAAGTCGAGCAAGATCATCGCCTACTACCTGTCTGAAACGATTGCGCCTCCCCGTGTTGCCGGCCAGCTGACGCTGGTTCACGAAACCGCCGACCAGGCCTCGGGTGGTCGTTCCGCGTGGTTGTTCTCCCCCGGACTTGGGCGGGTCAACCGTGCGCCGGATGTCGGCTACGACAACCCCGCCGTCGGCACCGACAACGAGCAGTACAACGATCAGATCGACGTCTTCAACGGGGCGCTTGACCGTTACAACTGGAAGCTGATTGGCAAGAAGGAGATGTACATTCCTTACAACGCCTACGAGATCAACTCGCCGAACATCAAGTACGAAACCATCCTTACGCCCTTCCATGTCAACCCCAAGCTGACACGGTTCGAACTGCACCGCGTATGGATTGTCGAGGCAACGCTGAAGGAAGGCACTCGCCACAACTTCGCCAAGCGCGTCTTTTACGTCGACGAGGACTCCTGGAGCGTCGCCGTGGTGGACTGCTATGACGACCGTGGCGGCCTCTGGAAGGTGCAGGAAGCCCACCTGCTGACCGCGCCCTTCGTCCCGACGACCACGGGCATCCCGGAACTGATCTACGACCTGCAGTCGAAGCGGTACTTTGCCACCACGCTGGCCAACGAGGACCAGGTCACCGACTTCGATATCACTTTCGAAGACCGCCACTTCGAACCCGGCAACCTGGCACGGATGGCACGCCGTCGCTGAGTTGTCCGAGGAGCACAAAAAAGGCGCCGGTTACGGCGCCTTTTTTTGTCGAGGGTGGTGCTGAAGGGTCAGGAACGAAGTGCGGATTCGGTTGCCGCCAGAAAGCGGTCCACCAGGCTGGTGAACTTGCCCTGAATGAACGGGGGCGCGACCAGCCGGTACATCAAGGGCACCGGTACATCCCGCAACTCCCCCTGCACGGCAAAGCGGATGCGGGTCTGGTCAGCGCCCTCCGGCAATAACTCGAAACGCCCGCCGATACGGGCGTTGCCCTCGCCCGGCAGGGGCTCCCATTGCAAGGTTCCGCCGGCCCGATCCACCACGTAGGCAGCCCCGTAACTGACGTTGTGAGCAATCTTCGCCATGCGGGAACCGATCGTGTCCATCTCCCAGACATAGCGCAGCTCACCGACCTTGCGCAGCCGCTTGAGCTTGGGGAACCGCCGAATCGTCGTTTCCAGATTGTCGAGCAGGCCGAGCGCCTCCGACTGCGGGACGGCAATCACCAGGCTGCGTTCAATATTCAGGGGGACTTTCATGATGGATTCCACGATTTTGGTCAGTGTCGCCGCAACCGGGCACGGCGCCCATGGCAGCAACGCGAAACCCGCCTGTCAGCCGCGCCACTCCCCGCTCTGCACCTTGGCAAGGTGCTCCGCCGTCATCGGCACGTAGGCCTCGGATGTCCAGCGGATCCACAGGGGGTCGGACACCTGCTCGGGATCGAACGCCTCGCGCTTCAGTTCCACCTTGCGATACTTGAAGGTGGCTGTGGTGGTCTGGTCGTCCCGCAGTCGGAGAAACAAGGGAATGGCGTAGACGGGCAGACACTCGGCCAGGTGCCGGGCCAACGCACCACCATCGAGAGTGCCGCGCAACGTAAGTGCCGCCATGCCCGCGCGACCCTCCGCGCCCGGCACCGAAACACCGTAAACGACGGCCTGCTCGATGCCGGTGAAGCTGGACAGCGCCGCCTCGACTTCGGTGGTGGCGACGTTCTCGCCTTTCCACCGGAAGGTGTCCCCGACGCGATCCACAAACTGGATATGGCGAAAGCCCTGATCCCGGACCAGATCTCCGGTGTTGAACCAGCAGTCCCCTGGAGTGAACACATCCCGCAACAACTTGGCTTCGCTTGCCTTTGGGTCGGTATAGCCATCAAAGGGCGTGCGCTCCGTCACCTCGGTGATCAGCAGCCCGGTGCCGCCGGTGGCGACCTTGCGCAGGTGCCCGTCCGCGTGCCGGGTCGGTTGCTCGACCTCGTTGTCGAACTCGACTACAGCAAACGGCATGGGGCAGAAGCCGGCCGTGCGTTGCAGGTTGAACCCGTTGACAAAGGCAAGGTTGGACTCGCTGGCGCCGTAGAATTCGCTGACATTGGCGATGCCGAAACGGCGCTGGAATGGTTCCCAGAGTTCCGGCCGGAGTCCATTGCCGATGATGCTGTGGACGCGATGTTGACGGTCGTCGCCCTTTGCGGGCTGGTTGAACAGATAGCGACAGAGCTCGCCGATATAGCAGAAGGCGGTGGCGTCGCTTTGGCGGATGTCATCCCAGAACCGCGAGGCGCTGAAACGACGCCCCAACGCCAGGCAGGCTCCCGCGCCCAGCACGCCCCCCCAACTGACGGTCAGGGCATTGTTGTGATAGAGCGGCAAGCAGCAGTACAGCACGTCATCAGGCTTGAGCCGCAGTCCCATCTGCCCGAGACCCGCCATGCCCCGCAACCAACGGTAATGGGTCATGCGCGAGGCCTTTGGCAGGCCGGTGGTGCCACTGGTGAAAATGTAGAAGCAGGGCTGGCGGGCAGTGATGGCCTCGACGCCGGGTGGGTTCGTGTCCGCGGCCGCCGCCAACAACGGTGGCAGGTCAGAGGCGCCATCGGGACAGCGGTCGCCTTCCCACAGGACGACCGGGACCGGATGTTCGGCGGAGTGCCAGGCCTCTGCGCATTCCGCACCGACGATGATCACCTTGGGGGATGTGAGCCGCAGGCTGTGCGTCAACACGTCCCCGCGCTGTTGATGATTCAACATCACGGCGACGCCGCCGATCTTGACGATGCCCGCAACGGCGGCCAACACCAGCGGTTGATTCTCCATGAGCAGGGCCACGGCATCGCCCGACGCCACGCCCTGCGTCTTCAGCGCGTGGGCAATGCGATTGGCCCAGGCATTGAATTCGCGGTAGGTCCATTGCTGCGCTTCAAAGCGCAGGGCCGGTGCCTCAGGCCGCCGGGCCGCCTGCTGTTCCAGCAGACGCCCGATGCTGCGCGTGGCATCCGGCTTGAGCGTCGCCAGTCCCCACAGCCCCTTCATCAAGCGCGGCGTGGCGGGGACACCCCGCAATGCACCTCGCGCGAGGTCGGCGAAGCGGATCCGTCCTTGATCATGCTCTGACATCGTGTGCTCCTCAGTCGATGGGTCGGCCCATTCTGGTCAGTCGGTGAACATGCGTACAGGTCCCGTGCGACATGCGGGCTGGCCTCAGGGCCAAGGTCAGTCAGCACATGGGCGCCGTCACGGGTATTCTGACGCCCCTGCCGACCTCCCCTACCATGTCCGACGCCGTCTTCTCACCCTGGCGCTTCTGTCTGGCGCCCATGATGGACTGGACGACAGCGCCCTGTCGTTACTTCCACCGTCAGCTCTCAGCCCGAACCCGGCTGTACACGGAAATGGTGACCACGGGCGCCCTGATCCACGGCGACGCCCCGCGGTTCCTGCAACGCGACCCGATCGAGCACCCCGTCGCCCTGCAGCTCGGTGGCAGTGATCCCGACGCGCTCGCACGAAGTGCCGCGCTGGGCGAAGCCGCCGGCTTCGATGAAATCAACCTGAACTGCGGCTGCCCGTCGGATCGGGTTCAGGAGGGACAGTTCGGCGCCTGCCTGATGAAGGTGCCAGGTCGCGTGGCCGCGGGCGTCTCCGCCATGCGGACGGCCACCGGCCTGCCGGTCACCGTTAAACACCGCATCGGCGTTGACGACAGCGAGGACTACGCCTTTCTTCATCACTTCGTTGAAACCGTCGCGGCGGCAGGCTGCGAAGTCTTCATCGTGCACGCCCGAAAAGCCTGGCTGCAGGGCCTTTCCCCGCGTGAAAACCGCGAAGTTCCGCCTCTCATGTACGACCTGGTCTATCGCTTGAAGCAGGATTTCCCAGCCCTGACCGTCGTCATCAACGGTGGCATCGACAGCCTGGAGGCTGCGGAGAAACACCTGCAGGCTGTGGATGGGGTGATGCTCGGCCGTGCCCCCTACGAGGACCCGTGGATGTTGTCGCGTGTCGACAGTCGCCTGTTCGGAGCAGCGGACCCGATGACGACCCGAGAAGCCGTGTGGGCGGCGCTGCGTCCCTATGCCGATCAGTTGGTGTCTGCCGGCCTGCCCCTGCTGCGGCTGACCCGCCACGTGCTCGGCCTCTACCGAGGGCAGCCCGGCGGCCGTCAGTTTCGGCGTATCCTGTCGACCCCGCTGGCGGATGAATCGCCAATGGACCAGTTCGATCGTGCCTTGACAGCGATCCGTCAGGCGGCGTCGACCCGATCCTCCACCTGACCGCAAGAGGCTGTCATGCGCCTTCGTTATTTCGCCCCCCTGTTGCTAGGACTTTTCATGAACGCTGCTTCCGCTACCGACCCCGTGCGGGTCCAACTGACCACTTCCAAAGGCGTCATCGAGCTCGAACTCAACGCCGAGAAGGCCCCCGAATCCACCGCCAACTTTGTCCAGTACGTCAACGACGGTTTCTACGACGGCCTGGTGTTCCATCGGGTGATCCGCGGCTTCATGATCCAGGGGGGCGGCTACGATGCACAGTCGCGCCCGCGTGAGACCCGTGCGGCGATCGGCAACGAGGCCAAGAACGGGCTCAAGAATGACCGCGGCACCATTGCCATGGCGCGCACCAGCGATCCGCACTCCGCCACGGCGCAGTTCTTCATCAACCATGCCGACAACGATTTTCTCAACTATCCCGGACAGGATGGCTGGGGTTATGCCGTGTTCGGCCGCGTGACCACGGGCATGGATATCGTGGACGCCATCGCCGAAACACCCACCGGCAATCTGCCGCCGTTCGGACGTGACGTTCCGACCTCACCGGTAACCATCGAGAAAGCCGAGGTCATCAGCGGCGATTGATGCTGGCATGGCCGCGCTGCTGCTGTCCGACCTTCACCTGCCGGCAACGTCCTCCCCGCTGCGGGAGACGTTCCGGCAGTTGCTGGCCGGGCCGGCACGACAGGCATCGGCTGTCTACCTCCTCGGCGATCTCTTCGAATACTGGGTAGGCGACGACGCCGGCTGTCGTGACTACGAAGACGAGGTTGCCGCGCTGTCATCACTACGGTCGGCCGGCGTGCCTGTGTATTTTCTGCACGGCAATCGCGACTTCCTGGTCGGGCGTCATTTCGCCCGGGCCAGCGGCGTGACGCTACTGGATGATCCCGTTTGCGTCGAACTGGGCGGGGTCCCGACCTTGTTGTCACACGGAGATCAATGGTGTCTTGACGACCTGGGATACCAACGCTTCCGGCGATTCGCACACAACCCGCTGGCGCAGTTTGTCTTCCTCAATCTGCCATTGTCGCTGCGACAACGGATTGCCGGCAGCCTGCGGCGCGAGAGCGGCGCGCACAAGCGGCAGAAGGCCAGCGAAATCATGGACGTGCGCTCCTCGGCGGTTCGCCAGGCCTTTCATGACGCCGGCGTCCGGCGGATCATCCACGGGCATACGCACCGTCCCGCTTTTCACCACGGCCCGGAGGGTGAGCGGATCGTCCTGCCGGATTGGCGCGAGGGTCGCTGTGATGTCCTCTGGGTTCTGGACGAGGGCCGCTGTCAGCTACAGCGTGCCCAGGCACCCGCGCCATCAGGACGGTAGCCGCCGCCACCCCAACCAGAAGCCGAGCAGGGCCACGACCGCAGCGGATAGGAAGGTGGCCTCCGGTGACACCGCATCCCAGAGCCAGCCTGATGCCAGGCTACCGATGCTGCCGCCGACGCCGTAGGCCACCGCATTGTAGATGGCCTGCCCCCGCCCCTGCAGTCGCCCGGGAAACAACCGCTGCACGTAGTGCACCGCAACCGCGTGATAGGCGCCGAAGGTGAGTGCATGGCTCAGCTGGGCCAGCAGTAACAGCGCCCAGCTGTCGACCGCCACCCCGATCACCGTCCACCGCAGGGCCGTGGCCCCAAGCGCGGCCAGCATCAGACGTCGCACCCCGACGCGCTGGATCACCGGCCGCATCACCCAGAACAAGCCGATCTCCGCGATGACCCCCAGCGCCCACAACACCCCGGCGAGCCCGCGGGAATACCCGTGGCGCTCCAGAAACAAGGTAAAGAAGTTGTAGTACGGCGCAAAACTCAGCTGAGAAGCGAAACACACACCCATCAGCGCGATGACCTCGGGCCGGCGCAGCACCTGCCAGATGCTGATGGCACCTTGATCAACCCCCGCAACCCATTCCGCGTCCGGCACCCGCCAGGCCGTCACGACCATGCCCACCCACACCGTTGCGACCAGAAACGGCAACGGCATCATGCCGAAGCGGTCCAGTAGCGGCCCCAGGCTGAGTACGGCGAACACGAACCCGACCGAGCCCCACATGCGGACGCGGGAATAGTCCGCGCCGCTACGCGCGAGATGGTTCAACGCGACGACTTCGAACTGCGGCAGCAGCGCATGCCAGAACAGTGAATACGCCAGCATCAGAAGGGCAACCCACAACAGCCCGTCGACGAAGGGAATGCTGGCAAACAGCACCAGTGACACCAGCGCCGACAAGCGAACGAAGGCGATGCGACGGCCCGTGGCATCCGCCCAGATACCCCAGACCACCGGCATGATCGACCGGCTCACCCCCATCAGGGCGAAGGCCATGCCCATCTGCACGGCGGAGAAGCCCCGGGCCTCCAGATACGGCGCCCAGTACGGCATGAACGCGCCGACCGTGGCGTAGTAGAAGAAATAGAACCCGGCGAGCCGGCTCGCCCGCAGCGGCTCAGGGCTCATGGCACCCGATCATGTGCGTTTCTTGAACTTCTTCTTGCCCCCCCCTTTGGGGGCCGACCGGTTTTCGACCGGCCGGATTCGCAGTTGCTGGCCACACACCCAGGCCCGCTCAAGGATGCGCGCGGTTTCATGCGGCATGCCCTCCGGCAGGTCCACCAGACTGTGATCGTCGAAGATATCGATGCGGCCGATGAACTGGCTGTCGAGATCGGCCTCGTTGGCGATGGCGCCGACCAGTTGGCCGGGGCGCAGCTGGTGCTGGTGCCCTACCTCCACGCGATATCGCACCATGCCCGCGGGCGGCGCGCCTTCGTTGCGTCCGGGTCGCGGCTTCCGCGGGCGTTCCGAAGCGGCATCGCCGCCCCGACCTGCTGGCGCTGCCGGTCGTGATGGCGGTACCGCAAGATCCGCTACCGGCGCCTGCGGCCCCAGCGCCAGTCGCGCCAGCGCAGTTGCAATCTGCGGCCAGTCCAGCTGATGTTCCGCGACCAGCGCTTCCAGCACAGGACGCAGGTCGCGGCCATTTCCCGGATTCGTCACAGCGTCCAGCACCTGGGCCCGGAAGCGCATGTCCCGGGCAGCCTCGACGTCGGCGCGGGTTGGCAGCTGCATTTCGGCAATGGGTTGACGGGTGGCGCGCTCGATGAGTCGCAGCAGCCCGCGTTCGCGCGGCGCAACGAAGAGAATGGCCTCCCCCTTGCGTCCGGCGCGCCCGGTGCGGCCGATCCGGTGAATGTACGACTCGGTATCGGTCGGGATGTCGTAGTTCAACACATGGCTGATGCGCTCGACGTCGAGCCCGCGTGCCGCAACATCGGTCGCTACAACGATATCGAGGCGACCATCCTTGAGCCGCGCCACCGTGCGCTCGCGGTCCGCCTGCACCATGTCGCCATTGAGGGCGGCAGCGGAATAACCGCGGGCCTGCAAACGCTCCGAAAGCTCGGCGGTGCCCGCCTTGGTGCGGACGAAGATGATCATCGCATCGAAGGTTTCAGCCTCCAGGATGCGTGTCAGGGCTTCCAGCTTATCGGTACCGCGCACCGGCCAATAGCGTTGCTGAATGTCCTCCGCCGTGCGGGTCTTCGACGCGATGGTGATCTCAGCGGGGTTACGTAGATGGGTTTGCGCAATGCGCTTCACCGCAGCCGGCATGGTGGCCGAAAACAGGGCGACCTGGCGCTGCTCCGGCGTCTTCTGGAGGATTTCCTCCACCGCCTCGGCAAAACCCATCTTGAGCATCTCATCCGCTTCGTCCAGCACCACAAGCTTCAGCTGATCGAGTTTGAGCGTGCCCCGGCTGAGGTGGTCCTGTACCCGTCCGGGCGTCCCCACCACCACGTGCACGCCGCGCCGGAGACCGGTGAGCTGGGGGTGGTAATCCTGTCCTCCGTAGATTGGCAATACGCGGAAACCGGGCATCTTGGCGGCATAGCGCTGTAACGCCTCGGACACCTGAATGGCCAGCTCGCGCGTGGGCGCCAGGACCAGCACCTGTGGCACATGTCGCTGCACGTCGACGGCGGCCAGCGCGGGCAGCGCAAAGGCGGCCGTCTTGCCGGTGCCGGTCTGCGCCATGCCGAGGACGTCGCGCCCCTCCATCAGCAACGGGATGGTCTGCGCCTGGATCGGCGAAGGGGCTTCGTAGCCGACGGCGCTCAAGGCCTCCAGCAACGGCGTGGGCAACCCCAGATCTGAAAAACGTAACGGCTCGGACATCGGTTCCTCGGGACATGGCAGGCGGACGCCGACATCCCGTCCGGCGGATCGCAGTGTAAGGCTTTCGGCTGCGGGGACCGCAGCCGCGACGGGTCAGCGGTCGGGCCCTGCCGGCAAACGCGGCACGGTCGACACGACATCCGCGCACTGGGCGCGATGTCGCAGGGCATGGTCGATCAGCACCAGGGCCACCATGGCCTCCCCAATCGGAGAGGCTCGCAGGCCGACGCAGGGATCATGACGACCCGTCGTGCGCATCTCGACCGCTTCGCCCGCCGTGTTGACCGAGCGGCCCGGGGTGGTGATGCTGGAGGTCGGCTTGATCGCATAGCGCGCCCAGACCGTCTGCCCGGTGGAAATACCCCCGGCAATGCCGCCGGAGTGGTTGCTGAGAAAGCCCTGCGGCGTCATTTCGTCACGATGTTCGGTGCCGCGCTGACCGGCGACCGCCATCCCCTCGCCAATCTCCACCCCTTTGACGGCATTGATGCTCATGAGGGCATGGGCCAGATCGGCGTCGAGGCGGTCAAACACCGGCTCACCCCACCCAGGCGGCACACCCCGGGCCTCAACGTACAGGGCGGCGCCGACCGAATCCCCCTGCTCGCGCAAGGCGGTGACGGCTGCCTCCAGGGCCGGCAGCTGCGCCGGATCGGCGCAGAAGAAGGGGTTCTGCGAGACCGCCTCCCAGTCCCGGCGTTCGCAGCGGATATCACCCATGCGTTCCAGGCACCCACGAATCTCGATGCCGTGACGTTCCCGCAGCCACTTGCGGGCAATGGCTGCGGCCGCCACCCGGACCGCAGTCTCCCGCGCTGAGGACCGCCCCCCACCCCGCGGATCGCGAAGCCCGTACTTCTGCATATAGGCGTAGTCCGCGTGATTGGGGCGGAACACCTCGGCAATCTTGGCGTAGTCGTAGGACCGCTGATCGGTGTTCTCGATCAGCAGCGCAATCGGGGTTCCAGTGGTGCGCCCCTCGAACACACCGGACAGGATTCGGACCTGATCAGGCTCCTTGCGCTGGGTGACGAACTTAGAGGTTCCCGGGCGTCGACGGTCGAGATCCGGCTGGATGTCCGCCTCGCTCAACAACAGGCCCGGCGGGCACCCATCAACCACGCAGCCGATGGCCGGGCCATGGGATTCGCCGAAACTGGTGACCGTGAACAGGGAACCGAAAGTGTTACCAGACATGAAAAGCCGCGCGTCCGCGATCAGGAAAGGCGTGCATTATCGCTGTTTATGAGCTGTCTGCGACCACTGTCGCGCGGTGCGCCATCAAGGTCGGCCGGTCAATGGCAAAAATACCGTCGCCGCCACGCTCGAAATCGACCCAGGTCACCGGCAACTCCGGCCAGCGGGCGGTGAACTCCTCAACGCTGCCACCCACTTCGCAGAACAACCATCCATCCGCGCTCAGATGATCGGCGGCACCCGCCAGAATACGGGCCACCACGTCCATGCCATCCCCTCCCGCCTCCAGCGCCATGCGGGGCTCGGCCCGATACTCGGGCGCCAGATCGTTCCATTCGGCCGTCGGCACATAGGGGGGATTGCTGACGATGAGGTCGTAGCGGCGCTCCGGCACGGCGTTCCACAAGTCACCTTGCCGGCACTCCACCCGGGGCGCCAGACCATGACGCGCCACATTCTTGCGTGCCACCACCAGCGCCTCGGGAGACAGGTCGGCCAGCGTGACCGCGGCGTCATCGAACGCCACGGCGCAGGCGATGCCGATGCAGCCAGAGCCCGTGCACAGATCGAGCACGGTCTGGGGCACCCCGGTCACCCAGGGTCCGAACCCCCGCTCGATGAGCTCGGCAAAAGGCGAGCGCGGCACCAACACCCGCGCATCGACCTCGAAACGGAGGCCGGCAAATTCGATCTCGCCGATCAGATAGGCCGCAGGCTGGCGGGACTCCACCCGGCGCCGCAGCAGCGTGTGGACGGCCTGCTTCTCTGTATCGGTGAGGCGTGCGTCAAGATAGGTCGAGGGCAGGCTGTACGGGAGACCCAAGGTGTGCAGCACCAGGTAGTAGGCCTCGTCGAGGGCGTTGTCGGTGCCATGCCCGTACTGCAGCTCCGCAGCCGCGAAGCGGCTTGCGCCCCACCGTATCCAGTCGGAAATCCGGTCAAGTCCTGAAACATCGTCTAACGCAGAGGGCGCCATCGCCGTAGAACCGCAAAGCCTGAAGGAGTATGAAATGATAAATGATCCCTGCTCCCACCCGGCCCGAGGCTGACTGTCCCTGATCATGCTGCGCCAATCACTCTATGTCTTTCTTGCCATCGCAGCGGCCGTTGCCGGCGTGGTGGTTGCCGGCCTGCTGTCACGCCCTGCAGCAGGCGACCTGGATCACGTCACTGTCCTGTCTGCCCCCCGCGTACTTCCCGATACGGTCAAGGTGATCGATAGCACCGGTGGCGAACGCACGCTCGGGAGCTTCACCGGCGGGTGGTCGCTGGTGTTTGCCGGCTTTACCTACTGCCCCGATATCTGCCCAACCACCCTGGCGCAGCTGGCGCAGGTCCGCGCGGCCCTGCCGACACTCAATGTCTTGCTGTTCTCAGTGGACCCCGAGCGCGACAGTCCCGCGCGCCTGAAGACCTATGTTGAAGCCTTTGACCCCTCTTTCGGCGCCTTCACGGCTCCCGAGCCGATCTTGTCAGAAGCCGCACGCGCGCTCAGCGTGGCCTACGCCAAGGTGCCGCAGGGCGACACCTATACGGTCGATCATTCGAGCGCGGTCGGTGTACTCGACCCCCAGGGTCGGTTGGCGGCCTTCATCACACCGCCCTTCGACGTCGCCGGGATCATCGACGATCTGCGTGTGGTGATGAGCGTGCAACAATGAGTACGGCATCTCCTGTCGACCGCGTGCTGGCACTGCTGCAGCTGATGCTGCCGACGCGGTGGCTGTCCACCGGCATGTATTGGCTGACCCGGCGCCGCTGGACCCCGTTCAAGAACGGCTTCATCCGCATCTTTATGCGGCTCTACAGCATTTCGCTCGAGGAGGCCGAGGTTCGGGATATCGCGCAGTTCGAACACTTCAACGCCTTTTTCACACGAGCACTGAGGCGCGGCGCACGGCCGTTGGCGCCAGAACCAACGCTGCTCAGCCCGGTGGACGGCACCCTGAGTCAGTGCGGCAGCATCACGCGCGGCCAGCTGATCCAGGCCAAGGGGCACAAGTACGACTGCGCCAGTCTGCTCGCGGATCCGGCATTGGCAGCCGATTTCGACGGTGGCACCTTCGCCACGATCTATCTGGCACCCTACAACTATCACCGGATCCACATGCCGACCGATGCCACGCTGCGAGGTTGGCGCTACGTGCCCGGACGCGCCTTCAGCGTCAATGCCCGCACGGCACGGGCCATGCCTCGACTGTTTGCCCGCAACGAACGGCTGGTGGTGGTTTTCGATACCCCCCGGGGAGCACTGTCGATGATCCTGGTGGGTGCGCTGTTTGTGAGCGGTATCGAGACGGTATGGACCGGCCCGATCAGCCCGCCCCACCGACGTGGCTCACCAGGGCCGATGCAGCATCTGCCGGCCGCCCGCCATTTCGCGCGTGGTGAGGAGGTGGGACGTTTCAATATGGGATCGACCGTCATTCTGGTAGCCGCGCCCGGTGTTCTGCGATGGTCCGAAGACTTGCAGCCCGGCAGAACGGTACGCATGGGTGAGGCGATCGGGGACTAAGATGAACCTAATTCGGCCTCTGATCGTCTAAGACGTATCCCGACGGAATTCCTCATGCCCACTCCCGTACTGCGCTCGCTCGTGCTCTCCGGCATTCTGGCCATCGGCCTGCCCCTTGTGCATGCCCAGAACGAGCTGCCCGCCACCCTGATCGATCTGCCGCAGATCGGGGAGCCGGCTGATAGCGCAATGTCGCCGATGGAAGAGCGCAGGCTGGGAAACGAGATCGTCTCCCAGCTGTATGCCTATGACTATATCGACGAGGATGCAGAGCTCACCGACTACGTTGCTCGCATGGGCTGGCGCCTGGCGGCTTCCTCAGGCGTCAGCACGCCGGATCTCCGCTTCTTCGTGATTGCCGACGATCGCATCAATGCCTTCGCATTGCCCGGCGGGTTCATCGGCATGAACCGCGGATTGTTGCTCGCAGCGAAACGGGAAAGTGAAGTCGCCGGAGTCATGGGCCACGAACTTGCCCACGTTACACAACGACACATCGCGCGCACCCAGGAAGGCACACAGACCGCCACCCTGGCCACTTGGGCGGCGGTACTCGCCGCCATCATCGCGGGCTCCGCCGATCCCGACCTGGTGATCGGCGCCCTCTCGCTCGGCCAGGCCATCAATTATCAGCGGCAGGTGAATTACACCCGAGCCCACGAACTGGAAGCCGATCGCATCGGCATCCAGACCCTCGCGCGCGCAGGCTACGACCCGCAAGGCATGGCCAGCTTTTTCGGTACGCTGGAACAGCAGAGCCGTCTCTACGGCAGCGGTCTCCCCGAGTTTCTGCGCACTCACCCGCTCAACACCACCCGTGTCTCCGAAGCCAAGGCGCGGGCTTCCGAGATGCCGCAGATCGACTACGAGGACAGCATCGAGTTTGGCCTGATGCAGGCGCGTGCGCGCGTGCGCAGTTTCAGCCGGCCGAGTCAGGCATTGGCGTACTACAGTCAGTCACTGCGCGCAGGACAGGACACACCCGCCAACCGGTACGGCATGGCGCTGGCACAAGTCGGCCTCGGGCAGCCCGAAGCCGCACTTGCAAGCCTTGAGGCCGCCCTCGTGCATCACCCACGTCAGGTCAATCTGTTGCTGGCCCAGGGCGCAGCACTGCGGGCAGCGCATCAGACCGAGCAAGGGCTGGCAGCGTTGGACCGAACGCTCGGGCTTTACCCGCGGTATACCCCCGCCATATTTGCCTACGCCGAGGCCCTGATTGATGCGGACCGTGCTGCCGACGCACGCAAGATCCTGTTGGCGCATGAGCAGTCACTTGGCAAGCATGTCCAGACCTATCGGATGCTTGCCGAAGCGGCAGAGGAATCCGGTGATTTCGCCGAGGCTGCCTATCAGATGGGAACCTACCTCGCCGTCCGCGGCGACTACGGCAGCGCTCTGGCCCAGTTGGATGCCGGGTTGCGACTGAAAGAGATCGACGCGCAGTCGCGCGCACGGTTGGCGGCCAAACGCAAGGAGGTCCGCGATGCCTTGCCGCGGAACTGGCGTCCGCCACAGGCCCAGCGGCGAGCGGTCGGCGTCAGTGCGCCTCCAGCTGCGGCCTTCAAGGCGGTCGCAGACTGACGCCTAGGCCAGGCCCTGTTCGGACAGCCAGGCATGGCTGTCGATCAGCATTTCCGATAACGGTCGCGCCCGATACCCCAACTCGCGTTCCGCCAAACGGCTGTGGCAATAGAAGTTCTGTGACAGCAGTGCCACCGCTTCGCGGGTGATATCAGGCTCCCGCCGAAACAGCACGGCGGCCATCTCTTCGAGCTGCGCATAGCGTTGCAGCATCGCAGGCGGTACGGTCCACACCCGGCGTCTGACCCGTAGTTCCTCGGCGATCGCCCGGACCAGCCCAACGTAGGTGGTCGGCGCACCGCCCAGCAGATAGTTCTGCCCCACCCGCCCGTGTTCGGCGGCAGCCACCATCGCACGCGCTACCTCTGAGGCGTGACAGAAGCTACCGCCACCCGGCGGCATGGCAGCAGTACGGTGCTGCCGAACCAGGCGGAACATGCGCGCCCAGTTACTGAGATCGTAGCGTCCCATGGTGTTGCTGGGATTGACGATCACCGCGGCCAGACCGGCGCTGATGCCACGCCTCACTTCGCGCTCGGCGAGCGCCTTGCTGCGCACATAGTAGATAGGCGAACCGCTGCCGCGGGTCGGCGTATCTTCGCTGATGGTGCCGCCGTGCAGGCCGTAAGCCACGATGCTCGACAGGTGGACCAACCGCTGCGCCCGCGCCGCCAATGCAGCACGAACCACGTTGCGGGTGCCCTTGACGTTGACCCGCATCTGCTCGGCACGCACACGGGACCACAGCCGGGTGTTTCCGGCGACATGGAAGACGGCATCCACCCCCTCGGGAATACAGTGCTGAAGGCTGCGAGCATCGGTGATGTCGCCTTCGACGCGATCCACGCCCCAGTGGTCCAGCAATCGGACATCCGAGCCCCGCCGGTGCAGGGCAATCACCCGCCAGCCCTCGCCGTGGAGATGCTCGATCAGGTTGAGGCCGATGAACCCCGTCGCCCCGGTCACGAACGCGGTCTTCGCCACGTCTTTCTCCTCCTCTACGCCGGTGCCGCGAAGAGCGCGTCACCTCGACACGCTCATTATCGGAATCAGTGTAGCAGCCTGCGGCCAGTCCACTGAACCGGCGACTTCGCATCCCGATCACCGCGCCAGTCGGGATTCGGTGCCAGGAGCAAAGCGCAACAATGGTGGTTCTACTGCAAGTATTGGCGATGACGCAGCGCGCTCGGGTGGCGTGGTCAGCCGGAGGGGAATGTCATGGGATCAGTGGGCTAGGCCTCGAAGCGGTCACTCACACGTTGGATGCTGCCCCACTGCCGGCAGGCAGGGCATTGCCAGAACCGGTTGCGCGGGGTGAACCCGCACTGCTCACAGACGAACCCGGGCGCACCGCGCTCCATTGCCTCAAGCGCACCCTTGAGTGCCAGGGCGGCGTCGCTCAAGCCGGCTGCCTGTACTGCTTCGCGAGGCCCCATGGTGCCCAGAAAGGCTTTCAATACGGTTCGTGACGGGTGCGTCTTCAGGCCCTCCGCCAGCATCGGCAGCGGGTCCTCGCCCTGCCGCTCAGCACGTTGCGCCAGGGTCACCACCAAGGCGGGCGCATCGCAGGATTTGGCGATGTCCGCCAGCATTTCGTCACGCAGGCGCGGGTCCCCGATCTGTTCCAGTACCGTCTCGAGACTGGGCAGCAGGTCGACCACGTAGCGGCCGTCGACTTCCAAGGCAGTGCGGTAGCCTTCGGCAGCGGCTCGCAAGTCGCCCGCCGCCTCGGCAATACGCCCCAGCAACCACCGGGGACGGACCGCACGCGAATCGTCACGCAGCGCCTTTCGTGCCAGTTGAGCCGCCTGCTCGAACTGGCTGTCGGTCAGGGCCTGCTCGGCCATCTCGCAGCGATAGTGCGCAATCCGGGGACGGCAGCTGGCGCCTTGCAGAGCCTCGAGCTGCCGTGCGAGCTGAACCGCACCCTCCCAGTCTTGCCCCTGCTCGGCCACAGTGAGTAATTCCTGCACGGCTGCACTGGCTTGAGGGCCGTGACCCGCCGCAAGGCTGCGCCAGACGGCCTCAGCCTGGTCCATCAGGCCCGCCTGTTGATAGTCCTCGGCAAGCTCGAGATATGCGGCGTCGCGTTGATCAGGGGCGATGTCGGTGCGTTCCGACAAAGCCTTGTGCAATGCCAGGGCCTGATCGACCTCTCCGCGACGCCGGAACACCGTACCCAGACTGAGTTGCAGCTCTGGGTTGTCGGTCACCAACTCCGCGTTCTCCGGAGGCGGCGTTGCCTCTCCCATAGGGTCGAGTTCCGGCGCCCTGCGGGACAGGGCCCAGCCGAGCGCCATACCCAATGGCAACAATAACCAAGTGGTCAGACCGTCCAGCACGGCTCAGTCCGCGGGTCTGTTGTCGCTGGCGATGGGCAGGTTGCGCAGATTACGCAGTTCGGTCTCCATGTGCTCAAGCTGACGCTGCAGCCGACGCTGGTGAAGCCGCAAACCGACAATGCGCCAGCCCAACAGGAAGGCCGAGGCCATTACCCCCAACGCGAATCCGAGCGCGAGCAACGCAATCAGCGGCCAGGTCACTTCGCCAAACAGGTAGTCGAAGCGCACAGGGGCGGCGTTGTAAAATCCCAGCACCGCGCCGAGCAGAACACACAGACCGAGTGCCGCCAGCAGAATCAGCCGGCTCATTCGACCCCCTGCGGCAGGCCGCTGCCGGCTCCGGCGTTGACGCGTTCACGCATTTCCTTGCCGGGCTTGAAATGCGGCACGCGCTTGGGCGGTATCTGCACCGGCTCGCCGGTTTTGGGGTTGCGGCCAACGCGCTCGGGCCGGTGATGCAGCGAAAAACTGCCAAAGCCCCGGATCTCCACCCGGTCATCCCGGGCCAGCGCCAGGCTGATCTTGTCGAGCACCAATTTCACCGCCAGCTCCACATCCTTCTGCATCAGATGAGGTTGGCGCGCCGCGAGCATTTCAATGAGTTCGGATTTGGTCATCAGCGCTTCGACAGGAGCAACGGACCCCAGCCTCGTTAGAGGCACACTTGGCCCGACAAAGTTTATTAACTGATTGTTTTAACAGAACAATACACAAAAAGAAAGGCCGCGCAGTGCGCGGCCTTTGCAGGACCCCAGAAAGGGTCAGTTGTTGCCCAACTGATCCTTCAGCAGGTCGCCCAGGCTGGTCTTGCCGGTGGAAGCATTGCGGCTGTATTCCGCCACCACTTCGGCTTCTTCCTGGATTTCCTTCTCGCGGACCGACAGCATGATGGTGCGGCTCTTGCGGTCGACACCAATGAAGCGGGCTTCGAGGGTATCGCCTTCCTTGAGCACCTTGGTGGCATCTTCCACCCGCTCACGAGACAGGTCGTTGGCCTTGATGTAGCCCTCGACACCGTCCCCAAGGTCGATGACCGCACCGCGCTGATCCACCGTGGTGACCGTGCCAGAGACGATCTCGCCCTTGGTGTTGTCGGCGATGAAGGCTGCCAGCGGATCGGAGCTGACCTGCTTGACGCCCAGAGAGATGCGCTCGCGCGAACCGTCGATGGCCAGAACCACCGCCTCGACTTCCTGACCCTTGGAGTAGCGACGCACAGCCACTTCGCCCGGCTCGTTCCAGTCCAGGTCGGAAAGGTGCACGAGCCCGTCGATGCCACCGGGCAGGCCGATGAAGATGCCGAAGTCGGTGATCGACTTGATGGCACCGCGCACGCGGTCGCCCTTCTGGTGGTTCTGGGAGAATTCTTCCCAGGGGTTCACGCGGCACTGCTTCATGCCCAGCGAGATACGGCGGCGCTCGCCGTCGATGTCGAGAATCATGACTTCGACCTCGTCGCCGATCTGCACGACCTTGGCCGGATTGACGTTCTTGTTGGTCCAGTCCATTTCGGACACGTGGACCAGGCCTTCGACGCCCGGCTCGATCTCGACGAACGCGCCGTAGTCGGTGACGTTGCTGACCTTGCCGAACACGCGGGTGTTGGCCGGGTAGCGGCGCGCGATGTTGTCCCACGGATCCTCGCCCAGCTGCTTCAGGCCCAGCGACACGCGGTTGCGCTCGCGGTCGTACTTCAGCACGCGCACGTCCAGTTCCTGGCCCACTTCGACCACTTCGGACGGATGGCGCACGCGCTTCCAGGCCATGTCGGTGATGTGCAGCAGGCCGTCGATGCCGCCCAGGTCCACGAACGCACCGTAATCGGTGATGTTCTTCACCACGCCGTCGATCACCTGACCTTCGGCCAGGCTCTGGATCAGGCCGGTGCGGGCTTCCGCGCGGGTTTCTTCCAGGATGCTGCGGCGTGAAACCACGATGTTGCCGCGCTTGCGGTCCATCTTCAGCAGCTGGAACGGCTGGGCAATGCCCATCAGCGGGGTAACGTCGCGCACCGGGCGGATATCCACCTGCGAACCGGGCAGGAAGGCAACAGCGCCGCCGAGGTCGACCGTGAAGCCGCCCTTCACGCGGCCAAAGATCGTGCCGTCCACGCGCTCGCCGGCGTTGAACTGGGTTTCCAGCTTGTCCCAGGCCGCTTCGCGACGGGCGCGGTCACGGCTCAGCATCGCCTCACCGAATGCGTTTTCCACGCGGTCGACATAGACGTCGACATCATCGCCCACGGACACTTGCGGAGCCTGTCCGGGCGGGGTGAATTCACGGATCGAAACACGGCCTTCAGACTTCAGGCCCACGTCGATCACCACCAGATCATTCTCAATGGCGGTGACCCGCCCCTTCACCACCTTGCCTTCGAAGCTCTGGGACTCGCCCAGCGACTTGTCGAGAAGCGCGGCGAAATCGTCGCGGGTGGGCATTGCAGTCGAAGCCATGTAGATCCTATCATCATCGGGCAGGCCAGCCGGTTGTCTCCGGCGGTCTTGCGGGGGTTGCTGTCAAATATTCGCCTGAAAACCCTTCAGGCAGAACGCGTTAACCATTCCAGACCCCCCGAAAGCGAAACGGGCGCGCGAAGAGACTTCTTCGGCGCCGTCGATCAGGGGACCCTTTCCAGGCGCTTCGACACAAGGTCGATCGCTGCCCGGACGGCCGCGGCTATATCCAAATTGCTCGTATCAAGCAAGTCGGCGTCGTCTGCCTGCCGCAGCGGTGCATCGGTCCGCCCCATGTCGCGTGCCTCGCGCGCCACGATGTCGGCCAATATTCCGGCCTCGGTCACGTCCCGCCCTGCCGAGGTCAGCTCCAGAAAGCGCCGCCGCGCCCGCACTTCCGGGGCCGCCATCACGAACAGCTTGGCCTCCGCATCGGGCGCGATCACCGTGCCGATATCCCGCCCATCCAGCACCGCGCCGCCCGCCTGCGCAACGCTGCCTGAAGCCCCGACCAGACGCCGGACACCAAGACAACCATGCCCCAGAACCTGACCCAGACCGACGGCACCCCCGTTGCCCTGACCGCGGCGTTGCGTGCGCTCGCCCGCGGGGATTTCTCGATCACGCTGCTCGAGGATGGCGACGACGCGCCGCTTGCCGAAGCCTACAACATGCTGGCCGACCAGAATCGCGCCCTCGTCGGCGAACTCGCACGGCTGCAGCACGCGGTTGTCCAGGAAGGCCAGACGAACGAGCGGATCCATCTGGAGGGCGCCACGGGCGGGTGGCGCGAGGCCGTCGATTCGGTCAACGGCCTCAT
>CAKZHZ010000025.1 GCA_936928855.1 uncultured Polycyclovorans sp.
ACCCAGAAGAAGATGATGTCGAAGCCGGTGACCAGCACCGCGCCCGGGTAGTAGCGCGACAGCTCCGGGGTGGCCTCGGGCCAGCCGAGGGTGGCGAAGGGCCAGATGTCGGAGGAGAACCAGGTGTCGAAGACGTCGTTGTCCTGGGTCAGCACCACGCTGTCCGCCAGTCCGTGGCGGCGCCGCACCTCGGGCTCGTCGCGGCCGACATAGACCTGGCCGTCGGCGTCGTACCAGGCGGGAATGCGATGGCCCCACCACAGCTGGCGGCTGATGCACCAGTCCTGGATGTTGTGCAGCCAGTGGAAGTAGGTGGTCTTCCAGTTGTCCGGGACGAAGCGCAGGCGGCCCGATTCCACGGCGTCGATGGCCGGTCGGGTGATCGCAGTGCGGCCGCCGGGGCGGCCGTCGGGGAGGGTGTCGCGGGTGAGGTCGACGAACCACTGGTCGGTCAGCCAGGGTTCCAGCACCACGCCGGTACGGTCGCCGCGCGGCACCTTGAGCACGTGGTCCTGCACCTTTTCCAGCAGGCCCTGGGCCTCGAAGTCGGCGACGATGCGCGTGCGGGCCTCGAACCGGTCGAGGCCGCGATAGGCGGCCGGTACGTCGTCGGTGAGGCTGGCCGTGCGGGTCAGCACGTTGATCATCGGCAGGCCGTGGCGCTGGCCCACCTGGTAGTCGTTGAAGTCGTGCGCCGGGGTGATCTTGACGCAACCGGTGCCGAATTCCGGGTCGACGTAGTCGTCGGCGATGACAGGGATCTCGCGGTCACACAGCGGCAGGCGGATCATCCGGCCGACCAGATGCCGGTAGCGTTCGTCCCCGGGGTGCACCGCCACCGCAGTGTCGCCCAGCATGGTTTCGGGTCGGGTGGTGGCCACCACCAGATGGCCGCTGCCATCCGCCAGCGGGTAGCGGAAGTGCCAGAGGAAGCCCTTTTCCTCCTCGCTCACCACCTCCAGGTCGGAGATGGCCGTCTGCAGCACCGGATCCCAGTTGACCAGCCGCTTGCCGCGGTAGATCAGGCCGGCCTCGTGCAGGCGCACGAAATGCTCGATGACGGCGGTGTTGTAGCCGGGGTCCATGGTGAAGGCTTCGCGCGACCAGTCCACCGAGGAGCCCATGCGGCGGATCTGATCGCTGATGGTGCCGGCGGAGTAGCGCTTCCATTCCCAGACCTTCTCCAGAAACTTTTCGCGGCCCAGTTCGGCGCGGCCGGGTTCGCCGGCCTGCTTGAGGTTGCGCTCCACCACCATCTGGGTGGCGATGCCAGCGTGGTCGGTGCCGGGCTGCCAGAGGGTGTCGCGCCCGCACATGCGCTGGTGGCGGATCAGCGCGTCCATGATGGTGTGCTGGAAGGCGTGACCCATGTGCAGGGTACCCGTCACATTGGGCGGCGGGATCATGATGCTGTAGGGGGCACCGTCGCCCGGGGCGTGCTGGCCGGCGGCGTAGGCGCCTTGTTGTTCCCAGGTCTCGCGCCAGCGGGCTTCCACGAGGGCAGGGTCGAAGGTCTTTTCCATGGAGGGAGGGGGCGCTCAGGCCGTCAGTTCGTGGGTTTGCAGCGGGAAGCCGCGATCGCGGTAGGTCTTGAAGCGTTGGCGCGAGCGGGCCCGTTCGGCGTCGTCTCCGTACACCACCTCCAGGACACGCTCGAAACGGCTGAACCAGGCGGGGATTTCAGGGGCGAGGTTGATCAGCACCTGCTGATGACTCTCGGGGGGCTCGATGTCACCCAGCAGCACGCGGGGGAACGGCGGCATGGGCGCCTGGCCACGGTATGGCTCATGCGACAGGAAGCTGCCCTGGCGGAAACTCCAGAGCGCCCCGTCCAGCGCTTCGGCAATGCGGGGCGGCGCGCACACGTAAAGATGCAGGCCCTGGCCGGCAGCCTTGTCGCACAGGCGACAGACGGTGGCGACGGGGTCGGTCACCGCCGCCGGCAGCACGTAGAAATCGACGCGGGTCATTGTCTCCGGCTCAGCCGTCGACGCGGCTGGCCTGATTGATCAGGAACTGTGTCAACAGGGGCACGGGTCGACCGCTGGCCTTCTTGCCGGTCCAGGCGGTGCCGGCGATGTCCAGGTGGGCCCATTTCATCTTGCGGGTGAAGCGGTGCAGGAAGGCGGCCGCCACCGCAGCACCGGCTTCGCCAACGCCCTTGGTGGCGATATTGGCGACATCGGCGAACTCGCTGGCGAGCTGCTCGTCGTACTCGGGCCACAGCGGCATTTCCCAGGCGCGGTCGCCACTGCTGTCACCGGCCGCCAGCAGCTGGCGTGCCAGCGATGTCTGGTTACTGAACAGCGCGCTGGCCGGGCTGCCGAGGGCCACCACGCAGGCACCGGTGAGCGTCGCCATGTCGATGCACAGCGCGGGGTCGTAGGTGCGTTCGGCGTAAGTCAGGGCATCACACAGGATCAGCCGCCCTTCGGCGTCGGTGTTGAGCACTTCGATGGTGATGCCGGCCATCGAGCTGACGATGTCGCCTGGCTTGTTGGCATCGCCATCGGGCAGGTTTTCGGAGGCGGGCACGATGCCGACCACGTTCAGTGGCAGTTTCAGCTCGGCCACGGCACGCAGGACGCCGAACACGGTGGCACCGCCACACATGTCGAACTTCATTTCATCCATCTTCGCGGCCGGCTTGATCGAGATGCCGCCGGCGTCGAACGTCAGGCCCTTGCCGACCAGCACGATCGGGCGGTCCTCGGCATTGCCGTGCAGGTATTCCATCACGATCAACTTGGGGGGCTGACGCGACCCGCGCGACACCGACAGCAAGGCGCCCATGCCCAGCGAGGCCATGTCCGACTGCTCCAGCACCCGGGTGCGGATGGGCCAGTGCTTGGCCAGTGCTTCCGCTTCCGCGGCAAGATGGCTGGGGGTGCAGTGGTTGCCGGGCAGGTTCCCCAGGTCCTTGGTCAGTCGCATGCCGTGGGCGATGGCAAGGCCTTCCGCCAGGCCGCGCTCTGCAGCCGGTACGTCCGAGCGCTTGGGCACGTCGAAGGTCAGTCGCTCAAGCTTGGGCGGGGACAGTTCCTCACGGGCCTTGTCGCCGCGGCAGGCGTCCATCCGGTAAAGGCCATCCTCGGCAACGATCACGGCCTGTTGCAGCATCCACGCGGTGTCCCGCCCCTTGAGGCCGAGGTGGGTCAGGTAATTGACCGCGTCCAGACTGCCGGTGGCGCGCAACGCCCGGCCGGCGGCCGCCAGCGCCTTGCGGTAGGCGCTGTCATCGAAGCTGCGTTCCTTGCCCAGTCCGACCAGCAGAACCCGGTCGGCCAGGGTGCCCGGGACGCTGTGCAGCATCAGCGTGCTGCCCGGCTTGCCGTCCATGTCACCGCGCCGCAGCACCGTCGACAGCAGGCCGTCGCTGGCGGTGTCGATGACCTGCGCCGCTTCGCTGAGGGCGCGACGGTCGAATACCCCGACGATGACGCAGGCCACGCGCTGCTTTTCGGGGTGGCCGCTCTTGACGAAATACTCCATGGATGCCTCGAAATGGGGCGCAATGCAGCGGGCCGCCAATGCGGGCTGCCAGCGAAAACGCGCCGGAACGTGGGTGGAAGGGGCGCGGGAGCGCCGAACCGCAAGTGTAGACCTGACGCCGCCCGATGACCAAGAACGCCAACCCCCGGCCGGCGACAGGGGGCGGCATAATGCCGCGATGCGCGCTGCCCGCCTAGAACGATATCTGCTCCGCGAAACTGCCTTCAGTTGGCTGGGTGTGACCCTGGTGCTGCTCGCCATCATGTTGGCGACGCGGTTTGCGCGCTTTCTCGGGCAGGCGGCCCAGGGCCGCCTGCCCGAGGAACTGCTGTTTCAGGTGGCCGGTCTGTCCAGTCTGCAGTACCTGATCATTCTGACGCCGATATCGCTGCTGCTGGCGGTCATGATCGCGCTGGGGCGCCTTTACCGCGATCAGGAAGTCACCGCCATGCTGGCCTGCGGTGCGCCACTGTCGGTGCTGTACCGGCCCTGCCTCTGGCTGGCGGCCGGAGTGGCGCTGCTGACAGCCCTGCTGGCCTTCGAGCTGGGGCCCTGGGCCGGGCGTACCGCAGATGCGTTGGTGGCGGATGCCGCACGCGCCAATCGGTACAACCCATTCGAGGCCGGACGTTTCAAGTCGGTGCCGGCAGCGGGGGCTGTGCTGTACACGGGTCGCCTGAGTGACGACGGCCACGATATCGAGCAGTTCTTCGGGGTCCAGGTCGATGACCGGGGGCAGGAAAGCGTGCTGGTGGCCGAGTACGGCCGTAGTGACGCCGACCCGGTGACCGGCGAGCGGATTCTCAGTCTGTCCCAGGGGCACCGGTATGCCGGCTCACCGGGAACGGGTGATTTCGAGATCATCGGTTTCGACCGTCTGACCACGCGGATCGCGCCGCCGCAGTTCTCCGAGCTCAGTGGCAAGCGCAAGCTGGCTTCCACCGAGTCGCTCTGGCAGTCCCGCAGTAGCGAGGACCTCGCCGAGCTGAACTTCAGGTTGGCGGTGCCGGTATCGGTGCTGGTGCTGGTGCTGCTGGCGGTGCCGCTGTCTCATGTGAAACCCCGCAGTGGCCGCTACGGCAGGCTGGTGATCGGCGTGGTGCTCTACCTCGTTTACAGCCAGCTGATCACCTTGGGTCAGGTCTGGATCGCAAAGGGACAGGTGCCACCGGAAATCGGGATCTGGTGGGTGCACCTGCTGTTTGCCGGTCTGGCCGGCGTGATGATCCTGCGACAGTCAGGGCGGCTGCGGTGAAGCGATTCGACCGATACATCGCCCGCCATGTCCTCACCATGAGCGCCATTGTCGCCCTGGTGCTGATCGCGCTGTTCAGTTTCATCAGTTTCGTTTCCGAAGTGGACGATACCGGCGAAGGTGGCTTCGGCTTGCTGGCGCTGGCGCAGTACACCGCCCTGATGATGCCGTCCGCCATGTACACCCTGCTGCCGGTGATTGCGTTACTGGGCACGCTGGCCGGGCTGGGCGTGCTGGCCTCACAGGGGGAGCTCACGGCCTTGCGCGCTGCGGGGGTGTCGAGTCTGCGCCTGGGGGGATCGGCCCTGGTGGGAGGCGCTTTGATGGCGGCGTTCACGTTGGGGTTGGGCGACTGGCTGGCGCCCTGGGGACAGTCGCAGGCCGAGCGGCTGCGCACCGTTGCCCGCTCGGGTGTCGATGCGGGACAGGTGCTGAAGCCGGTCTGGTTGCGCGCTGGCGATGATGTCCTGCACATCCGCCGGGTGGTCAGCACTGACCACTTGCAGCAGGTGGATCTGTTCCGGCTGGACGGAGCGGGCGGGCTGGCGCACTGGTCACGGGTGGACGACATGGTCCAGCTCGAAGGCGATCGATGGCGGCTGGAGGGCTTGCGCGCCAGTGGTTTCGGTGAAGGCGGGGTGGTCCGCTCGACGGCCGCCGAGCAGGCGTGGGATGGCGAGTTGTCGCCCGAGGTGCTGCGGCTGCTGGTGCTTGAGGCCGAGAGTGCCTCAATCACCGGCCTGCTGCGGCTGGTGGAGTACCTTGAGCACAATGAACTGGACGCCAGCGAGGCGGAGCGGGCCTTGTGGCGCAAGCTGATGGCGCCATTCACGGTGTTGGCCATGACGTTGTTCGCGGTCCCGTTCGTGTTCGGTTCGCTGCGCGACAGCGGCATGGGACAGCGGTTGTTTTTCGGCGTGTTGATCGGGGTGGCGTTCTTCGTCACCAACGAAGTCAGTGGCAGCCTCGGGCAGCTCTACGGCTGGCCCGCGATGCTGGGCGCGGGCGGTCCCAGTGCCGTACTGGCGGTGATCGGGCTCTGGCGCCTTCAGCGGGCCCGCTGATCGCCGTTGCGCTCCAGCACCACCACGCGCGTTCCTGCCAGCAGGTCGTGCAGCGCGCGGCGCTCGGGGTGGAGTGCGCAGAACAGCATGCCCAGAGGGACCCAGCTGACGGAGCCGACGAAACGCAACATCGCCTCCGGCCACCGCAGTGAGGCACCATCGATGCGTTGCACCTGGAGGCGCCAGGCGCGCCCGCCCAGGGTCTGTCCGCCATGGGTCCAGAACCACCCGAAGAAGCCGAAGGCCAGTGCCAGCAGGACCAGGCGGGTCAGTTCGGGGCTGCGGGCAACGCCGGCTGCATCGGTGATGACGACCTCGGCGAGGATCGCAGACATCCATACGGCCACCAGCAGGAGGCCGTCATAGAGGCTGGCAGCCAGTCGACGCCAGAGCGGGGCGGGCATCATGGCGTGGGCGCCAGTTCGTGGGCGATCACCCGCAGGACATCGGGCGACAGGCACATGCCCAGGTGGGAGCTGTCGACTTCGCGGTGGCGTACCTCGGGGTGCCAGGGGTCAAAGCTGGCGCCGAAGTGCACCATGCCGTCGTGGGGGGTGTAGAGCGACAGCAGAGGGCATGGCAGGGGGGTCTTCGCCTCGCGTTCGGCCACCTTTCGTTCAATCCGGTCCAGGTCCAGGCCCTGTCGTGCGTACCAGCTGGCGGTAAAGGTGTACTTGGGTCCGCCAGCAAGGGGGGAGCCGAGCGTGATGATGCGGTGTGTGGTGGCCGGGCGCAGTCGCGCCAGCTCGCGGGCGATGACGCCCCCCAGGCTCCAGCCGATCAGCGTGATACCACGGCCGGTGTGAGCCTGAAACTGGTCGTACACCGGCAGCAGCCGCTCGAGGTCGGCCTCGACTCGACCGTGGTTGCGACCCAGGGTCCAGCCGCTGACCTGGTAGTTCAGCCTGCGCAGGCGCCGTCGCAGCACGCTGGTGGCGCCGTCGGTGGCGCCGAAGCCGGGGATGACCATCACCGGCGCCCCATCTCCGCGTGGCAGATCGTCAATCCGCCGATCACCCGCCAGGGCTGCGAGGTCGCGCAGCAGACGCCACTCGCGCAACAGGTCGGAGGGGGACAGGCGTTGTGGTGCGGGCATGCTCATCGTTCTGGTGTCCGGTGGCGGCGTGCGTGTGCCGTCGGGGCCGCGTAATATAGGCAACCCTCCGCGCCGGGACCATGTTCCGGCGTTTTCCTTCTCGCCCCGGACGCCAGTCGAGGTCTTGATCATCGAACCCAAGCGTATTCCGCGTGCCGAGCATCCGATCTCGCGCTCGCTATTGTCGCCCGCTGCGCTGCGGACTCTCTACACGCTCAAGGACGCCGGGTATGAGGCCTACATGGTGGGCGGGGGCGTGCGTGACATCCTGGCAGGCATCACGCCAAAGGATTTCGATGTCGCGACCAATGCGCATCCCGAGCAGGTCAAGCCGCTGTTTCGCTCCTGCCGGCTGATCGGGCGCCGCTTCGTTATCTGTCATGTCCGCTTCGGGGACGAGGTGATCGAGACCACCACCTTCCGCGGCGCCATCAGCGACAGTCATGAACGCGACGAGACGGGGCGGATTCTCTCCGATAACGAGTACGGTACGCTGGCGTCCGACGCCTTCCGGCGCGACTTCACCATCAATGCGCTGTACTACGACATCCGCGACTACGCCATCGTCGACTTCTGCGGTGGGCTGGAGGACCTCGAGCGGCGCCTGATCCGGCTGATCGGGGTTCCCGAGGACCGCTACCGCGAGGATCCGGTCCGCATGCTGCGGGCGGTGCGGATCGCCAACAAGCTGGGGTTCGAAATTGAAGCCGGCAGCGCCGAGCCGATAGCCCGTCTCGCGCACCTGTTGGGCGAGATTCCGCCGGCGCGGCTGTTTGATGAGGTGATCAAGCTGCTGCAGTCGAAGGAGGCCGTGGAAAACTACGAGAGCCTCTCTCACTTCGGACTGTTCGCCCAGTTGTTCCCGGAGACCGATCGTCTCTGTGACGCCGATGACCGCGCTGATGATTTCGTCTCGCTGGCCCTGGCCAACACGGCCGAGCGGGTGGAGCAGCAGCTGCCGGTGTCGCCCGCCTTTCTCTACGGCGCCCTGCTGTGGCCACCGGTGCGCGTGCGGTTCGAGGCGCTGATGCGCCGTGAGGGCATGGCTGCGGCCGTTGCGATGCAGCAGGCGGCGGACGAAGTGCTGGCGCGTGCGCAAGGGCGCATCGCCATCCCCAAGCGGTTTTCGCTGCCGATGCGCGAGATCTGGTCGTTGCAGACCCGCTTCGATCAGCAGTCGCCCGGTCGCGCGCGGCGCTTGATGACACATCCCCGGTTCCGGGCTGCTTACGACTTTCTGCTGCTCCGCGCGGAAGTGGGGGAGGTGGATCCTGCCCTCGGGCAATGGTGGACCGATGCCCAGGTCAACCTGCCGGAATCCGATGCCGAAGAGGTGACGGACGATACCGCGCCCGATGGCACGCCACGCCGTCGCCGCCGACGTCGGCGTGGCGGACGCAACCGCCGTGGCACCCCCAGCGCGACCGAGTAACCCCGACATGTCGGCTCCGCGAACGGCCTGGATCGGGCTGGGCGCCAATCTGGGGGATCCACCCGGGCAGTTGCGCGCGGCACTCCAGTCCCTGGCCGCGTTGCCGGGTACCACGGTGGTGGCGTGTTCGCGCTTTTTCCGGACCGCGCCCCTTGGGCCGGAAGATCAACCCGACTTCTGCAACGCCGTGGCCTGCCTTCGCACCGGGCTGGCGTCGGAGGCGTTGATGCGGGCAATGCTGACCATCGAACGCGATCTGGGCCGTATCCGTGGGAGCGACCGTTGGGGGCCTCGCCGGTTGGATCTCGACCTGCTGCACGTGGAGGGTGAGGTGTCGGAGACGCCGACGCTGCGGCTCCCGCACCCCGAGGCGGGCCGGCGTGCCTTCGTGGTGGTGCCGTGGGCGGAGCTTGCGCCCACGCTGGAGGTACCGGGTGTCGGGGCGGTGGCGGCGCTGGCAGCGACGCTGGCGCCGGCGGGCCTGCCGGTCTGGGACGACTGAGATGTACGTGGTCATTGAAGGGCCGATCGGGGTCGGCAAGACCACCCTGGCGCCGGTGCTCGCCGCACGGCTTGGCGGTGACCTGCTGCTGGAGCGGCCGCAGGACAACCCCTTCCTGCCACGCTTCTATCGCGACGGGGCGCAGGCTGCGTTCTCGGCACAGCTCAGCTTCCTGCTGCAGCGCGCCGGGCAAGCGGAGGAGCTGCGCCAGCACAGCTTGTTCGCGCGGGGCTGCGTGGCCGACTTTCTGTTCGACAAGGACCGTCTGTTCGCAGAGTTGACGCTGACGCGTCCGGATTTTTCGCTTTACGAGCAAGTGTTCGAGCGGCTGGCCTGGGGGCTGCCCACACCTGATCGGGTGATTCTGCTGCAGGCGCCGGTGCCGGTACTGATGGACCGCATCGCCCGTCGAGGGCGCGACTACGAACGCAGCCTCGCGCCCGACTACCTGCGCCGACTGATCGAGCACTACGATCGTTTCTTCCGCGACTATCGCGGTGCGCCGGTGATCGAAGTGGACACCACGGCGATGGATCCTGCGCACCTCCCGGGCGATCTCGATCAGCTGGTGGCGGCGCTGGAGGATCCGCCGCCCCGCACCCGCCTGCCGGCGGGTTCCCTGCTAAACCCGGCACAATAGACCACCGCTACTGGAGTTCCGTGATGACCGACGCCGCAACGCCCGTCAACGTCGCTGCTCTGCGCCGCATGCGCGAGCAGGGTGAAAAGATCGCCTGTCTGACCTGTTACGACGCCAGTTTCGCGTTGGTGGAGGACCGGGCCGGCGTCGATCTGGTGCTGGTGGGCGATTCGTTGGGCATGGTGCTGCATGGACAGACCACCACCACGGCGGTAACGGTGGCGGACATCGCCTACCACAGCCGTTGTGTGGCGCCATACCTGAAGCGTGCATTTCTGGTGGCCGACCTGCCGTTTCTGTCCTACGCCACCCTGGAACGTGCCCTCGACGCCAGCCTGCGGCTGATGCAGGAAGGCGGCGCCAAGATGGTCAAACTTGAAGGGGGGCGCGAGCAGGCGTCGATCGTCGAGTATCTGGCGGTGCGGGGTGTGCCGGTGTGCGCCCACCTGGGGCTGCGACCGCAGTTCGTCCACAAGATGGGCACCTTCAAGGTTCAGGGACGGGACGAGGCGCAGGCCGAGGCGATGATCCGGGATGCGGAGGTGCTGGTGGCGGCCGGTGCTGACCTTCTGTTGCTGGAGTGTGTGCCGGCCGCGCTGGGCGCCCGCATTGCAGAGGCATCTCCGGTGCCGGTAATCGGCATTGGTGCCGGCGCCGGTGTACACGGTCAGATCCTGGTGCTGCATGACCTGCTCAACGTTTCGCCCATGGTGACGCTGGGGCGGCGGCCGCGTTTTGCCAAGCCATACCTGACCGACGGGCGGGATATCGAAGGTGCCATCCGCGCCTACGTGGAGGAGGTCAAGGACGGCCGCTACCCCGCGCCCGAGCATTGTTTCTGAACGCCATGGAGGTTGTGCATGCCGTTGCGCCGCTGCGTGCCCGCATCCAGGCCTGGCGACAGGCCGGGGATCGCGTTGCGCTGGTCCCGACCATGGGCAATCTGCACGAGGGGCATCTGAGTCTGGTGGAGGAAGCCCGTCGACAGGCAGAGCGGGTCGTGGTCAGTGTGTTCGTCAATCCGTTGCAGTTCGGCCCCGGCGAGGATTTCGACCGCTACCCGAGGACGCTCGCGGCCGACACCGAGGCGCTCATGCGGGCCCCCTGTGACCTGCTGTACGCGCCGCTGCTCAGCGAGATGTACCCGCGCGGAGCGGCGCCGGTGACGCAGATCAGCGTGCCGGATATCTCGGAGACGCTTGAGGGGGCGTTCCGCCCGGGTCATTTTGATGGGGTGGCGACGGTCGTCAGCCTGCTGCTGCACCAAGTGCTGCCGGATGTGGCCTGCTTCGGTCAGAAGGATTATCAGCAGCTGGCCGTGATCCGCCGCATGGTGTCGGATCAGCAGATGCCGGTGGCGATCGTGGGCGTGCCCACCTGCCGTGCGGACGACGGTCTGGCGCTGTCCTCGCGAAACCAGTACCTGAGTGCTGACGAGCGGCGACGCGCGCCGCGTATCAAGGCAACCCTCGATGCGGTGGCGGCAGCCCTGCGGTCGGGACGGCGCGATTACGCTGCGCTGGAGCGGGATGCCACGGCAGCGCTGTCCGCGGCGGGCTTTCAGCCGCAATACGTCGCAGTGCGTACGCCGACGCTGGAGATGCCGGACGCGCATGCCAATGCCTGGGTGGTCCTGGTCGCTGCGTTTCTGGGCAGCACGCGCCTGATTGACAATCTGGAGGTTCAGGACGACGGCGGCGCCGACTGATGAACGACCGGTTGGGATGGTTTGCGTCACAGTCGGAATCGACTACACTCCACCCCCTTGCGGAGCCGTGACCCGGATCACGGAAACGGGTGTATGTCTTAGTGGGCCACCCAGCATTGAAAACTGCCGCGTAATTGGGTGCATGTCTTAGTGGGCCACCCCTTGCGCACCGACATCTCGAGGTTCCCTGCCATGCAATTGAACATGCTCAAGTGCAAGTTGCATCGTGCCCGTGTCACCCACGCCGAACTCGATTACGACGGTTCCTGCGCCATTGATGGCAAGTTGCTGGATCTCGCCGGCATCCTTGAGTTCGAACAGATCGACATCTACAACATCACCAATGGCGAGCGGTTCACCACCTACGCCATTCGCGCCGACGAGGGTTCGGGCGTGATTTCGGTGAACGGAGCCGCCGCCCACAAGGCCCGAGTCGGTGATCGCGTCATCATCGCCGCGTTCGCCGCCATGGACGAAGCGGCAGCGCGCGCCTACAAGCCGCGACTGGTGTACTGCACCGACGAAAACCGTGTGGCCCGGACGGCCAACACGATTCCGGTCCAGAAAGCGGCCTGATTCATCTGATCCGCCCGCAGTCGCGACCCGGCTGCGGGCTTTTTCATGTCCTCACTCCAGCATTTTTTCGCCACGCCGATCTATCAGGCCCCGCTGATCACCCGCGGTGGCCCTGCGTTCAATGCCGAGTTGCTCGACGACTGTGAGAAAATCCGGCAATACGACGTCCCCGGTCAGGCCTGGTCCGAGCGCTTCTATCCCGGGGGCTACACCAGCTACGGCTCGATGGACCAACTGCACCGGTTCTCATCGACGTTTGACCAGCTGCGGCGCCGGATCGACCGTCATGTCACCCGGTTCGCCGATGCGCTGGAGTGGTCACTGTCACGCGGCGAACTGGGGATGACCGACTGCTGGATCAACCTCATGCCCCGAGGCTGTGCGCACAGCTTTCATCTGCATCCCAATGCCGTGATCAGCGGGACCTATTACGTCCAGGTGCCGCGGGGCGCCAGCCCACTCAAGTTCGAGGATCCGCGGCTCAGCCGCATGATGGCCGCGCCGCCGCGGCGGGCCGATGCGCGGCAGCAGTCGCATGTCAGTCTCAAGCCGCGTGCCGGTCAGGTCATCCTGTTCGAGAGCTGGCTGCGCCACGAAGTGCCTGCCAGTCAGATCGATGCTCTGCGCGTCAGTGTGAGTTTCAACTACCACCGGATCTGACCCGCCGTCGTGTGCGGGTGGCGGGCGGCAGCCGATTCGCTTTAATGTGGTCCGATGACGACTGCAAATCACGATCTTCAGGGAGGCGCCGCCCGCGAGGCCGCCTGGCACCGTCTGGCGACACTGGCGTCCGATGTGCCCGATTTGCGGGTGCTGTTCGCAGCTGACCCGGGGCGCGCGCAACGATGGACCCTTGCTGGCCCCGGCTGCCAACTCGACCTCAGCAAGCAGGCGATCAGCGAGCCGGTGATCGATGCGCTGCTGGCGCTGGCCGAGGCGGCGCAACTCCCGTCGGCGGTGCGGCGGCTGTTCCAGGGCGAGCGGGTCAATCACACTGAAGGGCGTGCCGCACTGCACATGGCGCTGCGGGCGCCGATGTCGGACGGCTTTGCCGTTGATGGCGGCGCCGTCGGGCCCGAGGTCGAGGACGTGCTGGCCCAGATGAGCCGTTTCGCTGCCGCTGTTCGGCAGGGACGGTGGCGTGGTCACAGCGGCCAGCCGATCACGGATGTCGTCAATATCGGGATCGGGGGGTCGGACCTCGGGCCGCGCATGGTCTGCGAGGCGCTGCAGTCCGAGGCCGACGGTCCGCGCACGCACTTCATCGCCAACGTCGATGCCCGTCAATGGCTTGATGTCCTGCGCCCGCTTGATCCGCACAGCACGCTGTTCATCGTGACCAGCAAGACCTTCACGACGCAGGAAACCATGACCAACGCCCGTGCGGCACGCGTCTGGTTGCTGCAGTCCGCGCCGGAGACGGCCATTGCGGACCACTTTGTTGCGGTATCCACCAATGCCGATGCTGTTGCGGCGTTCGGCATCCGGCCTGACAGCATGTTTCGCTTCTGGGACTGGGTGGGAGGGCGGTACTCCGTCTGGAGTGCGGTAGGGTTGTCCGTGATGGTGGCGCTGGGGCCAGAGCGGTTCCGTGCGCTGCTGGCCGGCGCCCATGCCATGGACCGACATTTCGTTGAGACGCCGCTGGGCCAAAATCTGCCGGTGATGATGGCGTTGGTGGCGGTGTGGAACCATAACCTGCTGCGATGTGGCTCCCAGGTGGTGGCGCCCTACGCGCAGTCACTGGAGCGGTTTGTCGCCTGGCTGCAGCAGCTCGAGATGGAGTCCAATGGCAAAGGCGTGCACCGCGATGGGCGGCCTCTGGTGCGGGACAGCGCCACCGCCTTGTGGGGGGATGTCGGTACCAACAGTCAGCATGCCTTCTTCCAGATGTTGCATCAGGGCACGCAAGTGCACCCGGTTGATTTCATCCTCGCGGTGGATCCCGGGCATGACCAACGTGAGCAGCACCGTGTGCTGATGGCCAACTGTCTTGCGCAGAGTGCTGCCCTGATGCAGGGCCGCGATGCCGAGGCGGTTCGCATCGCGCTTGCCGAGCAGGGCCTGCAGGGCGAAGCGCTTGAGGCAGCTGTGCCGCACCGCACATTCCCTGGGAATCGTCCAAGCTCGACGTTGTTGATGGATCGCCTGGATCCGTGGCATCTGGGTGTGTTGATGGCGCTTTATGAGCACCGCACCTACGCCCTGTCGGTACTGTGGGACCTCAATGCCTTCGACCAGTGGGGGGTTGAACTGGGCAAGGTGCTCGCGCGTGACGTTCTGCTTGCCCTGGAGGGTGGGGACGATGGCACACTGGATGCATCGACCCGGGCGTTGGTGCGTCATCTGCGCGAGGCCGGGGCTTGATGCCGAAACTGATTCGCCCATAGCCCAAGGGGGATTGCATGAAACCGTACCTGCGTTCGTTGATGGCACAGCTCGCCGCCGCAGCCTTTCTCGCAGTCAGTCTGCTGCAGCCGGCTCAGGCTGCCATGATCAGCACCGATGCGTTGATTCAGGAGAGTCAGGCGGAGGCTCCACGTGCCGCTGTTCAGCGCGCTTTGCAGGTCACCGAAGTGAGGACCCAGTTGGCTGCCTGGGGCGTGACGGTGGACGCTGTCGAGTCCCGCTTGGCGCACTTGAGCGATGCCGAGCTGCAGCAACTTGCGGCCGATCTTGAGGCGGCCCCTGCGGGCGGGTTGGCGGGCGCGCTTGGCATCCTGTTCGTGGTGCTGCTGGTGCTGGAACTGGTCGGCGTCATCAATATCTTCAACGCCTTTTGATCCGCGGCGCGGCCTTCCTGCTTGCTGGCCTGCTGCTGGCGGGCTGTGCGGGCCGCTCACCGCTGGTGCCGCTGGCGTTGCCCGGGACGATCGAGCTGACCCGGACGCCTTTTTTCCCGCAGGCGGATTTTCAATGCGGTCCTGCGGCGCTTGCGACCGTGTTGGGCGAGGCGGGGGTGCCGACCTCCCCTGATGCGCTGGTCCCCGAGGTCTACCTGCCCGATCGTCAGGGCAGTTTGCAGGTGGAGCTGCGTGCGGCGGTACGACGGCGGGGGCGGGTGCCCGTCGCCGTGCGGGGTGATCTCGGCGCCCTTTCAGCGGCCTTGCGGGCCGGCTCGCCTGTGCTGGTACTGCAGAACCTCGGGTTGCAGCGATGGCCGGTCTGGCACTACGCGGTGGTGATCGGGCTGGATCCCGAGGCTGACGAGGTCATCCTCCGTTCCGGCACCACCTACCGGGAGCGGATGGAGGCCGCCCGGTTCCGCGCGAGCTGGGGAGGCTGGGGCTTTACCGTGCATTCGCCCGAGGCGCCGCCGGCCTGGGCGTCGGCGGCGGACTGGTTGGAAACGGTCGCGGTTTGGGCGCGGCTTGGTCAGCACGAGGCGGCGTGGCGAGCCACGACTGCTGCGATCGACCGCTGGCCGGATCGGGCCGATGTCTGGCTGGCGCATGGCAATGCAGCCTACGCCAGCGGCGAGCGCCAGATGGCGGCAAGGGCCTTCGAGTCCGCGGTTGCGCTGCAACCGACTGCGGGCGGTTACAACAATCTGGCGCATGTGCTCGGCGAGCTCGGGTGTCACGAGGCGGCATTGGCGGCGCTGGCCTCGGCGCGTCCGCTCGGGGGTGACGCCAACATGATCGACGCTACAGCCGCGATGCTTCAGTCGATGCCCTCGGCGCCCTGCGAACGCTGACGGCGCAGGGCCCAGTCGATGTGCTCCCGTACCATGGCGTCGGTATCCCGGGCCGTTTCCAGTGCGGCGATGACCCGTGCGTCGGGGCGGGCGTTCCCCAGTGCCACGGCCAGATTTCGTCGCCAGCCGGGCCAGCTTGCACGCCGAAGCGCCATGCCCTCGGTCCGTGCCAGCCAGGTGGCTTCGTTCCATGCCCACAGGGTCAACAGCGGCAGGTCATCGAGATCGTGACGGGGCATCAGGTCCGCCTCCACACTGCGCTGGGCGTGGCGGTTCCAGGGACAGATCAGTTGACAGTCGTCGCAGCCGAAGATGCGGTTGCCGATGGCGGGGCGCAGGGACTCTGGGATGGGGCCGCGCTGTTCGATGGTGAGGTAGGAAATGCAGCGCCGTGCGTCCAGTTGCCGGGGGCCGATGAAGGCCTGCGTCGGGCAGGCCCGCAGGCAGGCCTGGCAGCGTCCGCAGCCATCCGCCTCCGCGGCCGTGGGGGAGGGCGGCAGCAGGGCGTCGGTGAACAGCTCGCCGAGAAAGCTCCAGGAGCCGGCGCTTCGATTGAGCACCAGCGTGTTCTTGCCGATCCAGCCCAGGCCCGCGTTGCGCGCAAGGGCCTTCTCGAGCACCGGCGCGCTGTCACAGAACACGCGATGACCGTGCGGGCCCACCAGTTTCTCCAGTGCTGCGGCCAGTTTCAGCAGGCGTTTTCGCAGGGTGCGGTGGTAGTCCCGACCGAGGGCGTAACGGGCAATGTAGGCGCGGTCGGGGTCGGCGAGAACACGGGCTGCGTCTGCAGACGGCGGGAAGTTGTCAAAGCGAACCGATATCACACTGAGCGTGCCGGGGCGGAGCACAGCGGGGTCTCGACGCTGCGGGTGATGGCGTGTCAGGTACGCCATCTCCCCGTGATGGCCGGCATCGAGCCAGCGTTGCAGGTGCGCCATGTCGTCATCAAGCGTCAGGCGCGCCACCCCCAGCGCGGAAAAGCCCAGTGCCCGCGCTTCCGCGCCGAGCTGTTCGACCACGCTGTGAGGTGACATCGGCTCCTATACTGGTCGGCATGACAGACGGATTCCACCCATTGTATGAAAGCGCGATCGTGCGCGAGCTGGATCGGCGGGCGATGGCGGCCGGCACCTCCGCCGAACACCTGATGCGCCGTGCTGCGGCCGCGGCATGGCAGGCGGCGCGCGAGCGCTGGCCGGCGGCGCGGCGTGTCGTGGTGCTGTGCGGCAGCGGCAACAATGGCGGCGATGGCTATGGTGTGGCGAGCCTGGCCCGGGCTGCGGGCTGCACCGTGCAGCTGATCCAGGTGGGCGCGACGCCGGCCGGCACTTCAGCGCGTGCCCTGGTGACGGCCTGGCAGGCCGAGGGTGGCACCGTCACCCCATGGCCGGCTCCGATCGAGTCGGGTGCCGACCTGGTGATCGATGCCGTGCTGGGAATCGGACTCAGTCGACCGGTGGCGGGTGACCCATTCGACGCTATCGCGGCGATCAATGCCCAGAGCGCTCCGGTGATGGCCTTGGATGTGCCCTCTGGCCTGTCTGCCGATACCGGTCGGCCCTTGGCGACGGCAGTGCGAGCTGACCTGACGGTCAGTTTCATCGCCGACAAGGCCGGGCTCTGGACCGGGCGTGCGGTGGAGTTCACCGGTGAGCGGCGACTCGACACGCTGGAGGTGCCGCCGACTTTGGCGCAGGACCTGCGCGTACAGGCGTGGCGATTGCCGCCACGGCTGACGCAGGAGCAGCTTCCGCCGCGACGTGCAGGGGCGCACAAGGGGGATCACGGACACGTTCTGGTGGTGGGCGGCGCGCCGGGTATGGCAGGCGCCGCGCTGCTGGCGGCCCGCGCCGCGTTGCGTGGTGGCGCGGGCTGGGTCAGCGTGGCGACGCATCCCCTGCATGCGACGGCCCTGGTGGCGGCGCAGCCTGAGTTGATGGTGCATGCGGTGGGGAGTGCCGATGATCTTCAGCCCTTGCTGCGCAAGTCGAGGGTGGTGGTGCTGGGGCCCGGACTGGGGCAGGACGCGTGGGCCTGCGCGCTGCATGACGCCGCGCTCGCCAGCGGCCGTCCTCTGGTGATCGACGCCGATGCCCTGAATCTGCTGGCGCGGCGTCCGCAAACGCTTGGGGGTGCGGTGCTCACCCCGCATCCCGGCGAGGCGGCCCGATTATTGGGTGAGGCAAACGCCGATCGGGTCGAAGCGGACCGCTATGGTGCTGCCCGTCGGTTGCAGGCACGGTTTGGCGCCGTCGTGGTGCTCAAGGGGACCGGCACGGTGGTGGCCGATGACATGCGACTCGCCGTGTGTGCTGCGGGGAACCCCGGCATGGCCGTTGGGGGGATGGGCGATGTGCTGGCCGGCCTGATCGGCGCCCTGATGGCACAAGGGCGCGCGCCAGCGCAGGCGGCGGCGTGCGGGGTGCAGGCACATGCACTGGCGGCGGATCGTGTGGCGACCGCGCGCGGCGCCCGTGGACTGCTGCCAACGGACGTGATCGATGCCCTGTCTGAGCCGTTGAATCCCGTATGAGCACGCTTCACTTCGCCCTGCCGGAGGTTGCGGCGACGGATGCGGCGGGGGCGGCGCTGGCCCGGGCGCTGGCGCCCGATTTGCGCGGATTGATCACGCTGGAAGGGGATCTCGGCGCCGGCAAGACCGCGCTTGCACGCGCGGTGCTGCGGGGGCTGGGTGTGACAGGGCCGGTGAAGAGTCCCACCTATACGTTGGTCGAGCCCTATGTCGTGGTCGGTGGGCGGGTGCTGCACCTCGATCTTTACCGGCTGGGGGGTGCCGGGGAGTGGTTGGGCCTCGGGCTGGAGGACGATCCGCCGGAGCAGGCGCTGTGGCTGGTGGAGTGGCCGGACCGGGCCGGAGGGATGCTGCCGCCGACGCGCCTGGCGGTCACGCTGACCGAAACGGCGGATGGTGGGCGGCGGCTGGCCCTCCGCTGGTCGGACCCACGAGACCCGGCAGCCACCGCATTCAGTATTTACATGAAGAACAGCGTCTAATTCTCTGCTGTAGAAAGAAAAATACTTGCCAATTCTTTCTGTACTCGGTATAAGGCGCGCAGGTGTCCGGGGAGACCTCAACATGGCCGCCTGTCGCGTGCTGCTGAGTGGGTTGTTGCTGATGTGCTGCGGTGTTGCCGCGGCCGCGGAGTTGCGCGACCTCCGGTTATGGGCGTCGCCCGACAGTACCCGTGTCGTGTTCGACCTCAGCGGTGCGGCCAGCCATAACGTCTTCACCCTGGACAACCCCAGTCGCGTTGTCATTGATCTGGATGCAGTCGACCCATCGGGCGCGCGCATTGCCAATGCAGTGTCCGGATCCGGCGTGGTGACGCGTGTGCGGTCGGCGGCGCGCGGTGACAAGGGGCTGCGCGTGGTGCTGGACCTCGCCCGAGCCGTTGATCCCCGCAGTTTTGCGCTGAGTCCGAACGCTGAGTACGGGCACCGCGTGGTGCTGGACCTGGATGTTCCCATGGTCATGCCGGACAGTCCGATGCCGTCGAGGATGCCGCCGCCCGCGATGACGCTGGACGAGAAACCCATCATCGTTGCCATTGATGCGGGTCATGGCGGTGAGGATCCCGGGGCGCGTGGACGCAGCGGTATCTACGAGAAAGATGTGGCCATGGCGATGGCGCGCCGGCTGGCGCGGATGGTGGACGCCGAGCCGGGCATGCGGGCGGTATTGACGCGGGACGGGGACTACTATCTTGGGTTGCGACAGCGCGTCGAGTTGGCCAGAAAGCATGATGCTGACCTGTTCGTGTCAGTGCATGCCAATGCTTTTCGCGACCCCAAATTGCGTGGGTCGGCGGTATATGTGCTGTCGAATCGCGGTGCGACCAGCGAACATGCGAGGTGGTTGGCGCAGCGCGAGAATGCCGCTGATCTGGTCGGCGGAATCGAGTTGTCCGGAAAGGACGGCGACCTGGCATCGGTGCTGATCGACTTGTCCCAGAGTGCGACCATGGAGGCCAGCTTTGATGTCGGCAGTCGGATCCTCAAGGCGCTGGGGCAGGTCAACAAGCTGCAGAAGGTGGATGTTCAGCAGGCCGGCTTCATGGTGCTCAAGGCGCCGGACATCCCTTCGGTACTGGTCGAAACGGCCTTCATCACCAATGCGGAAGAAGAGCGCATGCTCAAGGACGGGAAGCATCAGGAGCGCTTTGCCCGCTCCATGCTGGCCGGGATCAAGGGGTATTTCGCCAGTTACCGTCCGCAGCAGCAGATCGTGCGTGATGGCACTCAACAGGTCAGTTACCGCGAATAGGGTATTGCCGGCGCCCGGCGCATCCGACTAGCGTTCACGTCCGGTGCCGATAATCGTGATCGGCGTCGCGAAAGGCCGAAACGTATTCGGTCACCATCGACCCCCCTCAATGGACTGGAGATCACCATGACCAAGCTGCCTGTACTTGCGCGTCGCGCGTTGATGCCGATGTTGCTTGCCCCCGTATTGGCCTGGGCAGGCGGCACCGCCGTTCTCGATATCAGTGACGGAGAAGAAACGCATCAGGTCACCTACGAGTACGACGGCGGCAACGTGCGCATGTCAATGGCGGCCAATGCCGAAGGGTATACGCTGATCCGCGGCGGAACGCCCTATGCAGTGGTGACCGGCGACCAGACCATGGTCATCGATCTCAGCCAGACCATGCAGATGATTGGCAGCATGACGCAGATGCCGGAGGGCCCGACCTCGGGCGTGGAAGGCTTCGTCAGTCTGGTGGATACGGGACGTAGCGAAACCGTCGCCGGCATCAAGGGCAAGGTCCACATGTTGACCTATGTCGAAGACGGCGAGCAGAAAACTGCGGAAGTGGTGTTGTCCTCCGATCGGCGTGTCCAGGACTTCTCCAAAGCGATGATGCAGTTCGCCCAGAGCATGGTGAAGGCCAGCGGGCGTGAGATGCCCAAGGGGAGCAGCGAGCTCGAAGCCCGTTTGATGTCGGGTGAGCTCGGGATGTTGCGCATGGGCAGCGAGATGCGTGTGTCGCGCCTCGATTCCGGCACCCCGGCGGCCAGCCGTTTTGAGCTGCCTGCGGCGCCGACCCAGATGCCGTCGCTGGACGGCCTGTTTGGTGCGGGGGGCGGCGTGGGTGCCAGTGCCGAGGCCGATGGCAAGGGCGGTGGCTTCAGCTTCGGTTCCCTGCTCGGAGACAAGGCGCGCCGTCAGCAGGAGCGGGTGGAGCAGCGTTCGGATGCTGAGGTCGATGAAGCTTCTGACCGTGCGGTCGACAAGGTGCTCGACAAGGCCTTCGACAAGCTCTTCGGGGGGTAAGCCGGTGGGGGGCTGGCGGGGCGGCTATCCTATGGGGATGAACCGCTCCCGCCTTTCACCATGAGCCCCGGCATCCAGATGCTGCCTGACGCCTTGATCAACCAGATCAAGGCGGGCGAGGTCGTGGAACGGCCTGCCGCTGTGGTCAAGGAGCTTGTGGAAAACAGCCTGGATGCGGCGGCAGATCAGGTTGTCATCGAGCTTGAAGAGGGAGGATTGCGTCGCCTCAAGGTGACGGATGCCGGGCAGGGAATCGCACGTGACCAGCTGGCGCTCGCGCTGTCCCGGCATGCCACGAGCAAGATTCGTGCGCTGGATGACCTGGAGGCTGTTGCAAGCCTTGGGTTCCGGGGAGAGGCGCTGCCGAGCGTCCTGGCGGTTTCACGACTGACCCTGACATCCCGGGCCGCCGGTGCGGAGATGGCCTGGCAGCTGCAGGGGGCGGGAAGGCTGGAGCAGGGCGCCCCCACGCCCGCCGCGCACCCGCAGGGCACCACGGTGGATGTGCAGGATCTGTTCTTCAATACGCCAGCGCGCCGCAAGTTCCTGAGGACCCCCGCGACCGAGCTGCGCCACGTTCAGCAGGCCCTGACCCGACTCGCCATGTGGCGACCGGAATGCCGGTTCGAACTGCGCCATCAGCAGCGAAGGCTGCTGTCGCTGCCGCAGCAATCCGATGCGGCCCGTGTGGCTGCGCTGGTCGGGGACGACTTCCTGCGGGACAGCCTGATGCTGGACGAGCACCGTGACGGCCTTCGCTTGCAGGGCTGGATCGGACTGCCCAGCGCAGCACGTGCACAGAGTGACCTGCAGTTCTTCTATGTCAACGGGCGTCACGTCCGGGACCGGTTGATTGCGGCGGCCATTCGGCGGGCCTATGCCGATGTCATGCATAGCCAGCACCATCCCGCCTTCGTACTGTCTCTTGCGCTGGACCCCGCAGCGGTCGATGTGAACGTGCATCCGCAAAAGACCGAGGTGCGGTTTCGCGATGCGTCCAGGTTGCATGACTTTCTGTTCGGTGCCCTGCATCAGGCGCTCAGGACGGTGCGGCCGCAGCCGGGGCAGCACCATCGGGTGGATCCCGTCCAGGCGCTGTCTGTCCGGGCGAGGGGCTACCCCGCCTCCGGCGTGGCCACGGGGGCTGGATATGCAGGACCTTCGCGTCCCCTCTTTGCGCGTGAAGCCACCCCGGACTGGACCCATGTTGCCCGGGCAGATGCCGTGGCGGCCCAGGGCACCGACGGTGGCGAGTCATCCGCGGTATCGGCGCCGGCGCCGGATGCGGACAACCCCATGCCACTTGGGCACCCCTTGGCTCAGCTCCATGGCGTGTTCATCCTGGCGCAGAACGCCGAAGGTTTGGTGGTGGTCGACGCGCATGCCGCGCATGAACGGGTGCTGTACGAGCGGCTCAAGGCGCAACTGACCCGCGGCACGATTCCGGGCCAGCAGCTGCTGGTGCCCGAGATCATTTCCCTGCCCGAGGATCAGGTCGAGCAGGTGCTGGCGCAGCAGGCCTCGCTGGCACGCATGGGGCTGGAGATCGACCGCAGCGGGCCTGGCAGTGTGGTGGTGAGGACCCGCCCTGCGCTGCTGGCACGTGAGGACCTGGGGGCATTGCTGACCCAGTTGCTGGACGACGATGGCGCGCATCATCTGGACGGTGTGCGTGATGCGCAGGAGCGATTGCTGGCCGACGTTGCCTGCAAGGCCGCCATCAAGGCCAATCGACGCCTCACGCTGCCGGAAATGGAGGCCCTGCTGCGCGATATGGAGACCACCGAACTCGCGGGGCAATGCAATCATGGTCGACGTACCTGGGTTCAGCTTGATCTGGATGCGCTGGATCGCCTGTTCCTGCGCGGCCGCTGAGTGTCGGTGACGGCGGTCATGCCGTTGGTGGTGCTGACGGGGCCGACGGCCTCCGGCAAGTCCGCACTGGCAATGGAGGTGGCGCGGCGTCTGCCGGTAGAGCTGGTGACGCTCGACTCCGCGCAGGTGTATCGCGGCATGGATATCGGCACCGCCAAACCGGACGCGGCGGAGCGGGCCGCGGTGACCCATCACCTGATCGACATCTGTGATCCGGCGGAGGTGTACTCGGCTGCGCGATTTGCCGAGGATGCCGCGCCACTGATCGCCTCCATCCGGGAGCGAGGACGTGTTCCGCTGCTGGTGGGAGGGACGCTGCTGTACCTGCGGGCCCTGCTGGAGGGTCTGAGCGCGCTACCTTCGGCGGATGCAGCGCTGCGCGCAGCCTTATCGGCCCGCGCGGCAGCATCGGGGGTGCCGGCCATGCACGCGCAGTTGGCCCGGGTGGATCCAGTCACCGCGGCCCGCCTGCACCCGAATGACTGGCAGCGAATCCAGCGCGCACTGGAGATCCATGCGCTCACCGGTTTGCCGGCCAGCCGCGCCTACGCGCGCCGGCAGTCGCAGCCGCCGCCAGGGCCGATCTTGCGGTACACCTTGCGGGGAGGGGAGCGCGACGTTCTGCATGCGCGGATCGCGCGACGCTTCGGAGCGATGATGGACGCCGGCTTGCTGGAAGAGGTGGAGGCCCTCCATCGACGCGGAGATCTGCACCCCGCACTGCCCTCAATACGGTGTGTCGGTTACCGGCAGCTCTGGCGCCACCTTGAGGGGGACTGTTCGCTGGATGAGGCGGTGTCGGCCGGAGTGGCGGCGACCCGACAGCTGGCCAAGCGGCAACTCACCTGGTTGCGCCGGGAGCCGATGATGATCGACCTGGACGGTGAAGTCTCGCCACTGGACCGGGTGTGCCGGGAGGTGGAGCGGCTTGCATGCGGGCCCGAGGCGCGTCAGGCTTGAGTTGCGGAGGACCGGACCCAAGTTTGAAAGGCCCGGTGCTACACTGCGCGAGCCCGATGTGACGATGACCCGTCGCACCGCACCACAACAACGAAAGGATGGCAACAATGTCCAAAGGTCACACCCTCCAGGAACCATTTCTCAACGCGCTTCGCAAGGAGCGGATTCCGGTGTCCATCTATCTGGTCAACGGCATCAAGTTGCAGGGGCAGATCGAGTCCTTTGATGCATTTGTGGTGTTGCTGAAGAACACCGTGAGCCAGATGGTCTACAAGCACGCCATCTCCACCGTTGTGCCGTCACGCCCGGTGCGGATCTACGACCCTGAGGCCGAGGGTGCGCAGGAAAGCGATGCCGCGGACTGATTCCGGACGCGTTGCGGGTGGCCGTCGCTGCCACCCGAGCCTGAAGGGGCGGCATGTTTGAACGGCCCAAGGCCGGCCAGCAGGCGGTCCTCGTGCATCTCGAGTTTCCGGGTAGCGATTACGCGACGGATCGGGAGGAGTTTGTCGAGCTGGCTCACGCGGCGGGCGCGACGGTGCTGTCCGTCATCGGTGGGAGTCGGCGCTTGCCCGACCCGGGGTTGTTCGTGGGCTCGGGCAAGGCCCAGGAAGTCGCTGACAGCGTCGCCGAGCAGCATGCAGAGCTGGCCATCTTCAATCACGACCTGTCCCCCAGTCAGGAACGCAACCTTGAGCGCCTGCTCAAGTGTCGTGTGGTCGGGCGTGCCGGGCTGATCCTCGATATCTTTGCCCAACGCGCGCGGTCGCATGAAGGCAAATTGCAGGTGGAGCTGGCGCAGTTGCAGCATATGTCCACCCGGCTGGTGCGAGGCTGGACTCACCTCGAGCGGCAGCGCGGCGGAGGCATCGGCCTGCGCGGGCCCGGCGAGACCCAGCTGGAACTGGATCGAAGGCTGATCCGGGGGCGGATCGCGACCCTGCAGCGACACCTGGATGCGGTGCGTTCGAGGCGAGCGGAAAGCCGTCGTGCCCGGCAGCGGCGTGAAACACCGGTGGTTTCGCTGGTGGGCTACACCAATGCCGGTAAGTCCACCCTGTTCAATGCCTTGGCTGCGGATCACACCTTCGCTTCCAGCCAACTGTTCGCCACGCTGGACACCACGCTGCGACGTCTGACCCTGCCGACACTCGATGAGGCGGTGCTGGCGGACACGGTCGGCTTCATCCGTGACCTGCCGCATGATCTGGTCGCTGCCTTCCGTGCGACCCTGGAAGAAGCACAGGAGGCCGATTTGCTGCTGCACGTCGTGGATGCCGGAGATCCTGAGCGCATGGCCCGCATCGAGCAGGTGGAGGCAGTGCTGGATGCCATCGGGGCGGGCGATGTGCCCCGTCTCCAGGTATTCAACAAGATTGATCTGCGGCCGGAGCTGACACCGGGGATCGAGGTTGATGCGGCGGGCTTGCCGACACGGGTACGCGTGTCGGCGCTGGCCGGCCTTGGTCTGGACCCGTTGCGCGAAGCCATCGATCAGCGGCTTCGCCCGGCCGACCGGGCGGCGTTTGCCCTGACCCTGCCGGCCAGCGCCGCGCGCTTGCGGGCGCAGCTGTACGCGCACCGCGCAGTGCGGGCCGAACGGATCGACGATGACGGTGGATTCGCGCTTGAGGTGGAGATGGAATACCCCCGGCTTCGCGGCTTGTGCGAGGCAGCGGGGATCACACCGCCCGAATCTCCCGGTCAAGTTGAGGATTGGGAACGCGCCACCGTAAAATAACGTGATTATTCAATTATTTTTTCGACTGAACGGACCTACTGTCGACGTGGTCGAACGCGGAGTTTTCCGCTCTACCAAAGGACGCATTTCGCATGGCTTGGAATGAACCCGGCCCCAATCGTGACCCCTGGAATCAGGGCCCCAAGCGGGGCGATGGCCCGCCCGACCTCGATGAGATGGTCAAGCGACTGAAGGGGCGACTGTTTGGCGGGCGTGGAGGCGGCGGAGGGGGCGGGAGCCCCGTTGGTGGCGGCGTGCCCCGCGGGCTGGTCGCACTGCTGGTCGCCGGCCTTGGCGTGCTCTGGGTGTTGTCCGGTTTCTACGTTGTCGATGAACAGCAGAAAGGTGTCGTCCTGCGGTTCGGGGAGTACATCAAGACCACCGAAGCCGGGCTTCGCTGGCACGCGCCCTGGCCAGTGGAAAAGGTCGAGGTGGTGAATGTCACCGGGGTTCGCTCGGTGTCGGAGTCCTCGACCATGCTGACCCAGGACGAAAACATCGTCGATGTCGACCTCACCGTTCAGTACCGGCTTTCCGACGTCGAGAACTTCCTGTTCTCGGTGGCCGAGCCTGACCGTACGTTGCGGCAGGCGACGCAGTCGGCGGTACGTGAGGTCGTGGGCACCTCGGAGATGGACTACATCATCACGGGGGGGCGTCAGGAGGTCGCGGATCGGACCAAGCAGCTGCTTCAGGAGAAGCTGGACGCTTACGAGACCGGCCTGTTCGTCACGGAAGTCAACCTCCGGACCGCCAAGCCGCCCTCTCCGGTGCAGAGCGCCTTCGACGATGCCATCAAGGCACGCGAGGATCAGGTTCGTCTGGTGAACGAGGCCCAGGCCTATGCCAGTGACCGGTTGCCGCGCTCCCGCGGTGCGGCAGCGCGTCTGGTCGAGGAGGCCAAGGCCTATCGGGATCAGGTGGTTTCCAAGGCGGAGGGTGACGCAGCACGATTCACCTCATTGCTCGCCGAGTACCGGCAGGCGCCGCAGGTGACCCGTGAGCGCCTGTACCTGGATGCGATGAGCGCGGTTTACGGCGGCACCCGCAAGGTGCTCGTCGATGTCGATGGCGACGCCCCGATGTTCTACCTGCCACTGGAGGGGATGCAGCGTCAGGGCACGACGAGCCGAGTGCCGACCGCCCCGTCAGTCAGCAGTGGCAGCAGCCCGCTCACCGCGCCGTCGACGATGCCGCGCGACAGCAGCCGCGACCGTGATCGCGCGCGATAGGAACACACTCATGAAAAATGCTCCCATGTTCTGGCTGGCCGTTGCCCTCGTGGCGCTGGTCACGCTCAGTGACGCCTTCTTCATTGTCGATCAGCGGGAACGTGCAGTGACCCTGCAGCTCGGTGAGTTTCAGGGCACCGATTATCCGCCCGGGCTGCATGTGAAGATTCCGTTCATCCAGGAGGTGCGAAAGTTCGACCGTCGGCTGCTGATGCTCGACAGCGATACCGAGAGCTTTCTGACGTCCGAGAAGAAAAACGTCCAGGTCGACTATTACGTCAAGTGGCGAATTGCTGATGCCGCGGCCTACTACCGGGCGACCGGAGGGCAGTTGCTGGTCGCTGCCGACCGCCTGTCGGCCATCGTCAACCGCGGCATGCGGGATCAGTTCGGTTCGCTGACCATCCAGCAGGCGGTGTCGGGTGAACGCGACCAGATCACCAAGGCGGTGATGGGCAGTGCCGGCGAGAACATCCGTGATCTCGGCATCGAGCTGATGGATGTGCGCGTGAAGCGTATCGATCTGCCCACCGAGGTGAGCGAATCGGTGTACGACCGCATGCGCGCGGAGCGCAAGCGTGTCGCCTCGGACCTGCGTGCCCGCGGTGCGGAGGAAGGCGAACGCATTCGCGCCGACGCGGACCGTGAGGCGCAGGTGATCCTGGCGCAGGCTTACAAGGAAGCCGAAGGGTTGCGCGGGGAAGGCGACGCACGCGCCACCGAGATCTACGGGGATGCTTACGGGCGGGATTCCGAGTTCTATCGCTTCTATCGCTCCCTGAACATCTATCGCGACAGCTTTGCCAGCGAGGATGACCTGCTGGTACTGGAGCCCAAGGGCGACTTCTTCCGCTATTTCAATCCGTCCTCGCGCTGACCCGCGGTGGATTGGCATGCCCTGTTCCAGGCGCTTGCGCTGGTGTTGGTGATCGAGGGGCTGATGCCATTTCTCGCGCCGGCGAAGTGGCGCCAGGCGCTGTTGAGCATCGCTGGCCTGACGGATCAGGCCTTGCGAATCGTCGGGTTGATGCTGATCGTGGTCGGTGTGGTGTTACTGAACTTCTCATGAGCCAACAACGCTGGATGCTGCCCGAAGGGGTCGAGGAATCGCTGGCGCCCAATGCCTGGGCGCTGGAAGATCTTCGGCGCACGCTGCTGGACCACTATCGGCAGCGGGGGTACGACCTGATTCTGCCGCCGTTGATCGAGCACCTTGATGCGCTGCTGACCGGGTCTGCACAGGACCTCGAGGAGCAGACCTTCAAGCTGACCGACCCGGTGTCCGGGCGCCTGCTCGGCCTCAGGGCCGACATGACCCCGCAGGCGGCCCGTATCGCTGCACGTCATTTTGCAGATCGCTCCGTGGTTCGCCTGTGTTATCTGGGAACTGTGCTTCGCGCCCAGTCCGAGCACGTGGGCGGTAGCAGGACACCGCGTCAGGTGGGGTGCGAGATATTCGGCGATGACCGGCTCGAAGCCGATCTCGAAGCACTGGAACTGATGCTTGAGACCCTGTCCCTTGCCGGTGTTCGCGAGGCCCACGTCGACCTGGGGCATGTCGGGGTCTATCGTGCGGTGATCGAGTCGCTGCGACTGTCCGCAGAGGATGAGGGCGTGGTGTTTGATCTGGTGCAGCGGAAGTCCAAACCTGATCTTCAGCGTTGGCTGGAAGGTATGGCCTTGGCGGATCAGGCCGCCGAGATGCTGTTGGCCCTGCTCGACTTGCATGGGGACCAGTCGGTACTCGACCGCGCCGCAACGGTGTTGTCGTACGCCGGACAGGGGGTTGTCTCGGCGCTGGAGCGGTTGTCCCGTGTGGCCGATGCCCTGGGGCAGCGACCGGAAGCGCCCAGCTTGCATCTCGATCTGGCCGAGCTGCGCGGGTTTCGCTACAAGACCGGCCTGGTCTTCGCCGCTTTCACGCCGGGTTTCGGGCGTGAACTGGCACGCGGGGGGCGCTATGACGGCGTCGGCAGTGCCTTCGGCTCGGCCCGCCCCGCAACCGGCTTTTCGGCTGATCTCAATGAGTTGCTGCGGTTGGGGGGCGACGGTCACGCCTGAGTCGCCTTCAGCGGCTACGGTATCGTGTGGTTTCTCTTGGATGGTGTGGCGCCCGTGAGCGCGCCTGGAGCTTGAGTCATGGGTAAGTCAGTGGTGGTGATCGGCGCTCAATGGGGCGACGAAGGCAAGGGGAAGGTCGTCGACCTGCTGACCGACCGGGTTCAGGCGGTCGTTCGCTTTCAGGGTGGCCACAACGCCGGGCATACGTTGGTGATCAATGGCGTCAAGACTGCCCTGAACCTGATTCCCAGCGGCATCATGCGGCCGGGCGTGGCGTGCCTGATCGGCAACGGTGTGGTGCTGTCGTTGTCTGCCCTGATCAGCGAAATCGAAAAAGTGGAGGCGACCGGCGCGGAAGTTCGCTCACGTCTGCGGATCTCCGAGGCCACGCCGCTGGTGCTCCCGGTGCATGTGCGCCTGGATCAGGCGCGCGAGCTTGCCCGGGGTGCGGCCAAGATCGGCACCACCGGAAAGGGCATCGGCCCGGCCTATGAAGACAAGGTGGCGCGTCGTGCCATCCGTGTGGGGGATCTGTTCTCCCGTGAACTGCTGGCGGCCAAGCTCGGTGAGCTGCTGGCGTATCACAACTTCGTGCTGCAGCAGTACTACAAGGAAGAGCCGGTCGACTTTCAGGAAAGCCTGGAAGAGCTGCTGGGCTACGCCGAGACCATCCGGCCGATGGTGGCGGATGTGACCGAGTTGCTGCGCCAGCACCTGGAGCGCGGCGACAACGTGCTGTTCGAGGGCGCCCAAGGGGCTTTGCTCGACATCGACCACGGGACCTACCCCTACGTCACGTCCTCCAACACCACGGCAGGAGGGGCGGCGACCGGTACCGGTGTGGGACCGGGGCGGCTGGACTACGTGCTGGGCATCGTCAAGGCGTATGCCACCCGGGTCGGATCGGGCCCGTTCCCGACCGAGCAGGACAACGACCTCGGACAGCAGTTGCGTGACAAGGGCGCCGAATACGGAACGGTGACCAAGCGGCCGCGCCGCTGCGGATGGTTCGATGCGGTTGCCGCCCGGCGTTCGATCTTCAACAACAGTGTCAGCGGCCTGTGCGTGACCAAGCTCGATGTCCTGGACGACCTGGACGAGATCCACATTGGCGTGGGCTACCGGGTGGACGGTCGCGCGGTCGAGACGCCGCCGATCGGGGCGGATGGTTTCGCCAACATCGAGGCGGTCTACGAAGTGCTGCCGGGCTGGAAATGCAACACCTTCGGCATCCAGTCCTTCGACGCGCTGCCGGAGAATGCGCGCCGCTATCTTCAGCGCATTGAAGAGGTGACCGGTACGCCGGTGGCCATGGTGTCGACCGGCCCCGATCGGGTTCACACCATCGTGTTGCAGAACCCCTTCGCCTGAAGCTGATCACCCCGGGAGCGCCTCATGGAACGTCAACCCCTCGCCGGCAAGACCCTCTTCATCACCGGCGCTTCCCGAGGCATCGGACTGGCCATTGCCGAACGCGCGGCCCGTGACGGTGCCAACATCGCCATCGCTGCCAAGACAGCGGAACCGCACCCCAAGCTGCCGGGCACCATTCACAGCGCTGCCGAGGCGGTTGAAGCGGCAGGCGGGCGGGCACTGCCGCTGGTCTGCGACATTCGCGACCCTGAGCAGATCGACGCTGCAGTGGCCCGCACCGTGGAGGCGTTCGGAGGTATCGACATCTGTGTCAACAACGCCAGTGCCATCAGCCTGACCGGAACGCTGGCCACCGAGCCGAAGCGGTACGACCTGATGCACCAGATCAATGCCCGCGGCACGTTCCTGGTCAGTCGGGCCTGCATTCCGCATCTGCGCAAGGCGCCGAATCCGCATGTGCTGAACCTGTCGCCGCCGCTGGACCTCAACCCTGCCTTCTTTGCGCCGCATGCGGCCTACACGCTGGCCAAGTTCGCCATGAGCCTCTACGCGATGGCCATGGCCGTGGAGTTCCGCAGGGACGGCATCGCATTCAACACGCTGTGGCCGCGCACCATGATTGCGACTGCGGCGTTGCAGGCGATTCCGGGGGCCTCAACGATGGTGAGCCAGTCCCGTACCCCTGCGATCATGGCCGATGCGGCCCACCACATCCTGGTGCAGGACAGCCGTAGCTTTACCGGTCAGCACTGTATCGACGATCTGGTACTGGCATCGGCGGGGATCAGGGATCTCTCGGGTTACCGTCAGACGCCCGGTGACGGTCGCCTTGCCGATGACCTGTTCATTCCGGCCAGCATGCCGCCACCACCGGATATCACGATCTGATCCGCGTCTGCGGTCGGCAATGGTGTAAGGTGCCGTCCATGCCCGCGCATCGCCCACAAAAAACCCGGCGCGAGGCCGGGTTTTTCAATTTGGTGCCGAGAAGAGGACTCGAACCTCCACGGTTTTACCCGCTAGTACCTGAAACTAGTGCGTCTACCAATTCCGCCATCTCGGCTTGCCGTGAGGCCGTCATCGACGTCCCCGACAGGGCGCGCATTGTGTCCACCCCATTCCTAAAAGTCAATGAATAAGAAAACCACTTCCACCCGACGCAACACCGCTGCTTCCGGAGGTCCCGGCAAGTCTGGCAAGTCCAGTAAATCCGGCAAGCCGCGCAGCGGCGCCGGCAAGGCCGGTTGGCAGCAGCGCGATCCCGCATTTGCGGACGAGCAGCAGCGATATACCGACCCCGTGCCCAGTCGCGCCCTGATCCTCGAGGTGCTGTCAGATGCCCCGGGGCCGATGACGGTTGATGAGCTGATCGGCCATTTCGGATTGCGTCGTTTGGCGCAGCAGGAAGCGCTCGCCAAACGTCTCGGCGCGATGACGCGGGATGGTCAGGTTGCGCAGAACCGTCGCGGTGCGTTCGGCCCCGTCACGGAGCTGCACCTCGTTCCGGGCACGGTTCAGGCCCATCGTGACGGTTTCGGATTTCTGATTCCCGATGCGGGGGGCGAGGACCTGTTTCTGCCGCCGCGGCAGATGCGGGAGCTGATGAATGGCGACCGCGTGCTGGTACGTCCGTCGGCACGTGATGAGCGGGGTCGTACGGAAGCCATTGTGGTGGAAGTGATCGAGCGTGCCAGTCGCAGCATCGTCGGCCGTCTGCATGTCGACCAGGGGGTTGCCTACGTGATTCCGGACCATCCGCGGGTGCAGCATGATCTGCTGATTCCCCCGGATGCCCTGCAGGGCGCGCGTCACGGGCAGATGGTGGTAGCCGATATCGTCGAGCCCCCCGGACGGCGGACGCTGCCGGTGGGCCAGGTGACAGAAATCCTGGGAGAGCATCTGGCGCCGGGCATGGAGATTGCCGTTGCGGTGCGGGCCCACAATCTGCCGCACCAGTGGCCGTCGGCGGTGACGCAGGCGGCGGCGCGGCTGCCCGACACCGTGCGACCGCAGGACCTCGAAGGACGCACCGATCTGCGGACGCTGCCGCTCGTCACCATCGATGGCGCCGATGCCCGCGACTTCGACGACGCGCTGTTTGCGCGTCGTACCCGCAGCGGCTGGCGTTTGTGGGTGGCGATTGCGGATGTCTCGGCCTACGTCCAGCCGGGCAGCGCGCTCGACAAGGAGGCGTTTGAACGGGGCAACTCGGTCTACTTCCCGCGACAGGTGATTCCGATGCTGCCCGAGAAGCTGTCGAACGGCCTGTGTTCGCTCAACCCGGAGGTGGATCGGTTGTGCATGGTCTGCGAGATGCGGATCGACCACGAAGGCGAGGTGGTGCAGTCGCGGTTCTACCCGGGGGTGATGCGTTCCCAGGCGCGGTTGATCTATGAGGATGTGGCCGCCGCCCTGGAGGCACCGAAAGGCCCGCAGGGGAAGGCAATCGGGTCGCTGCTGCCGCATCTGGAAACTCTCTCGTCGGTGTTTCAGGCCTTGTTTGCGGCGCGGCAGCGACGGGGTGCGATCGATTTCGAGAGCACCGAGACGCGCATCCAGTTCTCCGAGGCGCGCAAGATCGAGGCCATCGTGCCGGTCAAGCGCACTCTGGCCCATCGGATCGTCGAGGAATGCATGATCGCGGCCAATGTGCAGTCCGCCCGCTTCGTCGAGAAAGCCAAGCTGCCCGCGTTGTTCCGTATCCACCAGAAGCCTGATCCGCTCAAGGTGCAGACGCTGCGTGAGCTGCTGGCGGTGCGGGGGCTGACCCTGGGCGGGGGCGGTGAGCCGGAGGCATCGGACTACGCGACGATGATCGCCAGCGCCCAGGGGCGGGACGATGCGCAGGTGGTGCAGACCCTGATGTTGCGATCGCTCATGCAGGCGCGGTACGAGCCCGAAAATATCGGACACTTCGGGCTCGCCTTGACCCACTATGCCCATTTCACCAGTCCCATCCGACGCTATCCGGATCTGCTGCTGCACCGGGCCATCAAGCATGCCCTGCTGCGGCGCAAGGCCGACAGCTTCGACTACAGCGCTGCCGACATGACCGCAGCAGGGGCGCACTGCTCGATGACCGAGCGACGGGCTGACGAAGCGACCCGCGACGTCACCACCTGGCTCAAATGCGAGTTCATGCGCCATCGTGTGGGAGAGGTCTACGACGGCACGGTGGTCAGCGTCGCCAGCTTCGGCCTGTTCGTCGAGCTGCAGGGGCTCTACATCGAAGGGCTGGTGCATGTGTCCAATCTGAGGAACGACTACTACGCCTTCGATCCCGCGCGCCAACGACTGGTGGGCAGTCGCAGCCAGCAGACCTATCGCCTGGGGCAGACGGTGCGGGTGAAGGTGGTGCGGGTGAACCTGGACGAACGCAAGATAGACCTGGAGCTGGTCAACGGCCAGAGTTCATCCGATGTTAAGCTGACTAGAGAACAATCGCGGTCATCGCCTAGGGGCCAAAAGAGGAAGCGCTCATGATCCACAAACGTCATCTGTCCATCGCCGTCGTCACTGCGGCGGCCATCGGCTTGTCCGCATGCGCCAACGATCCCAATCGTGACACCAAGCGCGGTGCGGCCATCGGGGCAGTGCTGGGCGCGGTGGCAGGGCACCAGGTCGACGGGGACAAGGGCCGCTACATCGGCGCCGTTGTTGGCGCCCTGGCCGGCGGTGCTGCGGGCAACTACATGGACAAGCAGCGCAAGGAGCTCGAACAGCAGTTGGCGGCCGAGGCCGCCCGGGATGAACTGCAGATCATCCAGCTGTCGGGCGATGCGTTGAAGATCGGGATCGCCAGCGACATCAGCTTTGAAACCAACAGTGCCACCCTGCAGTCGGGGGCGATGAACACCTTCGCGAAGATCGCCAACGTGCTGAAGAGCTACGACAAGACGGTGGTTCATGTGGTGGGTCACACCGACACCACCGGCAGTGCGCAGTACAACCAGGGTCTGTCGGAGCGACGGGCCGCCAGCGTTTCCACCTTCCTTGCTGGGCAGGGCGTTCCGGCCAGCCGGGTTCGTGAGGAGGGGCGTGGCGAGCGCGAGCTGCTGGTTCGCACGGCGGACAATGTCAACGAAGCACGCAACCGTCGGGTCGACATCGTCATCAAGCCGGTTATTGAAGGACAGGAAAACCAGGCTTGGACGCCGCCGCCCTATCTCGGCGGCTGATCGTTTCCGGTGTTGGGATAACGGGGCCTTCGGGCCCCGTTTTCGTTGGCCGGCTACACTGCGCGCCATGGCTTCGAATGACATGCTGATTGGTGGTTTCCACGCGGTGCTGGCCGCGCTCGAGGATGCGGCGGACAAGCCGCTGCAGGTGTGGCTGCTGGACAGTCGCAATGATGAGCGCTCGCGCAGGGTGCAGGCGGCTGCGCAGGCCGCCGGCGTACCGGTATCGCGCTGCGGGCGTGGTGACCTTGACCTCAAGCTGCCGGGTGTGCGGCACCAGGGGGTCGTGGCCGCAGTGCCGGCGCAGCAGGTCGATGGCGAGGCCCTGCTGTCCCATCCGGCAACGCCCGATCGGCTGTTGCTGGTGCTCGACGGGGTGCAGGACCCCCATAATCTGGGCGCCTGTCTGCGCACAGCCGAGGCGGTCGGAGTCGACGCCGTGATCATTCCGCGTGATCGTGCCGCTGGCCTGACCGCTGTCGCCCGCAAGGCGGCGGCGGGCAGTGCGGAGCGGGTGCCGCTGGTCACGGTCACCAACCTTTCCCGGACTCTTGAACGGCTACAGACCCTGGGCTACTGGATTACCGGGCTTGCCGGCGAGGCGGGCGAGACCCTGTATCAGGCCGACCTGACCGGACCTCTGGTGATGGTGATGGGCGCCGAGGGCGAGGGTATGCGGCGGCTGACCCGCGAGCGCTGTGACCGACTGGTCAGGATTCCCATGGCAGGGCGGACCGAAAGTCTCAACGTGTCGGTTGCAGCGGCCGTCTGTCTCTACGAAGCCTGGCGCCAGCGGCACGTCTGAGCTTGCAATCGCAGGGGGCGCCGGACATAATCCGCGCCCCTCATGCCCGCTTGGGCATGTTTTCTTGCTTCACCGCCTGGGCGGGAAGCCGCGCCTCTCGGGGCGTGTCCACAAGGAGATTCCATGCGTCACTACGAAATCGTGGTCATGGTGCATCCGGACCAGAGTGATCAGGTTCCGGCCATGACCGAACGCTACCGCAACATGGTTACCGGCAACGGCGGCACCATGCACCGGCTCGAGGATTGGGGGCGCCGTCAGCTGGCTTACCCCATTCAGAACGCGCACAAGGCGCACTATGTGCTGATGAACGTCGAGTGCGACGAAAGCACGCTCGAAGAAATCGACGGCGCCTTCCGTTTCAACGACGCGGTGCTGCGTCGGCTGATCGTTCGCAAGGAGCAGGCGGTCACCGTGCCGTCGCCGCTGTTCAAGGAGCAGGACGAAGAGAAGAAGTCCGATCGCAGCGACCGCCGCGCCGCCGCCGAGACCGCCGATGATTCGGCTGACGATGACAACGCCGGAGCGTAATCATGGCCGCATTTTTCCGTCGCAAGAAGTCCTGCAAGTTTTCCGCTGAAGGCGTTGATCAGATCGACTACAAGGATCTGGCCACGCTGAAGCAGTACATCGGTGAGAACGGCAAGATTGTGCCGGCTCGCATCACCGGTACCAAGTCGCGCTACCAGCGTCAGCTGAACACGGCGATCAAGCGTGCGCGCTTCCTGGCGCTGCTGCCCTACACCGACAAGCACGAGTAAGGAGCGCGTTCATGGAAGTCATTCTGCTCGAAAAGATCAAGAAGCTCGGTGATCTCGGCGAGACCGTGAAGGTCGCGCCGGGCTATGGCCGCAACTTCCTGCTGCCGCAAGGCAAGGCCCTGCCGGCCACCGAGGCCAACAAGGCGGTGTTCGAGGCGCGCAAGGCTGAGCTGGTGAAAAAGGCTGCCGACAGCCTCAACGCTGCCAAGCTCCGCGCTGCCGGCCTCAATGGCAAGAGCCTGCAGATCAAGGTGCTGGCCTCTGAGGAAGGGAAGCTCTATGGCTCCGTCGGCGTTGGCGAGATTCTCGACGCCGCCCAGGCCGCCGGCCTCGACCTGCACCGCAACGAAATCAATCTGGTGAGCCCGTTCCGTCAGATCGGCGATTTCGACGTGTCGATCTCGCTGCACTCGGAAGTGGAGGCGCAGATCAAGGTGGTGGTCGAGTCCCAGCGCTCCGCGGGCGACGACGACTGAGATCGCCTGCCTGGCGTACACTCTTCGGCCCGCTGCTTGCAGCGGGCCTTTTTCGTTGATTCTCCTGCGGTTCGATCATGGCAACTGACCCCAAACTGCCCCCCTACGCCATCGAGGCAGAGCAGTCCGTGCTGGGCGGCTTGATGCTCGACAACCAGTGCTGGAACGACATTGCCGATCGCCTGGGTGCCGAGGATTTCTATCGCGAGGATCACCAGCTGCTGTTTCGTGCCATCGCGGATCTGATCAACAGTAACCGGCCCTGCGATTTCGTCACGCTCAGCGAGTACCTTCGTCACCGTGACCAGTTGGAAGCGGCAGGCGGACTGGCTTACCTGGGCAGCCTGGCGCATGACACGCCCAGCGCTGCCAATGTGGTGGCCTATGCGGAGATCGTGCGCGAGCGTTCGGTGCTGCGCAGCCTCATCGGCGCCGGGGTGGAGATCGCGGACTTCGGCTATCGCCCGGATGGTCGTACGCCCGCCGAGTTGATCGACCTCGCCGAGCAGAAGGTGTTTGCAATCCGCAATCGCACCGAGCACGCCCAGTCCAGCTACTTCGACATGGCCCAGATCATGTCGCAGGTCGAGCACAAGATCGAACTGTTGCGGGAGCAGGGTGGCAGCGTCGCCGGCCTGTCGACCGGCTTCACGGAACTGGATCGCATGACGACCGGCCTGCACGCCGGAGATCTGGTGATCCTGGCCGGACGCCCGTCGATGGGCAAGACCTCACTGGCATTGAATATCGCCGAGCACGTGGTGCTCTACGAGGGTAAGGGAGCTGCGGTCTTCTCGATGGAAATGCCGGCCGAACAGCTCGGCCTGCGTATGCTGTCCTCGTTTGCCCGGATCGATATGAGCCGCCTGCGCAGTGGCGACCTTGAGGATCGCGACTGGGATCGGCTGGTCAGCCAGGGCGGGCTGATCCGCGAGGCGCCGCTCTACATCGATCAGACAGGTGCGCTGTCGCCCCTGGAGCTGCGGGCGCGGGCACGGCGCATGAAGATGCGCCACGACATTCAACTCATTGTGGTGGACTACATCCAGTTGATGCAGGTGCCCGGGACTCGCGAGAACCGGACCAATGAAATCTCGGAAATCTCGCGAGGCCTCAAAGCGCTTGCCAAGGAGTTGGAGCTGCCGGTGATTGCGCTGTCCCAGCTCAATCGTGGGGTCGAACAACGGGACAACAAGCGTCCGCGCATGAGCGACCTGCGTGAGTCCGGAGGTATCGAGCAGGACGCTGATCTTGTGATGTTCATCTACCGGGACGAGGTCTACAACAAGGATTCGCCCGACAAGGGCACCGCCGAGATCATCATCGTCAAGCAGCGTAACGGGCCTCTGGGGACGATCCGCACGGCCTTCCTTGGTCAGCACACGCGGTTCGAGAACCTGGCCCACGGGTACGACGACGACGGTTTCGCGTCGTGACACCCCGGGTCACCGCGACGGTTGACCTGACGGCGATTCGTCACAATCTGGGGGTGGTGCGCACGCTCGCACCGGGCGCCCGCGTGATGGCGGCGGTCAAGGCGGACGGCTACGGACATGGCGCCATACCGGTGTCCCGCACACTGGCCGAGGCCGGTGTCGATGCTCTGGCGGTGGCCTGCATGGACGAGGCCATGCGTCTGAGGCAAGCGCGGGTGCATGCGCCGATCGCGTTGTTGGAGGGCATCATCTCGGAGGAAGAGGCGGCACTGGCCGTCTACGAGCGACTGCAGGTGGTGGTCCATGACCATTGGCAGTTGGATCTGCTGGCACGCCTGGGGCCCCAGGCGCAGGTCGACATCTGGTTCAAGCTCGATAGCGGCATGCACCGCCTGGGGTTTCCCTTGGGCGATGTGGCGCAGCTGCAGGCCGCCCTGACACGCCATCCTGGCTGGCGCCTGCAGGGCTGGATCACTCATCTGGCCTCCGCGGACGAGCCCGACAATCCGTTCACCCTGGAGCAGATTCGAGCTTACGAGACGGCGCTGAAAGGTGTAGAGGGAGCACGCTCGGTGGCCAATTCGGCCGGCCTCATCGCGTGGCCGGATGCCCGCAAGGACTGGGTGCGCCCGGGACTTGCCCTCTATGGCGCCAGTCCCCTGGAAGGCCGCAGTGCGGCGGCGCTGGGGCTGCGGCCAGCGATGACGTTGGAAAGCCGGCTGATCGCGATTCGTCACTTCGAGGCCGGCGCGACCATCGGCTACGGGCAGACCTTCCGCTGCCCCGAGCGCATGCCGGTCGGGGTGGTGGCCGTTGGCTATGCTGACGGCGTGCCGCGCTGTTTGAGCACGGGTACGCCGGTGCAGGTTGGTGCCGATCAGGTGCCCTTGGTCGGGCGGGTGTCCATGGACATGATCACCGTCGACCTGCGCGGCTGTCCGTCAGCGCGGGTTGGCGACCGGGTGGTGCTGTGGGGGCCATCGCTGCCGGCCGAAACCATCGCGCGCCATGCGGGCACCATTGCCTACGAGCTGTTCTGCGGCCTCACGCAGCGGGTGCGTTTCGTGTATCGGGGCAGCTGACTCATTCCACCCGCAGGAACTGCATCTGGGTTCCTGCCAGTTCGATGCTGTCGCCATCCGACAGCCGCTGGGCACCGGCCCCCAAGGGCATCCCGTTCACCTTCGGCTTCGGGCCGCTGTTGGCGCCGACCTGGACGATGTAATAGGCATCGGCACGCCGGGTGATGGCGGCGACCTGCACGCCAGGACGGCCGATGGTGGTCAGTGCCTTGGTGAGTTCCAGTTCCTTGCCGGCGTTGCCGCCGTTGGTGACCTTCAGCTTGCCGAGGATGGGCTTGCTGGGAGCGTCGGGCGGCGGGACGGCGTCCTGCTCCGTCGCCGCACTGACCTGGGCGTCGAATGCCGCACCGAACTGGCCCGGCTTGAGAATCATCGTTTTCTCGAAGTCGTCCTCGGCGACCGCTGCATCGGTCTCGTAGCGCAGGGAATGGCGGCCCATGGTGATGACATCGCCATGGGCGAGCGGGTGCTTGCTGATCGACTGTCCGTTGACCATGGTGCCGTTGGTCGACTGCAGGTCTTCCAGGAAGCTGTCGCGCAGGATGGTGACGATGGCAGCGTGCCGGCCGGAGGCCGCACGGTCGTCGAGCACGACATCATTGTCCGGGTGGCGCCCCAGCGTAATGCGCTCACGATCCAGCGGGATGTCTCGGGTCTGCCCATTGGGGTCGGTGAGGATGAGCTTGCTCATGCGCGGTTCCACCTAGGTTGCGTTATCAGTGTGTCTGTCGGGAGGGGCATCAGAACCACTCCATCAAGCGTTCATACCAGCGGCGGCCGCGTGCGAAAGAGGCATTCGCGCGCGCCAGGATCACGGATACGTTATCGCGTCCGCCCGCCTCCAGCGCGGCCTCGACCAAGGCGTCGACCGTCGCCTCCAGCGAAGGGCCCTGCTGCCCCAGGATACGGGCAATCTCGCTATCCGGGACCATATCATTCAGGCCGTCGGAACAGGCCAGGAAGAGGTCCCCGACCTCCACCGTGTCCTCCAGCAGGTCAACCGCGATTTTGCTCTCGACGCCCAAAGCCCGTGTGACAATGTTGCGGCGCACCAGGCGTGTGGCGTCCTCGCGACTGTAGTGTCCGCGCGCAATCAGCTCCTCGAGCAGCGAGTGGTCGCGCGTGATCTGTTCCAGCTGGCCGCCGCGCCAGCGGTACAGGCGTGAGTCCCCGACATAGGCAATCGAGACACGGTCGTCGTGAAACAGGGCGCTGACGACCGTAGTCCCCATGCCCGCACATTGCGGCTGAGACTGGGCAACCTGGTGAATGGTGCGATGGGCCAAGGTGACGGCTTCCCGCAAGGCCTCCGCCTCGACGGAGTAGCCCGAGTCGGGGTTCAATTGTCCATTGCGAAGGGTGGGCAACTGCCGGCGAGCGGTATCGAGAATGGTGGCGATGGCGAGTCCGGACGCGATCTCGCCTGCGTTGTAGCCCCCCATGCCGTCGGCCAGCACCAACAGGCCGAGATCCGGATCCTCTGCGACGGCATCTTCATTGTTGCCCCGGACGCGGCCGACGTCGGTACGCATGGCCACCCCGAGCTTGTCCTTGAGGGCCATGAGCGGGTCAGCCCATCTGCGTCAGGATGCGGCGCAGGGCGGCGGACAGCTCGCCGGCGCGCGGGTACCGGAGATCGGGGTCCTTGGTCATGGCGCGATCCAGAATCTCGGCCAGATCAGCGGGCAGCCCGGGGCAGACGACGCTCAGGGGGGCATGGGGCTCGTTGGCGATCTTGAACATGAGGGTGGCCATCGAGTCGGCCTGGAAGGGCAGGCCACCGCTCAGCAACTGATACAGGGTGACGGCCAGCGAGAAGATGTCGGAGCGACCGTCGACGCGGCGACCGGCAAGTTGTTCGGGGCTCATGTAGCTGGGTGTGCCCAGCACCATGCCGGTCTTGGTCTTCGACGCATCGGCGATCCGCGCAATGCCGAAGTCCATGAGCTTGAGGGTTCGGCTGGCTTCCACCAGCATCATGTTTGCCGGTTTGATGTCGCGATGGATGATGCCGTTGCCATGCGCATAGTCGAGCGCATCCGCCGCATCGGCAACAAAGCGGAGCACATCCTCAGGCTTCAGCAGCGCGTTGCCCTTGGTATAGCGGGTGAAGTCATGACCATGAATGAATTCCATGGCGATGTAGGCCAGATCATGCTCTTCACCCGCATCGAAGATCTGCACGATGTTCGGGTGTGAGAGTCGCCCTGCAGTTTCGGCTTCCCGGAAGAAACGGGATTTCACGCTCTCGAGTTCGTCGGCGTCAAACTCCTGCGATAGCGCCATGGTCTTGATCGCCACCTGTCGGCCGATCTTGGGGTCGCGTCCGAGGTAGACGATCCCCATGGCGCCTTTGCCGAGTTCCTTCTCGACCTGGTACCGCCCCAGCATCGGCTTTTCGACCTGCTGCGTGGCATCCAGTACCAGCGTTCCGCCGGCGTGAGCACCCCCGCCACCGATGATCACGGTCTCAGAGAGCTTGCGCGCCCGTCCCAGCTTCTGCTGCACGTCGCGGAAATCACGGTCGTGCCCCGCGATGAACTGATAGACGGTCTCGGCCTTGTTGAACTGCCGCTTGCGTTCGAAGTCCAGTGCCAGGTTGTAGAGCAGGTCGAGCAGCTTGTCGTCCACGGGCTGGACCCGCTTGAACTTGTCGAAGGCCATGTCCAGCTGCCCCTGACCCTGGAACGCCAGGCCGAGCATGCGGTTGGACTCTGCGCTTTCGACCTCGGAGCTGCGCTTCAGGCGCTCGGTGAGATTGAAGCGCTTGAGCAGCATCACGCCGTAGCCGATCAGTACGAAGACAGCGGGGAGTGCCAGTTTCAGCCACAGGGCACTGGTGATCATCAGCGAAAGCTGGGCCCCCAGCAGCAGCAGCGCGAGCCCGAGTGTCACGACCGCTGCCAGCGTGCCGCCAAGCGCCGGAACGCCCCAGGCCAGCCATAGCAGCAGCACGGCGAACACACCCAGTTCAGCCCACGGCGCCCACGACGGGCGTTGATAGAAGTCGAGTTGCAGGAGGGAGGAGAGATTGTGTGCCAGCATCTCAACGGGGGCCATCGACGGCGAGGTTGGCGTCGGGAACGCGTCGCCGACGCCGCGCGCGGTGGCGCCGATCAACACGATCTTGTCTGCGAAGTTGTCCAGGCGGATCTTGCCGGCCTGGACGTCGTAGAACGAGTACACCGGGAAAGGGGGCTGCCCGTCACGGGGGCCGTAGAAGTGGCTGTACATCATGAGCCGCGGCGTGGTGGCGATCTCCAGTCCACCCAGCCGCACGCCTTCGCCCAGTCGCACTTCCAGGTCGTCCAGCGAAAGGTTCAGCGCTGACGCCGCCAGTTGCAGCGACAGCGAGGGGTACAGACTGTCGAAGTGGGAGAGCACCAGCGGCTCGAAGCGGACGGCGCCATCGACGTCGAGGGTGGTGTTCAGGAAGCCCACGCCCGCCGCGGCTGTACCCAGGCCTGCGATCGGCGCCTGGGCGGCCAGGGTCGGGAGGGGCAGATTGCCACGACCTCGGGCCCCGACGCGGTCCGTGACATGTGGCAGCTGGCCCGCACTGATGAAGGGGGGTAGGGGGGCGTCGGGGCGGCCCTGCGGGCGCCCAAGCGTGAAGCTCATCGGCAGCAGCACGCGGCCGAAGTCCTGGAGAGCGCGGGACAACCGCTCGTCGCCGGATTCGGCAGTCATGGCCTGTCGCAGCGCGGTGCCCAGCGCCGTGAGCGCGACGGGATAGTCGTTGACCAGTGCCGAGGATCGCCAGGTTTCGGCAATCGCAGAGGCTTCGGGGGCCGCCACGGCAAGATCGTCCAGCATGAGCCCGAATACGGCGATTTCCTGCGGAATATCCGTGCTCAGGGGCGAGTCATCAAGGAGCGCCACGATGTCGGACAGCACGGCCTGCGTGGCATTGGGCTGCGGCTCGGAGTAGAAGACGGTGCTGCCGATCAGGCGGGCACCGGCCTCATTCAGGCGCTCGACCATTTCCGCCTGTAGTTCCCGTGGCCATGGCCACCGGCCCAGGTTGCGGATGGAATCGTCGTCGATGGCGATGACCGCAATGCGGTCGTTGGGCAGGCGTTCGCGCGAGCGGACGCCCACGTCATAGGCAGCGCGCTCCACTTGCTGGAACGCATCCCCCGCCAACACGCCCGCTACAACGGCGAACGTGACCCCATATGCCAGCGCAGCGACCCAGTCCTTGGACCATATAGAGGCTTTCACGCGTGGCTCCCCTTTATAGTGTCGGTTAATCCTAACGGTTTTGAACTGCAGCACAAATGGCTCGATCGAAGACCCAGTATGCGTGCCAGCGTTGCGGCGCCACCAGCCCCAAATGGGCGGGGCAGTGCAGTGACTGCGGCGAGTGGAACACCTTGGTGGAAGTGGAGGCGCCGACGACCCGTCGCGGCAGTTTCTCGCCGACGCTGGCGCCGCCTGCCGTGGAACGGCTCGACGAAGTGTCGCTGGCCGACGTGCCCCGCACGCCCACCGGTTCGCCGGAGATGGACCGCGTGCTTGGCGGCGGCATCGTTCCAGGGGCGGTGATCCTGATCGGCGGTGACCCCGGCATCGGCAAATCGACCCTGTTGTTGCAGTTGCTCTCCCATGTACAAGGCTTGTACCCCACCTTGTACGTCACGGGTGAGGAATCGCTCACACAAGTACGGCTGCGGGCGGAGCGGCTGGAGTTGCCCCGCATGGATCTGCCGGTACTGGCGGAGACCCGGGTCGAGGCGGTGCTGACCCAGATGGAGGCCGAAAAGCCGCGGTTCGTGGTACTCGATTCCATTCAGACTCTTTATACCGATGCGCTGGAGTCGGCGCCCGGCAGCGTCTCCCAGCTACGCGAGTGCGCTGCCCAGATCGTACGTTTCGCCAAGCGCAGCCAGACGGCCGTGGTGCTGGTGGGGCATGTCACCAAGGAAGGCGCCATCGCCGGACCCCGGGTGCTCGAGCACATGGTGGATACCGTGCTGTACTTCGAGCACGACGAGGGCAGCCGCTATCGCATCGTGCGGGCGGTCAAGAACCGATTCGGCGCGGTCAACGAGCTGGCCGTGTTCGCCATGACCGACGGGGGGTTGAAGGAGGTGAGCAATCCCTCGGCGTTGTTTCTGTCACGCCACTCGCAGCCGGTGCCAGGCAGTGTCATCACGGTCACCCGTCAGGGCAGCCGGCCGTTACTCGTCGAAGTGCAGGCGCTGGTGGATCGATCCCTGCTCGGAAATCCGCGCCGGGTGACACAGGGGCTGGAGTCCAACCGGCTCAACCTGCTGCTGGCCGTGCTGCACCGTCACGGCGGCGTCGCTCTGGGGGATCAGGATGTTTTCGCCAACGTCGTGGGGGGCATGAAGATCCAGGAGCCGGCCTCCGACCTGCCTCTGCTGCTGGCCGCACTGTCCTCCATGCGGGGACGACCGCTGCCGACCGGCTGGGTGGTGTTTGGTGAAGTGGGGCTGGCCGGCGAGATCCGGCCGGTACAGGCGGGTGAGGAGCGTTTGCTGGAAGCCGCCAAGCAGGGTTTTACCCATGCCATCGTGCCGATGGCCAACAAGCCCCGCAAAACTGCAGCACTGGGGATCGAGGTGATGCCGGTGGCGCGTCTGGAGGACGCGATCGCGCTGGTGTGAGGGGGCTCAGGCGGCGGGGCGGATGCGCACGGCCTTCACTGCGTTGGAGCGGGCCTCGATGATCTCGAACTCGTAGTTGGCGATGCGCGCCTTCTTGCCGGTCTGCGGGATGCTCTCCAATTGTTCGAGCAACAGGCCGTTGACAGTCTTGGGGCCGCTGGTCGGCAGCTTCCATCCCAGGTTGCGATTGAGGCTTCGTAGCGTGACGTTGCCGGCAACGCGGAAGCTGCCGTCATCATCGGCATAGACGTTTTTCAGGCGCGTTGCCGGATCGGAGGTGAATTCGCCGACCACCTCTTCGAGAATATCCTCAAGGGTCACCAGGCCCTGGATGTCGCCGTACTCATCGACGACGAACCCGATTCGACGTTTCTGATTCTGGAAGTTGAGCAACTGCTGATTGAGCGGCGTGCCTTCGGGGATGAAGTAGGGTTCGCGCGCCAGACTCAGCAGGCTTTCCGCGTCCAGGCGGTCATCCGCCGCCAGACGCACCACCCTGCGCAGGTGCAGTACGCCCTTGAGCTGGTCGATGGAGCCGTCATACAGCGGCAGGCGGGTGTGCTCGCTGTCGATGATGGCATTGCGGATCTCGTCCCAGGGCTCTGACAGGTCGATACCGAGGATCTCATTGCGCGGCACCATGATGTCCTCGACCGTCGCCTTTTCGAGGTCGAGAATCGACAGCAGCATTTTCTGGTGGCGCTGGGGGATCATGGCGCCGGCTTCAGCAACGATGGTCCGGAGCTCCTCAGAACTGATGCTGTGCTCGGCGGCGTCTTCGGGCGA
>CAKZHZ010000026.1 GCA_936928855.1 uncultured Polycyclovorans sp.
TGCCGATGCGCCCGGTGAACAGGTGGCAATTGATGATGGCGTTGACCTTGTCGGTGCCGGCCGAGGACTGGTTCACGCCCATCGAGAAGGCGGTGATGGTCCGGCTGCAGGCGGCGAACCACTTGAAGAAGGTGTCCAGCGCCTCGCGACTGAGACCGCAGGCGCGCGCCACCGCAGCGGCGTCGCCACCGCCGTGCCGATGCGCGGTGGCCAGCGCCTCGGTGGCGCCCTGGGTGTGATCACGCACGAAGTCGGCATCCACACAGCCGGCGGCGTGCAGGTGCACGAGCAGGCCGTTGAACAGGGTGACGTCGGTGCCCGGCCGCAGCGGCAGGTGCAGGTCGGCGGATTCCGCCGTGGCCGTGCGCCGCGGATCGATCACCACCAGACGCATCTGCGGCCGCCGCTCACGCGCCCGCATGATGCGCTGATAGAGGATGGGGTGGCACCAGGCGGTGTTGGATCCCACCAGCACGATCAGGTCGGCATGATCGAGATCGTCGTAGCGCACCGGCACGATGTCCTCACCGAAGGCACGCTTGTGCCCGGCCACGGCAGACGACATGCACAGGCGCGAATTGGTGTCGATGTTGGCACTGCCGACGTAGCCCTTCACCAACTTGTTGGCAACGTAGTAATCCTCGGTCAACAGCTGGCCGGACACGTACCAGGCCACGGCCTCCGGGCCGTGCTCATCAATCACGCGGCGGAACCGGCCCGCCACTTCGTCCAGTGCGCGCGACCAGCTCACCGGACGGGTGGGTGCGTAGGCACGGCTGCGCAACTGCGGCTGCAGCAGCCGTTCGCCACTGTCGAGGGTGTCGCCCAGGGCGGATCCCTTGACGCACAGCCGACCGAGGTTGGCGGGGTGAGTCGGATCGCCGGCGACCACGGGCGCGCCACCCTCCACGCGCACCTGCACCCCGCAGCCGGTGCCACAGTAGGGACAGGTGGTCCGGACCCCGTCGGCGGCCGCCATCGCTCAGCCTCCCGCTTCGCACCAGGCGGGACCGAACAGCAGGCGCTCCCGCAGCCCGCTGACATCGCGCCCGGTGGCCATCTGGTCAAAGAACCAGCTGCTGTCTCGGGTGTCACCGAAAAACACGGCGCCGGTAATCCGCCGGTCGCGCAGAATCAGTCGCCGGTAGACCCCCCGGCGGGAGGCCTTGAGCAGCAGTTCCTCATGTCCGTCGCCACCGGCGAAATCGCCGGCCGAGTACACCTCGATGCCCGATACCTTGAGGCGGGTGGCGCTCTGCGTCGGCTCGAAACGACGGTGGCCCTCGCCGGCCAGGTGGCTGGCGCAAACGCTGGCCTGCGCCCACACCGGCGCCACCAACCCGAATGTGGCACCACGATGTTCCACGCACTCGCCCACCGCGTAGATGCGGGGATCGAAGGTCTGCAGGGTGTCGTCGACAACGATGCCGCGCTGGCAGTGCAAGCCGGCGGCCTGCGCCAGGCCGATCTCCGGCCGCACGCCGATGGACACCACCACCAGATCGGCCGCCAGCACTTCACCGGAAGCCAGGCGCACCGCCTCGACCCGCGAAGCACCCAGCAGCGCCTCCGTCTCCGCTGACAACCGCAGCTGCAGGCCTCGGCTGCGCAGGGTGTCCGCCAGCAAGGCACCGGCGGCGGCATCCAGCTGCTGGTTGAGCAGCACCGGCGCCCGGTGCACCAGGGTCACCGCCATGCCCCGCCGCCGCAGGCCTTCGGCGGCTTCCACCCCCAGCAAGCCGCCCCCGATCACCACGGCACGCCGGAACTGCCGGGACGCCGCCATCAACGCCTCGGTATCGGCCAGGGTGCGGAACACCCGAACCCCCGGCAGGTCCATGCCCTCCAGCGGCGGCTTGACGGGCGTGGAACCCGTGGCGATCAGCAGGCGGTCGTAGGGCAGCACCCGGCCGCGCGCGGTGTGTACTTCGCGCCGTGATCGATCAATCCGCACCACCGGGTCATCCCCATGGACGGCGATACCGCGCGCGGCGTACCAGTCCGGCGCGAGCAGCGGCAGTGTTTCGGGCTTCACCTCGCCGGACAGCAGTGCGGACAGCAGCACCCGGTTGTAGCCGACCTGCGGTTCGCTGCCCAGCACGGTGGTGTGAAAGCGCCCCGGCGCCAGCGTCCAGAGCTCCTCCAGGGTGCGGGCGGCCGCCATGCCATGCCCCACCACCACCAGACGGCCACCCGGCGGCGACACCGCGCCGCTCACGCCACGACCCAGACCTGGCCCTCCGCCACCCGGACCGGGTACACCGGCACCCGCAGGCCGGCATCCTCCAGACACGCCCCGGTGACGAGGTCGTAGTGCTGCTTGTAGATCGGCGACGCCACCACCGGACGCCCCCCGAGGCTGCCCAGCAGCCCCCGCGACAGCACGTTGGCACCCGACGCGGGGTCGTGGTTGCCGATGGCGTACCACGCCGCCTCGGCGCCCGCCCCGAAGCGGAACACCGCCACCTGACGCCCGTTGACGAGGGCGCAGGCCCCGGTGTCCGGCCAGATCGCATCCACCGCACAGACCGGCTGCCACAGGGATTCAAGCAGAGTGTCATCCATGCGCATGGCTCAGGCCGTCTCGTGGACGACCGGCACTCCGCTCAGCCGGCTGCCGCGCTCAATTTCGGTTGCGGGCCGGATCTGGCCCCGCTCGTTGACGAACACCACATCGCTGTCATCGGCGTCGCTGTTGACGAAGGTGCGGAAACGGGCCCGCGTCTCGGGGTCCTCGATGGCCCGCTTCCACTCGCAGGCATAGCGGTCGATCACCAGCGCCATCTCGGCCTCCAGCTCGGCGGCCAGGCCCAGGCTGTCCTCGACGATCACCTCCTTGAGATAGTCCAGCCCGCCTTCGAGATTGTCGCGCCACACGCTGGTGCGCTGCAGGCGGTCCGCGGTCCGCACGTAGAACATCAGGAACCGGTCGATCAGCGACAACAGGGTGGCATCGTCGACATCCCGCGCCAGCAGTTCGGCGTGCCGCGGCTTCATGCCGCCGTTGCCGCAGACGTAGAGGTTCCACCCCTTCTCGGTGGCGATCACCCCGACATCCTTGGACTGCGCCTCGGCGCACTCACGGGTGCAGCCCGACACCGCGAACTTGAGCTTGTGCGGGGCCCGCAGCCCCTTGTAACGATGCTCCAGGGCCAGCGCCATGGCGACGGAATCCTGCACGCCGTAGCGACACCAGGTGCTGCCGACACAGGATTTCACCGTGCGAACCGCCTTGCCATAGGCATGGCCGGATTCGAACCCGGCCGCCACCAGCGCCTCCCAGATCGCCGGCAGCTGATGCACCTGGGCGCCGAAAAGGTCAATGCGCTGGCCGCCGGTGATCTTGGTGTACAGCCCGAACTGTTTAGCCACTTCGCCGATCACGATCAGCTTGTCGGGCGTGATCTCCCCGCCGGCGATACGCGGCACCACCGAATAGGTGCCGTTCTTCTGGATATTGGCCAGGAAGTAGTCGTTGGAATCCTGCAGCGCAGCGTGCTCGCGCTTGAGCACGAAGTCGTTCCAGCAGCTGGCCAGAATGCTGGCCGCCACCGGGCGGCAGATGTCGCAGCCATGTCCCTGTCCATGTCGGCGCAGCAGCTCAGCGAAGGATTCGATCCGTTCCACGCGCACGATGTGATAGAGCGCTTGTCGCGAGTACGGGAAGTGTTCGCAAAGATGGTCGTTGACCTCCACGCCCTGGCGCGTCAGTTCTGCCTTCAGCAACTGCGTGACCAATGGCACGCAGCCGCCGCAGGAGGTGCCGGCACAGGTGGCGGCCTTGAGATCGCCCACGGTACGGGCGCCCTCCGCCACGGCGGCGCAAAGCTGCCCCTTGCTGACATCGTTGCAGGAACAAATCTGCGCACTCTCGGGCAGTGCATCCACGCCCAGCGCCGGTGCCTCCGCACCGTCGAACCGCGGCAGGATCAGCTGCTCCGGCGCATCCGGCAGGGCGAGACCATTGAGCATCATCTGCAGCAGGCCACCGTAGGCCGACGCCTCACCCACCAGCACACCGCCCAGCAGCTGACGGCCGTCCGCAGACACCACCAGCTTCTTGTAGAGCTGCTGGCGCTCGTCGGTATACACGTAGGACCGACTGCCGGGGGTCTGCCCGTGAGCGTCGCCCAGGCTGGCCACGTCCACCCCCATCAACTTGAGCTTGGTGGACATGTCGGCCCCCTTGAAGGCGGCCGACGAGGCCTGGTCGGCGATACAGGCCGCCGCCACCCGCGCCATCTCGTACCCCGGCGCCACCAGCCCGAAGATGCGTCCCTGCCACAACGCACACTCACCGATGGCGTAGATGTCGGGATCACTGCTGCGGCACTGGTCATCCACCACGATGCCGCCACGCGGGCCGACATCGAGACCGCTCAGACGCGCCAGCGCGTCCTGCGGCCGGATGCCGGCGGAGAACACGATCATGTCGGTCTCGAGCCAGCTGTCATCGGCGAACTGCATCCGGTGCGTCGAGGACTCACCGTCAACGATCTCCAGCGTGTTCTTGCCGGTGTGCACATGCACACCCAGATCCTCGATGCGCTGTCGCAGCACGCGGCCGCCGCCATCGTCCACCTGCACCGCCATCAGACGGCCGGCAAACTCCACCACGTGGGTTTCCAGGCCCATATCCCGAAGCGCCTTGGCGCACTCCAGTCCCAACAGGCCGCCACCCACCACCACGCCACTGCGGGCGGTGCGCCCCCAGGCCTGCATGGCCTGCAGGTCCTCGATGGTGCGATAGACGAAGCATCCAGAGCGGTCGCGGCCCGGGACCGGCGGCACGAACGGCACCGATCCGGTCGCGATCACCAGACGGTCATACGACAGGCGGTCACCCGCGGAGGTCACCACCATCCGCGCTTCGCGATCGATCTCCACCGCCGGCTCGCACAGGCGGAGCGTCCAGCCCGGCCGGTCGAAAAAGCCTTCGGGGACCAGCGACAGTGCATCGGCGCTGGTGCCGGAAAAGAACGAGGACAGATGCACCCGGTCATAGGCCGGTCGCGGCTCCTCGCAGAGCACGGTCACGGTCAGGTCGGGGACGGTGTGTGCCGACAGGGCTTCCAGAAACTTGTGGCCGATCATGCCGTGGCCGATGACGACGATGTTCATGCCGCCCCCTCAGGCCACTTTGCGCGGCTGCGCGCCGCGATCACGACTGGCCCGTTCCCGCGTCGGCGCGGCTGGGGCGGCATCGGCGGCGGGCGGCGGCGCATGGCCTTCATGCAGGAACCGCAGAATTTCGGCACGGTGGTGGTGGTAGGCCGGGTTCTCCGCCAGCGCCAGCCGGTGCCGTGGTCGCGGCAAGGTCACCTCCATCACCTGTGCAATGGTTGCCTTCGGTCCCACGCTCATCATCACCACGCGGTCCGACAGCAACACCGCCTCGTCGACGTCGTGGGTCACCATCAGCACGGTGTTGCCGAGCTGCGCCTGAATCTCCATCAAGGCGTCCTGCAGCTGGGCACGGGTCAGCGCGTCGAGCGCGCCGAAGGGCTCGTCCATCAACAGGATCCGCGGCTGCATCGACAGTGCCCGCGCGATGCCGACGCGCTGCTTCATGCCCCCTGAAATTTCATTCGGGCGCTTGTCGCGGGCATGGGTCAGTCCCACCAGATTGAGGTTGTGATCGATCCAGTCACGCATCTCCGCGCGGGTCTTGCGACCGCGGAACACCTGTTTCACCGCCAGCTCGACGTTCTGGAACACGCTGAGCCAGGGCAGCAGCGAGTGGTTCTGAAACACCATGGCGCGGTCCGGTCCGGGCTCGGCCACTTCACGCCCGTCGACGATCACGCCGCCGCGGGTGGCCTGCAACAGGCCGGCAACAATGTTGAGCACGGTGGACTTGCCACAACCGGAATGCCCGATCAGCGAGATGAACTCGCCCTGGCGCACATGCAGCTGCACACGGTCGAGGGCACAGAACACCCCGTTGGGGGTGGGAAAGTCCATGCCGATGCAGGACAGCTCTAGATGACTTTGCATGGGAGGGACTCCGTTATCGCAGGATGGCGGTCTTGTCCCAGGACACGGCGCGCTGCAGTCCGAGCATGCTGCGGTCCAGGAGAAAGCCAATGAAGCCGATGACGATCACCGCCACCATGATCCGACTCAGCGAAGCGGAGCTGCCGTTCTGGAATTCGTCCCAGACGAACTTCCCGAGACCGGGGTTCTGCGCCAGCATTTCCGAGGCGATGAGCACCATCCACGCGACCCCCAGCGAGAGCCGGAGACCCGCGAAGATCATCGGCACCGAGGACGGCAGCACGATCTTCACCACATGGGTGAGCCGCCCCAGTCGCAACACCCGTGACACGTTGACCAGATCGCTCTGCACGGCGGACGCACCGACCGCGGTGTTCACCAGCGTCGGCCACAGCGAACACAACAGCACGCAGATGGCCGACACCACGAAGGACTTGGGCATGGCCGGATCATCGGTGGTGTACACCGCCGCCACGACCAGGGTCACCAGCGGCAGCCAGGCCAGTGGCGACACCGGCTTGAGCAACTGGATGATCGGGTTCATGGCCGCATACATCGGTCGCGACAGGCCAATGACGATCCCCAGCGGGATGGCGATGGCCGAGGCGAGTAGAAACCCGGTCGCCACCGTCATCAGGCTGGTGCCGATCTGATCGATGAAGGTGGGTTGCCCGGTATAGGGCCGGATCGTGACCGGCGCCTCCGGGTTGGCGGCCAGGCGCACACTGTTGCGTGCTTCCTGGCGTTGGTAGAAGGCGTCGGCGCGCTCCCGTTCGGCCTGATGTTCGTTCCACAGGCCTTGCGCCTGGGTCCAGACCTCGGCGGGGCCGGGAAAGGCGCCGAGCGAGGTGTCGATACGGGATGCAACCGCCTGCCAGAGCAGAAGAAAGACCAGCAACCCCATCACTGGGAGCAACAGCGAGGAGGTCCAGCGGCGAAGCGATGGTCGCTGGCCAAGGAGGGTGCCCACGCCGCTCAGGAAGCGGGCAGCCCAGGGGCGAAAGCGTGACAACAACAGCTGGGGTGCGCGCGTCATGGCGAGTCCTCCCCCTTGAGACCAATGGCGAACTGTTCGAGGTAGGCGTTCGGTTGACGCCCGTCATATTCGACGCCGTCGATGAAGGCATCCGTCGGCGCCCGGAAGCCGCTTTCGGTGGCGAAGTCGGGGAACGCCGTTTTCGGCAGACGACCCTCTTCAATGAGTTCACGCGCCGCCTCGGCGTAGAGGTCGGGGCGATAGACCTTGCGCGCCGTGTCGAGGTACCAGTCATCGGGGCGATGCTCGGGGATCTGTCCCCAGCGGCGCATCTGGGTCAGGTACCAGATGGCATCGGAATAGAACGGATAGGTGGCGTGATGACGGAAGAAAACGTTGAAGTCGGGCACCGCCAGGGTTTCGCCCTTTTGATATTCGAAAGTGCCGGTCATGGAGTTGGCGATCACTTCCGGATCCGCGCCGACATAGTTGGCGCGCGAGATGATCGTCACGGCCTCGTCGCGGTTGCGGTTGTTGTCCGCATCGAGCCAATGGGCGGCGCGGATCAAGGCCTTCAGCACGGCCTTGTGCGTCTTCGGATTTTCCCGGGCCCAGTCTTCCCGGACACCGAACACCTTTTCCGGGTTGTAGTGCCAGATCTCGTGATCGGTGATCACCGGCACACCGATCCCCTTGAACACCGCCTGCTGATTCCAGGGTTCGCCGACGCAGTACCCGAAGATGGTGCCGGCCTCCAGCGTTGCCGGCATCTGCGGTGGCGGCGTCACCGACAGCAGGACATCCCCGCCCAACTGCCCCGTGACATCCCCGCGCTGTGGCGCGTAGTAGCCGGGATGGATGCCCCCCGCCGCCAGCCAGTAGCGCAGCTCGTAGTTGTGCGTGGATACCGGAAACACCATGCCGAGATTGAACGGCCGGCCGTCCGCGCGATACTGCTCCACCACCGGTTTCAGGGCATCAGCGCGCACCGGGCGCACCGGCAGCCCGTCCTCCTTCATCGGCACGTGGGCCTTCATCGCCGACCACACTTCATTGGAAACGGTGATGGCGTTGCCATTGAGATCCATGCTGAACGCCGTGATCACCTCGGCCTGGGTGCCATAACCGATCGTGGCCGCCAGGGGCTGGCCCGCCAGCATGTGCGCGCCATCAAGCTCGCCGGAGATCACACGGTCCAGCAGCACCTTCCAGTTGGCCTGGGCTTCGAGGGTGACGTACAGCCCTTCATCCTCGAAGTAGCCTTTCTCATAGGCGATGGCCAAGGGCACCATGTCCGTGAGCTTGATGAAGCCGAACTTGAGGTCCGGCTTTTCCGGCATCGTTTCCGGCAGCGCGGCAGTTGCCTCCAGCGCGGCCGGCGCGGCCGGCTTGTCAGCGCCACAGGCGCTCAGCGCGAGGGCCAACACGCCGCTCAGGGTGGCACGTGCGCAACGGTTCATCAGGGGGGTCAGCGTATGGGTCATCCGAAATCGTCAGCCAAAAAAAAACGTCCATGACGCAGGCCTCGCCTGTGTCATGGACGTCGTTGTCCGGGTACCGCCTTCGTGGCGGGTACCTGCCTCTGTCTGTTCAGGATCCCGCGGGGGATCCGTACTGCGGTCCGGGGTCCATCGTTGGACCCTCGGGAGATCTACCGCAAGGGGCGTGCCATCTTGGCAAGCCCGGTTTACGTGGATCTGCGTGCACGCGCACCGAAGGCCTTGCACCAGTGTGGCGCCGGCGCACCAATAGTGCTCACCATCAAGGCGCCTGCATCCCGTCCGCCACCTCGGCGTAAAAGGCCGCCCAGGCAGACCGGACTTCGTCAGTGAACGCCGCACCCAACCCGGCCTCCAGGGTGTACAGCAGGGCCGCCCCCACCGTCTGGTAATCCTCAGCCCGCACCCCGTAGCCCCGATGCCGGGCCCCGAGCGCCTGCAGCACTGGCCCCAGCCGCTTCGGCTCTGCCGACAGGGCCACCGCAGCGCCGATCATGTCCATCAGACGCTCGCCCTGCTCCGCCATCGGCGAACTGAACAAGGCCTGCAGGGCGGGGTTGCGCTCGAACAGGCTGGCGTAAAACAGTGCCGCCGCATCGCGGCGCAGCGGTTGCACCTGCGCCCAGCTGGACTGCAACGTCGCCGCCTGCGTCGGGCTCATCATCGCCCGCCCGGCGCGGTCAGCATGGGCGCCGCCGCGCAGTTGACGAAGGTCTGCCCGTCAAAGAAGCGGTCACTGCCCATGGCAATGTCCCCCGTCTGGGTTCGCAGCATCCACGGACGGTCGTGATGCCCTTCCGATTTTCCGTCCTCGTCGGGCACCGGCATGCCCAGACGACGGGCAGCATCCCGATGGATATCGGTGCGATAGACCGCCGCCGCCACCGACAGGGCGTCAACCTCATCATCAATCTGCCGCCAGCGGCGCATCTGTTCGATGAACCAGACCGCGTGCGTGATCCAGGGGAAATTGGCGGCACCGGCGTGGAACACCAGACGCCCTCGCTGCGGCGCCTCGCCGGCACTGGCATCCAGCGCGGCCCGCAGGGTCGCCGGCGGTGCGTCGACGCTGCCGCTGTCGATCAGCAGCTGCGCCGCCTCCATCCGGTGCTCGGGACGGTCCAGCCACTGACAGCTCCGCAGCAGCGCTGCCACCACCGCACGGTGCGTATTGGGATGGCGCTGGGCCCAGTCACGGGTCACCGCAAACACCTTCTCGGGGCTGTTGTTCCAGATCTGGTGTGAACTCAGCAGTCGATAGCCGGCACTGGCGCTTTCCGCCGCCGCCCCCCAGGGGGCCCCGACACAGCAGGCATCGATGCGCCCATCGCGCAGCGCCTTGACCATCAGCGGCGGGGGCACCACTTCGAGGCGCAGGTGACGATCCGGGTCGATACCACTGGCAGCCAGCCAGTAGCGCAGTTCGTAGTGGTGGGCGGAGAAAGGGAAGACGTGAGCAAACACCCGCTTGCGCCGTCCCTGTGCACGGTCGCGCTCCAAGAGGGCGCGCAAGGCCTGCCCGGCGGCCACCGGTTCGCAGGCCACCAGGCCCAGCTCCTGATACATCGCCTCGGATACCGCCACGGCATTGCCATTGAGGCTGAGCATCATCGCGGTGACCATCGGCACGCCCACGGCGTCGATCCCGAGCGTGGCGGCGATGGGCATGGGCGCCAGCATCTGGGCCCCATCCAGCAGCCCTGCCACCACCTTGTCGCGGATGCTGGCCCAGGACGCTTCGACACTGAGCTGCACTTCGAGCCCTTCGCGCGCGAAGAAGCCTTTGTCGCGCGCCACGATCAATGGCGCGGCATCCACCAACGGCACCATGCCGAGGCGCAGCGAGGTCTGCTCCAGCGCCCCCATCACAGCAGCTCCGCCACGGCCAGCAACGAACGGGCGGCGTCTCCCAGCTTCACATTGCGGTCCATGGCCATCTTCCGGAGTTGTTCGTAGGCATCGTTCTCGGACAGTCCGCGCCGCTGCATGAGAATGCCCTTGGCACGGTCGATGTCGCGCCGGTCGGCGAGACGACTCTTGGTATCGGCCAGCTCACGACGCAAGGCCTGGTGCTCATCAAAGCGTGCGATGGCGACATCGATCACGGCCTTCAGCCGGGTCGGCTGCATCCCGTCCACCACGTAGGCACTGACACCCGCGCGCATGGCACGCCGCGCCATGTCGGAATCGCTGTGCGAGGCGAACACCACAATGGGGCGGGGGCGGTCGCGCGAGATCAGTCCCAGCGATTCCAGCGTGTCGCGCGCGGGGGAATCGACGTCGATCAGAATGAGATCAGGCTGCAGGTGGGCCACCGCACCCACCAGATCGTCCGCCGGCCCGAGCTGCGCAACGACCTCGTCGCCGTGCGCCGCCAGCGCCTGGCGCAACAGGGCCATCCGCCCAAGATCATCATCGACCAGCATGACGCGCATCGATCACTCGCACTCAGCATGAAGAACGGAGTGCACGCCGCAAGTTCCGTGCCCTTCCATCGAAATGCCTCATCGCGCGGCAACATCCCTGTTTTGGTGCTGGTGGTTTCCGCGATCACGCAGCCTGTCAAAACGAAGTTGCGCCCCGCATGCACCAGCCTTGCGCAAAACCGCACCGTGGCACGGCTATTGCTATCCATCATTCCAGCCTGACCGGCCGATTCCGGCGGGCATGAAGTTTTCCGGGCAATGACGCCCGGAGCGGGATACCGACGTCCACTCCGCTGGCCCACAGAGGCCATGCGGGTGGACGTTTTTTTTTGACCTAGGGATTTGGCTGTACCTACCCATACCAAGGAGTAGCAGGGACATGAACATCACTTTTTCGCGCAGCCTGCGCATGTGTGGAAGCGCCGTTGTCCTCGCATCGGCCCTTTTCACCGGCACCGCCACCGCCAGCTACAACGACGGCAAGGTGTTTTTGACCGGCGGTGTCTTCACCACCGATGGCGCAGGCGGCGGTGGCGCCGTGCCATGGGCCACGATCACCGGCTACGAGACCCGGGACGGCATCAACGGCGGCGTCGGATTCACCTATGCCAACCTGCCAGCGCTGCAGCTGACCGTGTTTGGCGGTGCTGTGGGCTTCTATGACCGTTTCGAGCTGTCGTACGCACAACAGAATCTTTCGCTAAACCTCGCCAACCTCGACACGGTGGCCCTGGTGGGTGAACTGCTGGGGCTCGACAGCCTCGGCACCGACCCCTGGAACTCCACTCTCAAAGTAGACATTTATGGCGCCAAACTGCGGCTGTTCGGTGATGCCGTCTATATCTCCGACAGTTGGGTGCCGCAGGTGTCGATCGGTGGCTTCTGGAAAGAGAACACCACCCCGGCACTGGTGAAAACCCTGGGCGGAGCGGAAGCCGAGGACTGGGAAGCCTATATTGCGGCCACCAAGGTGTTCTTCCGCTACAGCACGCTGGTGAACTTCACCGGCCGCTACACCTCGGCCAACCAGACTGGACTCATTGGCTTCGGATACTGCGACGGCGCGGGTGCGAACGCCGAGTGTCACAACGACAAGGAGTTCCGCTTCGAAGCGTCGGTCGCCCACCTGCTGCAGAAGAACACGGCGATCGGTTTCGAATACCAGCAGCACGGCGGCAACCTCGACGGGCGCAGCATCAATCTCGCCGGTATCGACCTGTCCAGCGTTACCGGCCTACTTGATGCAATTGGCATCGAGAGCGTCGGTAACGCATTAACCCAAGAGGCCGAAAGCGACTGGTGGGACATCTTCTTTGCCTATGCGCCCAACAAGAACCTGTCGTTCGTCGTGGCCTATTTGATGCTGGGGAATATCTCCGTTGCCCAGGATCAGAACGGCTTCTACTTCTCCGTTCACGCCACGTTCTGAGCGTGGACCTGTCCATCCCTGAATTGGAGTGACACCATGAAACTGTTGAAACCCCTGATGACCCTGGCCACTGCCGCCAGTCTCTCGCTGGCCGCCATGCAGCCGCTGCAGGCAGCCGAGACCAAGACCGACCCCATCCTCGGCGTGTCAGGCCAGGCGCTGGCGCGCTTCGGTGGACACGACGGCGTGCGGGCGTGGGTCGAGAGCCTGTTCTACTACATCATGCTGGACAACCGGATCTCGCACGTTTTTCGCGAGTTCGGCAACGTGGAACGGCAGATCATTCTCAACACCCAGCTCGAAAAGATGGTGTTGGGCGGCCCCAACGAGTACCAGGGCGCCAGCATGGCGGCCGCACATGCCGATCTCGGCATCACCATGACGCAGTTCAACGCGGTGGTGGAAGCGGCCTACAACGCCTGCGAGCGCAACAACATCAAGTACTACACCTGCAACGAACTGGTGAATGCCCTGGCGCCATTCACCCGTGACATCGTCACGCGCTGATCCAGGGCGCCACCCCCGGTGATCCGAGCATCGGGATCGTGGCGCGGCGGGCCCGAGGTGGCACCGGCATGCCGGTGCCACCTCGGGATTCTCAGTTTCAGATTTGGAGCACGTTTCATGTTGAAAAAATGGCTGTGGCAACTGTCGGCCGTGTTGATGGGCGGCACCGGAACCCTCTTGTCGGCACCGGCGGCGGCCCAGGAATGTCCACCGGTGATCTGCATCACCTTCATCACCCGTGAGGCCTTCCTCGCCGAGTCCTTCGGCGCCGATCTTCCCGCCCCGCAGGTGCTGACGCTGGATGACGCCGGTCAGTCCGCCTTGCAGCCGATCTACGGTCGCAGCTTCCCGCAGCGCCGTCTGCACTACTGGCGTGCCGCCGACGGCCGCACCGCCTGGATCTTCGATGACATCGGCAAGGAGGGCTACCAGCCAACCACCTCCGGTTTCGTCGTCAAGGACGGCGTGGTCCTCGCCGCGCGTGTCCTCTTCTACAAGGAATCCCGTGGCGAGCAGGTGGGCGAACTGTCCTTCCTGCAGCAGTTGCTGGGCGCCCGTGCCGCCGGCAGCGGCATTGACCGCGTCCCCGACAACATCGCCGGCGCCACCTATTCGGTGAAGCTGATGCAGCGCATGGCCGCCACCGCACTCAAGCTGGACACCCTGGCACCATGAGCACGCCGATGGACGCCCTGCGCGATGCTTCAACCTCGCTGGCGCAAGTGCGCCGGCGGGTTCGCTGGCCGCAACTGCGCCTCCGCCTGCGCCCGCGCGCCGGCGCCACCGCGACGCCCCGCCGCAACCTGCTGGCGACCCTGCGCGAGTGGCACAAGCGTATCGGTCTGTTTGCCTTCGCCTTCATGGGGTGGCTGGGTGCCAGCGGCTTTCTCATCAACCAGAGCGCGGAATGGGGTTACGACATCATTCGCATCGACTGGCCCTGGGTCACCTCGCTCTACAGCCTGTCTGCCGAACCTCCGAAGAGCGGGTTTGGCGCCGGTGGCCACTGGCTGGCTGTCACCCCCGATCACACCGTGCTTGACGGCCAGCCGCTGGCGGAACCACTGACCGAGCCGCTGGGGCTGGTCCACAGCGAGGGGGCGGATGGCCGCTTCCTGTTCGCCGGCATCCCCGGCGGCCTGGTGATGCTGACACCGGAGGGCCAGCGCTACGATGTGCTGCGGCCGCCGATCCTGCCGGTCAACACGGTCCGCCGCGTCGGCGTGACCGCCGACGGCGCCATCGCGGTGCAGGACCTCGACGCCTATCAAAGCGCCGACCAGGGCCTGATCTGGACCCCCGTCGACCCGCTGCAGGTGCGCTGGTCACAGCCCGAAACCCTGCCCGAGCCGGTGCGCGAAGACCTGCGTCCCTGGTCGCGCCCCAGCGTTTCGCTGGAACACCTGCTGGTTGATGCCCACAGCGGGCAGCTGTTCGGCAACACCGGCGCCTGGATCATCAATCTGGTGGGCCTGTCATCCATGTGGCTGGCCCTCAGCGGTGTCTGGATGTGGTGGCGGATTCGCCGCAACCGACGCCCCCAACGACGGGCGCAATAGCGTCCCCCTCAGCTCCGGAGGCTCCCATGCGTTTCACAGGTCGCCTTGATGCTTTCCCCCGGCTGCGCCCCTGGGCCGGCCTGATCACGATCGCACTCGCCGCCACGGTCGTCACACCGGCGCAGGCCGAACTGCTGACCACGCAGGCCGTGCAGCTGGGCAGCGCCACCGCCAGCGTCACGCCCCCGTTGCTCCGGCGGTTCCTGATCGCCCTGCTCACCCTGCTGGCGGGCACGGCATCGGCGGTCAGGGGATGGGATTGTCTGAGCGCCCACCGCCGTTGGCGGGGCGTCTCGCTGGTGCTCTCCGGACTGGCCGTGGCAACCGGCGGGCTGGTGCTGCTGGGGCTCAACGAGGTCCCGGCCACCTGGCATTGGTGGCTCTGAGCCCCCTCATGCGCTCCGGCCTGTGGTTGGCCGGCCTGCTGCTGACGGGCGCAGCCTCGGCCGCCAGCGGGGAAGGACAGCGCGCCGCCCTTGCGGCGGAACGCATCGCCCGCGATGCGCAGCCTTCGCGCAGCGACGCGCTGCCCCACCGGGGTCTCGATGCCGCACTGGCGGCCCACCCGGACGTCAGCCTGCAGGCGGGTGACGTGCTGCTGTTGCGGGGCCCCGATCTGATCTCGGCAGCGATCAGCCAGATGGGGGCGCAACCGAGTTTCTTCTCGCACATGGCCATCGTCGGGCTGGACCCGCTGTGGGACAGTCTCGAGATCGTCGAAGCGGGTGCCGCCGAAGGTGTACGCATCCAACTGCTCGATGAGTGGCTGCAACGGGACTTCGTGCGCTTTCTCGTGCTGCGCCACGCGGATGCCGACGTCGCCCGCGCCGCCGCCATCGCCGCCTGGCGCGATGCTGCCGCCCGCAGCGGATCCGCCCGCGTGTACGACTTCGCCCTGGCCCTGGACGACCGTAGCCGGCTCTACTGCACGGAGCTGATCCGCCACGCCTATGCCGCAGCGGATCCTGATGCCGCACCCGTCCCGCCCGATGCGGCCCTGTCCAGTGTCAACGGCCTGCGCGATACGCTGCCCCTGTCGGCACTGGGAGTGGTGAACGACACCGTGTTCCTGCCGGATGATCTGGAACTGGATCCCCGCTTCTCGCCGGTACTGGAGCTTCGCCGCACCGACTTGCTGCCGGCCGCGGCCACGCTCGACCACTGGTTTCACACCCTGTTCACCGACCTGCGGGGTGAGGCGCGCCAGGCGCGCCTGCAAGCCATCGAGGACGCGGTGCCACGCGGCCCGGTGATCATGCCCTATCTGCTGCGCGACAACCTGCGCGCCTACCTGCAACTGCCGGAAGCGGCACGGGCGCCCCTCGCCGGCCTCGCCCTGCTCGCCGAGTCGGCACTGAGCCCGGACTGACCTCCCGGACAAAAAAAGGGCCGGCACATGGCCGGCCCCTGTCCCTGCCCGCGCGGGCTTATTCCACGATGATGGTGCCGCTCATGCGCTCACCGTGAATGTTGCAGATGTAGGGGTATTCCCCCGGGGTGTCGAAGGTTCGCGTCCAGCTCGCGCCATCGCGCAGCCGTGGCGATGCCACCCCGTCGCGAAAGGCCACGATGTGGTTGGAGCCATCATGATTCTCGAAGGTGACCGTGCTGCCCGCCGACACCTTCAACACGCCTGGCGAGAAGGTCATGAAATCGACGATCTGCACGGTCAGTCCATCGACGGCAGCCGGCGCCGCTGGCGCCGGTGCCACCGGCGCGGCACTCGCCGGCATGGCGTGATGAGGCATGGGCGCAGGCGTGGGGGCCATCGTCGGAGGCGGCGCCATCGGCACGGGTGTGGGGGCCGGCGCATGATGCCCTCCCTCGACCACATGAATCACCCCGGCCATGTCCGGATAGATCTGGCTCGCGTAGTGATAGGTGCCCGGGCGATCGAAGGTCCAGGAGTAGGTGCCCCCCGGCTGGATGCGTGAGCTTTCGCGATCGAACAGGGTCACGGCGTGATGGAACCCGGGATCCTTGTTGGTCCAGCGCACCAGCGTGCCCGGCGGCACGGTGATTTCGGCCGGCACATATTCCCGCTCCGGCACGATGGCGATCTCGCTGGTGGTGTAGACCGGACCGCTGGGGGTCGGCGCCGGGGTCGGCAACGCGGCCACCGGCAGGCTGCCGATCACCTTGAGTTCGACCCGTCGGTTCAGTGCACGACCGGGCTCGGTGTCGTTGTCGGCCACCGGGAAGGCTTCGCCGTACCCTTTCGCGGTCAGGCGCCCCGGATCGATCCCGCGGGCCACCAGGTAGTCCACCGCGGCCTGGGCGCGCTGCGCGGACAGCCCCAGGTTGTACTCGGCGCTGCCCAGCGCATCGGTGTGCCCCCCGATCTCGACACGCAGATCGGGTCGCGAAACCAGCTCGTCGGCCACCGGGGACAGCAAGGCCTGAGCGTTGATGTCCAGCGCGCCCTCGTCGAGGGCAAAGTTGACGCCGTGCAGCGTCACCACGTCGCCCTCTCCGCAGCCCGACAGATTGACGGCCTGAGACGGTCCGGCGGCGCAAGCGGCGGTGTCGGCGGCAGCGCTGAGCGGAGCGCCCTGCAGTGACGCGCCGAGAACCGCAGCCATCGCCGCGATGGCGTGTCGGCGGATGTTGTGCATGTGTTGGTCTCCCGATTCGATGCCGTTGCCACGGCCAAAAAAAATCCACCCAGCCCCGGGTGGGGCTGGGTGGACGTCGTCATCCCTGCGAAACCGTCATTGGTTCCGCGCACCGGGCACCCGGCGCCCCAGATTGGGAGCAATTGTCATGCCAGCCCGTAGCCGCGTCGGCCCGGCCTTTTCCGTCGTCGCAGCGCTCGCCGTGCATCATCACGGGGCAACCCATGCCTGCCGCTGGTGCACACCGGGCCGTCGCCGCCCTGCCGCCGGTCTGCCGCTGCGTTTTCGACACTGGCACATCGGTTGCTTGGCAAGACACCGGTATCCACGGGATACCCGGTAGCCAATGGCGGCCGCCGAGGACAACGGCGTCCATCCTGCTCCCGCCGGGGCGGGGTGGACTTTTTTTTGGGGGCGCCCATGACCACCACGGCGATTCATCACAGACCCCATCGACCGCAACGCGCGGTCGTCCTCGCCCTGATGCTCGTGCTTGCGACCCCCGCCGCGACGGCGGCGGTGCCGGAAAGCCTGCGCACCACCGTGCTCGCGCTGCATGCCGAACACCAGCAACAACAGCCGTCACCAGCGCTGCGCCTCTACCTCGGGGCTGACATGGACGGGCGCTGGCTGCGCCGGGTGGAGATCCGTCAGCAGGGCCTGCCTCCCTACCTCTATGAGTTCAGCGACGTCGAATCCCGCGCGCTGGCCGAGGGGGGCTACTACCGCATCGACAATCCCATCATCGGCGCCGCCGATGCCCCGATCACCATCAGCGTGCTCGCGCGCACCGAACATCCGCACCCGGCGAGCAACGCGCTGGTGGCGCACTACACGCTCGCGGGCGCCACCGGTGATCTCAGCCTGACACTGCGCCAGGGGCTGCTCGGCAGCCTCAGTCTGTCCCCCGACGCGCAGAGTTCCTCGTCCGAACAGCGCGATGCGCGCTATGCCGCCTTTCTGGACGCCAGCGGGCGTGGCGTCGAGGCTGCTGCCCTGCGCGCCGGCCTGCCCCCGCTGCCGGCGGCGCTGCCCGCTGCGGTCGCACGCGATCCAGTCGAACACTACAACGCTGCGATTGCGGCACTGAACCAGGGCGACCCCCTCCCGCTGGCCGCCTTGGGCAGCGCGGACGCCGATAGTGTCGTTGCGCTGGCGCTGCGCGATGCCGCCAACCTGGCGCTGGGCTATCACTACCTCCGCCACCGCCAGGGCGATGCCGCACGCCAGGCGCTGCAGCAGGTGCGCAGCCCCGGCCCCTATGACCGCCCCGCGCTGCTGGGGCTGGGTTGGGCGTTGCTGGTGCCCGCCGCCGATGATGCCGCGCGGCCTTCGTTCATCGGCCAGCTTTCGACGCAATGGCAACCCGGTGACAGCGAGCAATCACCCCAGGCCCGGCGCGACATGCCGTTCCGGCGTCACGATGCCCAGACCGGGCTCAGCGCCCGTGCCGAACCGCTGCAACAGGCATTGGTGATCTGGGACAAGCTGACCGGGCGCGACCCGCTGGACCCGGCCGTGCAGGAGGCGGCACTGGCCATTCCCTATGCGCTGGATCATCTGGGCGATCACGCTCAGGCCCTGCAACGGCGACAGCGCGCCATCACCCTGCTGGAAGGCGCGCGCGCGCAGCTGCGAATGGCACGCGCCCAGGTCAACGCGGGGCAGCTTGAGCAGTGGCTGGTGGCCGAAGCCGCGCCGCAGCAGGCAGGACATGGCTGGCGCCAGTGGTGGGCGGACCTGCACCGCGACGACGACCGCGCCTGGACCCTGAGCCTGCTGGACAACCCACAGATCGCACGTCACCTTGCCGCCCTGCGCGAGGCCCGCAGCCTGCAGGCACTGGTGGCAGCGGACCTCGAGGCCGCTGCCGGCAGCGAGATCGCGTCGCGCCTGCGGGCACTGCAGCCTGCCCTGACCGCTGCGGCCTCCGAGGCGGGCGCCGCGCTGCGCAACGCCGCCCTGACCACATTGGATGATCGCGAGGCGCAAACCCGCCGCTATCTGGCGGAGGCGCACTACGCCCTCGCACGCAGTCAGGAACACGGGGACATGCCGCTGCTCGCGGACGCCGCCGGAGACGCACCATGAACGCCCTGCGCCTCGCACTGCTGACGCTGCCGCTCGCCGGTTGCGCCGGGCTGCCGGCCGTGGAGGCGCTGCGCGCCGATACCGAACGCACCGTCGGCGATCTCACGGAACACCATGCGCCTGGCGACAACTGGTTCAGCCGGCAGCTTCGCATCGGCACCCCGGGCACACTGGTGGTGCGGTCGTCCGACCCGCTCCCTGCGGAGTGGCGCGCGGCGCTGGTCCACTACGATGCCCTGGTCCTCCTCGGTCCCGACGCCGATCCCGCGCTGTTCAGCGACGCGCTGCGGCGATCAGCGGACCTGCGGCTGGCCTTGGCGGCGGCAGGCGACGGCGATGATGACGCCGTGCGCGAAGCCGCACACCGCTACCAGCGCTTGCTCGCCACCGACCCGGATCACCCGATGGCCGACCGTGTGCGATATCAGTGGGCACGTGCACTGGACTGGCTGGGGGAGACGGATGCGTCGTCACGCCAGCTGATGCAGCTGGCGACGCGCCACCCCACCTCGCCCCTGCGCAGCGACGCCCAGTTCCGCGCTGCCGAGCAACGGTTCCTGGCGCGGGATTTCGCAGCCGCCATCCCGCTCTACCAATCGGTCGTCGCCGCGGGTGCGGATGGCGATTTCCATGCCCTGGCGCAGACCAAACTGGGCTGGGCGCTCTATCAGGATGAACAGCCGGCCGAGGCGCTGATGGTCGCCAGGGCCCAGCTCGATGCCGGCTTGCCGGCATCGGTGCCCGATACGCTGGAGGCGGCACTGGCGGCCACCGCGACCGATCAGCAGGACCGCGTCAGTGACGCACTGCGCCTCAGTTGGCTGTGTCTGATGGCCTTGCAGGGCGACGACCCCATCGCCACCACGCTGCAGCCGGCACCCCGCTATCAGCGGCTGCTGTACAGCGGTCTCGCCGAAAGCCTGCGCAGTCGTCACCGTCACGGCGACGCTGCACGCACCTGGCGGCAACTGGCAGCCCTCACAGCGGACCCTGATGCCGCTGCTGCGCTGCACTGGCGCGCCGTCGAAACCCTGCGCTCGGGCGGACTGTCGGCCTCCGCCCTGGTCGCGATGGCGGACTATGTGGACCAGTACGCGCCAGCATCCGAGGCCTGGCCCGACGACGCCGATGCAGTCCGGGCGGGGCACCTGCGGGAGAGCCTCGATGCCCTGGGCCGTCACCGTCAGGCCGAGGGCACCCGCCTGCAGTCGCTCGACCCTGATGGCGCGCGCACCGCCTTCCGCATGGCGGCCCACTGGCATGGTCGCCGGCTGACGCTGTTCCCGGACGACCCGGACACCGAGGCCATAGCGCTGCTGCGCGCCGACGCCCTGCTGGACGCCGGCGATCTCGACGATGCGCTCGCCGCCTACCAGACCCTGGCTTTCGCGGCGCCGGCCGGACCTCGCGCCGGAGAGGCGGCGCAGGCCGCGTTGCAGGTCAGCCTGCGGCAGTTGCGCGAAGCGCCGCCCGCCGGCCGCGACGCCGCGCTTGAACGTACTGCCGAGATTGCCCTGGCGCTGGCCGCCGGCTTCCCAGAGCACGACCATCGTCCCGCCGCGCTGGTGCATGCTGCCACCGCCCTGGCCGAGCGCGGCAACCACCCGCAGGCCATCACGGTGGCTGCCGAGGCCCTGGCCGCGGCGCCGCCAGGCGAGTTGCGCCGAGCCGCCCTGCAGATCACGGCGACTTCGCAATGGTCGCTGGCGGACTTCGCCGCGGCCGAAGCCGCTTACCGCGACTGGACCGTCGTACTGGCGCCGGAAGATCCGCTGCGTGCCGAAGCCGAGGACCGCTGGGCGCGGGCCATCCATCGACAGGGCGAAGCCGCACTCGCCGCTGACGACCCCGTCACCGCCGCCGCGCACTTCCTGCGCATCGGCGACGCCCTGCCGCATGCCGCGATCCGGGATGATGCCGAGTACGATGCAGCCGCCGCGCTGATCCGGGCCGAAGACTGGTCCATGGCGGTGCCCGTGCTTGAGGCGCTGCGGCAACGCCAGCCTTCTCCGCAGCGTGCCGCCGAGATCGATCACAAGCTGGCCTTCGTGCACGATGAAGCGGCGCAACCGCTGGCGGCTGCAGCCGTGTACGCCCGGATTGCCACACGTGACAGCGAACCGGCTGATCAGCGGCGCTCGGCCGCCTGGCGCGCTGCCAGTCTGTACGACGCGGCGGGTGCCCAGGCCGCGGCACGCGCCGCGTGGGCCGACTATCTGACGCACTGGCCCCATCCGCCCGGCGACGGCCAGCAGGCACGGGCACGCCTGGTGGCACTGGCCGCCACCGAAGCGGACCGCCAGCACTGGCTGCGACAGCTGATCGCGGCCGACCGCAGCGCTGCGATGCCGCTGCCGCCGGAGGCGCGACTGCTCGCCGCCGAGGCCGCTCTGAGCCTCGCGCGCATCGCAGCCGACGCGGCGCGGGCACAGGCCCTGCGGGCACCACTTGATGCCCATCTGCCGCGGCGGATCGCTGCGGTGGAGGCTGCCATCGCCGACTACCGCCAGGCTGCGAACTACGGTTTCGCCGAGGTGACCACGGCCGCCACCCACGAACTGGGCGTGGTCTACGACGATCTCGCTCAGGCCCTGTTGGCGGCGGCGCCTCCCCCGGCGCTGGGCCAGGACCCGCTGGCACTCTCCCAGTTCACGCTGTTGCTGGAGGAGCAGGCCTACCCCTTCGAGGAACGGGCCATTGAGGCCTATGAAGCCAACCTCGCGCGACTGCAGGGACAGGATGTGTGGAACGACGGCATTCAACGCAGCGTCGAGACCCTCGGCCAGCGCGTGCCGGCGCGTTACGGCAAACAGGAACGTTGGGAGCACCGCTATGACACGCTGGATTGACCGCCCACCGCTGTGGCTGATCGGCCTGCTGCTGGGGGGCTGCGCCAGCCCGGCCACCGGGCCGCTGCGCCCATCGCCCGCGACAGCCCCCCCCGTCGCCGAACCGGTGCGCCGGGAGGACCTGCTGCCAGCCTTCGAATCGGCACTGGCCCTGCTTGATGCGCGCCGCTTCGATGACGCCGAGCAAGCTTTTGCCGGGTTGTGCGAAACCCATTCCCGTTACAGCGGCCCCTGCACCAACCTGGGCATGCTGCGCGCCCAACGCGGCGATCCCGAAGGCGCACTGCGCGCACTTGAGCGGGCCGTCCAGGCACGCCCTGACAATGCCCCCGCCTGGAACCTGATCGGCGTGCTGCACCGTCAAGGCGGTGCCATGGAGGCAGCCGAACGCGCCTACCAGCGGGCGCTGGAGGCCGACCCCCGTCATGCGCCGGCACACCTCAACCTCGCCCTGCTCTACGAGCGCCACCGTCCACAGCCCAAGGCCGCCATCGCGCACTATCGCGCCTGGCAACGCCTCATGCCCGAGGACCCGTTGCCGGTCACGGCATGGATCCGCGCGCTGGAGTCCCAGGTGGTGCCGGACGTGGCCGTCGCCCGGAGCGCCCCATGAACGCGCACCGCACCCTCGCGATGGCGCTCGGCCTGTTGGCGGTTAGCGCATCGGTGCAAGCTACCGACGAAGTCCGCGCCCCCGCAGCGCCGGCGTACGGCACGCTGCTGCAGGGCGAGCGGGAATCGGCGGTGGGGCTGGTGCTGGTTCCGTGGCAGCCCGCCGAAGCCAGCACCGTGGATCGACCACCGGCGCTGCTCGACATTCCGGCGGCCCCGCTGGATGGCGACGCACTCACCCTGCGCGCCCGGGTGGACGCCTCCACCCGTGCCTGGCGGCTGGAGCGACTCGCGCGCTGATTCGCTCGCTCAGGCTGTTGCGGCGCGAATCGGGGTGACCTTGTCGTCGCTGCGGTGATGCAGGTGATCGAGTTCGACCCAGCGGATGATCTCGATGCGGCCGTTGAAGTCCTCGGCCAGGGCGGTGCAGCTTTCCACCCAGTCGCCACAGTTGTGGTAGGTGATGCCGTGCCGCTCGGTGATCTCGGCGTGGTGGATGTGACCGCAAACCACGCCATCGAGCCCGCGCCGCTGACACTCGCGCGCCACCGAGTCCTCGAAGGTGGACACCACGTTGACCGCTGCCTTGACCCGCTGCTTGGCAAACGCCGACAGCGACCAGTAGCGCATGCCCAACTGGTTGCGGGCGCGGTTGAACCAATAGTTGAAGCGCATCGCGCCTTCGTAGGCGACATCGCCGGCCATGGCGATCCACTTGTGATAGCGGGTGATGACATCAAAGGCATCCCCGTGCGTCACCAACAGACGACGGCCGTCGGCGGTGGTGTGCACGTGCTCGTTGACCACCTGGATGTTGCCGAGCGTCAGCTGGTAGTCGACGAACTTGCGGAGAAACTCGTCATGGTTGCCGGTGACGTAGAACACCTTGGTGCCACGCTTGGACTTGGTCAGGATCTTGCGCACCACATTGGTGTGCTCCTGCGGCCAGTAGAAGGTGTTGCGCAGCTTCCAGCCGTCGACGATATCGCCCACCAGATAGAGCGTCTCGCAGTCGGTCTGCTTGAGAAAGTCGACCAGGTGATGCGCCTTGCAGCCCATGGTGCCAAGGTGCACATCGGAGATCCACACCGTGCGGTAGCGGGGCTTGTCGGCCTTGGGGCCGCGGGTCTTGCGGGGCGTGCTCATCGGATGCCCTCCGGATTGCGCTTTTTCACGAGCGCAGGATGGCGTTACCGCGTGGTCGCTTTGTGACAGTGATGTGAAGTTTTGATGACGGGGTCAGACCGGCACCACATCCGCCGCCCGCCACAGATACCAGCTCGCCACTGACCGCCACGGCGCCCAGGTATCGGTGATGGCGAGGGTGTCGGCGTCGCTCAGCGGCACACCGCCGTTGTACAGCCGGTTGAGGCCGTTGCGCAGGCCGACATCGCCCAGCGAGAAGATGTCCGGCCGGCCCAACGCGAACATCAGGAACATCTCGGCGGTCCAGCGGCCGATGCCGGGCAGCGCATCGAGTTCGGCGATGGCCGCTGCGTCGTCCAGTCGCCCGATGCGGCGAAAATTCAGCCGGCCCTCGATGGCCTCGGTCCCCAGCGCGATCAGCCAGCGCACCTTGGCCTGCGACAGGCCGCAGGCGCGCAGGGCCAGCGGGTCCGCTGCGGCGAGCCCGGCCGGCGTGAGCGGACCTCCCAGATGGGTCTCGACGCGCCGCTGGATGGTATCCGCCGCCTTGACCGACAGCTGCTGACTGACGATGGCGGTGGCCAGCACTTGAAACGCCGGCTTGCGGCGGGGCCGCAGCCCGCAGGGGCCGACCTCGCGGATCAGCTTGCGCAGCACCGGATCGCGACGGGACAGGAAGCGCTCGGCGGCGGCGCGCTGGTCGGCGTGCATGGTCACTCCTCGGAACGGGAGCCCGGAGCGTAAACTACCCGCAGATTTGCCGGGAGCACCGTGCCGCCATGCTGTTCACCTTCTTCTTCACCGTCCGCGAAGCCGGCGTCAAGGCGGCGCTGTCCGAGTTCCTGATGCTGCTGGAGGCGCTGTCGAAGAATGTCGCCATCTTCTCGCTGGACGACTTCTATCACCTGTCACGCGCCGCCCTGGTCAAGGACGAGTCGCAGTACGACCGCTTCGACCGCGCCTTCGCTGCCTACTTCAAGGGCATCGAGGCGGTCACCGGCGAGCTGTTCGAGTCAATCCCGGAGGACTGGCTGAAACAGCAGATGGACCGCCATTTCACCGACGAGGAGAAGGCGAAGATCCAGGCGCTCGGCGGGCTCGACAAACTGATGGAAACCCTCAAGCAGCGGCTGGAGGAACAGCAGAAGCGCCACGAGGGCGGCAACAAGTGGGTCGGCACCAACGGCACCTCGCCATTCGGCAACGGCGGCTACAACCCCGAGGGCATCCGCATCGGCGGCACCGGCGGCAACCGCTCGGCGGTGAAGGTGTGGGAGAAGCGGGAGTTCCGCAACCTCGATGACACCCTGGAGCTGGGCACCCGCAACATCAAGGTGGCGCTGCGTCGTCTGCGCCGCTTTGCCCGCGAGGGCGCCCCGGATGTCCTCGACATCGACGACACCATCGGTTCCACCGCCCGCAACGCCGGCTGGCTGGACATCAAGATGGTGCCGGAGCGCCGCAATGCGGCGAAGGTGCTGCTGTTCCTGGACGTCGGCGGCTCGATGGACCCGCACATCCGCGTCTGCGAGGAGCTGTTCTCGGCCGCCAAGACCGAGTTCAAGCATCTGGAGTACTACTACTTCCACAACTTCATCTATGAAAGCGTGTGGAAGGACAACGTGCGCCGCAACAATGAGCGCATCCCGCTCTACGACATCCTCCACAAGTTCACCCCGGACTACCGGGTGATCTTCGTCGGCGACGCGGCCATGAGCCCCTACGAGATCGCCTCGCCCGGCGGCAGCATCGAGCACTGGAACGAGGAGGCCGGCGCGGTGTGGATGCAGCGCCTGCACCGCCAGTTTCCGCGGCTGGTATGGCTCAATCCGGACCGCGAGGATTACTGGCAGCACTCGCAGTCGTGCCAGCTCACGCAGGAGCTGATCGGCACCGACCGCATGTTCCCGATGACCCTCAACGGTCTGGAGGCCGCCATGAAGCGGCTGACGCACTGACGGCCTACAATCGGGTGAAACCAACAAGATGACCCCGGAGGGACCCATGGCATCGCGGCTGACCCACGCACCTGCCTCGACCGGAGCGTCGTGGTGAGACCTTCCGTGAAACGGCGTCTTCGGCGCTGGCTGGTGGGCAGTGTGGTCACCTTCCTGCTGCTGGGCCTGCTGGCCAACCGCTGGGTGATCAACAGTACCGATTCCTACCTCTTCACCGACCTGGCGCTGCTGCCGGCCAGCGATGTCGGTGTGGTACTCGGCACCAGCCCGTACGCGCGCAACGGCGGCCCCAACCAGGAGTTCGAGGGCCGGATGCGCGCAGCCGCCGAGTTGTACAAGGCCGGCAAGGTCAAACATCTGATCGTCTCCGGCGCCAACCCGGACCGAAGCTACAACGAGCCGCGGCAGATGCGCCGGGCGCTCATCGAGCTGGGAGTCCCCGGCAGCGCCATCACCATGGACTTTGCGGGCTTCCGGACCCTGGATTCGGTGGTCCGCGCCCAGAGCGTGTGGGGACTGCATCGCTATACCCTGATCACCCAGAAGTATCACGGCTATCGCGCGTTGTTCCTGGCGCGCAAGCTGGGACAGACCGGCGCCAGCGCCTATACCGCTCGGATCGGCCAGACCGAGAACTATGGCAACCGACACCCGGTCCGCGAGGTGTTTGCCCGCTTCAAGGCGGTACTCGATCTCTTCGTGCTCAACACCCAACCGCGTTTCACAGGGGAGCCGGAAACACTGGTGATTGGCGCCCCCGCCGAAGCAGTCGACGACGCCACCGCCCCACTTCCGTGATCGTCACCACTGCGGACACGCCAGCCCGGAGACGGGGGCGCTGTCGCGAAACCCACACACAACTGTCAACAATTAGTCAACTTTTCGACATCTGGGCTCACTAGCCTCCGGCGGGTTCATTCCAAGCCTTTTCCGCCAGGAGTTACCCGATGAGCCATCACCCCGTCGAAGACCACAACCCCACCGACAACCCCACCTTCGCCTCGGTGCTTGAAGCCCGTATGGCCCGCCGCAGCTTCCTGCAGGGCGGCGTCACGGTGGCTGCCGCCACCACCCTGAGCGGCTTCGCCCTGGTGGGTTGCAGCGACGACGACAACAAGGCCCTGGCCACGCCGACTTCGCTCGGGTTTGCCGCCGTCGCCAAGAACCTCGAGGACCGCATCACACTGCCGGCCGGCTATTCCGCCAAGGTGCTCTACGCCTTCGGCGACCCGATCACCGCCGCAGCCGCCGCCTTCGCCAACAACGGCAGCCAGACCGACCACGAGCAGCGCGCCGGCGACCAGCACGACGGCATGTACTACTTCGGCCTTGGCAATGACGGTCAGGTCAGCCCGCGCCGCTCCGATCGCGGCCTGCTGGTGATGAACCACGAGCAGGTGCTGGATACCTACATCCACGCCAATGGCCCCACCAACTCGGGCGCCACCGACGGCCCCCGCCCGAAGGCAGAGGTGGACCGCGAGATGAACGCCCATGGTGTGTCGGTGATCGAAGTCACCAACAGCGGCGGCGACTGGTCCTACGTCCAGGGCTCCAACTTCAACCGCCGTGTCACCGCTTTCACGCCGATGGCCATCCACGGCCCGGCCCGCAGCAACGCCCTGCTGAACACGCCGTACTCGCAGGGCGGCACGCGCACCCGTGGAACGCTCAACAACTGCGCCAATGGCTACACCCCCTGGGGCACCTACCTGACCTGCGAGGAGAACTGGTTCTCCTACTTCCGTCGCGACGACGACGCCGCACAGCGCTCCGCCGGCGACAACGCCCAGCTGGCCCGCTACGGCATGGGACCGAACAGTGCCGGCTTTTCCTACCGTCGCTGGGACAGCGTCGCGGGCGACGTCTACACCCGCTTCGACATCACCGTGAAGGGCGCTTCCGCCAGTGCCGACTACCGCAACGAAGCCAACACCTTCGGCTACGTGGTGGAGATCGATCCGACCCAGCCGGCCAGCACCCCGCGCAAGCGCACCGCGCTCGGCCGTTTTGGTCATGAGGGCGCCTGGGTCGGCCCGGTGCGCGCGGGTGAGCCGATCGCCTACTACATGGGCTGCGATTCGCGCTTCGAGTACATCTACAAGTTCGTCTCCGATGCCCTGTGGGATCCGTCGGATGCCAACGGCGGCCTGGCCGCCGGCGACAAGTACCTCGACGCCGGCAAACTGTATGTGGCCAAGTTCAACGCCGACGGCACCGGCGACTGGGTGGAGCTGGGCTTTGGCAAGAACGGCTTGACCGCCGGCAATGCCACCTTCCCGTTCAGCAGCCAGGGCGACATCTGCGTGGTCACCCGTCTGGCCGCCGATTCGGTGGGGGCCACCCGCATGGACCGCCCGGAATGGGGCGCGGTGAACCCGGTCAACGGCGAGATTTACATGACGCTGACCAACAACACCCAGCGCAACTCGAGCGATATCAGCCTCACCAATGACCCCGACGCGCCCAACCCGCGCAACAGCAACGCCAACGGCCACATCATCCGCTGGCGTGAATTCGGCGGCAGCGTGACCGCGGAAAGCTTCGACTGGGACATCTACCTGCTGGGCGCGGCGGCCAATGCCGACCCGGCCTCGGTGAACGCCTCCGGCCTGAGCGACGACAACGACTTCTCCAGCCCGGACGGCCTCTGGTTCGACCAGCGCGGCGTGCTGTGGATCCAGACCGACGATGGCGTGTTCCCGGGCGCGGGTCGCAGCAACAACCAGATGCTGGCCGCCCTGCCGGGTGAAGTCGGCGATGGCAGCGCCACCATGGTGGGAGCGCAGGCCACGATTCTCGGCAAGTCCGCGTCGGGCGAAACCGTGAAGCGCTTCCTGGTCGGCCCCAAGGGATGCGAGATCACCGGCATCACCGAAACGCCCGACGGCCGCACCCTGTTCGTCAACATCCAGCACCCCGGCGAGAACGGCTCGCTGGCAACGCTGGAAAGCGCCTGGCCGGCGCTGTCGGGCAATGCCAAGGATGTCGGCGACGCCACGCGTCCGCGCTCCGCCACCATCGTCATCACCCGTGACGACGGCGGCGTGATCGCAGCCTGATCGACGACATCAGCGGTACCCGGGCACGGGCCGGCAACGGCCCGTGCCTTTTTTGTGCAGGTTCGCGCCGCATCCGGAACCGTTTGCCCTGCGTAGTCGTCTACACTCATATGAACAACGGGAACTCACCATGCGCCTTCTGAAGCTGACCCCTCTGGTGGCCGCCGGCATCCTCGCGGGCTGCGCCACGGCGACCCCTTACCAGCCCTTGCTGGACGGTCAGGGCTACTCCGACCTGCGGATCGAAAACAACCGGGTTCGGGTGACATTCCAGGGCAACGCCGCCACAGAGCGCCAGGTTGTCGAGAACTACCTGCTGCTGCGTGCCGCGGAACTCACACTGGAAAGTGGCTACGACTATTTCGTGATGGACAACCTCGACACCGAGGCCGACACCCGCTACACCCAGAGCGTGTCCTTCGGCGGCGCCTTTGGCTACTACGGCGGCTGGCCGGGCAGCTTCGGCAGCGTCGGGCTGGGCACCTCCAATCCGGTCACCAAGTATCAGGCGCAGGCCTTCGTCACCATGTTCAAGGGCGACAAGCCGGAAAATGACACCCGGGCCTTCAGCGCACGGTCGGTGCGCGACAACCTGGCTCCGCTGGCCAAGCGGTCTTCCAACTGATGCCCCCGGTGTCGCGGGGGCTGCTGGCCCTGGCCGCGCTTGTCCTGGCCGGCTGCGAGGCCCGGCTCAACGTCGAGGTCAGCCGCGGGGATGCGCTCACGCTGACCGCGTTCAGCCCCCGGATCACCGGCCTGATACTGCAGCGCAGCGACGGCAGCACCGTCACCTTGCGCGGTGACGCGCTGACCGCGCGAGAGTGGATGGCACTGGACCCGGGCGAAACGGTGCCCTTGTTCGACGACCTCGAGATCAACACCGGTCGCTTCACCGGTGCGGCCCTGACCTTCGACAGCGACGGCGGCACCGTCACCACCGACATCGACGACACCGCACTGACCCTGGTCCCTGCGGACGGGCGCTTCGGCAGTATCGACCTGCAGGTCAACGAAGATGACACCGCCACGCTGCACGTCGTACTGGAGCCCCAGTTCTCGGTCACCGATCAGCGCAATACCGCACAGAACCGCGCCCGCTTCCTGCCGGTGGTGCGTGCCGGCACGCCCGACCGCCTGGCCGATATCGGCGGCCGGGTGGCTGCAGCCCTGGTGCAGGGCGCCAACTGCCGCAACAGTGGCGCGCCAGCGGAAGGGGCTGCGATCTATGCCTTCGGTCAGCACGACCTCAGCAGCCTGGGTGACTTCATCGAGGGCGCCGAGCTGAACCCGGTCGCCTTGGCGGCGATTCGCTTCGATGCTGACAACAGCCGCTATGACTACCGTCTGCGCGACCTGCCGCCGGGCGACTACACGCTGGGATTGTTCTGCCTGGCCGATGCCGACACACCGGTGGGCGCCGAAGGCCTGACGGCGCTGCGCAGCGTGGAGCGCGTTCTCGACGGCAGCGACCTCACGGTCGATTTTCTGAACTGACACCCGAGCCAGCAGCTGGCTGAACCGCACATTGCCAACCGGTTTCCAGTCGCTCTCCATCCCGCTGCCAATAGAGCTTCCCCCCAAGGCGCTGGAGGCGTGACCGCATGCTGAGCAGGCCGCGCCCATGACGCCACTGCGCCGGGTCGCCGATCTCTCCGCCATGACGAAGGCGCAGCGACAACACCCCCTCCTGCAGCCGCAGATCGACGGTAATCTGATCCGGCCGGGCATGGCGAATGGCGTTGCTGAGCGCCTCCCGCAGCACGCGCCCGAGCGCTGTGCGGGCGTCGGCTGAGAACGGCGGAGCCTGCTCAACCCCTTGCGACCGCCAGTCCAACGCCACGTCAGCGGTGTCCAGTCGCTCGCGGCATTCGTTGCGCCAGTCGGCCACCACGGCTGCAGCACTGAGATCCTTGTCATCGCGGATCGATACGGTATCCCGCAGATCCTCCAGCGCCGCGCGGGCCAGATCCGCCACCGGCCCCTCGCGCGCACTGCAGGCCAAGGTGAGCAACTTGGCCCCGAGGTCGTCATGCAGATCACGAAAGATGCGCTCGCGCTCTTCGGCCTGGGCAGCGCGGCGTTCGGCGACCCGCTCCTGCTCGTAAGCATGTCGCAGCTGTTCGGTCTTTTCCGCCACGCGGTGTTCAAGCTCCTGGTTGAGTGAACCAAGACGCTCCAACGCCTCCCCCACACGGGTCCCGACCTGACAGAGGTTTCGCGCAGCGGCCAGATGCTCACGCCCGAACAGGCGCCGCCCCTCGTCCACTGCGGTCATCCTCAGCGCCGGAGCGCCGGCCACGGCTGGCAGCAGTAGCGTGAGTCCGTCATCTACCACGGTCAGCTGTGCCGGCCCTTCGGCCAGCACCACCATCTCGAGGGGCTGGAACACGGTCTGCAGGGCCTGCCGCCAACGCCGGTCGAAGTCGCGCTCGGCGCCGGCCTCGGTCAGAAGCTCCAGCGCCTGCTGCAAACGGCTGTGGCGGGACTGCACGTCGCCCCGGGTCACACGGGTCCAGATCCACTCGCGTACCGGGAAGTACAGCCAGCCAATCACCGCCACGCTGGCGGCCGCCGCCGTCACGCGGTTCAGTTGCAGCACCGCCACCAGCAGCAGGTCCAGCAGCAGAACCGCCACTCCCCCCAGGAACCAGGACCAGGCCGCCAGCCACCAACGGTCCAGATCGAACAGACGATATCGGGTGATGCCCAGCGGGATCACCAGAAAGGCCGGCAGCAGACCGGCGAACAGGTAGGTCTGCGGAATCACCGGTGCCTGGTCGTTGATCAGCGGAATGAACAACAGCGCCTGAAACAGCAGTGCGCCGGTAAACCACACCAGGAAGAACCAGCGGAGCGCCGCCCGCTCGACTGGTCGGCCGGCAGTACGGCGCCATTGCACGGCGGAGAGCAGAGCCGCAGCGGCGAGACAGATCATCAGGGGATAGCGGAATCCGGCATCAATCCCGCTGAGCCACTGCTGGCGCGCATGCAGCAGGAACACCACCAGCATCACGGCGAAGACGCACAGTTCGAAGGGGAACCGCGACAGGCGCACCGGGTAGCGCCACATCAGGGAGAGATAGGCGGCTCCAAACAACAGCCCGCCGAAATGATTGGCCAGCGACAGTCGATGAATCAGTGCCCCGGGCAGCGCCAGCTCGCGAGTGCTGTAGATACTGGCGGTGACGCCAACAATGAACAGGCCGACACCGGAGACCAGATACAGCAAGGCCGCCATACCGCGGTTGTAGGCGAAAACCCCCGCGGAAACCATCAGGCAAACGGCGGCAAAGGCCAGCTGGAACCAGAAGCCGAAGGGCAGGCTGGCCACCGGCCGCCGCGGTTGCGGCTGCAGGGTGGTCAGCTCTCCCTGGCGACCATGAACCACCACGCGGTCGGAACGGGTCAGCGTCGCAAGCGTCTGCTGACGCCCGATGAAATGATTGAAGTCCGGGTAGCCGTTGACGAAATCCGGATCCTCGACCAGATCGCCCGGCTGCAGCGCCACGATCTGCCCCCCCGTCGCCAGCCCCGTCACCACCGTTCCGGGCAGGAGCCGGCCCGCGGCGGGCCCTGATTCCTCCACGACCTGCAGCTGCACCGTTCCCGTCGCGGGCTGCGGGGCCAGACGCAGCCCCAGCCAGGGCTGTGCGGTGGCTTGTTGGAGCGCGAAGATGACGCCGACGAAAATGGCCAGTGTGGCCGCCCCAAGCACCGAGACGGGCGCCAGATCGCCGCGCCGCAGGGCCTGGGCCCATTGCATCGCCTACCCCGGCGGAAGCGTGATCGCCGGCGGCGGCGCCAGCCGCTGCTGCTGCTGCAGCGGCTGCTGCACCTGCGTGGCCTGCGGCAGCGGCTCCCACTCGAAGCGCGGCAGCGCGTCCCGGAACACACGCTCCAGCTGCTCGCCCCAGGCCTTCTTGAGCGTGGCGTAGAACGGCGTGTCGAGATCCAGCCGCAACTTGTGCGATACCGCCATGGTGTCCCGCGGCAGGATGGCGAGGTCCAGCGGCGGCCCCACGGTGAGGTTGGACTTCATGGTGGAGTCCAGCGACACCAGCGCACAACGGGCCGCATCCTCCAGCGTGGTGTCGTTGCGGATGATGCGATCGAGAATGGGCTTGCCGTACTTGCTCTCGCCAATCTGCAGGTAGGGCGTGTCCGGACTGGTGGAGATGCAGTTGCCCTCCGGATAGACCAGATACAGCGCCGGCTCCTCCCCCATGATCTGACCGCCCAACACCAGGGTGGTACGAAAATCCACCTGCGCGGCATTGGCGGCAAAGTCACGCTGCGCCTGCACCGACAGCCGGCCGACATACTCCGCCGCGTCGAACATGTGCCGCACGTTGCGCAGGCTGATCAGATTTGGATCCGGATTGTTCCAGTCCCGGGTGAGGGCGTTGATGACGGCCTGTGTGGTCGCCAGGTTGCCAGCCGACAGCAGCACGAAGCAGCGCTGTCCCGGCGCCTCGAAGTGGTGCAGCTTGTTATAGGTGCGCACGTCGTCAACACCGGCACTGGTGCGCGTATCGGCCGCAAACACCAGGCCGGAGCGAACACGGATAGCCACACAGTACGTCATTGCCGGAAGAACCTGGAAAGGGGGAGCAACCCGAGGGTCAGGTCCCCGATTGTACGGAATGCCCGGCCCGGCGTCGGCCCCCCAGGCCGACGAAAGGCGGTCCTGCGGACACGCACGGGCTGTGCCAGACTGCCCCAAACCCTTGTCTACATGGAGACCCTCATGGCCACCGTCGAACTGTTCTGGGAGCCCGGCAGTCCCTACACCTACCTCGCCGCCACCCAGATCGCCGCCTTCGAGCGCGACACCGGCGCCACAGTGGTGTGGAAACCCTTCCTGCTGGGCAAGGTGTTCCAGGCCCGTGGCATGAGCCTGCCCGCCTCCATCCCCGCCAAGGCGCAGTACATGTTCAAGGACCTCGCACGTTGGGCCCAGCTCTACCAAGTGCCGCTGACCATGCCCAAGGTGTTCCCGGTGAACAGCATGCTGGCCAGCCGCGTGTCCGTGGCCGCCGGCCAGCAGGGCAAGGGCGCCGAAGCGGCGCTGGCCGTGATGGGCGCCTACTGGGGCCAGGGCCATGACATCTCCCAGCCCGATGTCATCAAGGCCGCCCTCGACGACGCCGGCCTGGATGGCGACGCCCTCATCGCCGCCTCCGGCACCGACCCGGTCAAGGACGAACTGCGCCAGAACACCGAAGCCGCGGTTGAACGCGGCGTGTTCGGCGCCCCCAGCTTCTTCTACGAAGGCGCCATGTTCTGGGGCAATGACCGGCTGGATCTGCTGAAGGCGGTGATTGCGGGGAAGATCAAGGCCTGAGGCACCTCAAACCGCAGCAGATGCGGTAGTCTGCGAGCTGCATTGGAATGCACGCGAGATCAAACGCATCGCCATGGAAAAAGGGCAGCCACAGGCGCAGGAGAACCCCCTTCCCCGCAAGGGCGTGCGAAGCACGCTTGCGCCGGATGTTGAGCACCTCTACCGCCTGCATTGGAAGGATCTCTGTGACTGGTTGCGCTGGCGCTATGGTGCCGGCCCACCGGAGCCCGAAGACATCGCCCAGGCGGCCTTTCTCAAGATGGCGGAAGTCAAGGATCGCGGCTTCATCGAAAATCCGCGCGCCTACCTCTTCACCATCGCGGCCAACACCGCGCTGATGGGCCTGCGCTGGTTCACCCGGACCCAGCAGTTCGTGGATCGTGAAATGGCCGCCTTGGGGCAGGATCTGGAAGAACTGTCCCCCGAACGCATCCATGCCGACCACGAGCGACTCACGGTCGCGCTGCTGCAACTGGAAGGGCTGACCGACAAGCAGCGCGACATCCTCCTGCGCAACCGCATCGGAGGGCAGACCTACCAGCAGATCAGCGCCGAAACCGGCTGGAGCATTGCCGACATCTCGCGTCAGCTCACCAGCGCCCTGAGCACCCTCCGTCAGGCAATGGACCGCTACGACGACGAACACGATACCGGTGCCGGGCCGAAGGGCCAGCGCCAATCCGGCTAGCACCATGGCAGAAGTTCTCAAACTCACCGAACCCCTGCGTCCCCGCACCGGCAAAGGCAGCGTGGCCGACCAGGCCGATGCCTGGGCGGCCGTCCTGTACTCCGGCATGGCCACCGAGGACGACCGCCAGCAGTTCTCCCGCTGGCTGCGCGAGTCCCCCGCGCATGCGGCCGCCTACGCCCGGACCGAGCAACTTTGGCGTGACCTGGGCATGGCAGCCCATCTGGATGCGAAGCGCAGCGCCGCCCCCACATCCGCCACACCGCAACGAACCGCAGCGCGCCGCCGGTGGCCGCTGCGCATGGCGGCAGCGGCCATGCTGATCGTCGCCGTTGGCATCGCCGGCTGGCAGGCCTACGAATACTCGCAAACCCGTTTCACTACCGGCATCGGCGAAATCCGCACGGCATCCCTGGCCGATGGCAGTCGCATCACCCTCAGCGGGGACACCCGCATCATCGCCCATGTCGACGGCCCCGAGCGCCACGTGGAGCTGGTCCGCGGCCGCGCCTTCTTTGATGTTGCCCCCGACACCACTCGCCCCTTCCTCGTACGCGCCGCCGCCACCGAAATCCGCGTGGTCGGCACCGCCTTCGACGTCAACCGCAGCCCCGGTGGGGTGCAGGTCGCCGTCACCGAAGGCGTGGTGGAAATACTCGAACCGCACACCGTGATCCGCATCGCCAGCGACGACGCACCGGCGTCGCGGCCCGCCGCCGCCACCCTCACGGCCGGACAGAAGATCGTGGCAGGCACTGACGGCAGCCTCACCGACGAACCACAGGCTTTTGACGCCACCGCCGAACTGGGCTGGCAGAGTGGCCGTCTGCACTACGTCAACACCCGGCTCGACACCGTGATCACCGAGGTCAACCGCTACCGCAAACACAAGATTGTGCTCGACGAGGCCCGCCTCGGCGCCTACAGCGTCACCACCTCGTTCCGCACCGACCAGACCGACCAACTGCTCTCCGGCCTGGCCGCCAGCTATCCCGTGTTGATCAGCCAGCAGGGCAATACGGTGGTTGTGCGGGCGCGGTGAGCGCTCGCCCTCTCTGAGCACAAGGCGTAAAATCGGAGCTTGCCAGCTATCAACACGGTCACGCCATGAGTGAGATTGTTTTCCTGGTGGAAGAATCCCTTGAAGGGGGGTTCGAGGCCCGCGCGCTTGGGCACTCGGTATTCACACAAGCAGAGACGATCGAAGCACTGCGCGAGCAGGTTCGAGACGCCGTTTCGTGCCATTTTGACGAGCACGAGCGTCCAGCCGTCATCCGGCTGCACTATGTACGAGATGAAGTTCTGGCGGCGTGAAGCTCCCGCGCGACCTTGATGCCGACGAGCTCATCAAAGCGCTGTCCCGTCTGGGATACACCCCAGTCAGACAGACTGGAAGTCACGTGCGCGTCGAATGTGCCTCGCCGAGCCGACATGCAGTCACCATTCCGAATCACTCGCCACTAAAGGTAGGAACCTTGTCTGCAATTCTTGCTGACATTGCATCTCACCAACAAATTTCGCGCGAGCGGCTTTTGCACGTGCTATTCGGATAAGACGGGGCCGGATGAGCCAGGGAGCGGAACCCCTCACAAGTCGCGCCGCGACTACGCCGCCGCCACCCGCGCCTTGAGTAGCGCATGCGCCTTGGTCAGGTGCTGCTCCACCATGCGAGTGGACAAGCCCACCTCATCCGCCACCTCCCGCGTGCCCTTCCCTTCCAGGCGCCGCAGCACAAACATCTGGCGGGGGCGTTCAGGTAGCGACTGCACCGCGCCGATGAAACATTCGATGCGTTGGTTGTCTGCCAGCTGCGCTTCGGGCGTTTCGTCTTCGGCGATCAGTTCCACGTCGTCCAGGTCCACCTGCGGCCGCATCGCCTGCTGACGCAGATGACTGGCCGCGAGGTTCATCGCCACGCGGAACAGCAGAATGTAATGACCCAGCGGTTTCTGCACAGGTTAGGCCGCTAAAGCATACGCCTCAGCGGGTGTTTTCATCCCCAGCGCCTGGTGGGGTCGCCGATGGTTGTA
>CAKZHZ010000027.1 GCA_936928855.1 uncultured Polycyclovorans sp.
CAGGGATACCGACGGCAGCCTCGACCGGATCACCGGGGGCGTGCTACGCGTGGGCGTGTCGGAGAACCCGCCGTGGACCGAGGTGTACGACGACGGGCGCGTCGCCGGGCGGGAGGTCGACCTGGTGCGTGGGTTCGCCACCGAGCACGGAGCCGACGTGGAATGGATCCCCGGTGCGGAGAGCGAACTCGTGATGGCGATGGTCCGCGGCGATCTCGCCAAGGGCCTGCCCGTCGTCGTGCTGATCGATCCGGGCACCGCCTCGGCCTCGGAGATCGTGACCGGCGCGCTCTCGACCAGGCCCGACCACAGGCCCAGCACGGTGTCCTGGTCGGCGGCGGCCAGCGCGGGCAGGTCGGGCAGGCTGGCGACGAAGCGCTCGAAGTAAGGCGCGGCGGTCTTGACCTGGGTCTGCTGCAGCATGATTTCCGACAGCCACACCCGGTACGGCGAGCGCGGATGCTGCCAGGGCAGGTCGTGGCGGCCGTGGCGGTCGAACCAGGCCAGCAGGCGGGCGCTGAAGGCGATGCGGTCGGAGATGCCGAAGCGATATTGGAAGAACCTTCCCGAGGCGGCGCTGATCCCGGAACTGACGGCGGCGGCGGCGGTTCGCTCCCGCAACTGCGCCTTCTCGGCGACCGCCAGCACGGCGACCAGACCGGCGCCTTCGGCACCGACCGCAACGGCTACGTGGTGAACGCCAACGGCCAGCGCAACACGCAAGGCCGGGTGACCTCGAGCTACGCCTCGCCGACGCTCGGGCGGCCGATCGCGATGGGGCTGGTGCAGCGCGGGCCCGAGCGGATGGGCGAGGAGCTGGCCTTCGAGGTGCCGGGCGCGACCTACCGGGCGCGGATCGTCGATCCGGTGTTCTATGACAAGGAAGGGGCCAAGGCCAATGTCTGAGCTGCAAACGTCCGGGGCCCGCTCCCCGGGCCCCGAGACACCCGTGCTCACCGAGCGCGAAACCCAGGTGTTGCGCGAGGTGGCGAAGGGACTGTCGTCGCGGCAGATCGCCAACCGGCTCGCCATCAGCCCGCGGACCGTCGAGATCTACAGGGCCAAGCTCATGGCCAAGACCCAGGCGGCCAGCCTGCAGGAGCTGGTGCGATGGTCCGTGCTGGCCGGCCTAGCCTGACGCGGCCGCGAGGCCCGGCAAGGACGGAACGCGTGGGGGAGCCGCCGGTCCTGGCGCAACGGGCGCCCGACAGCGCGGAGGGGCGGTGAGGGCGCCGGCCGCTCACGGCCTGCAACGATCCGGCTCGGCCCCCTCGCCGCCCCAGGGACGGGCGTAGCGAGCCGACAGGGTCTCGCAGGGATGATGAAACAGGTAATATCCGAACGCGGCACTGGCCTCGCGCGCCGGTGCGGGTTGGAAGCCGAACGGCAGGCTTCCGGTCTCGCGGACCTCGGCGCCGAAGTCGCCGAGCACCCGCGCGGCATGCGGGCCGGCCCAGTCGTGGGTGAAATCGAGGATGCGGCAACCCGCCAGCGGCGGAGTGGCCGGCGCATCCGTTGCGGCGGGTGGTGGCGTCGGTGTGCGCTGTGTGGGCGGTGCATCCCAGCGCAGGTGTTGGCCTCGCCACGGCGCGCCGGGGAGGATGCGGGTGTGACCGTTCGCGTCCGGGTGCTGCTGGAAGTAGCCCCGCGCCTGATGCTGGGCGTCACGCAGCACCTCCGGCAGGGTGGCGACATAGGACCACGCCAGGCCGTTGGCCTGCCCCAGATGGAACAGGTCTTCACGGGTCTGACTGGCCAGCCAGGGACGGATCAGCGATTCGAAGCGCTCACGATGTTCGATACGACCGGCCGCCGTGCTCAACGGGGGTTCCAGCAGGGCGGGTTCACCGAATCGGGGGGCGATCTTGCGCCAGTTGCGGATGGGGCCGCCGATGATGGTGGCTTCGCCATCGCGGCAGGGGTAGGTGCGCCACGGCACCATGGCGTGACGGTCGCCGTTGCGGCGCGCGACGCGGCCGTGATGGGCGTACTCCGCGAGGATGATCTCGATGTTCTGCATCGCGGCTTCCTGGATCGACAGGTCGATGCACTCGCCACGGCCATCGCGGTGTCGCCGGTGCAGGGCCATGGCGCTGGCGATGAAGCCGTACAGGCCGGCACTGACGCTGGCCAGTGGCGGACGGGCATTCAGTGGCGCGCGATGGCCGTCGCCGGTGCTGTTCATCAGGCCGGCGAGGGCGTACAGCGTGATCTCCTCGGCGGCAAAGTCGCGCCAGGGTCCGCTCTGCCCGAAGGGCGTGATGCGGCACAGCACCGGACGGCGCCCGTTCCCTACCAGCGCGGTGGGGTCGACGCCGGCTGCTTCCAGGGCGCCCGGTGCCCAGGCATCGATGATCAGGTCAGCCGTCGCGCAGGCGTCCGCGAGTGCATCCGTGGTGGCCTGCTTGCCGGCATTGGCCCATAGCGACGCCTCCGGGCTGAGCGGCTGGAACGCGGGATCGGCGGGCAGGATGGTGCGTACGTCCGCACCCCATCCGGCAAACAGTCGACCACACAGGGCACCCGCCAGGTGCTGTTGCAACTCCAGAACCCGCAAACCGGAAAACACGCGCACACTCCCGCAGAATTGGTGGGTGCAGCGTAACGGAGAGCTGACAGCAGCGTCAGCCTGCGCGGTTGGCAAAACCGATATTCTTGTTGTCGGTCAATGTCGCATTGCAGCCGGAGAGGAGGGGAGGGTGTCTCAGGCGGACGTCATCATCTGTGAGCACTGTGACGCGGTGTATCGGCGCACCGAGGTGCCGAGCGGACGGCGCGTCCAGTGCGTGCGTTGCCGCAGTCCGCTGGTGCTGCATCCGCCGCTGCGCCTTGATGCGGTGCTGGCGTTCGCCCTGACCGCGCTGATCCTGTTCGCCATTGCCAACAGTTTTCCCATCATTCGCCTGGAACTCGGCGGCGAACGTACGGAGGCCAGCCTGATCGGCGCCATCATTGCCACCTGGCAGTCGGGAGTGCCCTTGGTCGCCCTGCTGGCGGCGGCGACGACGGTGATCTTTCCCCTGGCCCTGATGGTGCTGACGCTGTACGTCGTGGCCCCGCTGAACCTGGGGCGCCGCCCACGCGGTTTCGTGCGGGTCATGCACGCCCTGCGCTGGACGCGGCCCTGGAGCATGATTGAGGTGTTCATGCTCAGTGTGCTGGTGGCGGTGGTGAAGCTGGGCGATTCCGCCACGGTGATCATCGGTCCCGGTCTGTGGGCGGTGGCGGGCTTGACGCTGATGCTGACCGCGCTGAGTACCGTGGATCTGCATGCCCTCTGGGCACAGTCCGACGCCCTGGAACGCCGATGAGTATCGTGACCGCCCGTACCCTGCGCATCGTCGGCTGCACCCAGTGTGGAAAGGTCTGCAGGATGGACGATGTGATGGGGACGGACGGCCACTGCCCCCGCTGCGGTGCCACCCTTCACCGGCGCCGCCCGCACAGTCTGATGATGAGTTGGGCGCTGCTGGTTGCGGCGGCGGTGCTGTACATACCGGCCAACCTGCTTCCCATCATGAAGACCTCCACCTTCTTCGACGGCCGCAGTGACACCATCCTCAGCGGCGTGGTGGTGCTGTGGCAGGAGGGCGCCTGGGACCTGGCCGTGATCGTGTTCGTTGCCAGTGTCATGGTGCCGTTGTTGAAGATCGGGGTGCTGGCAGGGCTGCTGCTGAGCGTGCAGCTTGGTGCACGAGGCCGACAAATGGAGCGCGCCCGGCTGTTCCGCATGATCGAGCGGATCGGTCATTGGTCGATGCTCGATATTTTCGTCGTGGCCCTGCTGGTGGCGCTGGTGAATTTCCAGAGCTATGCGCAGGTGCAGGCCGGCCCGGGAGCGGCGGCCTTCGGTGGCGTGGTGATTCTGACCATGCTGTCGGCGATGTGTTTTGATCCCCGCCTGATCTGGGATGCCGGTGCGCCGGATGCCCGCGAGATGGAACCCTCATGAACGACTCCGACGACCCTCTGTCCCGCCTGCCGACGCCCGAGCTGACGCCGCGCTCGCGCCTGCTGCCATCGCTGATCTGGCTGGTGCCGCTGGTGGCTGCAATCCTGGGGTTGGTGCTCATCATCCAGACCTACGCGGGTCGGGGGCCGACCATCACCATTCAGTTCGAGAGCGCCGAAGGCCTGGAGGCCGGCAAGACCGAGGTGCGTTACAAGAACGTGGTGATCGGCCGTGTCAGCACCATCGAACTCAGCGAGGACCGGCAGCACGTGATCGTCAGTGTCGATCTGCGCAAGGACGCCGCGTCGGTGGCGGTGGAAGGCAGCCGGTTCTGGGTGGTGCGTCCGCGGGTGGATCTGGGCGGGGTATCCGGGCTCGGCACCTTGGTATCCGGCGCCTATGTCGGGGTCGATATCGGCCTCAGTGACAAGGAGACGCTGGCATTCATCGGTCTGGAAGTGCCGCCAGCCGTGACCCATGACCAGAAGGGCACCCGCTATGTACTCACCAGTGACGAACTGGGGTCGCTCAACATCGGCTCGCCGCTCTACTTCCGCAGCATTCCGGTCGGGCGCATCGTCGGTTTCGAATTGGATGAAGACGGCGAGGGCATCACCCTGCAGGCCTTCGTCGATGCACCGTACGACCGGTTTGTGACACCCCGTACCCGCTTCTGGAATGCCAGTGGTATTGACGTCAACCTCGATGCCAACGGCCTGGAACTGAGCACCCAGTCGCTGGTGACCCTGGTGGCCGGCGGAGTGGCATTCCAGTCGCCCCCCCGTCGTGGCGAACCGCCGCCCCCTGCGGAGGCGGATGCCACCTTCCGCCTCTATGCCGACCAAGTGACCGCCATGGCGCCCGCCGACCGCGTGGCCATGCCGGTGAGAATGCGGTTCTTCCAGTCCATGCGGGGGCTTTCAAAGGGCGCCGTGGTGGATTTCAAGGGCGTCGAGGTGGGGGCGGTCACCGATCTGGAACTGGAGTACGACCCCAGCCGCAAGCGGTTCGCCTCCAACGTGACGGCGGTGATCTACCCTGAACGTCTGGGCCGTGCCTACGAACAGCTGCGTTCACGTGAGGGCGGTGACGATCCGGCGCCGGAGGCCCTGTTCCAGCGCATGATCGACCGCGGTCTGCGGGCGCAGTTGCGCAACGGCAACCTGATCACGGGTCAGCTGTATGTGGCCCTGGACTTCCTGCCGCGTACCGCCTCGCGCCAGCTCGACCGCGATGCCCGTCCGCTGGAGATTCCCACCGAGGTGGGCAGCTTTGACCAGCTGCAGACCCAGATCGCGGACATCGTCACCAAGATCGACGCGATTCCCTTCGGCGAGATTGGCGGCAACCTGCGCGACACGCTGTCGCGCGCGGAACAGCTGATGACCCAGATCGACAGCGAGCTGGCGCCGGAGCTGCAGCGCACGCTGGAGGAAACCCGGGCAACCGTGGAGGCGGCCAATCGTGCGCTGGCGGCCCCGGATTCACCGCTGCAGCAGGACATGCGGGCGATGATGGAGCAGGTGGACCGGGCCGCACGTTCACTGCGCAACCTGTCCGACACGCTGCAGCGCAATCCGCAGTCGCTGCTGCGGGGTAAACCGGATGATGCCGAGGAGGTCAACGATGACTGATATCCGTTGCGGGCTGGCGCTGGTGATGGCCGCCCTGATGGCGGGCTGCGCAACACCGCCCGCCACCCGTTTCTACACGCTGCTGCCCCCCGTCAACGCAACGGCGGTGCCACCGGTGGGCGAGGCCGCCTTCGAGCTGCTCCCGGTCCGTGTGCCGAGCCAGGTGGATGTGCCGCAACTGGTGGTCCGGCGGAGCAACGGTGAGTTCGGCGTGCTGGAAACCCATCAGTGGGTGGCACCGCTGCCTGACGAGCTGCGGCTGGCATTGTCAGCCGCGTTGGTGGCGGCACTGGATCAGCAGGACCTGTACCGGCTGGCGCGCCCGGAGGCCCTGCCGGTCACGCGCGTTCAGGTGGAGCTACGGCGTTTCGAGGCGCGGCCCGGGGCAGGGGTTGATCTGCAGGCGTTGTGGTCGGTGCGGCCGGCCGAGGGCGAGGCGCTGAGTTGTGCGGGGGGTGCCCGGGCGACGGCCGCCGGGGAGGGCATTGGCGGCCTTGTCGAGGGGTATCAACAGGCACTGCAGACGCTGGCGGCCGCCATTGCGGCAAGCGTCCGAAATGCCCGCTGCTAGCGCCTGAGCAGGTCGATTGCTGCACCGACATGGTGCGCGAATCCGCTGCTATGATCGATCGGTCGAAGGTGTGCACGACCGTGGGGCAGTGGGCCGCCCGGGGCGCACTTCGCTGGGGCCTTGGGGAGAAAAAATGACTGCAAGACAGACTGGGCTGGCGCTGCTCTGCGCCCTGCCGGCTACCGCCGTGGCACAGGAGACGGCGTTCAGTGGTGCCGATACCGCGTGGATCCTGACCGCCACCGCATTGGTGCTGTTCATGACCCTGCCGGGGCTGGCGCTGTTCTACGGCGGTCTGGTGCGCACCAAGAACGTGTTGTCGGTGCTGATGCAGTGCTTTGTCATCACGGGTGTGGTGAGCATCCTGTGGCTGGTGGCGGGCTACAGTCTGGCGTTCAGCGGCGGCAATGCCTTTATCGGCGATCTTGGCAATTTCATGCTGGGCCGCATTGGCGAGGATACGCTGAGCGGCAGCATCCCCGAGTCATTGTTTGCGATGTACCAGATGACTTTCGCCATCATCACACCGGCGCTGGTGGTCGGGGGATTCGCGGAGCGCATCAAGTTTCCCGCCATGGTGTTGTTCTCGGCGCTGTGGCTGATGCTGGTCTATGTGCCGGTGACCCACTGGGTCTGGTCCAGTGAGGGGTGGCTGTTCAAGATGGGGCTGCTTGATTTCGCTGGCGGCACGGTGGTGCATGTCACCGCCGGGGTGGCGGCACTGGTGGCGGCGATGGTGCTGGGCTTCGGCGATGCGATTGCCTATGACCAGCTCGTCAAGCGCGTTTCTGGCGCCCATATCGACAAGACGTCGCGCTTCACCGACTGGGCGCTGCGGCCATTGAGCGACAAGCAGCTTCATTACGCGCTGGCCGACGTCACCCATCTGCGCGATGTCTACAAGCGCCTGACGGAAATGCTCGAGGAGCGCGGGCGCGCCCATTGGGTGGCCGAGGAAATGGCCGTCCTGACCAGCCCGGACACGTACGAC
>CAKZHZ010000028.1 GCA_936928855.1 uncultured Polycyclovorans sp.
GGTCACCGAGCGGCCCCCATCGTGGTTGCGCACCACCCCGGCGAACGACACGACAGCGCCCGCGGCGTGGTGGGCGACGAGCGCCTCGTGCTCGGCCACCGTGATCCAGCCGTAGGGCGAGCGGGCGGCGAGCACCGCGTCGAGATAGCCGAGCGTCTTCAGGCGGGCGGCCGGGGAGGTGTCGTTGCGGGCGATGGCGGTGGGCCGGAGCCGCCGCGGCGGGCGGGGCGGCCATCACCACCTGCGGCGCTGCCGAGGCACGGCTGATGCGGACGGCGGCTTCGCCTTCGCGGACTTCGAGTTCCGAGATGCCGGAGTTTTCAACAAGCTCGATCAGGGTCTTGATCTTGCGCAGATCCATTGTGTCGGAATCCTGTGTGTGGGAGGGAGCGCGATTGCGATAAGACGAAAAGCGGAATTCAGTTGAGGCCGGTCAGATGGGCATGGGCCGCGATCAGCGCCAGGGTGTAGCCCTGCGCGCCAAGCCCAACGATCTGTCCGACCGCGATGTCCGAAAAGTACGAGTGCTGGCGGAATGGTTCACGCGCATGCACGTTCGACAGATGGACTTCGATGAAGGGGATGGCGACGCCCAGCAGGGCATCGCGCAGCGCGACGCTGGTATGCGTGAAGGCGCCGGGGTTGATCAGAATGAAATTGACTTCGCCGCGAGCCGCCTGAATGCGGTCGACCAGCGCGCCTTCGTGATTGCTCTGAAAACAATCGAGTTCGAGCCCGAGATCTGCAGCCTGCTGTCCAAGGTCGGCTTCGATCTGGCCCAGCGTGCGGTGGCCGTAGCGTTCCGGCTCGCGGGTGCCCAGCAGATTCAGGTTGGGACCGTTGATCAGCAGCAGTCGGGGCACAGGGGCGTCCGGCGAAGGGTGAAGCCGGATTCTGCACGAGTGGACCGATTCATGACAAGGCGATCTGCGAGATCGGGAAAGTTACCGACAAATCTCGTCAGAAATCGCCTTTGACGTGTGCTTTTAGCAGTTTTTCAAGTTTTACCGCGTCGAACTCGCCATAGTGGCGGGCGACGATCTGGCCGGCAGGGTCGATGAGGACCGAAAACGGCAGCGCGCCGAGGGTGTCTCCCAGCGCCGTCATGGCCCTGGAAACTGCCTGATCGCCTGCCATCACGGGGTAGTTGACCCCCAGGCGCCTGGCCATGTCCCGCGTGGTGTCCGGCGCGTCCATGGCGGGGCCAATGATCTGCAGCCCGCGTGCGGCCCAGCGCTGCTGGGCGTCGACGAGTACCGGAATCTCTTTGATGCAGGGTGGGCACCAGGAGGCCCAGAAGTTCACCAGCAACCATTGGCCCTGCCATTCGTCGAGTCGACGCTCAGCGCCCCCAAGGTCGGTCAGACGAACGTCCGGGGCGGGGGCGGGCAGATCCTGTTGGTGCTCGGCGTGTTGCAGGTGGAAATAGGCGAAATAACCGCCAAGTCCCGAAGCGAAGGCCAGCGCTAGGATGCCGAGGGTGCCGCGAAGGTTCATGGCAGTACATCCACGGCGACGGTTTCGCGTTGGGGCGGATAGCAGATGCCGATGTCGGCGCACCCCTGCCACTGGACGGTGACTTCCGCCGGCGGGGCGCTCACCGGGGCGGTGACCACCACATCATGGCGGTAGATGACCACGTTGCCGAAATGCGGATCTTCGTAGCGCTCTCCTTGCGGCGATGTCAGGGGGAGGGGGATGTCGGTCTGGACCTCCAGCTTGTCCTGATACAGGTAGTGACCCGGCGTCACGCGAAAGCTCGCCGTGAGCACGCCGTCGCGCCAGGTGACAGGCTCCAGTTGAAACGCCTGGTCAACGGTGAGCAGTACGGGCTCCGTCTTGCGGGACCAGGGTGCCGCCAATGTCAGCGTTGGCAGCAGCAGTAGCAGGGCGAGAACTCTCATCGGGTCTGGTCAATGATCCAATCGATATACGGTGGGTGTGCCGCGGTCACTGGGACTGCGAGGATCTCGGGAAGTTCGTAGGGGTGCCGTTCCAGTAGCGTCGCCCGCAGGGCGTCGAAGCGTTCATCCGTGGTCTTGAGTTGCAGCAGCACCTCGTCGGCGGTTTCGACCTCCCCCTGCCAGCGATAGACCGAGCGGACGCCGGGAATGATAGCGACGCACGCGGCCAGCCGTGCCGACACGCAGTGCAGCGCCAACGGTTCGGCGACGCTGGCGGGACAGGCAACGGTGACGAGAAGCACGGTGGACACAGCTTTACGATAGCCGATGCCATGTGAGGTCCGCACCCTTTTCACCTCTGCCGGGTCGCAAGGTTTCACCTCGATGTCATCGGCGGGTGCGATGGTGATCGGTCATTCCCCGCCCCCGTTCTTAACGATGCTCAACCGCCGTCAATTCATGCACCAGGGCCTGGCTGTTGCCGGGACCTTTTCACTGGGAAGCGCTTTCTGGCAACGCGCCTATGGCGCGCCTGCCACTCCGGGGCCCAGCCCCTATGGCGAGCTTGTGGGGCCCGATGAGAACGGGCTGTTTCTTCCGCCGGGCTTTCGATCACGGCGGATTGCGCGCGCCTACTCCCCTGTGGACCTGGCCAATGGGGGCGTATCCGCCTACGTGTGGCATCGCGCGCCGGATGGCGGAGCGGTGTTTCCTCAGGATGACGGTGGCTGGATCTACGTCTCCAATTCGGAGGTGCCGATCATTGCCGACGAGTGCCTGGAGTTGCCGGTGACCGACCTCTGCCGTGACCGTGGCGGCGTCGGCGCGGTCCGGTTTGACGCGGAAGGGAATGTGGTCGACGCCTACCCGATCCTGCGCAACACCAATAACAACTGCGCGGGTGGACCGACGCCGTGGGGTACCTGGTTGTCCTGCGAAGAGAACTTTTTCGGTTTTGTGTATGAGTGTGATCCGACGTCGTTGAACCTCGCGCGCCGGATTGTGCCGATGGGGCAGTTCAATCATGAGGCAGCGGCGGTTGATCCGGTGGGCCAGCGTGTCTACATGACCGAGGACCAGGGGGATGGTGCGTTCTACCGCTACACGCCGGATCGGTATCCCGATCTCTCCAGCGGGGTTCTTGAAGTGTTGGTGCGGGACGACGAGGCTCCGGTCAAGCGACGGAACTACCAGCCCGAGATCGACGCCTGGCGTGCGGCGAACCCGCATGTCGATGTCGACGAGATTCCCTGGAAGGCGATCATGCCCGAGGTGCGCGAAGCCAAGGCCGGCAAGGTGCGCTGGGAGCGCATTCGCAATCCGCTGGGGCTGCCGGTGCCAACCCGTTATCAGGTGGCGGAAGCCGCCATTTTCGATGGTGGCGAGGGGTGTTGGTACGACCAGGGGCTGGTCTATTTCACGACCAAGGGCAGTAACCGGGTGTGGCGTTACGACACGGTGACGGAGACCATCGATGTGCTCTATGACGCTGCCGATGCCGGGGATGCGGCGGTGCTGACGGGGGTCGACAACCTGGTGGTGCATCAGAACAGTCACGACCTCTTTGTGGCCGAGGACGGCGGCAACATGGAACTGGTGCTCATTACCCACGAGGACCGTACCGTGGCGCCCTTCCTTCGGTACCCGGTGCCGCATTCCGAACTGGCTGGCCCCGCGTTCTCGCCCGATGGCACCCGGCTGTACTTTGCCAGCCAGGGCAAGCGGCACACTGTCGACGAAGCGACCGGGGAGGAGGTGCGCGGCGAAATCTTTGAAGTGACCGGGCCGTTCCGTCAGGGACGTGGCGGTCCGGGCTCGCCTATTGACGGGCTTGGCGGGGGCGGGGGAGCAGTGTCCGCGGCCGCCGTGGCTTCGCTTGGCGCTGCCGCCCTGATTGCGCGCCTGCGGCAGCGTCAAGCTGCCGCTGCCGATCTGGGGGATGATCCACAAGGCCCCGCAGAGCGCGGTTGAGGGCCGCAGTGGCGCCAGAACGCAACACCTCACAGGGTCTCTGCGGGGTTTCAATCACGTTCAGTCAACTCTGAAAGGGCGTACGTTACTGAAGCCGGTAGGTGCGATTGGACTCGACCTCGCGTGTGCGGGGCGTCTGCCTTTTGGCAGACTCCCCTCGAGCACGTCTTGACGTGCGAGTTTTGCCGTGTGGGTGGGTTCGAGTCTTGAGGCAACGAAAAAGCCCCCGGGGTCACCGGAGGCTTTGCGTGTTGGTAGGCGCGATTGGACTCGAACCAACGACCCCCACCATGTCAAGGTGGTGCTCTAACCAGCTGAGCTACGCGCCTTCAATCGAAGGGCGCGCATCGTAGCCTGACGCCCCCGGATCCGCAACTCTTCGATGCGGCCTGCCGGCGCACCGCCAGCTGTCATCGCAGGGACATTTGTGCACAGCACAATAATCGGTTGACACCTCCTTGCCAGTCGAGAACGTTTCATGCCGCGTACGCTTCCGCATCATCATCCCCGCCCGTCTCTTCGGGGTCTCAGCCGTCGCGCCTTCCTGCAGCGCAGTCTGGCGACGTCCGGTGTGATTGCCACAGGGCCGTTGCTTTGGAGCTGTGGTAACAGCATGGGGGTCGGCGGCACCGTGCTGTCGCCCTCGTTGACCTTGCTGGGGCCGCTGCAGGCGCCGGACGAGAATGGCATCCGGCTTCCCGAAGGCTTCACCTCGCGGGTGATTGCCGAGTCCGGCCTGCCCATTGTCTCGGACCTGGTCGGGGGGTTGCTGGGGCCGCTGCTGGGGTATGAGTGGCACACCTTTCCGGATGGGGGCGCGACATTCCCGGCGCCCGACGGGGGCTGGGTCTATGTGTCCAACAGTGAATCGGTGCCGGGTGGCGTCGGTGCCATCCGCTTCAATGCGGCCGGCGAGCGTGTCGACGCGTATCGGATTCTGGGCGGCACCTTGATCAATTGTGCCGGCGGGCCAACCCCTTGGGGCACCTGGCTGTCCTGCGAGGAGATTCCGACCGGGCGTGTGCACGAATGCCTTCCCTTTGGCAATGCGCTCCAGGCGCGTGCGCGCCCCGCGCTGGGGATCTTCGATCACGAAGCGGTCGCGGTGGACCCGGATCGCAAGCAACTGTTCCTGACCGAAGACAGCGGGGATGCCACGTTCTACAGGTTTGTGCCCAGCGCTGAGGATTGGCCGGAGGGCGCTGAGCGTCCAGCACTGGAGCAGGGTGTGCTGCAGGTGATGGTGGTGCCGGGCGTTTCGGACTCCCGCGATATCCCTCTTGATTCGCCGCCGCTGGCAGTGGAGTGGATCGACGCCCTCAATCCCGGGCAACCGCAGGCGCGCAACCGGCGGCCCGAGGCCACGGTGTTCGCGGGTAGCGAAGGCATCTGGTACGTCGATGGCCTGGTGTATTTCACTTGCAAGAGCGGCAACCGTGTCTGGGTGTACGACGCAGTGGCACAAACGGTGGAACTGATCTACGCCGCCGATCTCCATGGTGGGGGCGAGGCGCCGCTGCGAGGCGTGGACAACTGTGTGGTGTTTGATGGCACACGCGATCTGCTGGTTGCAGAGGACGGTGGCGACATGCGGATCACTGCGATCGGGCCGGATGGCGTCGTGGCGCCGATCCTGCAGATCGTGGGGCAGGACGATTCCGAGATCACCGGACCTGCTTTCAGCCCGGATGGCGAGCGCTTGTATTTCAGCTCCCAGCGGGGCGGGCGTGCCAGTGGCGGCATCACCTACGAGGTGCGTGGTCCGTTTCGGCGGTAATGGCGTCAGGGCCGGATCGTCGGGGGCGTTGCGGCAAAGGTTCGGGGAGCATGCCAGTCGGGACCGAGCTGGCCCTTGAGCATCCGCCAGTACAGTCGCGGTAGATAGGCCTTCTTGAGCCACCAGTACGCGCGGCGGGGTACCCGAGGGTCGAACGGGAAGCTGGGGGTGATGGCGCCGTCATAGGCGAACTCCGCCAGCATGATGCGCCCTTTCGAGGTGGTGAGCGGGCACGAGGCGTAGCCGTCGTAACGGCGTTCCTCGCCGCGGCCGTCGAGTTGGCGCAGCAGGTTGGCCACCACCACCGGGGCCTGCGCGCGAACTGCCGCGGCGGTCTTGCTGTTCGGTGTGTTGGTGCAGTCGCCCAGGCCGAAAACGGTATCGAAGCCGGTGTGTCGAAGGCTGTGCCGGTCGACATTCACCCAGCCGCTGGCATCGGCCAGCGGCGACCGTTTGATCGCCGCCGGGGCTGACTGTGGTGGCACGACATGCAGCAGGTCGAAGGGCAGCGTGAGGTCGCGGTGGCTGTCGCCTTCAGTGACCCGGAAGGTGGCTCTGCGTCCGGGGCCGTCCACGGCAATCAGCTGGCGGCCGAAGTGGGTGCGAATCCCGTAGTGAGCGATCACGCGGTCGAGGGCCGTTGCATAGAAGGGGACGCCAAACATGGACGGGCCTGCAGTCAGAAAGTGCAGGTTGGCCGGGCGACGTTCGCGGTGGCAGTGATCGGCTGCCATGTACAGGATCTTCTGAGGGGCCCCCGCACACTTGATCGGCATCGGCGGTTGCGTGAACAGGGCCTGTCCATCGCGCGGCAACTGCCGCAGGGTCTGCCAGGTATACGGCGCGAGGTCGTAGCGGTAATTGCTGCACACGCCGTGCGCGCCGAGGGTCGCCGTGAGGCCTTCGATCCTGTCCCAGTCCAGCTGCAGGCCGAGTGCGGTGACCAGGAACCGGTAGCCGATACGGCGCCCGTCAGCCAGCAGTACGTGATGAGACTGGGGCTCGAACTCAGTGATCTGACCACGGATCCAGGTGACCCCGGCAGGCATCACCCGGGCCATGGGTCGACGGGTGGCGGCCGGATTGAAGGCGCCAGCACCGACCAGTGTCCACGCGGGCTGATAGGCATGGTGTTCGGCGGGGTCGACCACGGCGACATCGAGATCGGGGCGCGCTCGTTTCAGGAGGGCGGCCACGGTGAGGCCTCCGGCGCCAGCGCCGGCGATCAGCACAACGTGGCGTAGGGTGGGCAGATGCATGGCGATCTCCGGAATCCGCCTTGAAGCGGTGGGGGCTGAGGCGTAATATTGTTTTAGGAATATATATATTCATTAATGTAATAACAAACCAGGCCACCCTGCCAGCGGAGCGCGTCATGATTTTTCGGCAGTTTTTCGATCACGGTTCCAGCACGTATACCTATTTGATGGCAAGCGGCCCGGGGCGTGAGGCGGTGATCATCGATCCGGTCAAGTCACAGGTGCCGCACTACCTTGCGGCGCTGAACGCGCTGGACGTGAAACTGGTGCGCGCGATCGATACCCACACCCACGCCGATCACATTACCGGCCTGGGCGCGTTACGGGAGGAAACCGGGTGCATCACGGTGATGGGCGCCTTCACCAAGGCGGAGTGCGTTTCCACCGCCGTGCACGAAGGTGAGCTGCTCGATATTGATGGTGTGAAGCTGCAGGCGCTCTACACGCCGGGGCATACCGACGAATCCTTCAGCTTTCTGCTCAATCCGGCGGACCCTCGGGCCGTATTCACCGGGGACGTGCTGCTGATCCGGGGAACCGGCCGCACCGATTTTCAGGGCGGCGATCCCCACAAGAGCTGGGATTCGATCGTCAACAAGCTGTTCCGGTTGCCGGAGGCGACCCTGGTCTATCCCGCGCACGACTACAAGGGGTGGACCGCCTCCAGTATCGGCGAGGAGAAGCACCACAACCCCCGGCTCGCCGGCAGGACCGAGGCCGAGTACGTGGCGATCATGCGCAGCCTCGATCTACCCAACCCCAAGCTGATGGATGTGGCGGTGCCGGCCAATCTGGCATGCGGCAACGCTTGAGCCGTCACCCGCCGTGCTGCCAACCCGTCCGCTTCCCCTGCTTGCCGACCTGCGTGCCCTGACGCCGGGGCGTGCGCTGCAGGATGGTGTCGCTGGCACCATTACCGCCATCCTGTTGATACCGCAGGCGCTGGCCTACGCCCTGTTGGCGGGGCTGCCCGCTGAGGTGGGGCTCTACGCCAGCGTGGTGCCGCCCCTGCTCTATGCGCTGACCGGCACCAGCAGGACCATGTCGCTGGGGCCGGTGGCCGTGGCGGCGGTGATGGTGGCGGCTGCACTCGCGCCGTATGCCGGAGGGGACCCGGCGCGCTACCTGTCCGGGGCCCTGCTGCTGTCGGCGCTGGTGGGGGGGCTGTTGCTGGTGATGGGCCTGCTGCGACTGGGGTGGCTCACCCATTTCATCAGTCATCCGGTGCTGTCGGGGTTCACCACCGGGGCGGCGCTGTTGATCGTCGGTACCCAGCTGGGGCCGCTGACCGGCATCGTGGTGGCAAGCGGTCATGACTTTCCCGGCGGGCTGCAGGCGCTGCTTGCCGGGGCGGGCCAACTGAATATCTGGACGGCGGCATTCGCCGGTGTCAGCGTGGTGACGCTGCTGTTGGCGAGGAGCTGGCTGGTATCGTGGCTGCAGCGTCTGGGGTTTTCGTCGGTGGCGGCACTGGCGATCAGCCGCATGGCGCCGCTGCTGGTGGTGGCGGTAGGCACAGCGGTTTCCCACTTCAGCGACGCGGCGGGTCGTCATGGTGTCGCCGTGGTGGGCATGGTGCCGGAAGGGCTGCCCTGGCCCAGCCTCTCGGTGCTGCGGGCTGATGGCGTGTGGGACCTGCTGCCCTCGGCCGCGCTGATCGCACTGATCGGCTATGTCGAAAGCATCTCGGTCGCGCGGGCGCTGGCGTTCCGTCGTCGTGAGCGGATCGATGCAGATCAGGAGCTGCGGGCTCTGGGGCTCAGCAATCTTGGCAGTGCAGTCGTTGGTGCCATGCCGGTGGCGGGGGGATTCTCACGTTCGATGGTGAACTTCGAGGCAGGTGCCCAGACGCAGTTGGCTGCGGTCGTCACCGCGCTCTGGGTGGCGCTGGCCGCCAGCAGTTTCACCGGCCTGCTGGCGGCACTGCCGAAGGCGGTGCTGGCGGCCATCATCGTGGTCGCGGTCTGGCAGCTGATCGACCTGCGTGCCGTGAAACAGACGCTGGCGTTCAATCGTGCGGACGGCGCTGCCCAGGGTGCGACCATCGTGGGGGTGCTGGTGCTGGGGATCGAGGAGGGCCTGATGCTGGGCGTCGGCCTGGCGCTGGCTGCGTTCCTCTACCGCACCAGTCGCCCCCATGTCGCCCAGGTAGGGCAGGTGCCCGGGACCGAGCACTTCCGCAATGTGCATCGGCATGTGGTGGATACCTGGCCCACCCTGTTGCTGCTGCGAATCGACGAGCACCTGTACTTCGCCAACACGCCGCGGCTGGAGGCCGAGCTCCAGGCCCGCGTGCTTGCGCAACCCGGCGTGCGGGACGTGGTCCTGGTGCTCTCCGGCGTGGGGTTCATCGATGCCAGCGGCCTGGAGATGCTGGAGGCGTTCGAGCGCGCCCTGCGACAGGCAGGCCAGCGACTGCACCTGGCCGAAGTGAAAGGGCCGGTGATGGACCAACTGCGCCATACCGCGTTGGTGGTGCGTCTGGGGGGCGGCCAGCTGCACCTCTCCGCGGCGGCTGCGGTGCGGGCTTGTCGCGCGGGGGGCGATGACAACGGTCATCCGACCGGCAGTACCATGGGCGAGGACCCGATGACGAGAACTTCATGAACACTTCGTTTCCCGCGCTGCCGATGATGGGGCGTCCGCTTCCCAACGTGATCACCGCAGGGCAGCCCAGCCCCTCGGACTTCGAGGCGCTCAAGGCGGCCGGCGTTCGCCATGTAATCAACCTGCGTCCGCCCAGCGAAGATGCGGGCTTCGATCAAGCGGCGCTGATGACGACCTTGGGAATGGACTATGCGGTCGTGCCGATCGCCGGCCCTGAGGACCTGAATGCCGACAGCGCGCGTGCGCTGGATGCCGCGATGGCGGCCGCTGGCGAGGGCCCGGTGCTCATCCATTGCGCCAGCGCCAATCGGGTCGGTGCCCTGCTGGCGCTGAGGGCGGCATGGCTGATGGGCAAGCCAGCGGATGCGGCGCTTGCGCTGGGACGCGCAGGCGGCTTGACCCGCATGGAAGCGGTGGTGGCGCAGCTGCTGCAGCGCGGCCCCTGACGGCGATCCTGATGGCGGTGGCCCGGCCCGCGCGCGTGCTGCTGGTCGGCGCCGGACATGCCCACCTGCACCTGCTGACGCAGGCGGCGCGGTTCCGGCAGGCCGGGTGTGCATTGGCGATGGTGTCGCCTCGGTGGTTCCGGTACTCGGGAACGGCGACCGCGGTGCTGGACGGTACCGTGCCCGCCGAGCAGGGGTGCCTGGATGCGGCGGCACTGGCGGCGCGGCATGGCGTGCCGTTTCATGACGGCGAGGTCGCCCAGGTTGATCGCTCGCGGCAGCAATGCCGGGCCGGTGACGGCACCGTGCACGACTACGATCTGGTGAGCTTCAACATCGGCAGCCGGGTACGGGTGCCCGCTGGCGATGCGATGGCCTACGCCGCCAAGCCGCTGGCCGATCTGCTGACAGTTCCGTCGCTGGGTGACGCAGCGGTGCTGGGGGGCGGCGCCACCGGGATCGAGATCGCCTGCGCCCTCGCGCGAACGGGCGTCCGTCGGCGCGTGCAGCTGGTGGCGCCTTCGGGGGTCGGGGTGGGGCTGCCTTGCGGTGCGCGCGGTGTGGTGGTGCGCACGCTGGCGGATCTGGGCATTCAGGTGGTCTCGGTGCGGGACGGTACCGAGGCGTTTGCCGTCCACGCCACAGGACTGCATCCACCGCCGCTGATGCGGTCGTTGGGGCTGACCTGCGCAGGGGACGGTGCGTTGAGCACCGACGCCACGCTCTGCTCACCTGATGATCCCCGGGTTTTCGCCGTGGGCGACTGTGCCCACTTCCAGCCTCGACCGCTGCCCAGGGTGGGCGTCTACGGTGTGCGTGCGGCGCCCGTGCTGGCCGCCAATCTGATCGCACGGGCGCAGGGGCGGTCGCTGAAGCCCTTCAGGCCGCAGCGCAGCGCGCTGTCGATACTCAATCTGGGGGTTACCGGGCTGGCGGTCCGGGGGCGCTGGTGGTGGGCGCACCCACTGATGCTGCGATGGAAGGGTCACATCGATCAGCAGTGGCTGCAGCGCTACCGCTAAAGCCAGGGAAAAGGTGGTGGTGATGGGCAGAATCGAACTGCCGACCTAGGGGTTATGAATCCCTCGCTCTAACCGTCTGAGCTACATCACCACTGATTCGCGGGGGCGGAAGTTTACGAGAACTGAGGCGTTCCGTCGAGATACGGGTGGCAGGTGCAGGGGGTCAGACGTTGATCACACGTTTAAACGTTGATCGGTCGGCAAAGGGCCGTGAACACTAGGTTTCGCGGGGAAATCTGGCCACGGCCTTCGCGGGAATTGCTGGAAGTACCCCCAGTTGTACCCCCATAGGGGTATCGGGATGATAGATCAGTCTGGATGCCGGTGCCAGCGCTGCGCCTGCCGGATATAACGGGTATGACGAAGACCGCATTGTTGGCTGACGCATGGAACGGTACGCGATGAGATGCAGGGGAACGGGCCGCTGTGGCCCAGACCTTGGAGAACTCTCATGGCAGACCATCACACCCGCCACAACCCGCTGGGGCAAGACGCTCTGTTCGCCACGCCGGCCTCGCTCATGCTCGATGCCCGCCTCACACCATTGGAGCGCAATGGCTGGCAGGTGCTGCGCATGCTGTGCTCTGCCGAGGGAATCAGCCCACTGGCGAATCTGGGGCAGTTGCGCCGCTATCTCACCTCTACCCCGCTGGGGCAGAGGGCCGGGTGCGAGACGGCCCGGCGCGTCCTCGTTGTGCTTCGGCTGACGGGGTGGATCAGTCTGGTCGGCCAGCAACGCGACCCTCTGACGGGGCATGTGCTCAGCGAGCTGTATCAGGTTCACGAAAGCGCCCTGCACTTCCAGCAGGCCCGCACACTCGATGCCAGTCTGCCCGCGCTTCTGCACGCGTCTATCGGCCACGAAAACAACCAAGTGGATCGGGTAGCCGTCCACATTCAGGCAACGCTGGCGCAGGCACCTGAAGCCGCTTCCATTGCAGCCCACGATCAGCTCGGTGATGACGATGATTTGCCCCCGACGCCGCCGTCGCAGGTGAACGAGGCAGCCGCCCCACGGCCATTGCCTGGCGATTCCGCTGGCAGCACGCTTGTTCCGCAACAGACCGGGCACGCTCGCCACATGACGGCTGAGCAGGGCGGTACGTATAAGACGTATATGTATAAAAAAGAACGTACGTACCGCGCGCGCGAAGGCAAAGGCGACGGCGATCCGGCATCTCAGTCGGTGAGCTTGCCGCCTTGCCTGAGCAATGCCCAGGCAGACCAGCAAAAGGACGTGCAGGCCGCCTTGCGGCGGCTGCCGCCGCAGCATCGCCAGGAAGTACTCGACGAGTTGCAGGCACGCAGCCAGAGCGGCACCGTGTGCAATGTCGTGGCCTACTTCTTCGCCTTGGTGAAGCGCGTTTTTGCGGACGAGTTCCGCTTGTGGGCAGGTCGTAAGGAGACATCTGCCACCCCATGGCCTGTCGAAAATCGGCCTGCCGGTGTGCCACGCACCGAACACCGCCCAGAACCGACTGCGCCACCGGCATCGCGTGAAACCGCCCTGGCGCACATCGCCAACATCCGCAAGATGCTGAATGCCCCGACGAACGCTGGGGGCATCGCAGCGCAGGCAATGCAGGCCAGGGGATGGCAGCCGCATCCTGCGTAGTAAATGCTGCCGCGAAATGGGCCGTCACTGCCAGCCGCAGTGACGGCCCCGCACACGCCAGCAACAATGCGGGCGAATACCAAATCCTATTGCGTGCGGCAGACATGATGATGGCCGCCCTACACTGACCGGGCAGTCGCCAAGACCGATGGGCTTCGTACATCGGCAACCCCAACAGCGCAGGTTCCTGCAAGCGCTGGCCCGACAGGGTGGAACCGCACCAGGTATGCCCAGGCTCCGACCGCATACCGGCCCGACCCAGGGCGGAGCCTTCTTCGTCTGTCTGAACTCATCCCTACCGCGCCACCTGGCGCACCGTCCCTTGCGGCAATTGCCTGTGCGCAACACACAGGGCTGCCGCTGCATTTCTCATCCCACTCACTTCATAGGAGGACTCGTCCACGTTCACATCACTTTCGTCTTGCAGTACCTCCGTCCGGGCTTCCAGCAGGGAGCAAGACGGACGCCTCATCCGAGGCACTGGTGTCTCCTGAACACCATGCCCTTGCCCTCACGGGATCTCGCCTTGGCGAGTTGGCACCAACACTAACCACCGAACTTCAGGACAACGCAGTACGGCGCTTTGCTGGGAGGCCGGACGATGGACGACTTGACCTACACCCTGCGGCAGCTTTGCCAGCGCAACCGTGACGGCAGCCACAACACACAGGCCGACCGGCAACGGTCACTGACCCTGGCCGCCCGCCAACTGCGCGAAGCAGGCTTCCGCCAGATGCGGGCCACCTCGCTAAAGGGCAAGCATGTCGAAGCTCTGTTACAGCGCTGGCAAGCTGAAGGCCTGTCGGCTGGCACGATCAAGAACCGCATGGCGCATCTGCGCTGGTGGGCCGAGAAGGTCGGCACGTAAGCTTCCCCGTCAAGCAGACATTCCGAAACTAGAACTCTGGGTGATTTGCTGGCGGTACTCGGCGGGAGTGAGATCGCCGAGGGCATCGTGGGGGCGCTGCTCGTTGTACTCGATCATCCACCACCACGCTGCTTCTCGGACATCGTCGAGCCGAGCAAATAGGTGAGCATCGAGCACTTCCTCACGGAATGTCCGGTTGAATCGTTCGATGTAGGCGTTTTGGTTCGGCTTTCCAGGCTGGATGTACTGAATCGCCATCCCCTGTTGCTTGGCCCATTGCACGAAGCTCTCCCCAAGGAATTCAGGACCATTGTCGGTCCGTAGAACCTGCGGTAGCCCATGATCACGCTGCAGTTGATCGAAGACCCGGATCAGCCGGGTAGACGTGATGGAGGTGTCCACCTCAATATGCAGCAGTTCGCGGTTGAAGTCGTCGACCACGTTGAATGTGCGGAACCGGCGACCACAAGCCAACGCATCGGACATGAAGTCGGCTGACCACACCGTATCGGGCAGCTTCGGTACATAAAGCGGACCCCGTTCCCGTTTGGGTAAGCGCCGCTTTGCGGCACGCCGTAGGTTTAGCTGCATGGCCTTGTACACCCGATACACCCGTTTGTGGTTCCAGCCCGGCTGCGCCCTGCGCAGCAGTGCATAGCATTTCCAGAAGCCCCGAGCTGGCCTGTCCTCCACCAGCTTGGCCAATGCAGCGATGACGGCGCCATCGCGTACTGTCCAATGCAGCGGTGGCCGGTACCACGCCGCGCGTGACAAACCGACGCACTCACAGGACCGGCGCAGTGGCCGTGCATGCACCTCAACCAGGTACCGCACCGCTTCGCGCTTCTGCTCCGGCCCTACAGTTTTTTTGCGATCAAGTCCTTCATCGCCGCATTGTCCAGCGCCAACTCAGCGTACATCCGCTTGAGACGAGCGTTCTCGGCTTCCAGATCCTTGACCCGTTTCAGATCTGAAGCCTCCATGCCGCCGTACTTCGACTTCCACTGGTAGTACGTCGGTACGCTGATCCCTGCCTGACGGCAGATGTCCTTAACGGGTACCCCGGCATCTGCCTGCTTGAGAATCGAGACGATCTGCGCCTCGGTGAAACGTGACTTCTTCATGTGACCTCCTGGCTGACGTGAACATGCCAGAAGTTCTACTTTTCAGGTGTCTACCGATTGGGGGAGCTTACGCGGCAAGCGCGGGCCAACACCCAAACTTCAGCAGCAGATGGAACGCATCACGCTGCTCCCGAAGCCCAAGCAGAAGGTCGTCATGGAAATGCTGGAGGGCGTGCTCAGCCAGTCAGTGCGATCGTAGACGCTCGCTGCAGTAGCGGCTAAGAAGAAAAACAAAACCCCGCACGAGGCGGGGCTGGGTGAATGCTGCTCTGTGGGATAGAAGATCAGAAAATGGAGATCAATGTACCGCTCCCTGATCCGAGGCGCTTACCGCAAGAATGGCTGCGGTCTTGGAAAGAAAGACTGGGCTGCGCTCATTGATTCTTATCATCAACGAATGGACACTTTCCTTGACCTCAGTGGGTGCATACCTAAGCTGCCCTACTAACTCATCCTTGGCAGCTTTGTTATTCAATACCCTCATAAAAACAATGGATGCCCATCGAGGCGAGCGCCAGCATAGATCAGGGGCAATATCCAGCAGCTTTGTAACGTACTGCCGGTCTGGAAATTGCTCAATCACATGAATAAGCGAAAACATCGCTTCGTCATGCTCTACCTTGTCATCTAGAAGTTGCGCCAGCTTAACGATGATCGTTGGATCATCTCTTTTTTCAATCCTCCCAAGAAGACGCTCAAAGTCGGACACAAACGTCGGACCACCTGCGGCAGCGACCTCCCGAAGCTCTGCAATCAGCTCATCGAAATTTCCATCACTCATTACTCACCTCGGTGGCTTCATAAAAATCTCAGGATGAGCAAGTTTGTTCTGTCGAATGACTTCCTGCAATTGCTGCCTCATGTGCGCATCGTATAGACCCTGCTGCCGATAAATGCTGCGAGCATCCCACACACCAGCAGCTAGAGCATCCCGCGCAGATAAACCAACATCAGCATTGGTTCCATAGGTGAAGGTCATCCGATGGCGGCCACCTGAGCCCGGCACAGGATGCTGCATGTTGATCGCGATCCCATCACCCTTTGTCACACCATACTGCGCCATATGATTGGCAGACGGAATGTGATGCGGCGTGATGTTGTCCCCCTTCGTTCCGGCTGCAATCAACTCATCGTAAGTCGCCACAGCACCCTCGCCCGGAAGCAATTGCGAGCGAGGCGCCACTAACGGATTTTGCAGCCTGACTCCCGGCGGAATGAAAGTCATCCCTTGGGGTGCATATGCCGGCACCGGCTCAAACAGAACCGGCGACCTCACACTGTAAGCGCCATACCTCGCTGCCCCCACACCCAAGCCGACGTTGGCTAGGAACGCGCCACCGACCTCAGCTGAGTTGGAGTACGGGGCAAGCAACCCAATGTTGTACGGATCGGTCTGGCGGAACCCCTCGAAGTAACCACCCGGCACGAAAGGCGCGGTTTCCGCCAGAAGCGTCAACCCGTCCAGGCTGGTCTTCGCGATGTTGACGCCCGCGTTGAAAGCTTCAGGCCCGAAATTCAGAAGCCCTTTGCCGAAGCCTGCGAAGCCTGATCTCGGGTCGTTGAGCATCGAAGCGCCAGTCTCGAAGACTCCGTACCCAACATCGCCCAAGAGTCGCATCCCACCCGCGCCGGCATAGCCCAGGAAGCTACCGCCAGCGACAGCCCGGTCCTGCATTCCAGACCAGTAGTCCCGCATGGAGCCACGTGCCGAGTCGAAGCTGTCCCAGAAACCCGGGGGCTGGCTGATGCTCTGCGCAACAGGAAGTGGAATCGGCGCCGCAAGGTCCGCTACTGGATCGCGGTAAGCAAAGGTCTGAACGCCACCGCCCGCCCCAGGTGCCGCGTTGATTCCAAGACGCTCAAGCTGCGCAACCGCATAAGCTGGCGTACCCAGCCTGCCGCTGTTCACCAGGTCATACCATTCGCCCTGCGAGATCGTCACCGGGCTGGCTCCACCTGCCCCGGTAGCCGATCCGATCGCACCGCTACGGCTGGCTTCCTCTACCGCCATGTCCACACGCATCTGCGCGATGCGGCTCTGCTGCTCCGCGTCGCTACTGCGCAAGTGCCCGACAATAGAATTTCCTAGAGCATTACCAAACGCATCGGCAGCAATCGACCTCACATCCAGCTTGCCCCCACCCTCCAGCAACATCTGTGTCCCGG
>CAKZHZ010000029.1 GCA_936928855.1 uncultured Polycyclovorans sp.
CTATGACGTCAGGCTCGACATGATCGGCACGACGATCATCTATTCGGATTGATCCGCGCCGGCATAGCTGTTGCGCCCGAACAAGGCGCGCAGCCCCAGGCGGAAGCGCCGCAGGCGGCGGCCGAGACCGGCGCGGGCGCGGTCGTGGTCACCTCCGACCCCGACACCGTGCGCCGCGCCTCCCGCGTGGTCCTGCCCGGCGACGGCGCCTTCCCGGCCTGCCAGAAGGAACTCTACGACCACCGCGGCCTGTTCGAAGCCATTGAGGAAGCCGTCATCAAGGGCGGCCGCCCCTTCATGGGCATCTGCATCGGCATGCAGATGATGGCGACGCGCGGCCTCGAATACACCGAGACCGCCGGCTTCGACTGGATCCCCGGCACCGTCGCCGCCATTTCGCCCTCGGACCCGTCGCTCAAGATCCCCCACATGGGCTGGAACGATCTGATCCTCGACCACCCCCACCCGATCTTCGCGGGCATCGACACCGGCCACCACGATCGCGACGTGATGGCTGAAGGCTTCCCGGACCGCATGAAGGACGACCGCCGTTCGGCGATTGACGCCCTGTACGATGCCAAGCGCCTGGGTCAGCCGCCCAGGTCCGTTGCACAGCATCGCGCTGTTGCGGCGCGTGGCCGATGCGGTGGCGCAGGAGGGGCTGGAGGCCTGGTTCGGGACGACCGCTGCCGACTGGGGTGTCAGTGACGACTACGAAAAGGCTACGGACACGCTGGACGTCTGGTTCGATTCCGGCGTCGTGCATCAGGCCAGCTTCATCGCCAATGGGCGTACGCCGCCAGCGCAGGCTGATATCTATCTGGAGGGCTCCGATCAGCACCGGGGCTGGTTCCAGTCCTCCCTGCTGACCTCGGTGGCGATGCAGGGGCGTGCCCCCTACAAGAGCGTGCTCACCCACGGGTTCACGGTGGACGAGCAGGGTCGCAAGATGTCCAAGAGCCTCGGCAATGTCGTGGCGCCCCAGAAGGTGACCAGCTCGCTCGGGGCCGACGTTCTGCGCCTGTGGGTGGCCAGCAGCGACTACTCCGGGGAAATCGCCATCTCCGACAACCTGCTCAAGCGCATCGCCGATGCTTATCGGCGGATCCGCAACACGGCGCGCTACCTGCTCGGGGCCCTGGATGGGTTTGATCCGGCCACCCAGGCTGTACCCGCCGATGCGCTGGTGGCGGTGGACGCCTGGGCCATCGCGGAAGCATCGAGGGTGCAGGCCGAGTTGCAGCAGGCCTATCGTGACCGGGAGTTCCACCGGGTCTACCACACGCTCCACAATTATTGCGTCAACGATCTGGGCGGGCTCTATCTCGACCTGCTCAAGGACCGGCTCTACACCACGCCGCGCGCGAGTCTGGCACGGCGCTCGGCCCAGACCGCGCTGCTGCATATCGCCGAGGGCCTGGTGCGGTGGATTGCGCCGATCCTGTCGTTTACCGCCGACGAGATCTGGCGCCTGTTGCCCGGCGACCGCAGCGCCTCGGTGTTCGCGCAGCCCTGGCATCGGTTCCCCGAGGTTACGGGCGAGGGCCTGGACTGGCGTCGGCTGCAGCAGGCACGGGGGGCGGTGAAGAAGGTGTTGGAAGATCTGCGCGCTGACGGCAAGATTGGCAGCCCCTTGTCCGCGGGTCTGCGGCTGGCGGCCAGTCCGGCGCTGGCGGCGGCATTGCGGGCCCCCGGGGAGGAGCTGCGTTTCTGGTTCATGACCTCGGGTGCCGAGGTGGTGGACGCCACGGACGGCGTCGCTTTCACGTTCGAGACAGGTGATCAGCTCACCGTGCTGGCCACGCCCAGCACCGATGCCAAGTGCGAACGCTGCTGGCACTATCGCGACGACGTCGGTGCGCATGAGGCTCACCCCACCCTCTGCGGCCGCTGCATCGAGAATATCGATGGGGCAGGTGAGCAGCGTCGCTTCATCTGAGAGCATGTGAAAAAATCGCCTGCCTGCTGCGCCCGCCGAAGCGCTCGCGGCGGCGTTCGATATTTTCACGAGTTCTGAGGATTTCCGATGTCGTTCCAATACAAGAACGTCTACTGGCTGTGGCTGTCGGCGGCAGTGATGCTGTTCGATCAGGTCACCAAACAGTTGGTGGTACGCAATCTGGAGTGGTTCGATTCCATCCCGGTGATGCCACACCTCAACCTGGTCTATCTGCGCAACACCGGCGCCGCGTTCTCGATGCTGGCCGATGCGCCGCCGGCATTCTTCGTGCTGCTGGGAGTGGCGGTCAGTGTGGGGATCCTGATCTGGTTGCGGCGGCATCCCCAGGGCGAACGGCTGGTGGCCGTCGGACTTTCGCTGATTCTCGGCGGCGCGCTGGGCAACGTGATTGATCGTGTGACCCGGGGTTACGTGGTGGACTTTGTCGACTTTTACTGGGGTGGCTGGCATTTCGCGGCCTTCAATCTGGCCGACACCGCCATTACCATCGGAGCGGGTCTGCTGATTCTGGACTCGATACTGCAGTGGCGGCGTGAGCGCGCCGCCCGGAGCGCCGACTGATGGACATCGTGCTGGCCAATCCCCGTGGCTTCTGCGCAGGTGTGGACCGCGCCATCGAGATCGTCGAGCGCGCGCTCGAGGCGCTGGGCAGCCCGATCTACGTGCGTCATGAAGTGGTGCACAACCGTTTCGTGGTCGACAACCTCAAGGCCAAGGGGGCGATCTTCGTCGAAGAGGTTTCCGAGATTCCGGCCGGCGCCACCTGCATTTTTTCCGCGCACGGGGTTTCGCAGCAGGTGCGCGAAGACGCCAAGGCGCGCGGGTTGACGGTCTTCGATGCCACCTGTCCGCTGGTGACGAAAGTGCACATCGAAGTGCAGCGTTACGCCCGGGAGGCGCGCGAAGTAGTGCTGATCGGACATGCCGGACACCCGGAGGTCGAGGGCACCATGGGACAGTTCGACGAACGCCACGGGGGGCGGATTCACCTGGTGGAAACCCCGGAGGATGTGGCCGTGCTGGCGCCTCAGCGGGCCGACCATATGGCCTATGTCACACAGACCACGCTGTCGATGGACGATACCGCTCGGGTGATTGATGCATTGCGGGCGCGATTCCCCTGCATTCTGGGGCCACGCAAGGATGACATCTGCTACGCCACGACCAATCGCCAGGATGCGGTGAAGCAGTTGTCTTCGCAGTGCGATGTGATGCTGGTGGTGGGGTCGAAGAACAGTTCCAACTCCAACCGGCTGCGCGAACTGGCGGCGCTTCGGGGGGTGTCAGCCTATCTGATCGATGGCCCTGAGGACATTGAGCCGGGCTGGGTCGCAGGCAAGGCGAGGGTCGGTGTCACGGCCGGAGCCAGCGCCCCGGAGGTGCTGGTGCAGCAGGTGGTTGCCCGCCTGCAGGCGCTGGGTGGCCGCAGCGTTGAAGAGCTGTCCGGTCGTGCCGAGCACATTGTCTTCTCCCTGCCGCCGGCGCTGCGTCGCGCGGTTGCCCAGCGCGCCGAGCGTTAAGCCTGTCTCTGGCGCCAGGTGCCTAGTGTCCTGTCCCAGAAATTCCTTGATGAAATCGCGCCAGGATTTTTGGCGTCTGGCAAGGCGCGACGACGCGTCATA
>CAKZHZ010000030.1 GCA_936928855.1 uncultured Polycyclovorans sp.
TATGTTGAGCTGTTCGACCTGCCGCCCGGCTTCGTCCACGTGGGTCTGCTGGTGGCCGAAGTCTATCGCCTGAACGCCGAGCGCGGAGAGGCGCCGGCGGCCGACATCGGCGCCTGGGTCGAGCGGCGGCTGGAGGCGCTGGCTCGCCGCATTCCGCACAGTCATGAGCGGATTCAGCCGAACGGCCGCGTGCTGCGCTCCACCGGCGCGCCGATGGCGGGCGGCGGCTATGTCACCAGCTACACCGACATCACCGAACTGCGGCGTGCGGCTGAGGCCTTGGCCGAGGCCAACGAAAGGCTGGAGGCCCGCGTCGCGGACCGCACCGAACGGCTGGAGGAGGCGCGTCGGCTGGCGGAAGAGGCGACGGCGTCCAAGACCCGGTTCCTGGCCGCCGCCAGCCACGACCTGCTGCAACCGCTGCACGCCGCCCGCCTGTTCATCGCCGCTTTGAAAGAGGAGCCGGCGCTGGAAGACGCGACCAGCCGCACCCTGGCCGTCAACGCCGACCGCGCCATCGACAGCGCCCACCGTCTGCTGACCGCCCTGCTGAACCTGTCCAAGCTGGAGGCCGGCGGCGTGCGGACCAATGTCGCACGGCTGTCGCTGGGCGGCCTTTTCGACGAACTGCGCCGCGAGTTCGCGCCCGTCGCCGAGGCCAAGGGTCTGGACCTGACCGTGATGTCCAGCCGCCTGTGGGTCGCGTCCGACCGCGATCTGCTGCGCTCCATGCTGCAGAATCTGGTGGCGAACGCCATCCGCTATACGGATGCCGGCCGGGTGCTGGTCGGGGCGCGTCGGCGGGGCGAGACGGTGCAGCTGTTCGTCTGCGACACCGGACGCGGCATTCCCGACACCGACCATGAAACCGTCTTCGGCGAGTTCGTGCGTCTGCCGGGCGCCGTCGACGAACCGGGCGCAGGCCTGGGCAGGGGTGGCGGCGCTGTTGGCCGCAGGGGCGGCGGGCGTCATGCCGCTGGCACACGCCGAGATCGAACTGGGGAGCGGCATCAGCATCTCCGGCTTTCTCGACATGTCGTACTCCTCCTTCAGCCCCGACGGCGGATCCACCACCGAAAGCATCGGCATCGACCAGTTCGAAACCACGTTCAAATATGCCGGTTCCAGTGGCGTGTCCGCGCAGGTCGATATCGAGTACGGGGAAGGTTTTGATGGCAGTGATGACGAAACCTTCGTCGAGCAGGCCTTCGTCACCAAGGCGTTCACCGAGCAGTTCAGCGTCAAGGCGGGGCGGTTCCTGAGCTACAGCGGCTGGGAAACCGAAGAACCCACCGGCCTGTTCCAGTACAGCGGCACCGGCTACGCCCCGTACTTCTACGGCTTCTATCAGAACGGGGTGTCGGCCTACTTCGATGGCGGCACCTTCGCCGTGATGGGGTCGGTCGTCACCAGCGCCTTCAATCCTGAAGACCGCAACAGCACCGATGGCGTCGATGACGACATGGCATACGAGTTCGGCCTGGCGCTGATGCCCGCGGAAGGCCTGACGGCCAAGGCGTTCTATATCTCCGACGGCGACACCGACACCGACATCATCAATGTCTGGGCGTCCTACGCGGTATCGGGCTTCACCTTCGCCGGTGAATACAACACGGCCGACTACGGTGCTGCCGGGGAGGGCGATGGCTTCCTGCTGATGGCCAACTACGCCACCGGGCCCTTCGGTTTCACGGTGCGGTACCACGACTTCGAGATCGAGGACGGCGCGGGCGTGGTCGTCGACGACGGCAGCGCCATCACCCTGGCACCCAGCTACGCCGTTGGCGACAACCTGCTGCTGGTCACCGAGTACCGGATGGACAGCTCGGATACCAACGGTGATTCGGACGCCTTCGCGATCGAAGCCCTCTTCACGTTCTGAGCCCCCGGGACTGAACACCATCAGGTCGTCGCACTGCGCCAGCCATGGACGGCTGACGCAGTGATCGCGGCCTCAGCAAAGGAGTATCTGTCATGAAACTCAAATCCATCGTCGCGGCCGCCGCACTCGGCGCCGCCAGTTTCGCGGCGCAGGCTGCGGACACCATCAAGGTCGGGGTGTTGCACTCGCTTTCCGGCACCATGGCCATTTCCGAAACCACGCTGAAGGACACCGTCCTGATGCTGGTGGACGAACAGAACAAGAAGGGCGGCCTGCTCGGCAAGAAGCTGGAAGCCGTGGTGGTCGACCCCGCCTCCAACTGGCCGCTGTTCGCCGAGAAGGCGCGCGAACTGCTGGCCAAGGACAAGGTGGATGTGGTGTTCGGCTGCTGGACCTCGGTGTCGCGCAAGAGCGTGCTGCCGGTGTTCGAGGAGCTGAACGGCCTGCTGTTCTATCCGGTGCAGTACGAGGGTGAGGAGTCCTCCAAGAACGTCATCTACACCGGCGCCGCGCCGAACCAGCAGGCGATTCCGGCAGTGGACTACCTGATGAACGATCTGGAAGTCGAACGCTGGGTGCTGGCCGGCACCGACTATGTCTATCCGCGCACCACCAACAAGATTCTCGAGGCCTATCTCAAGGCCAAGGGCGTGGCGGCGGACGACATCATGATCAACTACACGCCGTTCGGGCACTCCGACTGGCAGTCGATCGTTTCCGACATCAAGGCCTTCGGATCGGCCGGCAAGAAGACCGCGGTGGTGTCCACCATCAACGGTGATGCCAACGTGCCGTTCTACAAGGAACTGGGCAACCAGAAGATCTCCGCCGAGGACATTCCGGTGGTGGCTTTCTCGGTGGGTGAGGAAGAGCTGTCCGGCATCGATACCGGTCCGCTGGTCGGGCACCTCGCGGCCTGGAACTACTTCATGAGCGTCGACACGCCAGAGAACGCCGCCTTCATCAAGCAGTGGAAGTCGTTCATCAAGAACGACAAGCGCGTCACCAATGACCCGATGGAAGCGCACTACGTGGGCTTCAACCTGTGGGCGCAGGCGGTCGAGAAGGCCGGCACCACCGATGTCGACGCCGTGCTGACGGCGCTGCCCGGGCTGGAAACGCCGAACCTCACCGGCGGCACCGCCAAGATGCTGGCCAACCATCACATCACCAAGCCGGTGCTGATCGGCGAGATCCGCGATGACGGCCAGTTCGATGTGGTCTGGGAAACCGACGGCGAAGTGCCAGGGGATGCCTGGTCCGACTTCCTGCCTGCCAGCAAGGTCATCGAGGCCGACTGGGTCGAGCTGAAGTGCGGCAACTACAACACCGAGACCAAGGAGTGCTCGGGCCAGAACTACTGAGGACTGGCAACCGTATTCCGATGTTGTCCGAGGCCGACCGGTCGCCGTGCTGTCCTGGCGGTTTCTGATTGGCACTGTTGTTGCGGTACCCGGTGTGGCGGCGGGTTCTCCTGCCCGTCGCCACCCCTCTCACGCACCGCTGCCCAGCATCACCCCTGGAATCTTCACTGGAATCTTTACTGGAATGGCCATGATCCACTCCCTGCCACGGCTGCTCCACGCGGGTATCGCGCTGCTACTGGTGGCCTGCGCCGGTATCGCCAGGGCCGAGCCGCCCCCCGCGGATGCCGCCTTCGCCGAGACGGTACGGGCGCTGCCCGACGCCGGCTTCCGCGAAAAGGGGGACAGGGTCCAGGCCCTGGTGGCGGGCCGTCACCCGCAGGCCCGGTCGGTGCTGGCCGCCCTGCTCGACAACCGGCTGTATGCCACCGATGTCGGCGTCTATATCGCCGATCCCACCACAGATGCAGCGTCGGCGCCCCAGTGGCGCGACGCCCTGACCGGCGCGTTGGCGCCGGACGCCACGCCCGGATCGCGCGATCGGGTGAGGACCAACAACCGGCTGCGTTCGCAGCTGAAACGGGGGCTCGCCCAGTTCGATCTGGCCGACCCCGACGACGACGTGCGGACCCGGGCGGTTCGCGAGCTCAGCGGCGATCTCGACGCCGACATGGAAGCACTGCTGGAAGCGCAGCTCGACACCGATGACAGCGACCGCGTGCGCCGTGAGATCGCCATTGCCCTGGCGGTGCGCGATCTCGCCTCCGCCAGCGCGGAGCGCCGGCTGGCCGCGCTGGAAACCCTGGCGGGCGAGCAGCGCAATCTGGTCTACAACCGGGTCAAGCCGCTGACCGATCCGGCCAACGAAACCGACCCCGAGGTGCGCGCGCTGGCCACCAAAGTGGTGGGTGACATCGACGGCTGGCGTCAGGTCTACGGGGCACTGGAAACCCTGTTCTTCGGCCTGTCGCTGGGCTCGGTGCTGGTGCTCGCCGCCATCGGCCTGGCGATCAGCTTCGGCGTGATGGGGGTGATCAACATGGCGCACGGCGAGCTGATCATGATCGGCGCCTACACCACGTATGTCATGCAGCTGCTGTTGCCCAACCATATCGGGCTGGCCCTGGTGCTGGCGGTGCCGACGGCCTTCTGTGTCTCCGGGCTGGTCGGCGTGGCCATCGAACGCGGCATCGTGCGGTTCCTGTACGGCCGCCCGCTGGAGACCCTGCTGGCCACCTTCGGCCTCTCGCTGGTGCTGCAGCAGCTGGTGCGATCCATCTTCTCGCCGCTGAACCGTTCAGTGGCCTCGCCGGAGTGGATGCAGGGGCTGTGGCAGATCAACGACCTGTTTGCGGTGACCTACAACCGTCTGTTCATCATTCTGTTCACCTTGGCGGTGTTCGCCATCCTGCTGGCGGTGCTCAACCGCACCTCGCTGGGCCTGAAGGTGCGGGCGGTGTCGCAGAACCGCGCGATGGCCCGTGCCCTGGGGGTGCGCACCGCTCGGGTGGATGCGATGACCTTCGGGCTCGGCTCCGGCATTGCCGGTATTGCCGGCGTGGCGCTGTCGCAACTGACCAATGTCGGCCCGAATCTCGGGCAGGCCTATATCGTCGATTCCTTCATGGTGGTGGTGTTCGGTGGCGTCGGCAACCTGTGGGGGACGCTGATCGGCGGCCTCAGCCTCGGGGTGCTCAACAAGCTGCTGGAACCCGCCGCCGGTGCGGTGATGGCCAAGATCCTGGTGCTGGTCGGCCTCATCCTGTTCATCCAGCGACGCCCGCGCGGTCTGTTCCCGCAGAAGGGCCGTGCCGCGGAGGGCCACTGATGCGCGCCCCGTTCTCCTTGAGTGTGCTGTCGAGTGGCGGGCGTGGCAGCCAGGTCTTCCTGGGGGTCATGGCGGCACTGGCGCTGCTGGTCCCCCTGTTGAACCTGGCGGTGCCGGACGGGTCGGCCCTGCATCTGCCCGACTACTGGGTGACGCTGCTGGGCAAGTATCTCTGCTACGCCCTGCTGGCCATCGCCATCGATCTCATCTGGGGCTACTGCGGCATTCTCAGCCTCGGTCATACCGCCTTCTTTGCGCTCGGCGGCTACGCCATGGGGATGTACCTGATGCGGAAGATCGGGACACGCGGCGTCTACGGACACCCGGAGCTGCCGGACTTCATGGTCTTTCTCAACTGGGAGTCACTGCCCTGGTACTGGTTCGGCTTCGATCAGTTCTGGTTTGCCATGCTGATGGTGCTGCTGGCGCCGGGGCTGCTGGCGTTCGCCTTCGGCTGGCTGGCCTTCCGTTCGCGGGTGAGCGGGGTGTATCTCTCCATCATCACCCAGGCGCTCACCTATGCGTTGATGCTGGCCTTCTTCCGCAACGAGATGGGCTTTGGCGGCAACAACGGTCTCACCGATTTCAAGGATATCCTCGGGCACGACCTGCAGTTGTCGTCGACGCGCATGGGGCTGTTCCTGGCCACCGTGATCGCGCTGACGCTGGGGTATCTGGCCTGCCGCTATCTCACGGGCTCGCGTTTCGGGCGCGTCATCGAGGCGATCCGCGATGCCGAGAGCCGTACCCGCTTCATCGGCTATCGGGTGGAGACCTACAAGCTCGCCCTGTTCACCTTCTCGGCCATGCTGGCCGGAGTGGCGGGGGCGCTCTACGTGCCGCAGGTGGGCATCATCAACCCTGGTGAGTTCTCGCCGATCAACTCCATCGAGGCGGTGGTGTGGGTGGCGGTGGGGGGGCGCGGCACGCTCTACGGCGCCGCGCTGGGGGCCGGCATCGTCAACTACGCCAAGACCTGGTTCACCGCCGTATTTCCGGAGGTGTGGCTGTACGCGCTGGGCGCCCTGTTCGTCGCCGTCACGCTGGCGTTGCCGCGTGGGGTGGTGGGCTTGCTGTCGCGCCGCAAGGACGGTGCACCATGAGCCTGCGCGACACGCTGCATGAGCTGACCCGCCGGGACAAGGTGTTCGACTTCGTCAACCGCCCGACCACGCGGCCGAGCCGCGTCGATCTGAGCCACAACACCATTCTCTACCTGGAAGACATCACCGTCAGTTTCGATGGCTTTCGTGCGCTCAATGCGCTCACGCTCTACATCGACGCCGGTGAGCTGCGCTGCATCATCGGTCCCAATGGTGCCGGCAAGACAACGATGATGGACGTCATCACCGGCAAGACCCGTCCCGACCATGGGCAGGCCTGGTTCGGCCAGACCTTCGACCTGTTGCGCATGGACGAACCGGAGATCGCGCAGGCCGGAATCGGCCGCAAGTTCCAGAAGCCGACCGTGTTCACCGAGCACAGCGTGTTCACCAATCTCGAACTGTCGCTGGCAGGACCGCGTGGCGTCTGGCATGCCCTGTTCGCACGGCTGGAGGGGGCGCAGCGTGACCGCATCGATGAGGTGCTCGACATCATCGGCCTGCTGGACCATCGCGATCAGCGCGCCGGTGCGCTCTCGCACGGGCAGAAGCAGTGGCTGGAGATCGGCATGCTGTTGATGCAGGAACCCCAGCTGCTGCTGGTGGACGAACCGGTGGCCGGGATGACCCCGCAGGAAACCGAGCGCACTGCCGAACTGCTGACCTCGCTGGCGGGGACCCGTTCAGTGGTGGTGGTGGAACACGACATGGCCTTCGTGCGCTCGATCTCGCGCAAGGTGACGGTACTGCACGAGGGCAGTGTGCTGGCCGAGGGCAGCATCGACGAGGTGCAGAACGACGAGGAGGTGCGCCGTGTCTACCTCGGCGAATGAATCGATGGTGGCGGCGGCGCCCCCGCTGCTGCAGGTGCGCGCCGTCAACCAGTTCTACGGCGGCAGCCACATCCTGTGGGATGTCGACCTCGACGTGCCGGCGGGTTCGATCACCTGCCTGATGGGGCGCAACGGCATGGGCAAGACCACGCTGCTGAAATGCGTGATGGGGTTGTTGCCGACGCGGGATGGCGGCATCACCTTTGGCGGCGAGGACCTGCTGCGGCGGCCCGCCGAGGCGCGTGCCGGATTGGGGATCGGCTACGTGCCCCAGGGGCGCGAGATCTTCCCGCAGCTCAGCGTCGAGGAGAACCTGCGGCTGGGGGTGTACGTACGGCCGGACCGTGATCCGGCGGCGCTGGAGACGGTCTATGAGACCTTTCCCGTGCTCAAGCAGATGCGGCGGCGTCGCGGCGGTGATCTTTCCGGCGGCCAGCAGCAGCAGCTCGCCATCGGTCGTGCCCTCGTATTCAACCCCCGCCTGCTGATCCTCGACGAACCCTGCGAGGGCATCCAGCCCAACATCGTCGCGGAGATCGGCGACCTGTTGATCCGGCTCAACCGCGACACCGGCCTCACCGTGCTGCTGGTGGAGCAGAAGCTGCCCTTCGCGCGGCGGGTGGCCACCGACTTCCGCATTCTCGACAAGGGACGACTGGTTGCTGCTGCCGGCATCGCGGCACTCACCGACACCCTGGTGCAGAAGCACCTCAGTGTCTGAACACAAAAAAGGCCGGCCACCCCCGACGGGGTGACCGGCCATCGGCCGTCCCGGGCACTCAGGATGCGGGCTTTTCCACCACCGCCTTGAGGTCGTGGGCGCGCTTGATGATGTACTGGTGAATGGCTTCCACCTGTTCGGGATCGAGCTTGTCCATCACCGACGGCATTCCCTTGCTGGCATAGGCGCCGGCGAGGATGCCGGTGAAGATCTTGTGGGTTTCCGGCGTCATGTAGCGCAGGTCGGGCAGCACGCTGCCAGAGATGGCGTTGGGACCGTGGCACATGCCGCAGTGGCCGTTGTACAGCACGCGACCTTCATCGATCACCTCGGCACTGGCGGTGAGTTCCGGCGGCTCCGGCAGCGCCAGGGTGACGTTGCGCGGTGCCGGCATGCTCGCCTTGCCGCCCAACTTGTAGGTGAGGATGCGGGCTTCCGGATGCACCTTGGCCGGCTCCGACAGGGCGCCCAGTGCCAGCGGGAAGGCACCGCCCCAGCCAGCCGCCACGGTGACGTACTGCTCACCGTCGATTTCGTAGGTGACCGGGCCGGCCATCACGCCGGTGTTGGCCGGGGTCTCCCACAGCTTGTCGCCGTTGGCGGCGTTGTAGGCGACGAAGCGACCATCGGCGGTGCCCTGGAACACCAGGTCCCCGGCGGTGCTCAAGGTGCCACCGTTCCACACGGTCACATAGCTCTGGCGCCACACTTCCTTCTGCGTCACCGGGTCCCAGGCGATCAGGTGGCCCTTGTGGGCGCCGACGGCCTCGGCCAGCGCCTTCTCGTCCTCCGGCAGGGCGATCGGTTCGGAGCCCATGTGCCAGGTGCCCTTGCCGGCATATTCCTCATCCGGCTTCGGCACGAAATAGGCGACGGCCTCCTGCATGGGGATGTACACCAGCCCGGTCTCGGGGCTGAACGACATCGGCTGCCAGTTATGCGCACCCAGCGGGCCGGGTGACACCAGCGCCGGCTTTTCCGACCAGTCGGCGTCCGGGTTCTCCACCGGACGGCCGGTCTCCATGTCGACGTGGGTGGCCCAGTTGGCCGGGGCGAACTTTTCGGCGCTCAGCAGCTCGCCGTCGGTGCGGTCCAGCACGTAGAAGAAGCCGTTCTTCGGTGCCTGCATCAGCACCTTGCGCGGCTCGCCCTCGATCTCCAGATCGGCCAGGATCATGTGCTGCGTGGCGGTGTAGTCCCAGGTGTCGCCCGGCGTGGTCTGGTAATGCCAGACGTACTCGCCGGTGTCCGGCTTGAGTGCAACGATGGACGACAGGAACAGGTTGTCGCCGCCGCCGGGGCTGCGCACCGCGCGGCTCCAGCTGCTGCCATTGCCGACGCCGATGTAGAGCAGATCCAGCTCGGGGTCATAGGCCATCGAATCCCACACCGTGCCGCCGCCACCGAACTCCCACCAGGCGTCACCCTTCCAGGTGGGCATTGCCAGTTCCATGGCCTTGTCTTCGGCCGGCTTGGACGGGTCGCCGGGCACCGTGAAGAAGCGCCACAGCTGCTCGCCGCTGTCGGCTGCATAGGCCGTGATGTAGCCGCGCACGCCGAGTTCGGCGCCACCGTTTCCGATGATCACCTTGCCCTTGATGATGCGTGGGGCGCCGGTGATGGTGTAGCTGCGGTTGGCGTTGAGCACCGTGTCGACCTCCCACGCCACCTTGCCGGTCTTGGCGTCGAGGGCGATCAGGCGGCCGTCATAGGCGCCGACATAGACCTTGCCCTGCCACACCGCGACGCCGCGATTGGCCACGTCACAGCAGCCATCGCGGCCCTTGTCACGCGGCACCTTGGGGTCGTACTTCCACAGTTCCTTGCCGGTCACCGGGTCCAGTGCGGAGACGATCGAGAAGGCGCCGGTGACGTACATCACGCCATCGACGATGATCGGCGTGGCCTCGGTGGCGCGGTCCACGTCCAGCTTGTAGTGCCAGGCCAGCCCCAGCTCGTCGACGTTGTCGAGGTTGATCTTTTCCAGGGGGCTGAAGCGCTGCTCGCTGTAGGTACGGCCATGGCTGAGCCAGGCGCCGGGTTCTGCATCGGCATTGATGATGCGGGCGCCATCCACGGCAGCGAAGGCGGCGGCTGCCGTCGACGCCGGTGCAGCGGCCTCCCCGGCCGGGGCCTCCTTCTTGCCGCAGGCCACCAGCAGGCTGGCGGCGAGCACGACGGAGACGAGTTTGAAATCCTGGGTTGTCATACGGTCACTCCTGGGAAACTGCGATGGGGGGCGGACCCTCAGCCGAGGGTCTGCGCGCGGTCGGCGAAGCGGATGCGCAGATCGCGCTTGAGCACCTTGCCGCTGGCATTCTTGGGCAGTTGATCGATCACCTCGACCAGCTTGGGCGCCTTGTATCCCGCCAGTTTCTCGCGGCAGTAGGCGATCACCGCGTCGGCCTCGACGGTCTCGCCGGGGCGGGCGACCACGACCGCCATCACCGCCTCGATCCACTTGGGGTGGGGGACGCCGAACACGGCCACTTCGGACACCGCCGGGTGGGCGAAGATGACCTCTTCGATCTCGCGGCTGGCGACGTTTTCGCCACCGGTCTTGATCATGTCCTTCTTGCGGTCGACCACGCTGAGGTAGCCCTCGTCATCGATCACCCCCAGATCGCCGCTGTGGAACCAGCCATTGCGGAAGGCTTCGGCTGTTTTGTCGTCGTTCTTCCAGTAGCCCAGGGTGGCGTGCGGGCTGCGATGCACGATTTCGCCGACCGTGCCGGTAGGCACGGGCTGGTCGTTGTCATCGACCACGCGCGTCTCGCAGTTGATCGCCGGGCGACCTGCGGATCCCAGCTTGCGCAGCTGATCCTCGGGTTTGAGGATGGTGGCCACCGGTGACATCTCGGTCTGCCCGTAGAAGTTGAACAGACGCAGATCGGGGATGCGCCTGGCAATTTCCTTGATGATCTCCACCGGCATGATGGACGCGCCGTAGTAGCCCTTCTTCAGGGTGCTGAGGTCGGTCTTGTCGAAATCCGGATGGCGCAACAGGGCAATCCACACCGTCGGCGGGCAGAACAGTTTGTTGACTTTTTCCGCCGCGATGGTCTTGAGAATGGTGCCGGGGTCGGCGGCCGGCAGCACGATGCTGGTGGCGCCGAGGTAGAGGTCCGGCGTGAGAAAGCAGTCCAGCTGCGCGCAGTGGTACAGCGGCAGGGAATGCACCTCGATATCGTCGCTGGTCATCTCGCCGTCGATGATCACGCTGGCGTACTGGGCGTAGAGGCTGCGGGCCGGCAGCAGCACGCCCTTGGGGCGCGACTCGGTGCCGCTGGTGTACATCATCTGCACCGGGTCGTCATCGTCGACATCGGCATCCGGAGCGGTGTTGTCGGCGTGCTCCATCCACGACAGCATGCAGTCCCAGCCGGCCGGAGTTGCGTCCAGTTTCTCGCGGATGGCACCGCGCACCTTGACCGTGATGCCGGCTTCGGCGATGGCGGCGTCCGCCACGCTGGCGAGGGCGTCTTCGGCGATGACGCCCCGCACCTCGCCATTCTCGAGGATGTAGGCCACCTCGCTGGCGTTGAGCATGAAGTTGATCGGCACCATCACCGCACCCAGTCGTGCCAGCGCGAAGCGGGTAACGACAAACCCGAGGCTGTTGTGTGACAGCAGGGCAATGTGATCGCCGCACGCCACGCCTTTCGCCTGCAGGGCGTTGGCGGTGCGGTTCACCTTGTCATTGAGGTCGGCGAAGCTCAGGCGCGATGCGCCGTAAACCAGTGCCAGCTTGTCGGGTACGCGTTCCGCGCTGCGGTGCAACAGGTCAGCCAGACGCTGCCGACGCGCGGTACGAATCGCGCGCGGCGTCTCCATCGGCGGGTTCATCGGATTCTCCTCATTCTTATGGACCGCTGTGTAGATGATCATACGCCGCGTTAGCGGCTCGTCCTTACTCCATCACGAAGCCCTGGTAGCCGGCCTTGGCGACGTTGTCGCACAACTCGCGGTATGGCCCCACGCCCAGGTACGGCATGAAGACCCGCGGCTTGCCTGGCACGTTGGCACCCATGTACCAGGTGTTGCCGCGAGGGAACAGGGTGGCGTTGGCCAGTTCGTTGACGTGGGTGACCCACTGCTCCTGCGCTTCAGGGGTTGGCTGGATCTTGCGCTTGTGCTGTGACTGCAGGTGCGCGAGACAGTCGCTGATCCAGTCCACATGCTGCTCGATGGACACCAGCATGTTGCTGAGCACCGAGGGGCTGCCGGGGCCGGTCACCGTGAACAGGTTGGGGAAGCCTTCGACCATCAGGCCCATCATGGTGCGAGGGCCGGCCGCCCAGCGATCCCGTAGCTGGACACCGCCTTCCCCCTGGATGTCCATATGCAGCAATGCGCCGGTCATGGCGTCGTAGCCGGTAGCGAAAATCAGGCAATCCAGCTCGACCTCGCTGCCATCCGCAAGCCGGACGCCGGTCTCGGTGATACGGTCGATGGGGTTGCGGGCGAGGTTCTGCAGCGTGACGTTGGGGCGGTTGAAGGTTTCGTAGTAACCCGTGTCGATGCACAGCCGGCGGGTGCCGACGAACTGCCCCTTGGGGATCAACTGCTCAGCCAGCTCGGGGTCCTTGACCCGCTCGCGGATGCGGCGTGCCAGATAGTCCTGCGCCGTCTTGTTGGCGTCCTCGCTGGTAAGCAGGTCGCCGAAGGACACCATCAGCGCGAACGGCCGTCCAGTGTCGTAGCACGCGTCGTAGATCTTGTTGCGGGTTGCCTCGTCGACGTCAAAAACGGAGGCGGCATAGGTTTCACCGGGGATGCCGACGAGGTGGTGGCGTGCGGTATCGCGCAGCTCGTCATAGTTGGCCTTCACCGAGGCGACGAACTCGGGTTCCAGCTTGCGGTTGTGTGCCGGCAGGCTGTAGCTGGGTGTGCGCTGGAAGATGTGCAGGTGGCCGGCCAGTTCGGCGACGATGGGGATGGTCTGGATGCCCGACGAGCCGGTGCCGATGATGCCCACCCGCTTGCCGCCGAAGTCCGGCATCGTCTGTGGCCACCGCGGGGTGTTGTACACCTCACCCTTGAAGGTCTCCATGCCTGGCAGGTTCACGTCCTTGGGGATGGTGAGGCAGCCTGTGGCCATCACCACGAACCGGGCCTCGATCGCGCCCACACCCTCGGCTTTCAGGGCCCACCGCTCGCGCGCGTCGTCATAGCGGGCTGCGCTGACTTCGGCGTTGAAGACGATGTCCTTGCGCAGGTCAAAACGATCGGCGACGTGGTTGGCGTAGCGCAGGATCTCGGGCTGGCTGGCGTAGCGCTCGGTCCACGTCCATTCCTGCTCCAGCGACTTGTCAAAGGAGAAGGAATACTGGACGCTTTCGACATCGCAGTGCAGGCCCGGATAGCGGTTCCAGTACCAGGTGCCACCGACGGAAGGTCCTTTCTCGTAGACCTTGGCGCTGAGGCCGAGCTGGCGGCACTTGTAGAGCATGTACATGCCCGACCAGCCAGCACCGACGATGGCGACGTCGAGTTTTTCAGGGGCAGACGCGGGCGCGACCGTTTGGTTCATGTTGATGATCCTCCTTCATCCGTTTTTCCCGACACCCTAGGCCGACCCCGACGTTCGATCTACTACCCGCACGGGTAGCGCGTCCGTTCCCTGTAAAACCAGCCCATTCGGGTAGTAGGCGCGCGCGCGATAGACGCCTAGGCTCGGGTCATCAGCGTGGGACCTTCCCACCGGACAACAACCAACAGGAGACCTCGCATGGGCGCCAACAGCCTGGACCGGCAGCATTTCTTCATCGGAGGCGAGTGGGTCAAACCCTCGTCGGACCGCACCTTCACGCTGACCGATGCCTCCACCGAGGAGACGCTGGCGACCGTGCCGGAAGGGCAGAATGCCGACATCGACCGTGCCGTTGCCGCCGCTCGCAGCGCCTTCGAGTCCTCTGCCTGGCGGGACATGGCCCCGGCGGACCGCGCCGCCCTGCTGCGCCGTTTCGACGCCGCCCTGCAGAAGCGCAAGGACGATCTGGCGCTGGCGGTGTCGCGTCAGAACGGCATGCCGATGTGGCTCAGCAGTGCCTTTGAAGCCGGCATCGCCCTGAGCATGGTGAACTTCTACGCCGATCTCATCGAAGCGCCCCAGGCCCAGGATCGCCGCGGCGCCCAGCTGGGTCGCGAAACGCTGGTCAGCAAGGTGCCGATGGGGGTGATTGCCGCCATCGTGCCGTGGAACTACCCGATTGCGCTGGCCATCAGCAAGATCGCCCCGGCGCTGGCGGCCGGCTGCACCATCGTCATCAAGCCGTCTCCCGGCACCGTTTTGGACAGCTACCTGATGGCCGAGGCGGCCATCGAAGCCGGTCTGCCGCCGGGCGTGATCAACTGGGTGGCCGCCGACCGTGACGTCGGCGCCTATCTGGTGTCCCACCCCGGTGTCGACAAGGTGGCCTTCACCGGCTCCACCGCCGCCGGACGCATCATCGCCCGCGAGTGTGGTCAGCTGCTGCGGCCGGTGACCCTGGAGCTCGGCGGCAAGTCCGCCGCCGTGGTGCTGGAAGACGCCGACCTGTCGGTATTGCAGGAGCGCCTGCCGATGGCCTCGCTGCTCAACAACGGCCAGACCTGCTTCAACAGCACCCGCATCCTGGCGCCGCAGAGCCGCTATGCCGAAGTGGTGGACGCCATTGCCAGCACCGTCACCGGCCTCAAGGTGGGTGAGGCGGTGGACCTCAACACCCAGGTCGGCCCCATGGCCTCCGCGGCCCATCGCCAGCGGGTCGAGGGCTACATCGAAACCGGCCGCAAGGAAGGGCGCCTGGTCGTCGGCGGGGACCGTCCCAAGGACCACGGGCGAGGCTACTTCGTCACGCCGACCGTCTTCGCCGATGTCGACAATGACGCCACCATCGCGCGTGAGGAAATCTTCGGTCCGGTGCTGGCGGTGATTCCCTACCGTGACGAGGACGATGCCGTACGCATCGCCAACGCCAGCGAGTTCGGCCTGGGCGGCACCGTCTGGGGCAAGGACGAGGCGCATGCCTGTGCCGTCGCCGACCGCATCATCACCGGCACCGTCGGCATCAACGGCTATGCCCCGGCCATCGGTTCGCCGTTCGGTGGGGTCAAGGCCAGCGGCATCGGCCGCGAGCTGGGGCCGGAGGCGCTGAACGGCTACTACCACTGGAAGTCGACGTATCTGATGTAAGCACTGTCGCGGGGGGTGTCGGCGGCGTGCCGACCCCCTCCCTGCGCTTCCGATGGTCATGCCCGATGTGATCGGGCATCGAGCCCCGACCGTTGCAGCTGGATCCCGGGTCGAGCCCGGGATGACGTCTTTTATCCCTCTACCGTCATGCCCGACCTGATCGGGCATCCAGCCCGCGCAGCGGGCGTGGCAACCTCAGCCGGAACGGTGGGGCTCACCCCACAATCAGCCGCAAGGGCATCCGTCGTCGCAGCAGGTCGTCCTCGCTGCGGGCCATCTCGTGGGTTTGCGCCCACTGGAGTTCAGCCTGGAGGAAGGGCGCGGCGGGGTGAACGCGCTGGCCGAGGCGGCGGTCCGCCTCCATCAGCGACAGCAGGGATTCGGTGTACTGCCCATGACGCAGGGCACAGGTGTGGGCGGCCTCGGCATCGACACCGGCGGCGATCAGGCGGGCCATGGTGGCGCTGCGCCAGCGCGCGAAGTCGCCCTCCGGAGCGCCGGGAAGACGGGTGGATCCGGTGAGGCTGGGGCGGTCGAGTCCGAGGTCGTGGGCCACCGCGTCGACCACCTCGGCGGCGTCGCAGCGGGCGGTGGTGTACTTGCCGCCCACCGGCATGTAGACGAATTCGCGCGGACGCAGGATCTCGAACTCGCGACTCACCGCTGCCAACGAGGCGGCGGGTGCGGCGTTGAGCGTGCGGGTGCCGGCAAAGCGGCTGATCACGTCCTCGCGGCGCCAGCCGAGGCCGGGCATGGCGCGGGCCACGGCGCTCAGCAGATAGTCGGTTTCACCTTCGGTCGGCAGGGCATCCTCGGCGCGCGCGATGGTCTGCTCGGTGGTGCCCACCAGGGTGCGGCCATACCAGGGAATGACGAAGAACACGCGGCCGTCGTCGGCGGTGAGCAGGAAGGCGTTGCGCAGGCCGGGCACGCCTGGCATCACCAGGTGCATGCCCTTGACCAGTCGGGTGGGGGGCGCATCCTCGCCCAGCAGGCGCATCGCCCAGGGGCCGGCGGTGTTGATGATGCGGCGGGCGCGAATACGGAAGCGCTCGCCCTCGTCGGTCTGGACTTCGGCGCCTTCGGCATCCAGCGTCAGAGCCTCGACCCCGTTGGCGCAGACTGCGCCCGCGCCATGCGCGGCTGCGGCCACCACCAGGCTCATGCGGGCGTCATCCTCCTGGCAGTCGCCATAGCGGAAACCGCCTTCGAGGCCACGGGCATCCAGATAGGGGTAGTCCCGCCGCAGGCGCCGCGCGCGGAAATAGCGATGCCGACGCACCGGCTGCCCGCCCATGCCCATCAGGTCATACAGCGTGAGCCCGCAGGACAGCATGAACGGGCCGACGCGCTGGTCGTTGAACACCGGCAGGATGAAATCCAGCGGCCGCACCAGGTGGGGGGCAATGCGGTGCAGCACCTTGCGTTCGTGCAGGGCGTGGCGCACCAGCCGGAACTCGTAGTGCTCCAGATAGCGCAGGCCGCCGTGGATGAGTTTGCTGGACGACTGCGAGGTGCCCGCACCCCAGTCGGTCTTTTCGATGAGCGCCACGCTGAGCCCGCGTTGTGCGGCGTCCAGCGCCGCCCAGGCGCCATAGATACCGCCGCCGACCACCAGGACATCGAAGCGGCCGTCTCGCAGGCCGGCGACGTCACGGGTGAACGGGAACGGCGGGCGGTGCACGTTACTTGAAGACCTTTTCGATCTCGAAATGGCCCTTGGGCTGATGGTGCAGATCAAGGAAGGTCTGGGCGATCCGCTTGGGATCGAAATGGGTGCCGGACTGGATGAAGCCATACACCGTGACGGTCGCCACGTGAATGCCATACACGCCCAGCTCCTGCGCCAGCGAATAGGTGAGGTTGCGCAGTGCCGCCTTGCCCAGCGACAGCGAGGCATAGTTGTGCGCGGGCTCGTAGGCGAAGCCGCCGCCGGTGAACAGGATGGTGCCGCGCCGCATGTCGCGCATGCCCGGCGTGACGGCCTGGGCTGCGGCCAGGGCGCCCACGACATTGGCGCGGAAATCCGCCACCAGCTGGTCGCCGCTGAGGCCGCTGGGGCGGCCGGTTTCCGAGGCCGCAACGTTGTACACCAGCACCTGCGTCGGCCCGAGCATGCTCTCGGCCTGGGCGATGGCGCCGCGCAGATCGGTTTCATCGCTGGCGTTGCAGCCCAGCGCACAGGCGGTGCGGCCGCTTTTCTTCTGCAGGTCCTGCACCAGGGGTTTCAGCCGCTCGGGGCGTCGCGCCAGCAGCGAGACGTTGCACCCGTCCCGGGCAAAGGCCTCGGCAACGGCGGCGGAGATGCCGGGGCCGGCACCGACGATGCAGCAATGGGGAGCGTTCATGGCCGCATTCTATCCCTGCAGAAAGGCTTTCACTGACGCCGCCGTGGCCTCGGGGGCGTCCCAGTGCAGCATGTGGCCGGCATCGGCGATCACCTCGGTGCGTTGGTTCGCGAAGGCGGCCCGGCGGCGCACATGCTCGGCTTCGGGCAGGGCGCTGCGAAAGATCGAGCGCCCGGCATCGATGAACAGCACCGGGGCGGTGATGCGCGCCCACACCGCTTCGCTTTCCGCCACCCGGTAGGGGATGGGCATGCTCAGGTGATGCCGGGGGTCGGCCAGCAGCCGGATGCGGCCCTGGCCCTCCTCGGCGCCCCAGCCGTGGGCGATGAACTGCGCCCAGCCATCGCTGAGCTGCGGGTGTTGCCTGCGGATCCGTTGCGCCAGCGTGTCGAAGCTGTCGTAGTACTTCGGCGGACGTTCGCGCCCAAGCTGCTCCATCCAGCGCACCAGTTTTTCCGGGGCTTGCGCCGGGCCGCGGTCCGGCATCATCAGGCCGTCGAGCAGCACCAGCCGGCGCACCCGTTCCGGGCGCAGGCCCGCGTACAGCGACAACACCTGGGCACCCATGCTGTGGCCGACCAGATGGATCGGGCCGTCGGGTGCGAGCGCTTTCAGCAGGGCATCGACGTCGGCCATGTAGTCGGGAAACCAGTAGCCATCGGCCGGCCATTCGCTATGGCCCAGGCCGCGCCAGTCGGGGGCGATGACGTGAAAGTCCGGCAGTAGTCCGGCCACCATCGGGCCGAAGGTGGCGGAGCAGTCCAGCCAGCCGGTGCCCAGCAACACCCAGGGGCGCGCCGGGTCGCCCCAGCAACGTACATGGTGACGGAGCCCCCGCAGGCGCAGGTGGCGGGAGACGGAAGGGGGAGACGCAATCATGCCGATCAACCGATTTTTGGCGCAGTATGGCGGGACTGGCATCGGATTTGCCATGTGAACCCTGTCCTCACCGTGGCGACCCTCTCATGCCGTTGCACGCCAAACTCCTGCACCAGACCCGTTATCACTACGATCGGCCGGTGCGCCTGTCGCCGCAGATCATCCGCCTGCGGCCTGCGCCGCATGCGCGGACGCCGGTGCTGGGGTACCGGCTGGCAATCGAGCCCGCGCCCCACTTTCTGAACTGGCAGCAGGACCCGTTCGGCAACTGGCAGGCCCGTGTGGTGTTTCCCGATCCGGTCACCCACTTTGATGTGACGGTCGATCTCACCGCGGACATGGCGGTGCAGAACCCTTTCGATTTCTTCGTGGCGCCGGAGGCGGAGGCCTTTCCCTGGGACTACGACGACAGCCTTGCGCGCGAACTCGCCCCCTACCGCATCGTCGACGACGGCAGTGCCGCACTGGAGCGGTTCGTCGCGGCGCTGGACCTCGGCGAAACCGGAACCGTCAATCGCCTTGTCTCGCTCAACCAACAGGTGCGCGACCGGGTGCGCTACCTCATCCGCATGGAGCCCGGCGTGCAGACGCCGGAGGAAACCCTGGCGTTGGGCAGTGGCTCCTGCCGTGACTCCAGCTGGCTGCTGGTGCAGGTGATGCGCAGCTTCGGGCTGGCGGCCCGCTTCGTCTCGGGCTACCTGATACAGCTCGCGCCGGATGTGAAGTCGCTGGACGGGCCCAGCGGCACCGAGGTGGACTTCACCGACCTGCACGCATGGGTGGAGGTGTACGTGCCCGGTGCCGGCTGGCTGGGGCTGGACCCCACCTCCGGCCTGTTTGCCGGCGAGGGGCACATTCCGCTGTCGGCCACACCGACCCCGCAGTCGGCTGCACCCATCAGTGGCAGCATGGATCTCTGCGAAGTCAGCTTTGACCACCACATGGCGGTCACCCGCGTGCGCGAAACGCCGCGCGTCACCCTGCCGTACTCCGCGCCCCAGTGGGCCGCCATCGACGCGCTCGGGCAGCAGGTGGATGCGGATCTGCGGGCAGGCGACGTGCGTCTCACCATGGGCGGCGAACCCACCTTCGTATCGCTGGATGACCCGCAGGGGCCGGAGTGGAACACCGGGGCCGTCAGTGCCGCCAAGGAGCGCCTCGCCTATCACCTGGCGCTGCGCATGCGGCGACGTATCGCGCCGGACGGACTGCTCACCTACGGACAGGGCAAGTGGTATCCGGGCGAACCGCTGCCGCGGTGGGCCTGGACACTGTACTGGCGCAAGGACGGCCAGCCGCTGTGGCGGGCGCCGGTCAACGAGCCGGATGCGCTCAGTCCGCCCGATCTGCGCGCCGCACGGCGGCTCCTCACCGGGGTGGCGGAGCGTCTGGACGTGGACCCGCGAAACGTGGTCGAGGCGTTTGAGGACCCCCTGCTCGCCTTGGTGCGCGAGCGGCGCCTGCCCGTCAACATCGATCCCACCGATCCACGTCTGGAGGACCCGCAACAGCGCGGCAGCCTGCTCAAGGTGTTCGAGCAGGGGCTGGGCAAGGCGCGGGGCGTGGTGTTGCCGGTGCAGCGCTGGCAGTCCGCCGCGCGCTGGGCCAGCGAGCGCTGGCTCACCCGCAGCGGCAACAAACTGTTCCTGCTGCCGGGCGACTCGCCGATGGGGCTGCGGCTGCCGCTGGACACGCTGCCGTGGCTGGCGCCGGCCGACCGCAGGGGCTTCTTCCCGGCCGATCCCTCGCAGCTGCCGCCCCTGCTGTCCACCCCGGACCCGCGGCGGCAGCCCTACCTGCAGCTCCGGGGCAACGCACCGCAGCCACCGGCGGGCCAGCGCACCGTGGATGAACGCGACCAGCCGCCGCCCCGGCGTGACGGCCGCTATGTGCAGGCCGGTAACGTCCGCACGGCGATGACCGTGGAATCGCGCGGGGGCTGGCTGTACGTGTTTCTGCCGCCGGTGGAGCGCACCGAGGACTTCCTCGACCTGATCGCAGCCATCGAGGACACCGCTGCCGAAACCGGGCTGCCGGTGCGGATCGAAGGCTACGCACCACCGCCCGACCCGCGCCTGGAAAGCCTCAAGCTCACCCCGGACCCCGGCGTCATCGAAGTGAATGTGCAGCCCTCGGTCGACTGGCCGTCACTGCGCGACAGCACCGAGGCGCTGTACGAGGATGCCCGGCAGGCACGTCTGATCACCGAAAAATTTCTGATCGACGGCCGTGCCGTGGGCACCGGCGGCGGCAACCACATCGTCCTGGGTGGGGCCACGCCCAACGACTCACCCTTCCTGCGGCGCCCGGACGTGCTGGCCAGCCTGCTGCGGTTCTGGCAGCACCACCCCTCGCTGAGCTACCTGTTCTCGGGGCTGTTCATCGGCCCTACCTCGCAGCACCCGCGGCTGGATGAAGCGCGCGACAGCCAGCTCGGTGAACTGGAGCTGGCGCTGGCGCAGCTGCCGCCGGGTGGCGGTTACACACCGCCCTGGCAGGTCGACCGCATCCTGCGGCACCTGCTGGCCGACCTCACCGGCAACACCCATCGGGCCGAGGTCTGCATCGACAAGCTGTACGCGCCGGAGTCCGTCACCGGCCGTCTCGGACTGGTGGAACTGCGCGGTTTCGAGATGCCGCCGCACCCGCGTATGAGCCTCGCCACCCAACTGCTGGTGCGGGCACTGGTGGCAATGTTCTGGAAAACGCCCTACACCCGGCCGCTGATTCACTGGGGCACCCAGCTGCACGACCGCTTCATGCTGGGCCACGATATCTGGACCGACTTCGGCGAGGTCATCGCCGAGTTGCAGCGGGCCGGCTATGCCTTCGAGCCGGATTGGTTCCGGCCCCATTTCGAATTCCGCTTTCCCTTGCACGGTGAGCTGCAGTGGGGCGGGATCACCCTGCAGCTGCGGCACGCGCTGGAACCCTGGCCGACCCTGGGCGAGGAGCCGGGTGCCGGGGGCACCGCCCGCTATGTGGACTCCTCGCTGGAGCGCCTGGAGCTGCGTGCGGAAGGACTCACGCCGGAGCGGTATCAGGTCACCTGCAACGGCTACACCCTGCCGCTGCGCAGCACCGGCACGCCGGGCAGCTATGTGGCGGGGGTGCGCTATCGCGCCTGGCAGCCGCCGAGTTGCCTGCACCCGCGCATCGGTGTCCACAGCCCCCTGGTGTTCGACCTGTACGACCGCTGGACCGGGCAGGCCGTGGCCGGCTGCACCTACCATGTGGTGCACCCGGCGGGGCGCAACTACGAGCACTTCCCGGTGAATGCCCTGGAAGCCGAAGCGCGCCGCCTCACCCGTTTCCAGCCCTTCGGCCACACCCCCGGCGCCTTCACCCCGGTGACCCTGCCGCCGCGCCCGGAATCCCCCTGCACCCTGGACCTGCGATGGGCGGCGGTGACATGACCTGAGAGGTTATTGGCGCGCCTCATGGGCCCCGGCATCATTCTGCCGTCCGCACCCGCACAGGCCCGCCCCATGAAGAACCTCCTGTTCCTGCTCGCCTTCAGCTTCATCGCCACCCACGAGATCGACGCTGCGCTCAACGCGGAATGGCAGCTGCTCTATGTACTGCGCGCCCTGCCCGAGGCGACGGCGTCGGTCGGTTTCGTGTGGGCCCATGTCCCCTTGTTTGCCGCCCTGCTGTGGGCTTTCTTCCAGGCGCCGGAGCCCTGGCGCGAACGCGCGCGGCTGGCCTTGGCGGCGTTCTCGGTGATTCACGTCGGGCTGCACTGGCGGCTCAGCGATCACGCCCTGTATCACTTCAGCGGCTGGGACTCCAACGGCCTGATCTGGGGCGCCGGCCTGTGTGGCCTGCTGTACCTGCTGATGGCCTGGCGGTCACCTAGCCGCTGACCGCCACCGGCGGCCGCAGGTAGGGCACGTCCTCCGGCTCGCAGAAGTCGAAGTAGTCGCAGGTCAGTTCGGTGCCGGCGGCGATGAAGCGGTCGGCCACATAGATTTCCTGCGCCGGTACCCAGCGGCAGTTGGGGGTGTCGGCATGGTTGAAGAAACGGGCGTCGTCGCTGCAGTAATAGTAGGCGCCCTGCAAGCGATGCACCCCGCGCCCGCGATAGCAATAGCGCAGCCAGCTATCCCGCACCGGCGCCGGCATCAGCGCCAGCTGGGCTTCATCGAGAATGATCAGGGTGCGCGGGTCGCAGCTGTAGAGGCACTGCCCCTCGGCGATGTCTTCCCCGGCAAACAGGCCAACCCCGGCAATGGCGCTGGCACCCACGTAATGCGCGACGTGCAGCATGCACGACCCCACAAGGCGAAAACACGCGGCTGCGTGCGTGTCGATCATGCCATTGCACAAATCCGCCCGCTATCCGTTATGGACTGGAAGCCCCTTTGTAGTAGAACCACGCCATGCGCAAGCGGGTGCCCGAGCCCTCGACATCCCAGGCCGCTGCCGCGGAGGGGCAGGGCGTGGATGAGCGCAACCGCAGCATCGCCAGCCTGTTCCGCGACCATAACCGCGCTCTGGTGAGCTTTCTCACCCTGCGCCTGCAGTCGGTGCAGGAGGCCCGCGAAGTGGCGCAGGAAGCCTATGTGCGTCTGCTGCAGCTGGAGCGTCCGGAAGTGCAGGGCTTTCTGCGCGCCTACCTGTTCCGGATCGCCGCCAACCTGGCGGTGGACCGCCTGCGCCGTCGCAGCACCGAACTACGTGCCGCCCGCGCCGAGCTGTTCGACGAGCTGGACGATGTGGACGAGCCGGAACGCTGCGCCCTGGCCAACGAGTCGCTCGACGTGGTGCGGCAGAGCCTGGAAGAACTGCCCGAGGCCTGTCGCCAGGCCTTTCTGCTGCACCGGATTGACGGCCTGCGGGTGGAGGACATCGCCCGCCGGCTGAGCCTGTCGCCACGGATGGTGTACGTCCACCTGGAGCGCGCGCTGGTGTACTGCAAGCTGCGCGCCGACGGCGCCACCCCCGCGCAAGCGCGGCAACGGATGAAACGATGACCCCCGCCGCCGATGACCTCGAACTGACCCGCCTGCAGGCCGCCGCCCGGTGGCTGGTGCGCCTGCGCGACGGCGGCGATGACGAAGCCCTCATCGCCGAGTGGCTGGCCTGGTGCGATGCCGCCCCGGAAAACCTGGATGCATTCGAGCAGATCAAGGTCACCTGGAAGCAGTCCGGCGCGGCCTTGCACGCCGCGCCCCCGTCCACAACGCCATCGGCAGCGGTGCCCGTAGCGCCACGCCGTCGCCGCTGGCGCGCACTGGCCCGCGCCGCCGGCATTGCCCTGGCCGTGGGCCTCAGCGCCGCGCTGCTGAGCCAGCCGATGGGCCCCACCCACACCCTCAGCACCGCCGTCGCCCTGCATGCCACCAACCCGCTGCCGGATGGCTCGGTGGTGGAACTGGGCGCCCGCTCCCGCATCGCCACCCGCTACAGCGAGGCCGAGCGGCGTGTGGTGATCCAGGAAGGCGAAGCCTTTTTCGATGTGGCGCACGATCCCGGCCGGCCCTTCGTGGTGCAGGTGGGTGACCTGTCCATCATCGCCGTGGGCACCGCCTTCAACGTGCGCAGCGGGGCGGGCCGCGTGGTGGTGACCGTCACCGAAGGGCGCGTGCGGCTGGCGCGTGCGGCCGCCCCGGCAACCGATGCGCCGCCCACCCCCGTGGTGGAGGCCGGCGCAGGCGAGCAGGCTGTGTTCGCCGCCACCGCCGGCACCCTGGAAGTGGCCCGTGCCGACCCCACCGTTGCCACCGCCTGGCGCGAGGGCGTGCTCAAGTTTGTCCACGAGCCCCTGGACGCCGTGGTCGCCAACCTGAACCGTTACTCCAGCCGAGAGATCGTGCTGGACGACCCCCGTCTGGCCCAACTGCGCTACACCGGCACCGTCTTCAGCACCCGGCTGGATGACTGGCTGGACGCCGTCGAAGGCGTATTCCCCGTCACCGTTACGGATGACGGCACCGACCGCATCCTGCTGGTGGTGCGCGGGGGCTGAGCCCCCTCTCCTTCGGAAATTCCGAAAATCCCCGTCTACTGGGGTGGGACAAGGCCGCACATCCATAGGCGGCTGGATATCAAGAGGAGATCACCCACATGCGAGCGCTTCGTATCGGGCGGCCGTTGGCCGCTGCGGCCTTGGGGTTGGGGATGTTGGCGGGCCTGGGTGCTCCCGACATCGCCGTCGCCCAGCCAGTGCCGGCATCCGCCACCACCATCAGCTTCGACATCCCGGCCCAGAGTCTGCAGGCCGCCTTGTCGGAATACGCCCGTCAGAGCGGCCAGCAGCTGCTGTTCTCGCCGGATATCGTGGAGGACAAACAGGCGCCGGCGGTGCGAGGCGATCTGTCACCCGAGAACGCGTTGGCGGAATTGCTGGCGGGTGCCGGCCTGTACACCGCCACCACCCCCGGTGGCGCGATCCTGATCTCGGATACGCCAAACCCTACGCTCCCCGCCGCTGATCCCAGCGGTGGCGGGGCACGGTACGACCCGAACGTGGACACCGCGCCGGTACCGGGGGGGACTGCCAATGTCGAGATGGCGCGCCGTGCCGGAGTTGAGGAAATCATCGTCACCGGCCAGAAGCGTGCGGAGCGCATGCAGGATGTGCCGATCGCCATTTCCGCGTTCACCATGGAGGATCTCGACAAGCAGAAGATCGAGGGGGGCTTCGACCTGCTGAAGGCGATTCCCAACGTTACCTTCTCCAAGACCAACTTCACCGGCTACAACTTCCAGATTCGCGGCATTGGGACCCAGGCGGTGTCGGCCACCACCGATCCCGGCGTGGCGGTGTCGATGAACAACACCACGCTGATCGTCAATCGCCTGTTCGAACAGGAGTATCTCGACATCGAGCGAGTGGAGGTGCTGCGCGGCCCGCAAGGCACGCTCTACGGCCGCAACGCGACGGCAGGGGTGATCAACATCATCACCTCCAAGCCGGTCCTGGGCGACGAATTCGGCGAGCTGAAGCTGGAAGGCGGCAACTACAGCGCGCAGCGCATTCGCGGCCACTACAACCTGCCGCTGGGCGACACCCTCGCATTGCGGGCCGCATACGCCAGCACGCAGCGCGAGGGTTACGCGGTGAACCTGTTTGACGACAGCGATGTCGACAACCGGGAGCTATGGACCGGGCGGCTGACCTTGGGGTGGGAGCCGACCGAGCGCCTGCGCGTCAACCTGATGTGGGAGCGCTTCGAGGAAGATGATGAGCGGGTGCGCAGCACCAAACAGCTCTGTCATCGCGACGAGGGGCCAACGTCGGTCGCTGGCCTTAACCTTCTCGGTCACCCGGAGGAGGTTTCAGCGCGGCGCGTAATCAACCAGGGCTGCCTGCCGAGGAACCTCTTCAGCGATGGTGCCTTCACCACACCCAATGGCGATGCACTGCCGTTCGTGACAGGGGGGCGCGACAATGGATTCGTTCTGTTGGCAGCGTTCTCGGGGTACATGGGCCCCAATCCCTGGCTGAACGACCCCGATGCACCGTGTCCGGAGGCTGCACGTTTCGACGGCATGCCGCTGGTGGATCGCTGCTTTGATGTCTTTGCGGAAGACCGCCAATCCACCGATCTGCGGTCGATCTACTCGACGATTCGGCCCAGCTACCGCGCGCAGGCGGATATCTACGACCTGTCACTGGATTTTCAGTGGCGAGAGGATCTGCTGTTTTCGTCACAGACGGTTTTTGTTGACGACTCGCTGTACTCGACCCAGGACTACGGTCGTTTCGAGACCTCGGCCGGCATGTTCAACGATACCCACCTGCTTGGTTCGAGCAATGCCTACTACAACCTGGCGCCAGGAGGAGAGTTCTGTGATCCGCAGTTGGGATGCTCCGATTCGCTGCTGATCCAGGACATGTCGCGCGCCAGCAGCGAGCAGTTCAACCAGGAGTTCCGCCTGGTTTCGAGCTTCCAGGCGGCGGTCAACTTCAGCGTGGGCGCGAACTTCACCCGGTTCCGCACCTGGAACGATTACTTCGTGTTCTCCAACCTGTTCACGGCGCTGTCGCAGACGCCGCCGTTCAACGGCCCTCAGCATCGCTGTACGGTCACTGCAGGTCAGGAGGGCTGCATCTACGTCGATCCCAATGCGCTGCATGCGATCGACGGCGAGGGTCACAACTATTTCCGCAGCGCCAACCCCTACAAGATGGATTCCGCAGGTGTGTTCGGCGAGGTCTACTGGCAGATCGCCGACGATCTGAAGCTGACCGCGGGGCTGCGCTACACCTGGGACCGGAAGGTGTTCACGCCCATCCCCAGCCAGACCCTGCTGCCGGACTACCGGCAGAGCACGGCAGCCGATCAGGGAATGATTTCGGAAGGGTCAGGGCCCGAGGAGTGCATCAGCCTGTTGGTTCTATGCGGCATTCTGGGGAACGCGCCCGGCGGGCGCGGCTACCCGGCGCAGCCCGATATCATTCAGGTCTGGCGCGAGCCCACGGGGCGCATCGTGCTCGACTGGCAGCCGGACCTGCCCTTTACTGACGAGACCATGGTGTACGGCTCCTATTCCCGGGGCTACAAGGCAGGTGGCGCCAACCCGCCCGGTATCGCACCGCCCGCAGGCATCTTCATCGACCGGGCGCAGAGCGCGGTCAGCGGCCGTACCTTCGAACCGGAATACGTGCACGCCTATGAGGTGGGCGCCAAGAACACCTTGTTCGGGGGGCTGATGATGCTTAATGGCGCAGCCTTCTTCTACGACTACGACGACTATCAGGTGTCGAAGATCGTCAACCGGTCGGCAGCCAACGAAAACTTCGACGCCAAGGTCTGGGGGCTGGAGCTGGAGGCGCTGTTCGCCCCCAGCCTGAACTGGCAGTTCAATGCGGCCATCGGCTTCCTGCAGACCGAGATTGCCCAGGGCGAGCAGTCCATTGACCTGATGGATCGTGTGCAGGGCGGCAACCAGGTGTTCCAGACCACCATCGCCAACCCCCATTTCGGGGCTGATCCGCAAACGGCCACGGGGGTAGGTGCGGACCAGGTGCAGAACGAATTCCTGGTCTTCGACGACTGGGTGGTGCTCAAACCCAACCCGACCCAGACCGCCAACTGTGTGGCGCCGGCGGAGCTGGTGGCACTGGTGGTGGATACCGGCTCAACCAACACCTTCTTCGATACGCCGCTCAGCTTCCTGCTCAACCAGTTCTGCGCGGGGGGTAGCATCATTGGCGGCACCTATGCACCGGGAGGATCGGTGTTCATCGGCATGGAGATGCCGCAGGGGCTCAGTTTCACGCCGCTGGCAGATGCCCCCAATGGCGGTGCCGGCTTCTTTGCCGACCTGAGCGGCAACGAGCTGCCGAACTCGCCCGAGGTGACCGTGTCGCTCGGCGGGCAGTTCAGCTTCGACATCGGGTCCGATTGGCAGGCCACCACCCGCCTGGACTACTACTGGCAGGGGGCGTCCTGGGCGCGGGTCTACAACACCGACTATGACCGCCTGGAGGCCTGGTCCAACACCAATCTGTCGTTCCTGGCACTGAATGATCGCTGGGGACTGTCGGTGGAGGCCTACGTCAAGAACCTGTTTGACGAAACCCCGATCACCGGCACCTTCCTCAATTCGGACGACACCGGTTTGACCACCAACATCTTCACGCTGGATCCGCGCCTTGTCGGCGTGTCGATCACCAAGCGCTTCTAAGGAGCGGAAGACATGATCCTTCAGAACACCCTGCGCATGTTCCTCCGCGTCGGCGCCCTTCCTTTCGTCGCCCTTGCCGCGCTACCTGCGGCACAGGCGCAGAACGAGTGTGGCGTGCAGATGGGGCCGCTCGTCGAATGCGACCCGGCTGCCGTCTATCCCGATGGCATCACCTATGACGCCACGGGCGACCTGACTCTCGAACTGTCGGGGCCTGGCACCGCGACCCTCAACCTGGGGCCGGGGGTGCGCGTGCAGGCCGCGGGCGATGACGCCATTGCCTGGGACTCGACTGCCTTTACCCGTTCACTGTCGGGCAACGGTGCCGCGGTGATCGACTATCAGTCGGAGAACGGGGATATCGATATCCAGGCAAACGGCTTCAGCGGCACCGCCACCAACGGTATCCGCGCGGTCAGCAACGACGGCGACATTCGCATCCGCCTGGGGCAGCAGCAGACCGGCAGTTTCATTTCGCCGGGCATCAGCGCCGATACCCGGGGCGGCAGCGGCAATATCGAGGTCGATCTGCACAATGCGGTGTCGGCGGCCAACGGCATCAGCCTGCGCACCGGGACCGGCACCTTGCGGGTGGATGTGCACAGCACCGGGGCCCTCCGCGCGGCCGGAACGACGCCCGGGTTGATCGTCGATGCGGGGGGCGATGCGCTGATCACCCTGCACCCCGGCTCCACCATTAGCGGGAGCACCAACAGTACGGTGACTGCGGAGATCAGCCTGACGGCGGCCAGCGGCACCACCACCGTGCTCGACAGCCGGAGCGTGCTCAATCGAGCCGCCAACTTCGACTTCAGCAGCGGTCTGGTCGCGGTTCGCGGTGCCGGCCAGGGGGAGTTCATCATTCACAATCGCGGGGGCATGCGGGCCAACGTCGATTTCTCCGCCATGACCGACACCAGCGCGCCTGGTGCGCCCTCCAACGCCGGACGTGTGACGTACCACAACTATGCGCGCGACCAGAACAATCCCACCGCCGAGGCCTGGGTGTTCACCGACAACGTCAGCCGCTTCAGCGCCGGTGATGACCTCCTCGACAACCACGTGAATGCCCTGATTGCCAGCTCGACCACCGGATCCTTCGACGAGTTCAGTGACATTCAAACCGAGGTGGTTCGCAATGGCATCGATTTCGGCGCGGGGGATGACCTGTTCCGCAACCAGGGCGTGTTCCTGGTGGGTGAGGCCATCTTCACCCTTGCCCAGGAAGGGGGTTACGCCAGCGTGACGAGCGATCCGCGTGCGTTCGAGACGACGCTTTCCAATCTGGAAACCTTCGAGAATACAGGCACGATCGTGTTGGGTGGCTACGTGCGGCGGGCGCCGAAGATCAGTCCGTTGACCAACGACATGCTGTGTGGGTTTACCGACGGGTTCCTGCAGCCTTACACCGCCCCGTGCCTGGAGCAGTTCGGGGATACCGACAGTCAGCATGGCAGCACGTTGGCCATGCCCGGGCGGGCGTTGGCCTCGTGCACCACGACCGGCACGCGGCGGCGCCGGAGGCCGCCGCGGGCGGCGAGTGCCCGCGCGTCGCGGCCCTGAAGCCTCAGGTGGCCCTGTACGAGCGCCACGGATCGGCCGGTGTCGCGGCCCTCGAGCGGCTGCTGGCCCGGGCCCGGGACGCCGGCGTGCTGACGATCGCCGACGCCAAGCGCGGGGACATCGGCTCCACCATGGACGGCTACGCCGCGGCCTGGCTGGATCCGGCCTCCCCGCTGGCCGCGGACGCGGTCACCCTCAGCCCG
>CAKZHZ010000031.1 GCA_936928855.1 uncultured Polycyclovorans sp.
CTGAGGCGTATGCTTTAGCGGCCTAACCTGTGCAGAAACCGCTGGGTCATTACATCAGCGTAGATTCTTGAGTCCGAAAGGTCGAAAAAAGGCAATGCGTAGAAAATCAACACAAGTAAGCTGGAAACAACCACAGCGCAGCGCATTAAATTCAGCATGGAGCCCTCTAGTTCAATGGCCGCATTTCCGGACGAGTAGTCGGCTGTGGATCACCACCAACACGGCAGGAGGAGAAGTCCTCATGTGCTTCGATGATCTGGTCAATAGGGGGCAGACCTCGATTAGTGGGGGAAGTCTTGACAAATCGTGGTCTGACCGCTACTGCTATCCAGAGGATGCTTCAAAGGATTGCTAACTAGCGGATTCCCAATGCAAACGAAAATATCAATATCAGTAACTGCAAAGAAACCACAGACCAATAGGTAAAAGGGTGATCTATATAATTGATATCGTTTCCCCAAATACCAATAATCCCTTTCCGCAAGCATTGCAATATAATTGCGCCAGCTAATATCGAGACTATGAGTGCAGTGAGATCTTTATCTTCTTGGAAGATTGCAATCCCTAGGCAAACAATGGCGAACCCAAAATAGAAAAATAATAGTAGCCGCCAACCGATAGCTGGTAGTGGCGATGTTCTGAATTCAGACACATTCAAATTCCGATTAACCGTTTAATCAGGGTGATTTATCGTCATTCCCTCTATATATGCAGGGCCAGCGCCAAGAGCACTATTTGCAGTATCTAGCACGCCCGCCCCTAAATGCGTTGCTCGCAGAACATCGTCACTTTTAGTTAACAACGAGGCAACACTTCGAGCCCCTCCTAGCCCCAATAATGGGGTGGTCATATTAAACACATCAGCATCTTCAGTGGTCGCGTAGCAAATCGCATTTGAAGTCATTGATAAACCGACTGACACAGCAGCGGAAGGGGGAAAATAGAATCCTGCGAGCCCCGTAAGAATAATTGGGGTCAGACCACGCAAAAATTCGGCAATCTCGATAAATCGTGGTCTGTCCCCTATTGTTTCATTTTTGAATGAACTCGGCGATCCGCCTGAGCGAATTCGGGTCTGCCTGAATTGTTACCGATTCGAGCTCCGCCGACTCATTCGGCGAATCAGCTGAGTTTCCATAAATCTTCATGGATTATGAATAATTGGGGGCAGACTGAGGCATCCTGATTTGTCCATCTGCCACTCTATTTTTTCGTATGTTCTAATGCGTAACGAGTGTGGGATCTGGGTTGGGTAGCGCGAGCAAGAAAAACATCATCTATATCTCACGGATTCTGGCATCATTAATGTTCTTCAGGCTTACTATAAACGCTAAGAGTCCCGCCTTTATCCTGTGAAACCAACCCAATAACTTGTGGCCAGATTGTTGCTCCGCAATTCCCAGATACGTGAGGCCAAACACATAACCACCTTTCCAGGACTTCTCAAAAAAGTCCTTCGCTATCTCTATGTCTTTATCCACACAACAGCCTTCCATGTGCATCCTGCCCATGTAGAAATGTGCATAAGGATGATCTGCCTCTCCCGAAAGTGGCATGCAGTACTCAAGTGCCTTGCTGCAATCACGTTCAACCCCTAGGCCATAGTAATAAATACGTGTTAATCCTAGGTAGGCTGCAACCGCGCCAACTCGCTCAACTGATTGTTCATAATAGAATCTGGCCTTCGAATAATCGCGTTCGACATTCCTGCCGCCGAACTCATACAAATTTCCAACAAACGAAAACGCCTCATCGCAGCCTTGGGCAATCAACTTCGTAAATTCAGCTAACGCTAAATCCGCTATGCCGCGATAAAGCAAATCTATTGCTTTCTGCATTTTTTCATTTTTTGAAAGTGGAAAGTCTAAGATCTTGCTCATTTTGTTAAATGTGCGGCTTGCTGTGGCAGTCTGGAAGATCGATTGACATTTTGTATCGTCCGAAGATGATCCGCGATATTATCCATCTGGTGCAGCTTCCCTTGCGCGCAGGCCGCCGCAAACCCTGCAGCACACGCCGCTTTCCTCAAGTTGTCCTTGTCTATATTGTTCTTTGCAAATGCCTTGCAAATTCCACCCGCCGCCACGCCTGACGGTCCACCAACACCGAATTCGTGTGGTAAGGCGGCTGCCTGAATCGCTGTGCTACGTATTTGATTGACAGTGTTGGCATACCGAATTTGAGCATTTGCCGAACCTCCAATGGGCTGTCTCGAGATCGGTGCTGTATGTGCAGGAAACAACGCTTGAAGCATCGCTGGCTTTGGCAGACTCCCTTCCAGTCCGAGCGGATCGATGAAGTTCATAGGGTTGTTTAGAGCGTAGGCATACGTATTGATCCCTGCCGCCAGCCCAATCGGATCCGACTCCAGATATCGCCCAAGGGCTGGGTCGTAGTAGCGCGCGTGGTTATAGAACTGCCCAGTTTCATCGTCGTAGTACTGCCCCGGATACCGGAGGTTGTACACGAACTTGAATAGTTGCCCGCTGGGTCGCTGGTTGGGGGCGCCGCCACCGAACGGGGCCGGGTCCCAGGCCCAGACGGCCACCTGGTTGGCATCGTCGACTTGCCGGGGTGCATCCCGCCAATCAGCGTGAACGGCATAGATCACGCTGCCGCTGACGATGGCGACGGGCATGGTGCCGAGGTAGATGGTCTCGCCGACGATGACGTTGTAGCGGTTGTATTCGGCAATGAGTTTGCCGTCGAGGTCGTAGGCATAGCGGCTCACCGCACCATCCACGGTCTTTTGGACACGCTGCCCCAGGCCGTCGTACAGGTAGGTGGCGGAATGGGCCGTCGAGTTGAAGCTGGCGAGTCGGCCGCTGGCGTCATAGGTGTAGACGCGTTGGTCGGTGCTGTCGCTGGTTCGGCTGCCGTTGGCATCGTAGCCGTAGTCGATCTGTGCGCCCCCGCTTGTGGCTTGCGTGATGCGGTTGCTGGCGGAATCGATCGAAAAATCGATGGTCGTGCCGAGGACGGTCTGCTGACTGCGATTCCCATTGTCGTCGTAGACATAGGCGATGCTGCCCAGCGCATCGGTATAGCTGTCGACGCGCCCCATGTCGTCATATCCGACCGTATGGGTATCGCTCAGTACCGAAAGGTTTCCGAGCTGATATCCGGTGATGCGAGAGGCATCGTCGTAGCTGATGAGTTGATGAAGGGGGTCGGCGATGATGCGGCCGTTGAGATCGAAGCTGCGCCCGGTTGTTTGTCCGTTGGCATGTGTCCAGCTTGATGGCCCGCCGAAGGGTTGATAGCTGATGTTGGATAGCAGTGGGGAAGTGGTCAGGCCGTTTTGAAGCGAGAGGCTGGTGACTTGTCCGTTGGTCCAGGTATAGAGAACACTTTTTCCGGAGGGCAGGGTCATGGACGTCAGGCGCCCGGAAACTGCGTCATAGTTCCAGGCCATGCTCATGGTGCGAGGGCCGACCGTTGTGGTCTTTTCGACGATACGCCCATGAGCGTCGTACTTGAAGTTGACGGTGGTGCCGCTCAGGCTGTCCGTTACGCGGGTGAGTCTCCCGATGCCATGGCCGTGTGCGGTGTCGTTCTGATCCCAGGTATAGACAACACTGCTGCCTCCCGACCGGCTGAGCTGTGTCAGCCGATTGAGGGCGTCGTAGGTGTACGTTGTGGTCTGACTATTGGCATCGGTCCGGGTCAGGATGTTGCCTGCGGAATCGTATGTTGCGCCGCCCGTGCCACTGTCCGGACTGCTGACAGAGCTGACATCGTCGAGTGCGTCGACCGTATAGGCGGTCGTCAGCATTCGCGGATCGGTAACTGCCTCCAATTGATCCAGGGTGTTCAGCAGCAAGCTCGTATCGTTCAAGCTCGGGTCGGTCACCCGATCCAGGCGATTGCGAGCGTCGTACGCCATACCCGTCTGCTGGCCCAGGGGATCCGTGATCGTGGTCAGGTTGCTGTTTACGTCATAGCCGTAAACGGTCATTTCCCCAGTGTAAGCACCGACCTGCTTCCATAGGCGGTTGAGGGTGTCATAGAGCTGCTCGTGCGTCTGCACCAGCGTGGCGCTTGTGTCGTAGACGTCGGTCTGGATCGGGTTGCCCATGCCGTCCAGCGTGTAGTGAATGTGATTGCCAAGCTGGTCGTGAATGTCGGTCAGCCGCTGCGCGTTGTCATAGGTATAGGTCAGCGATCTGCCATCCGGATAGGTGACCTTCTTCAACAACCCGGTTGGCCAGTAGTCGAGGCTAGTGACTTCTGCCGCAACTTGAACGCTCTTGAGCCAGCCCCGGGGCCAATAGGTGAGCTGGGTGACGACTCCGTTGGGATCCGTGACCTGTAGCGGGTGACCGTTGCCGTCATAGTGGCTGAAGGTCGTGACGTGTCCGAGCGGGTTGGTAATCGTGTGCAACTGACCTGAATTAAGGTCATCTGGGACGATGGGATAGAACGTACGCAAGGTGACGTCGGTGACGTCAGTTCGTGGGCCATCAATCGTTTGCGCTTCACCCCACGGGGTGTAGTTGGAAAAGGTCCAGGTTTGGCTGGCACTGGTCACCGTGTCGGTGATGGTGCGTGTCAATACATTACCGGCGGTATCGTAGGTCAGTACCGTGCTGCGCCCTGGCTCATTGATCTGGGTTGGCACACGCAAGGTGGGGTGCCAGGCATAGGTGGTTTCCTTGACGACGGATGTTCCCGATGCCACTTCCACGCTGGTGACCAAGTTGCGGTTGTTGTCGTAGTCGTATGTCGTGATGGTGCCGGCGGCATCCTGTGTCTGCGCGATCAGGCCGTTCTGGCCCAGCGTCTTGCTGACGATGTTCGGACCGCAGGTCGCACATGGCAGCGTGGTTCCAACCAGGAGGCCTCGCGAATAACCATTGTCCTGGAATGAAAAGGTCCGCTGGGCGCCCAGTGGGTCCGTGATGATCTGCTGGTAGGTGTCGTTGTTGTACCCGGTGTACACCAGCGAATAGTGATTCGCTCCGCCCGCAAGTTGGCTGGTGGTCGCACGGCCTAGGTCATCGTATGCCCATGATCGGTAAACGATGCCATTTTCATCGATGACTTGGGTCCGTAGCCGTGCCCCACTGCCTGCCGGGCCATTCTGATACGTGAAGTTCCGGGTGTTTCCATCCGGAAACATCAACTGGTCGAGAACACCGGTCTCTGGATCGAAGGTGTACTGGTACTGCTCACCTTCAGGCGTGACGACCGTATTGCTGATGAGGGTGTTGATCTCAAGGTCGAGGGCCTCGTCGGTGACCATGTCCGTCACGATCGTGGAAACCAGTGATCGGCCGAAATCATCTGTAATCGTCACCGTGCTGACGGGGTCCGACTGCTGAATCAAGTAGCTCAGCGATGCGCCGCCTCGAGCGGTATAGGTTAATGGGGTGCCCCCCGCATCGAACTGGGATACGGAATCGTCTGGTGCCTTCAAGATCCACGTCGCGCCATTGGCTGCAGGTGTAGAAAGATAAGAGAGCTCAAAACCAGCGTTGCTGTCACTTTCCCAGGTGGCGCCGCCATCGGAGGTGGTGAATCTGATGGAGCCGGCGGCTCGTGGGTTCGCGAGCGTCGCGGTCCCCTCGTTGCCTGAAACGAACCCCGAAAAAACCTGAAATGGATAAGGCGTCAACGCCATCTGCGCGTTCTTCAATCTGGCGCCAAGAGGTCCATTTGCCGCAAAGCTGTTGTAGTGGCGAACAATCTTGAGGAGACCCGGTCCGTCGTAATCGATGGTTCTTGACGAGACGTGGCCGGAACCCGGTTGGATCGTCCCGCTTTCCTGTCCGGAATCGCGCGGTTGTTTCCAGGTTGTGAGATCAATTGTGCTGTCGAGGACGTAGCTCGGCGCTGCAACCTCACCAATTGCGCCGTTTTCCTCAACGTCACATTCACAGGGGCCAAGAAAAATGAAGTAGGGCGTGAATACGGAGATGAGGTTGTAGATTTCGGCCAGCGCCCCACAAGATCCGTCTGGGGAGGACAGTGTCATTCCCAGTCGATACCACTCTCCCTGTTCGGCTGATGGGTCCGCGGTGATCGTGATGTCGGTTCCCAGAGTGCCTGGATTTTGCGATGCCGAGTAACCCACGTGATTCGGATCGGAGGCGCCGATCGGTGTCAGCGTGACTGTGGTTACCAGTGGGAGCGGTGCGCCGCCGGTGGCCTCACAGGTATTCGATCCCATCAGGGTATCGCCGGGACTCATGTGACAAACGAGTTGTGTGCCGTTGGCGATACAGCCTTCCGTCAGCGCGGTTGTTCCGCTGCCAAGGCTGCGCGCGGCGAAACCGGATCGGGCGGGGGGGTGCAGAGCAGTTTGGGGCGCCATCATCGTCAGGCGCGCTTTGTCGTTGGACAACGATTTCTGCGGCCAACCCGCCTTGTGGGCTGCCTGCAAGCTGTTGAGCGGATCACTTCCTGAGGCTGCCGCGCCCGCCGGTGGCGCGGCCACTCCGAGCAAGAAGGAGAGCGTAGTGATCGCCAGTGCTGTGACGATGCGGCGGGCGGCCCCGCGTTGAACCGAACAAGGTGATGACGGCTGCGGGGTTCCGATGATCATGCTGTACTCCATGTACGGATGGGTGTCTCGGCCCGCGCTCTGGAGGGCCAGTGGCATCGTTAAATGCTCAGGCTCGGCAGTTACGAGACGACCATCAGGTTCGTGATCTTATTGTGCGGTCTGACCACACTGTTTGGACCATAGGTCAAGCCGCATCGCGGCTCCAACCCAAATATGCGCATGACGGCTGACCGGCGCCGGATAACCGACGAGTGGTCGGCTTGGCTGGAGAGCCCTCTTGCCGTTGCACGGCCGGACTGGATCCGTTGATGCTCCGAACGGTCTGAGCAGCGCATTCCGCAGCCAAGCGCGTACACTCCGCGCCCCATGCTCGTCCTCCAGAACATCACCATCCGTCGCCAGACGCGCACGCTCATTGAGGGCGCGACCTGCACCATCTATGCCGGCCAGCGGGTCGGGGTGATCGGCAAGAACGGGGTCGGCAAGTCCACCTTGTTTTCGGCCATACGCGGCGAGCTGCTGCCCGATGTGGGGCGCATCGATCTGTCGAAGAACGTGGTGGTGGCCAATGTGTCGCAGGACACGCCGGCGCTGGACCAGCCGGCGCTGGACTATGCGCTGGACGGCGATGTGGAACTGCGGGCCCTGGAGGCGCGTCTGCGCGATCTGGAGCAGCGCATCGAGCTGCATGCCACCGAAGCCGACGTCAATGCGCTGGTGGAGGCCCATGATCGCCTGACCACCATCGACGGTTATGGGGCGCGGGCGCGCGCGGCGCAGTTGCTGCATGGATTGGGCTTCGTGCCGGACCAGCAGGAAAAGCCGGTGGCCAGCTTCTCCGGCGGCTGGCGCATGCGCCTGAATCTGGCGCGCGCACTGCTGCGGCGGTCGGACCTGTTGCTGCTGGATGAGCCCACCAACCACCTCGATATGGATGCGGCGCTGTGGCTGCAGGAAACCCTGGCCACGCACCAGGGCACCCTGCTGCTGATCTCGCATGATCGTGAGTTTCTCGATGCCGTCTGCACCCACACCCTGCACCTGGAGCGCGAGCGCGCCACCTTGTACGCGGGCAATTACTCGCAGTTCGAGCGTCAGCGCGCCGAGCGTCTGACCCAGCAGGCGCAGGTGCATGCCAAGCAGCAGGAGAAGGTGGCGCACCTGCAGTCGTTCATCCAGCGCTTCAAGACCCATGCCAGCAAGGCGCGACAGGCGCAGAGCCGGATCAAGGCGCTGGAGCGCATGGAACTGGTGGCGCCGGTGTTGGCCGAAAGCGAGTTTGCGTTCCGTTTTCGCCGGCCAGAGAAGATCCCCAGCCCGGTCATCCATATCACCAACGGGCAGGTGGGCTACGGCGATACCGTGCTGCTACGCGATTTGCGGCTGTCGCTGGAGCCGGGCGAGCGGGTGGCGCTGCTCGGTGCCAACGGCGCCGGCAAGTCCACGCTGATGAAGAGCATCGCCGGGGCCCAGGACTTTCTCGGCGGCGACATCATCCGCTCACCCGACCTGCGGGTGGGCTATTACGCTCAGCACCAGCTGGAGCAGTTGGACCCCACGGCCAGCGCCTATCTGCATCTGCGGCGACTGGACCCCAGGGCCAGCGAGCAGAGCCTGCGGGACTACCTGGGCCGCTACGCCTTCCATGGGGATCAACAGATGGGGCCGATCGCGCCGTTTTCCGGCGGCGAGAAGGCGCGCCTGGCGCTGGCGCTGGTGGCCTACATGCGGCCCAACCTGTTGCTGCTGGATGAGCCCACCAACCACCTGGACCTGGAGATGCGCCAGGCCCTGGAAATGGCGCTCAACGATTACCCCGGCGCGGTGCTGCTGGTGAGCCATGATCGCCATCTGGTTCAGAACGTCTGCGATACGCTCTGGCGCGTGTCCGATGGCACCTGCACGATGTTCGACGGTGACCTGGATGACTATGCCGTCTGGTTACGGGAATCTCGGCGCAAGGCCCAGCGCAACTTTCGCCGCGCCTGATATTGGGTTGTCGCGCGCCTGACGGGGTGTTCCAGATCTCGTCCACGGCCACCATGGCGAGCGGTTTACCCGCCACGGTGCGGACTAACAGCCGGCGTCTGATGGCGGCTATTTGGAAAACCAACCCGCGATCGGATGCATCACCACCTCGCCATCCCCCTGGCGGCAGCCAATATTCCCGGAAACCACGATTCTGTCTCGCTCGTGGGAGAGCTGAACTTCGTCGGTCTGTACATCGCCGACGCCGCGGTGACAGGCCAGTTTAGTGTCGAGGTATAGCACCTGGGCGGAGTAAGGCTCTGCCGGGGCGTCCCCCTTGACACCAAAACTGACCATGGCATTGGCGCCGATCAGGTTGAAATTCGTCAGGGGGCCAATCTTGGAGGGCATCACCAGCGTTCCGGACAATGGCGGTTGCCCATCAATCTCCACTTGCCATTTGTTGTCCTTCGCATGTGCGGCGCAGCTGATGAAGCCGGCCACTACCAGCGCATGAAGGGCTGCAGTTTTCAATTTCAGCATCGCTTTTCACTCTTTGTGTAAGGAATCAGGACATCGCTGCAGGTCACTTCTGCGTCTACGGCCTGGTGAAAAACATTTCAGCGCCTTTGTGATCAACGATCAATGTATCCCCATCAAACTGCTTGACCTCCCAGCGCTGTGGGCCTCGCTTGTCGGTGTAGTGGATCACCCCCTGATCAATCACGTAGTTGGCACGGCTTTTCTCCGCGCCCCCCTGGCTGTAATTGATCAGCTCCCCCGATGGCAGGAACTCCATGCCCAGGTTGACCGGCACTTTCTTCTCGCCGTCCAGAATCATGTGGGTAAAGGTCCATTTGCCGGACAGGGTCTTGCTTGAAAGATCGGCGCCGTAAGCGATGCCTGTCAGCAGCATCGAGAGCACAATGGGGAGAGCGATTTTCATGGTTGCGCATCCTTTCCAGTTTGTGTGAGCAGGTCTTCATCGACAGCAGCCTGCCGGTTACATAAGGGGGCGTACGGTGAAGAACACCGATACGCCACTACTTCGGCCACCCGCCATTTTCCGCCCAGAAGGCATCGATCCCCGGCATGATGCGGTCGATCTGGGCCTGGCTCATGCCTTCCCGGCGCAGGCCCTCGATATATTCGGAGCGCGTCTGACGACCGGGCGCGGCGGGTTCAGCGGTGGGCCGAAGCTGCTGTGCGAGTTTTTTCTGGCGACTGTCCTCTGCCCAGCACGCCCGCAGTTTCACCTTGCAGATCGGTTTGCATTCCGGCGAGAGCGTTGCAATCGGCTGGCAGTCACAGGCGCAGCGCGGGAAGTCCTGCACGGGGCTGGAGGGCAGGGTGCCGCCGGTTCCGCCTGACTGCCGGCCCGGCGGCATGATGGATGCGAGATCCTGATTGCCCAGGGCAGGGAAGGCCTGAGACAGGTCCTGCATGCCGGATTCGGTGGTCTGCTGCAGGTAATCCGCTGCGGCGGGATCGCCTTCCCAGGGCGCGGCGATCACGAACTCGCCACTGATCGTTCTATCAACCGGGAGCGTCATGTCCTCACCAGCATTGCTGAAGTCCACTGCACTCAAATCGGTCAGGTTGGCCTCAAACCGGCCACGCATGACGTAGGGCGTGAACTCCTCGATGCTGACCCGGCCGGATTGACGATACTCCTGACCGCGGCCTGGAATGGCGTCCTCGGGACCCTTGGCCTGCAAGTTGCCACGCCCGGCGCCGCCGTTCACCACAATTTCGGCATTGTCGAACGCACCGGTGAAGCCGTATTCGATCAGTGGAATCGTGATGGTGACTGTGGAGCCTTCGGTATCCCTGACCTCCTCCATGGCCTTCTTCCACTGCGAATCGGTCGACAAGGCGCCGTGGTCCGCGATCGCCGTCATCTGCGCCATGAATTGGGCCAGTCCCCCGCCCGTGCCGGTGGTTTGGGTCATATCGCCCATTGCGCCCGGGGTCAGCGACAGCTGAATGGAGGTAATCGGCCCGCAGCTGCTGGCTCCGAAGGGCTTCACGCAGCGCGCGCGCTTCCGCTCGAAGTTGGCATGGGCGCCCAGTGCGGTCTGGTTGCTCAGCGCTTCCAGCCCGGTCTCGACTTCGTTGCGGGCTGCGCTGCGGGTTGAATCCTTCGCCCTGGCTTGCTTGGACGGGGCGGCTTTCGCTTTGTCGGGCGCTGCTTTTGATGGTGGACTGGCTTGGGACTGCTGTCGCGGCTGACTCAGGTCGCTGACCCATCGGCTGTAAGTCGCATTCAGCTGCAGGTCCGTGTTCAGCGTGGTGGCGGGATCTGCCGCCATGTTGCTCACGATAAAAACGGTGGGTACGCCGCTGTCGATGCGAAAGCGCCAGTGCCCGAGATACCCACCCCCGGCCGGTGACGGCACAATCTGGGCGCTGCCGATGCGCCCGCCGCCCGCCGTCCCGATCTGCAAGGCCTGCAGTGCGGTCACCGTTTCGGCACGCGTCTGCAGGGAGACGTCAGCACGACCGGTCCCGGCGACATTCACCTTGAAACAGCGCGCGCCGTTCTTGCGCAACGGCACCGGGGTGGAGTTGGAGGGTGATCGAGCCGATAGTGAAAGCTCGGTGCAGCCACCGAAGACATATTTCAGCCAATTGTCCTGGGCCTCCTGCGCTGTACCGCTGGGCGCCCTGGTCAAGCGATCGGGTACGTAGCCGGCAAAGGTCGATACAAAAGCGGCGTACATCCGCTGAAGGCCAAGCCCGGTGGCTTTCTTCAGTCCGCGGTCCAGCCATTGCCCATCGGCAGGGCCGGACGCCCGATCCGCCAGAGGCTGGCTCAACACCGTCTTCAGGTAGCTGTAGTCAGGGGCGGTCGGCTTCAGGCCGGGACGGCCGTTATCTTTGGCGGCCGCGTAGTGTTCGGCGACGTAACGCCAGAAGGAAGACGTCCGATAGTCTTCCTTCTTGCCCAGGTCGGGCTGCCAGAGCGCCTTGTAATATGGCCGTCCACCGAGCCGGAAGCCGTCCTCCTTGCCCTTGTACATGTCCACGCCGGCCAGTTTTCGCGCGGCCTCCATGCCCACGGCCTGCGCCTGACCCTCCAGAATCCAGTCACGATCGTCGACCTGCTCGTAGCTGATGTAGCCGTGCTGTACGTTGTGGAATAGTTCATGCGCCAAGTCCTCGTACATCCGAGGTGCGGGCTTGCCATCCACAATTGCGCGGGAAAGATCTACCAGAAGGATCGTCGAGCCGTCCGGTCTGGGCCCAGCCCGGGCAATCGGATCCTTGTCGTCATAGTCGTAGAGATAAACCCGATAAGCCTTGCCGCCCTTGCGCCCGTCAACAATCTGCAGCGGCGGCGCCTTGAAACCCATGAACTGGTAGTAGCTAGCCACCTTGGAAAGGTGGCGCTCAAGCTCGGCGACCGCGGCTTCCTGATCGTCGCTGAAACCGGTGAAGGGGTTGAAGCTGTCAAGGACTGAACTGACGCTCGGGTTCTTGTTTTCAAAAATGAAATCCGTGGTCGGCCACGTTGCTGCCAGCACGGGCGAGGTCAATCCGGAGCCCAGCAGCAATGCCGCCAGACCGTAACGGAGGTGATGTCGCATGGAGATCCTTCCCCTCTGGTTGTGCCATCGGAAGGTGACCAATAGCATTTTGAACACTGCGGTGCACCGGGGGGCGGCTACCATGTGCGTGGCCCCTGCGGTTGTGGCTGCTGAATCCGCCCGTCCGTGAGGTGACAGATTCTTGTCGAAATCAGTTGGAGTCTGAGCCTGTTGGTCAAACGTGCGATCACCGGTTTTGTGCAGGACGAGGAGGGCGATTGGGTGGCCCGTCTGGCCTGTGGCCATCGCCAGCACACGCGCCATCGTCCCCCCTGGATCAACCGCCCCTGGGTGGTGACTGCGACAGGACGGCAGGCGGCCGTGGGCCGCGAGTTGGAATGCGTGAAGTGCGACGAGGGGGCGCCACCGGATGGGTAGCTGCCCGGTGAACAGGTCCGCAAGAAACGGATAGAACGCGCGCCCTCCGTGCCGGATGCTGTGCCCCTCGCCATTGATCGCAGGAAAGAGGACGCGCGCCATGAATGAATCGCAATGCTGGACGGCCGTGGAGACCCGGGATGTCGCGCAGGACGGCATCTTTCTGTATGGGGTGGTCACCACCGGTGTGTACTGCCGGCCGTCCTGTCCTTCGCGGTTGCCGCTGCGCGGCAATGTGCGCTTCTACCGGACGGCCGCCGAAGCCGAACGAGACGGCTTGCGGCCGTGCAAGCGCTGCCGGCCGCTGGCGGCCTCGGCCGACGAGGAGACGGTGCGCAAGGTCCGCACCTTGTGCCGGCACATCGAAACGCACCCGGAGGACAGCCATTCGCTGCAGGCCCTGGCGCAGCGGGTGCATCTGAGTCCGCATCATCTGCAGCGCCGGTTCAAGGCGGTGCTGGGGGTGAGTCCGCGCGAGTACGTGGAGGCCTGCCGGATGGCCGCCCTGAAGCGGGGGCTGCGGGACGGCGGCCCCGTCACAGGCGCCATTCTCGATGCCGGGTTCGGCTCGGCGAGCCGGGTGTATGCACGCGTGACCACGCGGCTGGGCATGACGCCGCGGCAATACCGCGCCGGTGCTCAGGGCGTGTCCATCACCTGTGCGGTTTCCGACACGCCATTGGGACTGTTGATGATGGGGGCGACCGACCGGGGTCTGTGCTTCGTGCAGTTTGGGGCCAGCGAGGCCGAATTGCGGCGACAGCTGCAAGCGGAGTTCCCGGGGGCCGCCATCGCGCCCATGGCCGCCGATGCCGATCCGTCGTTCACCGCCTGGATGACGATGCTGCGGGAGCACCTCTCCGGTCTGCGGGTGTCGCTGGAGATGCCGGTGGATCTGCGCGGCACTGCATTTCAGATGGCGGTCTGGAACTATCTGCTGAAGATTCCCTATGGCGAGCTGCAGTCCTATTCGGAAGTGGCCGCCGCCATCGGCAAGCCGCGCGCCGTGCGTGCAGTGGCCAGTGCCTGTGCGGCCAATCGCGTGGCGCTGTTGGTGCCCTGCCATCGCGTGATCCGGGGGGACGGCAGCTTGGGAGGTTATCGCTGGGGGCTGGAGCGCAAGCGGGTGCTGATTGACCGGGAGCGCGCGGTTCGCCGCGGGGGCGCCTGAGTTGGGTACGACCATGAAGACGGTGGGCGAACTGCCGGTGACGGCGCCGCTGCCGTGGGCGCCGTTGCTGGCCTATCTGAACCCGCGCCTGACGCCGCAGATCGAGCGCGTCACCGCCGATGCGTATGAACGCCAACTCGGCGGCACGACGCTGCGGGTGACGTTCCCGCCGGGCACCGGATGTCTGCGCTTGCAGGCCGATGGACCGCTGGACGCGGACGATGCCCTGAGGCGGGTCGCGCGCCTGTTTGATGTGGCGGACGATGCCCGCGAGGCCCGTGTCGCCTTGCGCGATGACCCGGTCATCGGGCCGCGCCTGGCCCGCCTGCCGGGTCTGCGGGCAATGGGTGCCTGGTGTCCCTTCGAACTCTGCGTGCGGACGGTGCTGGGCCAGCAGGTCACGGTGGTCGCGGCCGGCACCTTGATGCAGCGGCTGGTCGCGCGCTGCGGCGGGCTCACGCCGCCGTCGGTGCTGGCGGCAGATCTGTCCGCGATGGGCATGCCGGGGCGGCGGGTGGAGACGGTTCGCCGACTGGCAGCAGTCTTCGCGGACAACCCGCCGCTGCTCAATACCGCACCCGGGTCCGAGACGGTGTCGGCGCTGCAGGCTGTCGCCGGTATCGGGCCCTGGACCCTGGCCTACCTCGGCATCCGCCTGGGCCGGCAGGCGGATGCCTTTCCGCATACCGATGTCGGCCTGCTGCGGGGCGCGGGCGTCACGTCGCCGTCTGCGCTGCTGGCCCTGGCCGAATCCTGGCGTCCGTATCGGGCGCTCGCGGCGCTTTACCTGTGGAACGTGCCATGAGTGCCGTCGGCAATGCGGCGGAGGCATCCACCGGAGGCGATCCGATTGCGGTCATCGAGGCCACGGACTGGGCGCAGGCCCACGAGGATCTCGACCGGGATGGCGTCACACGGATCGCGGGCGTGCTGGGCGCTGCCGACTGTGCGGCGCTGCGGGCCGCGTATGCCGACCGCGAACGTTTCCGTGCCCGGGTCGTCATGCAGCGCCACGGCTTCGGACAGGGCGAGTACCAGTACTTCCGGGATCCGCTGCCGCCGTTGGTGCAACAGCTGCGCGAATCGCTGTACCCCCATCTGGTTCCGGTGGCCAATCGCTGGGCGGCGCTGCTGCGCCAGCCGCAACGCTTTCCGACCACCCATGCCGCCTTCCGCGACCAGTGCCACGCCGCCGGCCAGAGTCGTCCGACCCCGTTGTTGCTGCGCTACGGTGCGGGCGACTACAACTGCCTGCATCAGGACGTCTACGGGTCGCGTGTATTTCCATTGCAGATGGTGGTGCTGCTGAGCGCCCCCGGGCGGGATTTCGACGGCGGCGAGCTGGTGCTGGTCGAGCAGCGGCCGCGCATGCAGTCACGCCCGCAGGTGATTCCGCTGCAGCAGGGTGAGGCGGCGATCTTTGCCGTCCATCATCGCCCGGTGATGGGCACGCGTGGCGCCTACCGCGTTGCCCTGCGCCATGGCGTCAGCCGGTTGCACCGGGGTGAGCGCTTTACCCTGGGGATCATCCTGCATGACGCTGCATAGCCGGCACCGCAGGCGCCAGCGTGGCGATACGTTCCAGCGTTACGCGCGTCCGTGCTTGCCGCCTTCGCCCGCCGGTACGGCCGCTCCCGCCCGGTAGGCGCTCGGGGTGGTGGCGGTCCAGCGATGGAAGGCCCGGGTGAAGTTGGCGGGATCGGAGTATCCCAGTCGGTCGGCGACCTGCTCGATGCTCAAGGCGGTATCGCTCAGCAGCGTCATCGCCTCGCGGCGAAGGACGTCGTCGAGAATCTTTCGGAAGCTGACGCCATGGCTCGCCATCCTTCGGCGAATCGTGCGGGGGGACATGTTGAGCTTCTGCGCCACGGCTTCCAGTCCGGGGTACCGGCCATTGCGGTTGATCAGGGTGGCGCGAATCCGGGTGAGCAGGTCCTCGGTTTCCCCCAGGATCGTACGTTCCCGGGCCAGTTGCGCAGTGGCCTGGGCAACGGCAATGGCGTTGGCGGTGGGCAGTGGGGTATCGAGCACGGCCGCCGGGAAGCGCACCTGATTGGCCGCCTTTCCGAAGCGCAGGGTGGGGAGGCGCGAGCGGTAGTGGGCGTGGTACGGCGCTTGCGGGTAGTCGCACCAGATCGTCATGTCCGATGCCCGCAGCAGCCCAAAGCTCGCCTGGAGCAGCAGGCGGTACACGCCGACGAGGAAAAAGTCGAAGGTGTGGTTCCGCACGATGCCCAGCTCTGCTGCGTCCAGGACCGAGACCACCGCCTGGTCGCCGTCGATGCCGAAGGCCAGGCGCAGGTAGGGCAGCCGCGTCGGCAGAAACCGGTCGCCGAACGCAATGCCCTCGCGCAGGGTCGCGGAGGCCATCAGTCCGTATCCAACCAGCCCGTGGGTGGTGATGCTGCTGGCCAGTCCGATCTCGAGACCGATGCCGGGGTTGCCGGTGAAGCGGATGGCGCGGAGCAGGATGGTGCCGGCATCGTGTCGGGACACCCGGGCATCGGCGGCGCCGAGCAGGCTGCGCGAGAGGCCCAGCCCGTGGATCAGCTGTTCTCGTGGGACGCCGTTGCGGGCGGCGTCATCGAAGATGAGCTGGACATAGGCAAGGGGAATGGCCGGACGGTAGACGTCGTCGGTGCGTGGGTTCTTCATGAAATCGTGGCCATAAATGACAAGCAGATTGGCAAGGGTCTCCCATTATCATCAGGGGGTTATGGCGATAGGATACGGTCACGGGTGATAGGTCGGACTGCCACTCAAGAATAATCAGCATCCGGCCGGACGATCGCACGGTCGTCATCCCGGCCGCCGTCGCCCGGGGCGGTCATCGCGGAGGAGAGCGCGTGAGCAGGCATCACGGAACAAGAACGGCGGCTGCTGCTGCCGCAGGCGTCGTGCGGACGGCGCTCATCCTGGCCGTGGGCTGCGGCGTGGCGCTGTCTGTCGGCGGCTGTTCCGACGACGCACTCGCCCCCCGGCCTGATGTGAACGCCGAGATCTATCACACCAATGCTTTCGGCGAGTATCGGAGCCTGGTCTACGTTCCGGGATCGGTGTCCCCGTCACAGCCCGTGCCGATGGTGGTGGTGCTGCACGGCGCCAATACCACGGCCGAGCAGCAACGCGCCGCGAACCTGTTCGATCCGCTCGCGGCCCGGGAGCGGTTCATTGTGATGTATCCGGATCACGAAACCGAGGGGGCGATTGGCCGCCATCCGCTGCAGTCCTGGCGTTTCTACAATCCGCTGGAAATGCAGCGGGGTGTCGGGGATGCCGAGGCCATTGCCGCGCTCACGCGGCAGGCCATGACCACGTGGAACGTGGATCCCGAGCGGGTCTACATTGTCGGCATGTCCGCCGGCGGCTGGATGACCAGCATCATGGGCGCGACCTATCCCGACCTGTATGCCGCCATCGGCATCGCCGAGGCGGGGGCCTATGGCATCGGGATTGCCGGTGTCGGCCAGCCGCTGGGGGCCATGCTGCTGCGCCCTGGCGTGCTGGCGCTGTCGGCCCATGCCGCCATGGGGGCGCATGCGCGTGTGATGCCGGTGATCAATTTTCAGGGTGACAAGGATCTCGCGGCGACGCCCGCCAGTGGGCACAACGCGATTCAGCAGTGGCTGATGACCAACAACCTCGTGATCTCCGGCACCCTGCAGTCACCGCTGTCGCTGTCGCCCGCCGAAACCCTGACGGTGACGCCGGAAACCGGATACCCGTACCACATCGACATCTACCGGGACGCGGACGGCTGCCGGGTGGTGGAACAGGTGCGAATCGAGGAGATGGCGCATTACTGGCCCGGCGGCTCGGATGACCCCAGCCTGGCGGGATTCACGGATCCTCGCGCGCCGAGCGGCGCGGCGCTGTCGTGGGCGTTCTTCAAACGGTTTCGACGGTCCGACACGACGCTGCCCTGCGCGGAGGCCGGGCCATGAAGGCGCCTGCACACAGACCAGGGTGGGGAGGACGCCCGCGGCATCCTTTCGCGGTCGTGTTGATGGTCTGCAGCCTGGGACTCGGCGCCTGTGGCGAGTCGACTGCGCCCGACAGCGCGTCGGCGTCCTCCGCGATTACCGTCGTCGACCATGAGGTCACTTCGGAGCGCGTGCGGCGCTATCGCGTGTCGACGCCGTCGCTGGAAATGTCCGCCACAACGCCGCTGCGGATCAATGTCATCCTGCCTGCCGACTATGATCGTCAGCCGCGACGTCGCTATCCGGTGCTGTATGCCCTGCCGGGGACCAGCAATACGGCCGATGTCTGGCTCAACAATATCGACACGGTCGAAATGACGGCGGCGCTTCCGCTGATTGTCGTGATCCCTGATGGCACCTTCGATGCGGATGGTGGCGGTTTTTATACCAACTGGGTGGACCAGACCACCAGCCGGGGCATCGCGAACTGGGAAACCTTTCACACCGAGGAACTGGTCGCCTGGATCGATGAACGGTTCCGCACGCACCGTGATCGTTCCGGTCGTGCGATTGTCGGGATTTCGCAGGGAGGCTTCGGTTCGATGTCCTACGCGGCCCGCCACCCGCATCGCTACGGCGCGGCGGCCTCGTTCTCGGGGGCGGTCGATATCTACTACAACCCGGTGTGTCACCTCGGGGCGGTGGCGCTGATATCGACCATCATGACCGGCCTCAACGGTGTTCAGCCGTTTGCCCCGTTCGGTGACCCGTTGACCCATGCCGACAACTGGAAGGCCCGTGATCCGGGGTCGATTGTCGCCAATCTGGCTGACACCAAGGTGGATCTGTACACCAGCACCGGACTGCCCGGCCTGCCGGATCTGACCGACCCGGCCGTGGTTGGCACCGTGGCCATCGAGGCCCTGCTGCATGCATCCAACCAGTGCTTCCGGCAGGCAGCCGATCAGGCGGGTATCGACTACGGTTGGCACCGCTACATCATTGGCACGCATGCTTGGAACTATGGCAATCGGTCCCTGGCCGATTACCTGCCGCGGCTGATGACGTTCTTCGAGACGGGGCAGTAGGGCAGACCGCCCCCGCACCCTGTCAGAATAGGCGATCAGCCGGCATGCAAAAGCCGGCGTGTTCGACAATCAAGAGGAGAACGGGGATGCACCAGGAACCTTGGGTGGTGGCGGGACAGGGTTTTTCCAGCCGTATCAGCGGCAGGCTGCTGGCACATTGTTTTGTGATGATGTTTCTGGGGTTTGCCGGGGGCTTCGTGTGGCTGATCGCGTTGGCCGACAACGTGTTCCACATCCTGCCGCTGCCGCGCATCGAGATTGTGGTGCCGGATCAGAAGGAACTGCTGCGCAACGCACACACCGGTCCGCTGATGAACGCCATGTACGTGATGGCGATGGTGGCGTTGAGTTCGCGCGTCAATTTCAGCGTGCGGCAGGCCAAGTGGGTCTATTACAGCGCTATCGTCATGCTGTGGGGCAACCTGATCGGGTATTCGGCGGCGGTCTATGCCCCGGAACGCGGCCTGCAGCCGGTGGGGGACTGGCCCAATCTGCTGTCCTACGCGGCCTTCTACGCCGCCGTGGTGGGCGCCACCATCGCCACCGCGATCTTCCTCAACAATGCGCTTCGCGAGGCGCGGCGCAAGCACGCATGAGGAGGGCCCGGTGCCGCTGATGGGCGGCACCGGGCGCGTCGGGATCAGCGCTTGGGCTTGGCGCCGCGCAGCCCCAGTTTCACGGCATCCACCAGATCCAGCGGGACCTGGCGGCGGATGCTGCCGATCTGGCTGGCGCGGATGCGACGTTTGGAATCGGCGTGGGCGCGCATGTCCAGCTTGCCGAACTGTGCTGCCAGTGTCCTGGCGCGCGCCAGCAGCTGATCCGGTGGAACCAGCTCGTCGAAGAAGCCGGCCGTCATGGCGGCGTCCGGGGTGAAGTGCTCGGACAGCACCACGGTGCGCTGGTAGGCCGCCGGGGTGAGGCGTTGCTGCATCACCGTGCAGGCCACGCGCGGCATGGTGAGGCCCAAGGCCACTTCATTGGCGGCAATCTGGAATGGACCTTCGCTGCCGATGATGTAGTCGGTGGAGAGCATCATGAACACGCCCATGGCGAAGACGTGGCCATTGCAGGCGGTGATGACGGGGTAGGGGTATTCCATGATCCGCGCGGTCAGCGAGTAGCCGGCACGCAACATGCGCAGGGTGTCGACGCCCCCGCGTTTCATGACCTTGAGGTCGTAGCCGGCCGAGAACACGCCCTCGCGGCCGGTGAGGATCACGGTGGCCTTGTCCCGCTCGGCCTGTCGGAAGGCGCCGTAGATGCCTTTGAGCACGGCAGGCGGCAGTGCATTGCGTTTGCCGTCGTCGAGGGTGATGACGGCAATGCCGTCCTGCTGCTGGTACTGAACGCTGTCGTGGCTGGCCATGGGGGCTCCTGAAAATGGGTCTGTCCGCAGTGTAGACCTGAAGTCCTCGATCCCGGGTTGACCCTGGGGCCGGCGCGCGGCGGCGCGCCGGGCCTGTTCGGCGATAACCTTTCACATCATTGATCCTGTTGCTGTCGCATTCACAAGCCTTGGGAGAAACCCGATGACCCCCGCGTATCTCATCCTGCTGCTCAATGCCGCCGTATTCGGCCTGTACGGCCTGGCCTTCCTGTTCTGGCCTTCGGCGATGGCGGTGTGGGTGACGGATGCCGCGCCACTGTCGTCGTCCGGCGTGATTGATCTGCGCGCCACGTACGGTGGGATGTCACTGGCCGTGGGGGGCGTGCTTTACCTGCTTGCGCGGTCGCCCGCGCATCGGCGACTGGGGCTGCAGTCCGTGCTGTTGCTGATGGTGTGCATGGCCGGCGGACGGCTGGTCGGCATGCTGACGGATGGCGATGCCAATGACACCATGGGGCTCTACCTAGCGCTGGAGCTGTTCATGGCAGCGGTGGCAGGGCTGGCGCTGAAGTCACGTTGATGTCGATTTCTGTCGGTCAGGTTCGACGCGAGGGTGGAGGGACGTCCTCCGTACCCCGGGAGGGATCACATGAGCACCGTTGAACTGCACCGCGTACTGCGCGCGCCACCGGAGAAGGTGTACCGCGCCTTCATCGACCCCGATGCCATGGTCAAGTGGCTGCCGCCGCACGGCTTCACCGGCAAGGTGCTGCACATGGATGCGCGGGTGGGCGGCAGCTATCGCATGGCGTTCACCAATTTTTCCAGCGGCACCACCCACGCCTTCGGTGGCCAGTACCTGGAACTCACGCCGGGCGAGCGGCTGCGCTATACCGACGTGTTTGATGATCCCGGCCTGCCGGGCGAGATGATCACCACGATAACGCTCAAGGCGGTATCGGTCGGGACCGAGCTGCGGGCCGTGCAGGAGGGCATCCCGGCGGTGATTCCGGTGGAGGCCTGTTACCTGGGGTGGCAGGAATCGCTCTCCATGCTGGCGCAGCTGGTGGAGCCGGAGATCCCGGGCTGAGGCTCTTTTACTAGCCGGCCGTCACCGGAACGCCACGGCGGGCCGTCATACTGAGGAGATGAATATCTACCGCTCTCCTGCGTATGGCGGCCTGCTGGTGATGGCCTTGGCGTTGACGGCCTGTGGTGGGGATGATCGTCCGATCCCCACGGATCTGGGGCCGACGCCCAGTCCAAGCCCGACCGTGGTGCCGACACCGATTCCCACGCCCACGGTGGCGCCGACGCCGACGCCGACCCCCGGCCCGAGCCCGACTCCGAGTGCCTCGCCGACGCCTACCCCGACGCCGAGCGTATCGCCCAGTCCGAGTCCCAGTCCGACGCCGACGCCGACACCCGCTGGGCAGTGGCTGACCACGGATGCGCACGTACACACCGACCATTCCTCGGACGGCTCGGCGTTCCGCCAGCTGTCCAGCGACGCCCTTCCGGGCAATGTCTCCATCGCCGACCAGATCGGCCAGGGGCGGCTACGGGGACTGGACTTCATGGCGTTGACCGATCACCGCACCTACGACCAGCACTGGGACCCGCTGTGGACCAGTGACGACATCCTGCTGATCCCGGGCGAGGAAGCCAACGGCAGTCCGCACGCCAACGTGTTCGGCGCAGTGGACACCATTCTCGATGGTGCCAATGGTCCCGCTGGTTTTGATCACAAGCCCACGCAGCAGAGCATCTGGGATGCCCATGCGCAGGGCGCGGTGTGGCAGGTCAACCATCCCAATCGTGACTCGATGAATGATGATGGCAGCGCCAACGATCAGGGCAGCGTGATCGGTGCCAACCTGATCGAGGTGTGGAATGTCGCCGAGGACATCGAGCTGCAGCTCAACTACGCCGAGAGCCGCTGGAACCTGGGCTTCGAAACCGGCATCACCGCCAGTTCGGACAATCACTTCCGGGAATTGTGGCTGCTCGGCTTCGGGCCGGGCGCGGTGCACACGCATGTTTTCGCCGCCAGCGACAGCGGGCGTGCCGTGCTCGACGGCCTGCGCCGCGGGCGCACCACGCTCAGTGACAGCGGTCTGTTCGCCTCTTTCCTGACGATGGAGGCCGATGTCGATGGTGACGGGGTGTTTGAAGTGCTCAATGGCGACACTGTGGCCGTGACGCCGGGGCAGGAGATCACCTTCCGCTTCCGTGCGCGGAGTGCCATCGGGCAGACCCTGCAGGTGATTGCCCAGCCAGGGCGTACGGTGGCACCGGTGGCGCTGTTCCAGCCGCGGCTGCCGGACGAGACCTTTGTCTGGACCATGACCGCTCCCGAGCAGCCGTACTGGCTGCGCGCCGAACTGCGTGGCATCGGTATGGGCTTGCCGGATGACGATGCCCTGCCGCGTGCCGAGCGCAGCCGGCGTGCGCTGACCTCGCCGATCTTCCTGCGGCCAAATGGAGTTCCTGTGCAGCCGCAGGGCGAACGCCCGGTACCAGCCGATCAGGCTGCGGCGGATGGGGCGAAGCGGGTGCTGGGCACAGCCGGCCGTTTTACCGGCTTTCCGGATGGCGTGACCCTTACCGATGGCGCCGAACTGTCGGTGGCGGAGGCTCATGACCAAACCGGGACCGATGTGCTGTTCCGCCGAAATGATGAGGTGCCGCTGCGCCTCAATACCGTGACTGGCTTTGCGCGCTTCCCGCGCATCGCTGCCCATGGGCAGCAGGTGTGGGTGGTGTGGGAGGACGAACGTGCCGGACAGCGACCGCGCCGTCCGCGCATCCTGCTGCGGGGCTCGTCGGACGGCGGGCGGCATTGGGACCCTGAGATCGAGCTGGCGCCCGCGGCGGCGCGCAGCATCCGGCCGGCGCTCGCGGTGTTGCCCGATGGCCGCCCGGTGGTGGCCTGGAGCGACAACCGTCGTCGTTGCTTCGATCTCTATGTGCAGGTGGGCGCCGAGGCTGCGCCGCAATCCCTGAGCAGCGAAAAGACCTGTGCCCCCGGCACGCTGGTGGATACCCGCAGTCCGCGTGACCCGGCCTCCCTGCATCCGGCGTTGACCGTGCTGCCCGACAGCAGTGTGGTGGTGGTGTTTCAGGACAACCGCTTCGACCCCAATCCCGGCTGGACCGGCGAAACCGGCTTCCATGATGGTTTCGAGGGAGTGGACCGGACCGATCCCGATAACTGGGAGATTCTGGCGCGCGTTCTGGATCCTGCGACCGGTGGCTGGTCGCCAGCGGTGCGGGTCTCCAACAATGGCAGCGAGGATCCGTTCGACGAGACTGCCCTGGCGGATCGTCACCCGGCGATCGCCTCCGCGGCCGATGGCACGGTGATGGCCGTGTGGGATGCCAAAGTGCTGCGTTCCTCCGGGGTCAACAGCGTGCTGATGGCCAGTCATTCCCGCGACGGCGGCCTGAGCTGGAGCCCCGCCGAGGCGGTGGACGACAGCGTGTCGGCCATGCAGCAGCGTCCCGCCGTGGCGGCGGTCAACGATCAGTTGCACGTGGTGTGGATGGACAACCGCGATGCGGACTGGCGCCATCGCCTGTGGTCGCGCCGCTGGCAGGTCGATGCCGGCTGGGACGCCGCGGCAGTGCGCGTGACCGGCCCGGGGAATGCCGGCTGGCCGCGTCTCGATGGCGGCCGCCTGCTGTGGACCAGCGATCGAGGCGCCAACGCCGGGCAGCGTGACAACACCTGGGAGATCTGGCAGTTGGGTGGTCGCTGACGGGAAGCGCCCGGCGCCGTTCAGCCTCCGAGGGCAAGGGTGCCTTCGCGATGACCGTCTGGCATCCGTAGGCTGCCGCTGATCGGGCATGCCGCTGCCGTGGGTCGGACGGGGTGCCCGTAGTCGCAAGCCCTCCCGTATGCTCGCCCGCTCACAGGTGCAGGCCAGGAGGCCGAGATGGGCGAGGGGTTTCGACCATGAGATCGGTGGCGTTGGTGGCGGCGTTCATCGCCCTGCTGATGGTGGCCGTATTGTTGCGGCAGGTTGCGCAGGCTCCGGCCGCGCCGGAGTCGGAGACGCGCGCCCCCCAAGCGGCGGCGCCGTGACCGGATCAGCTCAGGACGCCCGTCAGCCCCATCCACAGCGCCATGGCTACCATCATCAGGTTCTCGGTGAGTGAGACGAAACCCAGCGGCACATTGCTGTTCCCTCCGACGCAGGCGCACTTCAGCTCGCGCCGGTCCAGATAGACGGCCTTGAATACCGAGACCGCGCCCACCGTGCCGATGAACAGGGCCAGCGGCACCGACAACCAGGTGAGCACTCCCGCCACCATCAGCAGGCCGGCCAGCCCCTCAGCAAACGGATAGAGGTAGCTGTAGGGCACCCAGCGCTTTGCCAGCAGGTCATAGTTGAGAAACATGGTGGAAAAGCTTTCCACGTTCTGCAGCTTGAGCAGTGACAGCACCACCATGGAGAAGGCGATGAACCATACCGCCGCCTGAGCCGTGAACGGATTACCGAAGGCTGCCGTGCTGGCGGCCAGCGCCATCAGGGCGGTGAGGCTGAACAGGGCCGCGACCGGTTGGTAACTCGTCTCGTTGGGCTTTCGCACGCGCAGGCCGAGGAACCGTCGCAGGTCCTCGGTGCCGCCGATACGGCGCCCATCGATGAAAATCTGCGGCGTCGTGCCCACGCCATGCTCGGCCTTGAAGGCATCGGTCTGTTCGCGCGACCGAAGCGGGTGATCGCTGACCTCGTAGCCGGCCCGCTTCAGCAGATGCCGAGCTTTGAGGCCGTACGGGCATTGATGTTCGGGCATCACCATGCGGTAGAGATCAGCGTGTCGGGTGCTCATCGGGAACCTCCTTGTGTTGCGATAACCGGCACTCTACTCTCCGTACCATGGTACGGAGTCAAGTCCCCCCGTTGCTCACCATCAGTCAGCTTGCCCGGCAGGGGCAGGTGGGCGTGGAAACCATCCGCTTCTATCAGCGCAAGGCTCTGCTGCCGACACCGCCCAAGGGCGGGGGGATCCGGCGGTACGATGATGAGGCGGTACGGCGCCTGCGCTTCATCAGGCAGGCGCAGACCGCCGGGTTCTCGCTGGAGGAGATTCGCGAACTGCTGCTGCTGGATGCCGGTCAGGACCGGTGTCGTGCCCGCGCCATGGCGCAGGCGCGGATCGCCGCGCTCAATGCCCGTATCGATGCGCTGGGGGCTGCACGCGATGCCTTGCAGCGGTTGGCGCAGGAATGTGCCGAAGGCACCACGGGGCCCTGCCCCATTCTGTCGGCCTTCGAGCCGCGCTCAGGCGGCCGCTGACAATCGCGCCAGAATGTCCGCTTCATCCTTGCGGGCGAAGCCCACACTCAGGGTGCCGCCGGCATCGATCACCGGTCGTTTCACCAGCGACGGCTCGCGGGACAGCAACGCGGCGGCGGTGGCGGCGCTGAGTGCGGATCGTGTGGATGCATCCAGCTTGCGCCACGTGGTGCCGGCACGGTTGATCACCGTATCCAGGCCCAGGGTGTCGATCCACTGCTGCGCCAGTGCCTCCGGCAGGCCGTCCGCCTTGAAGTTGTGAAACTGGTGTTCGATGCCGGCCTGTTGCAGGGCCTGCCGGGCGCGTTTGACGGTGTCGCAGTTGGGGATGCCGTACAGGGTGATCATGCGGTCGTACCGGGTTGAGGCGGGGCCGCATTATCCCCGACGCAGTCCGATCCAGACGCCCAGGGCGGCCAGCGCGAATCCAGCCGCCTCCCGCGCGCCGAACGCGGTACCCAGGGTGACGGCAGCCATCACCGCAGTGACCGGTGGAACCAGATAGAACAGTCCGGCGACGCGTGCGGCGGCGCCGCGGTTGAGCAACCACAGGTAGAGCAGCAGTCCGGCACAGGCATTGACCAGGATGATCCACAGCAGCCCGCCAACAGCTGCGGGCCGGGGATCGAAGGCGAGCCCCTCGGTGGTCAGCGCGATCGGCAGCAGTACGACGCCGGAGGCCAGCAGCTGCGCCAACAGTGACAGGCGGGCATCCAGGGCCGTGTTGTGACGCTTCTGATAAAGCGTGCCGCCGCTCAGCGACAGCAGGGCGCAGGCCATGAGGCCGTAACCCAGCAGACTGGCCGGGACGAACAGCGCCGGGCCGATCACCAGCAGCACGCCGGCGAGGCCGATGACGAGGCCGGGCAGGGTCCAGCGGGTCATGCGTTCCCCCAGCAGCAGGGCGGCGCCCAAGGTGGTGACCAGGGGCATCAAGCCTGCGATCAAACCGGCCGCGGCGGCCGGTACACCCATGCGCATGCCCGTGTAGGTGAAGGCAAAAAAGCCGCCCTGCAGAAGAATGCCAGCGATGGCGGCATGCATCAGCGCACGCCGCTCCACTCGCGCTGCCGGCCGGGCCAGCAACCACAGGCCGATGATGGCGCCGGCGCCGAAGAAGCGGAGTACCGCGAGGGTGAATGGGCCGCCACCGCGCAGGCCGAAGTCGACGGCGATGTAGCCGCTGCTCCACAGCACCACGAACAGCAGGCCACCGAGGCTGTCGGTGCGGGAATCGGCAGGGGGACTGGGCGACATGGCGCGGCATGCTACCCGCTCCTGCCTGTGCGCGACAGCCGACTTTGGCCGCAGTCAGCGCGCAGGTCGGCGCGGTCGGTTTCGCGGGGCTGGTACCGGCGCGGTATCGGCAGTGGTTTCGTCCGGACGCCGCAGTTTCAGCACGGCCCGGTCGCCGATACGGCGGATCGGTGCGGCATCGTCGGGTGTGCCCAGCAGAACGCGCAGCTCCGCCTCGCCCAGATCCCGCCACTGCCCGACCTTCAGGCCGTCCAGGCGGATGTTGACGATGCGTATCCGTTGCAGACGGCGCACGGTGTAACCGAAGGCTTCGCACATGCGGCGAATCTGCCGGTTGAGGCCCTGGGTGAGAATGATGCGAAAGACATGGGGCCCCACCTGGATCACCCGGCAGGGCTGGGTCACGGTATCGAGAATGGGGACCCCACGGGCCATGCCGGTGATGAAGGCCGGCGTGATCGGACGATCCACCGTCACCACGTACTCCTTCTCGTGCCGGTTCTCGGCACGCAGGATGCGGTTGACGATGTCGCCGTTGTTGGTAAGCAGGATGAGGCCTTCGGAATCCTTGTCCAGCCGGCCGATGGGAAAGATCCGTTCCCGGTGCTTTACGAAGTCGATGATGTTGCCGGCGACGTGGCGTTCAGTGGTGCAGGTGATGCCGACGGGCTTGTGCAGAGCGATGTAGACGTTCTTGCGACTGGGGCCGACGGGCTTTCCGTCGACGCAGACCGCGTCACCCGTATTGACCTGCGTGCCGAGACCGGCGGTGACGCCGTTGACGGTGACGCGGCCGTCGGTGATCCAGCTGTCCGCCACCCGCCGCGAGCAGATCCCGGACTCACTGATGAACTTGTTGAGGCGCATGTGAGCCGGCGGTGGTGAGGTGCGCCAGCATACGCCAGCGGCTCAGACGTAGGCAGTCCCCAGTTTGTCCGGTGACAGGTCCGGCTGTGCCGCAAGCCCTCGCGGGTGCTTGACGAAGTGTCGGGCATTGTCCTGACCGAGGTCCGGCCCGAGGCTGCGCACGGTCCCGCCAGCGCTGGCGAAATGGAAGGGAAAGCCGGGCACGGTGAGTTTCTCGTGAGTGATAAACCATGCCCGCGCGGCGAGGTGGTCGCTGGCGTGCAGGTCGGCCGCGTTCATCACGGTGCCGGCGGCGAGCCCATCGGCCTGCAATGAGGCCATCAAGGCCAGGGTGTCCTGTGAGCGGGTCCAGTCGGCGATCACGGTGTCGATGGCGTCGTGGTCGGCACGACGGCCTTCCACGGTGCGCCATTCCGGGCGCAGGGCATCGTCGCCGATATGCGTCGCCAGGCGGGCCCACTCGGCATCGTCACGGATGCACAGGGTCAGCCAGCGGTCTTCACCTTCACAGGGGTAGCAGCCCTGCGGGGCGTGCTGGGGGTGGCGGTTACCGAGTGCCGCTGGTTGCGTCTGTGCGTCCGGCAGCCCCGCGAGGATGGCGCCCAGGGTCCAGATCGAGGTTTCATTCTCCGAGAGGTCGACGTGCTCGCCGGTGCCGTTGGCATCCCGTTGCAGCAGGGCGCTCATGACGGCGGCGGCGCCGAACATGCCGTTGATGACATCCATCTCGCGGACGCGATAGGGGGTTTCGCCTTCGGCGTAGGCGGTAAGGGATTGCACGCCGCTGATCGCCTCCAGCGTGCCGCCGTAGCCGGCGTAGCCCTGATAGGGGCCCGTGGCGCCGAAGGCCGACAGCGAGGCGAGGATGATGTCGGGTTTGAGGGCGCGCAGGCTGTCGTAGTCGACGCCGAGCCGGGCCATCACTCCGGGACGTCCGTTTTCCAGCACCACGTCGGTGTCGCGCACCAGCGCGTGACACAGTGCGCGATCATCAGGGTGCTTGAGGTCGAGGGTGATGGACTGCTTGTTGCGGTGCAGCTGCCAGAAACGCGGGAACCCGTTGACGCGCTCGGGGTAGGCGCCGCGCATCCCGTCGAGACGGCCATGGAATTCGACTTTGATGACCTCGGCGCCGAAGTCCGCAAGCATCCGGGGATCACCGCCAGCGGCGCGGCCCTGATCCTGCTGGGCGCGGCCGCCGCCGTCTATCTGACGCAGCGCAGCGGCCCGACCCGCTATCAGCGCATCCGCAACCGCATCGATCCGCGCGGTTGGGTCGACACCGAGGCGCTGCGCGATCGCCTTGCGGACGCCGTGGACGCCTTCAAGCACGGGGCCGAGGATCTGGGCGATCGCGCGGCCGGCGTCGGCTACGAGGCGCGAGGGCGGTTCAAGTCCGCGCACGCCAAGTCGCGCGAGGCCCTGCACCACCACGGCAAGCAGGCGCGCCGCTACGCCGACGACGCCGGCGCCTACGCCCGCGATCACGCCAAGGAAGGCGGCGCGCTGCTGGCGGTCGCCACCCTGGCCGCCGCCGTCGGCGCCGCCGTCTGGGAGAGCCGGCAGCCCGACAGCCGCGTTCGCCGCCTGATCGACCGCGTCTAGGGCTGAGCGGAACAAGCACGACCTGTCGCGCCGTCCGGCTTTGTCCGGGCGGCGCGGTTCGTTATGCAGGAGGCCATGACCCAGCGCCCGACCCTGATCTTCGACTTCGATTCGACATTGGTCGGGTTCGAGACGCTGGAGGCGCTGGCGGATGTCGCGCTTGACGGGGCGCCGGATGCGGTGGCTGAAGCCATGCGCTGTTACCTCCTTGTAGAGCGCTTCGCGGCGAAGGGATGCCGCGGAAAGCGACGCTACCTGAGAGGCGGTTCAGGTACAAGGGTCAGCTGCGCACAGGCGGTGTGCGACCACGCACGCAGGTCAGACGGTGTCGGAATCCTGCGGGGCGGCGGCGTCCTCTGCGGTGTGCAG
>CAKZHZ010000032.1 GCA_936928855.1 uncultured Polycyclovorans sp.
CAGGCGCGAAAAAGACCCGCGAGCTCGCATGCGAACTTCTGGGACAGGACACTAGGGCTGGGATGAGGTCAGGTGTTCAAGGATGAGCCTGCTGATCACGTCGGCGTGCGTCATCGGCACCCAGTGTCCGCCGTCGACGGGCACGTAGCGAAACCGCCCGTGCACCCACTGGTCCGACCGCACCATCTGCCGCTCGACCAGATGGGCATCGCCGCGGCTGTAGATCCCCAGCGTGGGCGCACGCACCTTGGGGTGGCGACCCAGCAACACCGACAACACGTTGGCGCGGTATACGCGCAGCGCGGCCCGCCAGCGGCCGGGCGCGGCCATTCTCGCCTTCACTTCACCCGGATCCGGATGGCTGGTGAAGACGGCACGAAACCCGGGAAAGAACGGCAACCGCAAGGTCCACTCGGCGATGCCCGCCAGCAGGAAGTACAGGATGTACCAGCTGCGCAGCTTCTGACGAACGCCGGACCGGGCGTAGGCGGTCGGATGACCGACCGAAATCACCACCAACCGGCGCACCCGCGCCGGATGCCGCCCGGCCAGCAGCCAGGCAAAGGCCGCACCCCAGTCATGTCCCACCACATCGACCTGATCGAGCCCCAGGTGGTCGAGCAGCCCCAACAGGTCGGCCACCACTTCCGACCAGTGGTAGTCCCCCGCACGCGCAGCCAGATCCGACGCCCCGTGCCCTCGGGTGTCCGGGGCGATGACGCGAAAGCCCTGCGCCTGCAGGTCACGCACCTGGTGGGCCCACAGGTCCGCAGTATCCGGAAAGCCGTGAATCATCAGTACGGCGGGCCGGTCAGTCTGATCGGGGGCGGAATCCACGTAGGCCAACCGCAGGCCGTCCCGCTCGAAATAGCATCTCTCCATGTCCGAAGTGTCCGATTGCGACCGAACGTCGTCAATCATCTGTCCATCCTTGCGGCCGGGAAACCGCGTCGGCGTCCAGTAAACGTGCAGGATTGGCGCTGCTTGGCGTGTCCGTTCTGTCATGCCCGCCGTCCGCTGCCCTCCTCCCCCCAGCGCGCGCAGCATCCTGCCGGGTCCGGCGCCACTGCCCACGGTGCTGACCGCCGCCACAGGCTGGACTTCAGACCTTCCGCACCGCAGTCTTGAGACGATTACAGGCACGAGAACTTCCGTCACATGGTGGACCTGAAACGCATTGACGAGCTGATCGCCACCGCGCTGCGCGCCGTTGAGAGCGCGCTGGAGGCACCCGAAACCTACATCCAGCTCGGCGCCGCAGTGGCCGCCCTGTTGTTGGGCTGGCTGCTGTCGGCGCGTATCGCCGACATCGGCAAGCCCGGCTCCGGACTGCGCCGCTGGGTGGAATCACTGGAAGGCCTGCTACGCCCCGCCCTGTCCGCCCTGCTGATGCTGGTGGCGGCGGCGCTCAGCAAGATCTTCCTGGAGGTCGACTGGCTGCTGCGGGTCAGCCTCATGCTGATGGTGCTGTGGCTGCTCGAAAGCCTGCTGCGACGCATGCCGGTCGGCCCGCTGGCCGGCTCCCTCATGCGCCTGGTGATGCTGCCGCTGGTCAGCCTCCATCTGCTGGGGCTGCTCAGCCCGATCACCGAGGTGCTGGAATCGATGGCGGTGGAGATCGGCAACCTCCGCATCACCGTCAACGGCGTGCTGCGCGTGCTGCTGTTCGGCTCGCTGCTGTTCTGGGTGGGGCTTTCCGCCAATCGCGCCGGCCTCAACGCCATCCGCCGACAGGAGCGGCTGGATGCTCGCACCCGCGAAGTGGTCGCCAAGCTGTTCCAGATCGGCCTGACCCTGCTGATGGGCCTGCTGTTCCTCCAGGTGATGGGCATCAACCTCACCGCGCTGGCCGTGTTCGGCGGCGCGCTGGGCGTAGGCCTCGGCTTCGGCCTGCAGTCCATCGCCTCCAACTTCATCTCCGGGATCATCATCCTGTTCGACCGCTCACTGTCGGTGGGCGACTACGTGGAGATCGAAGGTGGCCAGCGTGGCTACGTGCGCGAGCTGACCCTGCGCTACACCACCCTCGAAGGCTTTGACGGCAAGGCCGTGCTGGTACCCAACGAAACCTTCATCACCAAGGCCTTCACCAACTGGACCCACCGCGACCACAAGCAACGGTACCGGGTGGATTTCTCGGTGGCCTACGCGACCGACATCCGCGCCCTGTGTGAACTGATCAAGGACACCGTGGCCCAGCATCCGCAGGTGATCGCCGGTGAACACATCCCCTTCGAGGAACGGCCGGATTGCGAAATCGACAGCTTTGGCGACTCCGGCGTCAACATGTTCGTCGAGTTCTGGATGGAGGGCATCGACGACGGCCGCAACCGCGTTGGCGGCGACCTGCTGCTGCTGATCTTCGAAGCCCTGCGCCAGCACGGCATCGAGATTCCGTTCCCGCAGCGGGAGGTGCGGATGCTGTCGAGCAATCCGGTGGGGGAAGGGTCGTCGGGGGTGCGGCGGGTGGATTCGTCCGCTGAGTGACTGCGCACCTGGGCATTGAATCCGCCTCGAGGCGATAACTGAGTAACTTTACTCAGTCTGTGCACCTGGTTGAAGGGCCTGATCCACCGGCCAACCCCCGCCCCACACTCGCCGCACTTACGCTAGGATTGCCGCATGGATATCGCTGCACAAATCGAAAAAGCCGCTCTGAACCTGTCGGTGTCGGAACGCGAGCACATCGCTCTGGCGGTCTGGGCCAGCCTTGAAGCAGATCCCGCGCTAGCGGCTGATCCGATGATGGACGCCGAAGGCATTGCACTCGCCCGGACACGCGATGCTGAAATCGAATCGGGACGAGTCGAATCCCTGAGCCACAGCGAATTCCTGCGGCAGACGCGCCCGAGTGCCTGAAGCCACGCGGGTCGAGCACCACCCGCTTACCGTTGCAGACCTAAATGACGCCGTCACGTACTACAACGACAGGCAGCGCGGACTCGGCGACCGGCTGCGCCACGAGGTTTACGCTGCAATAGAGCGCGTCCGTACCCGAGCCCCCCAGTTCCCAGACATCGAAAGCGGCATTCGCCGCTGCCTGGTGCATAACTTCCCGTACTCGATACTGTTCCGCATCATTGACCCAACCACGGTCCGCATACTGGTCATCCGCCACCATCGCCGCCATCCGCATTTCGGCCTCAGACGGCGATAGCTCAGGGCTTAAAGGGCTCTGACCCCTTTAACCCCGCAGCAGACGGCGGCTCGTTTCACACGTGTCCTGTTGCACGAGCAACTCCTACAACCCGTCCGCGAAGCGTCTGGGCGACGCTCGGCGGTCTTTCGGTTTGAGCCGCTGATGCAATTGGTCCGGGTCTAGGCGAACAGGAACCGATTCGCGCCAATAGCGCGGTCGTTATGGCAGTACTGAGTAATTTCACTCAGTATTGCGGCAAGCCCTCACCCTCATTGAGGGACGAGCCCCTCGCGGGATGACCAGCGGGCAAGGGAGATGCGCTAATGGCGCTAACCAATCGTGAGATCGCATCCCTCGTATGGTTCGCCTTACTGGTGGTGTTCATCGTTCGCCGCGATCAAGGCGGCGGCTTTCGCAAGAGCCTGCGCCACCTTCTCAAGGCGTTCGCTTCCCGATACATCATCGTCATGCTGCTGTATGCAGCGTTATGGATCATCCTCTCCGTTCAGGGCCTCGCATCCATCGGCCTCTGGAGCGCAGACAACCTCAAGACCACCATCATCTGGTCGGGTGCCTTTGGGCTCGTCGCTCTTTTCAACGCGAACAAAATCGTCGACGAAGAGCACTACTTAAGACGGACGATACGAGAGATCATCAATGTCACGGCGCTCGTAACGTACATCGCCGAGCTCTACAGCTTTCCGCTCATCGTCGAACTGATCGTCACACCCATTGCGCTCACATCAGTGGCCTTGATGGCATTCACCGAAAACAAGGACGAATATGCCGTTGCGCACAAGCTGTCACTCAATGTCCTGATGCTCATCGGGTCGAGCTATGTTCTCTTCGGCATGCTCAACGCACTTTCGGACCTTCGCACCGTCGCAACACCCGGCACTCTCCGGGATTTTCTCGTCCCGATCATTCTTTCTCTGCTGCTGCTCCCGTTCCTGCTTATCCTCGGAACGCTGATGTTCTATCAGCGCGCCCTGCAGCACATCACGTGGCTGATCCAGGACTCGGACCTCAAGCGTTACGCAAAGCGGGCAACCTTGCTCAGGCTCGGGCTCAACCTGGATGGCGTAAGGCGATGGGGCCGAAGCGCAAATCTGCACAGACCCAATAGCCGGGATGAGATCGACACGCTGATCGGCGAAGTCAAAGCCCAGCAGACAATTGAGAAATGTCCACCTCCGGTCCCCCGCCCACTTGGGTGGTGTCCCTACACCGCCACCACTTATCTGGCTAATCTCGACCTGAAAGCCGGGGACTACCATCGGCTTGTTGACGACGAGTGGTTGGCTTCATCGAAGCCCCTGAAGATCAACGAAGAAACGGCGTTGGCTGATACTCTCACCTACCGCATCACAGGCGATGCGACAGCCGCCAAGGTGCTCACCGTCACACTGGATGCCAACCACACCCTTCAAAGTGACGCCGCTGACAGTCGATTCGTTGAAGCCTGCGAGGCTCTCTTGGCTACTGCGGTGCCAGTAGACGGGTCACAGAAGCTGGTAACGCCCGACGGCCAGCTCGACACCGTGGTGGCCGGGCGACGGCTGCGTTTCCGCTATGAGCCTGATGATGGTCGATTCAAGTCTTATAGCCGAGTGATGACTATCGATCACGCACCGAGTGGTCGCGGCAATGAGCACGTGTAAGCCCAACCTGCAGTCCAAGTGAACATCATGCGAAAAAGACTCGGCTCTGGCGATGCGAAAGTCTCCAAGAAGCCAAAGCATCTGTACAAATTCGTGCCCTTGAATGCGAGAGCCATTGACCTTCTTTGCCGCGACGATGTCGTTTACTCGGACCCACGGTCCTTCAATGACCCGCTCGACTGCAACCCGATCATCTCTGGATCTCTGGCCAGAAATGACGCTGAGGCCGTGTTGTTGGCGCTCATGAAGCACTGCGACCTGGAGAAACTGGCGGCAGCCAGTAGGGCCCTGAGAATTCCCCGCAAGTGGTTTGACGAACATCAAGACAGAATTTTTTCATCTCAGCTCCGCGACCTCTTGGCGAACTTCGAGGACTGGACAAACGACCCGGATTGTCGGGACCCTGATGGTCAGATAGACCTTTGGCTCGATGCTGAAATCCGAAAAAGACTGATAGGCGCGCTTGGAACCGGCGTGTTGTCGTTGAGCGACAAATGGAACTGCCCCGTCATGTGGGCACACTATGGCGACCTACATTCGGGGCTCTGCATTGGCTACGAGACGGATGACCGCGACTGGCCCCAGATACTCCGCGCACAGTACGGCGCCTCGCGGGAAATCGACATCGCCCTCGTTCGCACTTGGCTTTTGGACAACTGCCAGAATGCCAAGCAACAAATCAAGAACGCCGCGCTCCTGTCAAAGGCTTCCCGGTGGCGATACGAATCTGAGTGGAGAATATTCGGGCCGCTGGGTGAGCATGCATCCCCGCTGAAGATGACCTCGGTCACCTTCGGCGTACGGACTTCCATCGGCGTCCAGTTCGCCGTCATGTCCGCACTACGTCATCGCTCGTCTCCCTTGAGGTTTTGGAAGGTACTGGATTCACCGTCGCAGACCAGCCTGAAAAGAACCCGGGTCAGACCCGAAACCCTTCAGCAGATGGCCGTGCGTGTCAGTGACACGCCCGACTTGATGGCTCACTTATGAATTGTCGAAAGCCACGTCTGATTCTTGGCGAGAGGTACAGCCGGGATCTGTCAGTTGGGCTTTAGTCTCAGCGTAGCGCGCACATGCACGTGCGCCCCGAGAATGACACACACCCCGATCGCTCAGAACTGCAACTTCACCCCCACACTCCGCGCATCAAACTCGGCGCCGGTCTTGTCGAGATACAGCATGTAGTCGGCGGTGAGGCGCAGGTTGCCGTCGAGCACGCCGCTGAACACCGTGAACTCGATGCCGGCGCCGTAGCTGCCGCCGGTTTCGGATTCGGTGCTCGCCGTGATGCCGTCGTCCACGTCGAACTTGGCGCGGGTGTAGCCGTAGCGGGCAAACACGCTGACCAAGTCGTTCATCGGGTACTGGGCGCGCAGGTAGCCGCCCAGCAGTTCCTTCAGCTCAACCTCGGTGCCGGACACTGTGCTGCCGCCGCCAAGTCCGCCATGCAGCTCAATGGCCAGGTAATCGGATAGCGGCGCGCCGTAGATCAGGCGCAGGCCACTGCCCTTGGCGATATCGCCGTTCTCGATCTCCCAGTTGAGGGAGGATGCCGAGGCGTAGCGGTTGGCGGGTTCGGCATCGCCCTGGGCGAAGGCTGGTGCGGCTACAAGGGCCAGCAGCAGGGCTGCCGGGGTGAAGATGGGTTTCATGTCGCTCTCCTCGAATCCTGTTGGGCGAGGGGCGCGCGTGGCGCGCCCCTCACGAATCACGCATGACTGACCTGCGCCACGCTTCCCTTCGTCATGCCCGACTTGATCGGGCATCCAGCGCCAACCGTGGCAACTGGACCCCGGATCAAGTCCGGGGTGACGGGGAGAAAGCGGCTTCGGCCTTGGCTGTTACGAATCACAAATCACGTATCACAGCGCGCAACGCGCGCTCACCACTGAAACCGGAACCCCGCCGATGCCCCGACCATGTCGTAGTCGGTAGCCATCTGGCTCTTGAGGTTGATGAAGCCGCTGAAGGCACCACTGTCGTTGCTGAGGTTGAGCCCCAAGGCCAGTTCGGTGAAGTCGCCGCCGAAGTCATCGGTGAGCGCGGTCGCGGTGTTGCCATTGGGGATGGTCACTACGGTCTTGTTCTCGGCATCGGACTCGTTCCACCAGCGGGCGGTGAGGTCGACGCCGGTGTTCAGGCCGAGTAGCCGGCTTTGCACGCCGGTGCGGAAGCCCACGCCGAGGCGGGTGCTGTCGCCGTCGAACTGGAAAGACCCCCCATCGTTGGGCACCTCCATGTCATCGGCATCGGTGCTGGACTTCGATACGCTGGCCAGCGGTTGCAGGTACAGCGCTTCGCCAAAGGCCAGCTTCCAGGCCACATCCACCCGCGCGCCGAGGGTGCTGTAGTCGGACCGCAAGCGGGTATCCGGCCCCAGGCCCATGTTGGTGGACTCCAGGCTCTGGGTGGCGAAGGTGTAGTTCAGCAGGCCATCCACCGACAGCGGGCCGGCCAGGTAGCTACCGTAGAAGCCCGCGGCAAAGCCGCCCACTTCCAGTTCCAGCTGGGTGGCGTCGTAGTCGACGGTGGAGAACACGTAGCCTGCCGTGCCGCCGAAGTTCCAGGCGCCTGCATCGGTGGTGCCCCGCAGGATGTCGCCGCCGAAGGCCAGGTGGGTGATGGCGATGTCCTGCTGCAGGTTGTAGTCGTAGGCATTGCCGCCGATGTTCACCGAGCGCATCAGGTCCCGTTCGCCGCGATTGACGTTGAGCGTGGTCCACAGGCCGGCGGTGCGGTCACTGCCGCCTGAAGACGAGCGCAGCTGGGCCTGGCGGTCGAACCAGGTGTCCGCCGAGGTGCGCCACACTTCCTGTGCCAGCGCCATGAAGGTGCCGCCCTGGGCGCCTTCGTCGGCCAGCACGCCGGTGAGGGTGTGCTGCTTGGCGGCTTCGTCATAGGTGAAGCGGTAGGTGACGAGGCCCTTCTGGATGGCGGGGCCGGTGGAGGTGTTGGCCACGTAGCCGCGGCTGTTGGGGTCCAGCACGAAGTGCTCGGCCGCGGAGGCGCCCTGGATGATCACCATGCCTTCGTTGAAGGCGGCGCTGCTCACCGCCGGACGGGCGTCCGACAGGGTCAGCAGGGTGGTGCCACTGGTGGTACCGCCGGTGAAGTCGACGCAGTCGGCGGCTTCGGCGGTGGTGCAGTCCGGCTGGGCCAGTTCTGCCAGGGCGGCGTCGAGGGCAATGCGACTGTTCTCACCCGCCACGAAGTTGACGCCGGGCATCAGGAGGCGGGTGCCGGGGGCTTGGTTGGAGGTACGACCTAGGTCCGTGGCATTTTGATAGATGGCGCCCATGATGAGCAGGCCATCGTTCTCGAAGCGCTCAAGGTTCGACAGTGTTACAACACCTTCGCTCGTCAAGCCTTCACCGACGATGAAACGGCCGTCATTCACGAGGACGTCCTCACCCGCGCCGAAATTCATTGCGGCGCCCGGTACGGCCATCAATGTTCCCGACGCAGTGTTGACCAACTGATCGCCACCGGAGCCGAAGGTATTGACGCCGCCAAACTTCCAGCCCCCATTTCTGGGATTACCCAACGGTCGATCTGTGTTGTTGAAGATGGCAACCGAACCGCTGCCCGAGAAATCGACAGCGCCTCGGATCAGTCCATCGTTGACGAACACGAGATCACCGGCACCCGCGCCCTGGCCCCAAATCCGATCAGGGTCGCCTGAAAAGCGAAGCCCATCACCGATCGCTCCACGATTGTTGATCGTGATGATTGCCCCGGCATCGGGTGAAAGGTCCAGGCTCCCCACGGCAACCGTCGTCTGACCTTCGCCAATGTTGATCATGCCTTGGGCGGCACCACTGGTTACGATTCGCTCGATTTCGACATTCGTTTGAGGATCCGGCGCCACGACATTGATCGTTAGTGTTCCGGTTCCGGTCAAGGCTTCAATCGGCGCCTCAAGCACGTTTCGGGACAGGTTAAGCAGTGTTGTCCCGGTACCGCCACGGGTGTCGGTGAAGACGGAATGCTGAACGCCCCGAACTGATGAAACGCTGTTCGCTTCCCCAAGAGTGATATCGATGTTGCCCGTCGTAACGGCTTCGATTCCACGACCATTTGAGCTGGTGATGTTGCCACTGGTCCCAATGGCGCTGATGGAAATATCACCTCCATTGGCATGGGCACGCACAGCCGCCGCTCGGCCTCGTGCCGCAGCGCCGATGACCAAGGTGATGTCCCCGCCTTGCGTGCTGGTGTCGATTCCTACAGTGTCATCAGGACTTGTCGATAGATCTGGTGCATTGACCGCAGCACCCGTGACAACGTTGATGTCGCCGCTCCCGGACGAGACAGCACGGATGCCATATTGAACTGCCGTATTGACACCCGCGACGTTGCCCGTACCCGTGGTAATGCTGATATCACCGTTCTCGGTCGTTGCTCCAATAACGGTCGATGCCGCTGTCCCTGAAGCATTGGTCGCCATGTTGGAGCCATTGCCCTTGGTCATCGTCACGCTGCTGTCGCCAGTTGCCGTCGTGACAAAGCCGCCCGTGCCAAAGCTGGTGGCACCGCCGACATTCACTGTCAGGTCGCCGCCAGTCACTGTATGCGTAATGCCGTCGGCATACGTGGTTGCTGCGCAAGTGACCGTGCCCGGATTGCTGCCTGTGCAGTCGGGATCGACCTGCGCGAAGGCTGGCACCGCCATCAGGACCGCCGCAATCGCCGTCAGCGTGAGGCCGCACTTTTCGTTCATGTTCGTTCTCATGTCGGTCTCCCCTTAGAAGCGCTTGGTGATCGACACGCCCACGAGGCGCGGATCCAGCGTGAAGACATTGGTGGTGAGGGCCGTATCGTCTGAATTGAGGAAGGCACCGGTGATGGGCGTCTCGTCAAAGACGTTCTTGACATAGGCTTCAACCTTGAGCCCCCACTGCTCCTGATTCAGCCAGACCGATAGGTTGGTGTTCTGCCAGTCCTGCAGGCGGTCGTACTCAGTGTTGTAGACACGGTGATACGACTGGTCCTGCCAGTACCAGTCAACACGACCGGTCAGATCCCAGTTTCCGGGAAGGTAGAAGGTGTGCTGGGCGCCCAGCGCTACGGTAAAGCGCGGGGCATTCGGAAGCTCGTTGCCGCCGATATCCGCCAGAAATCCGGCGCTGCCATTGGGAGCATCCACACTGGGGTCGTACAAGATGCCGCCCGTCTGCGGGAAGATGTCCGCTGTCCCCCATACGATCTGGCTCGCGTAGTTCGCACCCAGCAGAGGTCCCCCGGGACAGAAGGCGGCGGCCCCGCCGCTGGGGGGGCCGGGAATATTCGTTATTGCGACCTCGGCCAAGTCTGTCGGCGCCACACAGTTCGACGATTGCGTGACCGACGGCTTCACCACCACCCATTCATCGAACGCGAGGAACTGTTGGTTCGTCGGTGCATCGAGTCCGGCGACGTAGTCGGCGCGGTCCAACGGCGTCGCGTTCGGATCGAAGTTGGGGTTCTCGATGGTGGTGATGTAGAACTGGTTGCCGCCCTGGGTGCGGTCCATCAGGTCCAGTGACTGCTGGCCGTCCTTGATCCGGGTTCTCAGATAACCGATGGCAGCGTTCACCAGGGTGTCGGACGTCAGCGCGAACATGGCTTCCAGCTCCAAGCCCCAGACGGTGGCATCGAAGTTCTCGTTGGCCGCGCTACGGTCGACGATCTTGGAGACCTGGTAGTCCTGATAGTCGTAGTAGAAGCCGGAGAGGTTCAGGGTCAGCGCGCCATCCATCAGCGTGTTCTTGGTGCCCAGCTCAAGCGCGTTCACATACTCCGCCTTGAACACCTTGGGGGCGGTGGCGCCTTGTGCTGCCGCAATGAACGTCCCCGACGGAGGTGCGATGCCCGGCGGATTGGCACCACCTGCCTTGTAGCCGCGCGTCAGGAAGCCATACACCATGGTTTCGTCGGTAAAGCCGGTATCCAGCTTCCAGTCAAAGCCAAGGCGACCGGTTGGCTCCAACCAGGATTGAATGATGTCGGGCTCGGCAACAAAGCCGCGTCCATTCTCGGTGCTGCCGTAGATTGAGCAGAAAGCAAGAACGGTGACGCTGTTGCATTGCGACGGGTCTTCAAAATCCAATAGCCCCAGCGACTGCCTGTAGCCGATCAACAGCGTCTGTGATGGGACGGGGGTGAAGGACTTCCGGTCCCAGGTCACCCGCAGACCGGCAGTGAGCTTCAGCATGTCGGTGGCCTGCCAGTAGACCTCGCCGAATATGGCAGCGGAGTCCAGGTTGTAGGGATTGCGACTGAGGAAGTAGTTGTGTCCTTCCGGGCTATCGTCCTCGATCAACTCGTCCAGCGATTGTGGATCGATATGGACACAGTTCAGGAAGGTATCGAGGGTCGCGCCAGGGGCATTACAGATACGCGACAAACCAATGGACCCCCCTTCACCTGCAAATGGTGGAACGCTCGCAAGGGCCGTAAGGCCGTTGGACATCACGAAGTAGTCGTTGGTGGTCTCGAAGCGCGTGTAGTTTGCGCCGATGCTGAAGTTGACGTCGCTGGAGAGTGCCGAGACCAGCCGCACTTCCTGATTGAACTGGCTGCCACTGGCGCGCGACAGATCCATGAACAGGAACCGATCGGAGCAGCCGAGTTGGGGATCACAGAAAATGCCGCCAGGAGAGACATCGACGTACTGACTGGTGCCCAGCAACGCCGGGGTAATGGCACAGTTATTGAAGAATGAGTTGGGGTTTGATCCAGTCGTGGTCGCCGTACAGGCGTTCTCGCTGTCGGAGAAGAAATTCGCAGCGGTCTCGAAGCGATTGAAATCCTGGGTCGACAGGACGGCGTCCTTGACGTAAACGGTCTGCGACGAGAGCGTAAGCCCATCCGCGATATCGATGTCGACCGACAGTTCGAAAATGTCGGACTCGGCCTCGTACCGGGGCTCGATCAGCGAGTAAATCGTTCGCATGTCCCGCGACTGGGTTGCGTTGGCGAACGGATCACCGACGCAGGGGTTGTAGATCGGCAGATAACCCGCGAGAGCCAGCGCTTCACAGGGCGCGCCCAATTGAATGAACGGATTGTCTCCCAAGCCACCTGCTGTTCCGGGCTCCCTCGGCGCCGCCAAGAAAGGAATGGCGAAGCCATTTGGCGTGCCGAATGCAGCATCGTCATAGAGCGAGCCAGGCAGACAGCCCTGAGAGAGAGTGTCCTGCATAAGTTCCCCAGCCGGGATACCACCACCGCCCAAGCCTTGCGTGCTCGTCAGCGTACTGAAGTCCACGTTCCCCAGTTGCGCCGGCCCTTCATCCCGGTGGCAAAGCTGCTTGACGGAGCGAACCCGCTGGTCATCTTCCTCAAAGCGTTCGTACAGCAGGTTGAAGCGCACACGATCAGTCGGCTCCCATCCCAGCGTCAGGCGGCCCGTCCACAGGTCGCGGTCATCGACGTCTCGACTGGGCCGATCCGCAGCGGGAATGCTGAGATCGCTGGCGGCTTCGTTGATACCGTACCCATCCCGCACCGTACTGGCATACGCCGCCCGCAAGGCAAAGGTGTCGCCCAGTGGAATGTTGTAGTGACCACGCAGGCGACGGGCGTTGAAGTTGCCGGTTTCCAGCTTGATCTCACCGAAGGCATCGCCGAGCACCGGCTTGGCGGTGATGACGTTGATGACCCCCGCCGTGGCGTTACGGCCGTACAGGGTGCCCTGCGGGCCGCGCAGCACTTCCACCCGTTCGATGTCGAGATACTCCTGCTCGAACAGGCGGTTGACGATGAGCGTGGTGTTGTTGAATGAAACCGCGACGCCAGGGTCCGTCGTCGCCGATACGGCCTGCGTGCCGATGCCGCGAATCTGGAAGTTGTAGCCGCTGAAGTTGGTCTTGGAGAAGGTGACGTTGGGCACCGCCTTCAAGAGGTCAAACCCGCCTTCGATCTTCTGCGCGTCCAGCGTTTCCATGCTGAAGGCGGAGATGGCAATCGGCACATCCTGCAAGCGCTCGGCCTTCTTCTGGCCGGTGACGATGATTTCTTCCACCCCGGCGCGGCGGGCGCTGGCGATATCGGTGGCTGCACTGGCGTCCGTGGCCGGTGCAGCCTCAGCGGGGGGGACGCTGGTGGTGGCCCCCTGGCCGATGCGTTGGGCGGTAAGAGTGGCTTCGGTGCCCACCATCATGCCGCCGGAAGCGGTTTGTTCGTACTGCAGGCCGGTGCCTTGCAGCAGCAGGGCCATGGCATCCGTGCGGCTGAGGTCGCCGCTGACGGCGTTGGCGGTGAGGCCGCTGACATCCTCGGCGTTGTAGAACAGCTCCTGCCGGCTCTGGCGGCCAAATTCGACGAGCGCGTCGTCCAGGCTTTGGGCGGGAATATCGAACGTGACGGCGCCCTGCTCGGTGGCGGACTGCGCCCAGGCGGGCGACATGGCGAATACCAGTGCGCAGGCGAATGACAGCAGCGCGCCGACCACGTGGGCCGGCCAACGGTGGGTTACGGACATCAGGCATCTCCTCGGACTTCTAGGTCAACCGCGCTGGGGCGGCCTTAGTACTGGAGACGCGACGGAACGGGCGGAACGACAGCTGGCGGCGGAAAATGTTCCGTCGCCGCATAATGGAACCGGCATCGCTCTGATTCGCTCTCAACACTATGTCCGATCATCGCCCTCACATCGTCGATATCTGCACGGCGCACTATCCGGCGCTGCAGGCGGTGTATCTGTTCGGTTCACAGGCCTCCGCACTCGCTCGGCCCGATAGTGACACCGATATTGCGCTGTTGCTTCCGCATGCCTTGGCGGATGCGTTGGGCAGCCTGGACTTGTATGGCCTACAGACGGCATTGGAGAGCGCCTTGAAGACGCCCGTCGATCTGATCAACCTGCGCCGGGTATCCACAGTGTTCGCGAAGGAGATCATCGCCCACGGTGTGCGCCTTGCAGCGCCGGATGTGGCGGCGGCTGATGAGTTCGAGGCGATGACGCTGTCGTTCTACCAGGCCCTGAACCGCGAGCGTGCCGAGATACTGGATGCCTTCCGCGAAACGGGGAAGGCGTACGCGGTATGACCGACGTCGCCATCAACAAGGTGCAGACCGTTCAGCGTAGTGTGCTGCGCGCGCGGCAGGAGTATCAGGCGGCAGGCGCTGACTTCGCCACGGATTTCACGCGGCAGGATGCGGCAATTCTGAATGTCGTTCGTGCCTGCGAAGCGACACTTGATCTGGCCAATCACCTGGTTCGCCTCCACAAGTTGGGAGTGCCCAATACCAGCGCAGATGCGATCCGCGCATTGGCTAACGCAAAACTGCTGGAAAGCGCATTGGCAGACCGCCTGACTCGCATGGTGGGTTTCCGCAACATCGCGGTGCATGCCTACCAGGCGATCGATCTGCGCATTCTCGAGTCCGTCATTGCCCAAGGTCTTGATGACCTGCTGGCTGCGTGTGAGGTGATGCGGCGGGCCGCCGAAGTCTGAGCCTATCGCTACCGGTCGTCATGCCCGACTTGATCGGGCATCCAGATTGCGACCGTTAAGGCTGGACCCCGCATCAAGTGCGGGGTGACGATGGCGGGTGGTGCGGGGGGACGATGGTGGGTGGTGCGGGGTGACGGGGCTCCGCACGGGGACTACCCCCGCCGTGCCAATACCACGCGTTCGTCGCTGGTCTGGATGATGCGCAGCGGGTAGTAGTTGACCATGGTCTCGACGAACACGGCGGTGTTGCCGGTGTTGACGATGCCGCTGACGCGGAGGTCGCCCAGTGCGGGGTCGGCGAGCATCACTTTGCGGGTGCTGTAGCGGTTGATCTCTTCGATCGCGTCCGCCAGACGGTCATGCCGAAAAATGAGCTGTCCGTCGCGCCAACTGGTGGCGCGACGGACATCGGCATCGCGCAGCACGGGCTGCGGATTCGCAGACGCCACGATCAGCTGCTGGCCGGGGACCAGCACAGTGCTGAGGGATGAGTGCTGAGTGCTGAAGGTGCCGCTGGCACCGTGAGGGGTGAGGAGTGAGGGGTGAGAGGTGGGGACGGCAGCGCCTTCGGCGACTGCAACGGCAACTTCGGCGACTTCGACTTTGCCTTCAAGGAGGGTGACGGCGAGGTCTCCCCCGGTCAGGCGGACGTCGAAGGCAGTGCCGAGGGCAGTGATGGTGCGGTTGTGGGCGGTGACCACGAAGGGCCGCTGCGGATCCTTGGCCACTTCAAACAGGGCCTGCCCGGTTTGCAGGGTGACGCTGCGCTGCGCATCGCGGTAGCGCACCACGGCGCGACTACCGGTGTTGAGGGTGAGGGTACTGCCGTCGGTCAGCGTGATCGCGCGGTGTTCCCCAATGGCGGTGTGGAAGTAGCGCTCGCCGGCCAGCAGATGGCGGGTCTGGGTGGGCAGTTGCTGCACAGCCTGCAGGGTGAAGCCGTTGCCACCGGCGGCAAGCAGCCCAACGGTGGTCATCACCAGCAGGCTGGCAGCCATCGCCAGGCCGCGCCTGGCCCATTGCCGCCGATGCCGGCGGGCGATGCGGGCCATGGTGTCGCGCTCCAGCGCGGCCAGCCCCGGAGTCCCCTTGGCGGCACGTGCCACCCGGTGGGCGGCATCGATGCGGGCAAAGGTCTCGGCGTGCAGCGGGTGGGCCTGGCGCCAGGCTTCAAACTCGGTCCGCAGGCGTGCGTCGCCGCCTCGATGCCGCAGCCGGTCGCTCCACACCGCAGCCTGGTCGCGGATATCCTGCCGGGCGTCATCGCCCACACCCAGGCCCCGGATGTCACTCATGGTCGCCCCGCTTTCGCGCGGCGGGCGCGGCGAGTATCTCGGGGGGCAGATCGGCCCCCAGTTGGGTTTCAAGCGCCTGCAGCGCCCGGGCCATGTGTCGCTGGGCGCCGCGCTCGCTGATGCCAAGACATCGCGCGATATCGCGGAACTCGCGCTCCTGATGCACCCGCAGGAGGTAAACGTCACGCGTCACCTCCGGCATGCACCGCAGCAGGTTCGCCACCCGTGCCAGCGCCTCCTCTCCCAACACCACGCGCTCGGGCGTGACCTCGGTGATCGGCGCATGCAAGGCTTCGTCGTAGCTGTCGTGTGCCACCTCGTGACGCACCTGCGCGCGGCGCAGCTCGTCGTTGAGCACGCTGGCGGCCACTTGGAACAGGTAGTGCTGGACATGCTCGATCGGCCTGCTGCCAGCGCGCTGGATGACGCGCAGAAACACTTTCTGCACCAGGTCGGCCACGTCGGAGGGGTTGTTGACGCGCTGCGCGAAATACCGGTGCAGCGCCGTGCTGTACTGGCGCATGGCGCGATCCCACTGGGCCGCGGGGGTGTCCCCGAAGTCAGTCAATGCCACGGGCCCTGTGGGCAGTGTGGGTGCCGGTCCGGCCATGCGTGCTGGGTCTCCTCGAATGACGATCCTGTGCCGTGGGGCGGCGGACACACCACCCCGGCACGGATGCGCTCTCTTCTAAAAGACGCACAGCGGACGGCGACACGACAGCCTCGCCCTCAGCGGCGATACAGCCCTGGATTGTCCTGTGATGACAATCCGTCGCGGCCCTCTGGCGCGGGGGGCGATCCGCCGCCATCCTTGGGATTGGGTCCGTAGCGGTTGCTGCCGGGCTGGCTGTCCAGCACCATGAACACCAGCAGTATCAGCGGGCCAATCAGCGGAACCAGCGAAATCAGCAGCCACCAGCCGGGGCGGCCCGTGTCGTGCAGGCGGCGGATGGTGACCCCGATGGAGGGCAGCAGCAGAGCCAGCACCAGCAGGCCACTCAGCAAGCCCAGGCCCAGCGTTTCATTGAAGGTGCCGAGCAGCGCATCCACCATGCCGAGCACAAAGGCAAACAGCAGGTAGAACAGCGAGAACATCCAGTATTCGCGGCGGCGGGCGCGGCCGTTGAAGACGGCATACTGGCGTATCACCTTGAGAAACTCGTTCATGCCCACTCCTGTGAAATGACGATGGACGCGGGCAGCATGCCCGCCAGGGCCAGCAGGAACAAGCACTTGCCGGTATCGTCAGCGGCCCCTGACCGGAATCCCCCACCGTGAACCCGGACGTTCTCATCCTTGGCGGCGGCGCTGCCGGCCTCATGTGCGCGCTCACCGCCGGGCAGCGCGGCCGGCGCGTGCGGGTGGTGGACCATGCCAACAAGGTGGGCAAGAAGATCCTGATGTCCGGCGGCGGGCGCTGCAATTTCACCAACTACCACACCGGACCGGAAAACTTCCTGTCGGCCAACCCGCATTTCTGCAAATCGGCACTGGCTCGCTACACGCAATGGGACTTCATTGCTCTGGTTGAGCGCCACGGGATTGCCTACCACGAGAAGGAGGCTGGACAACTGTTCTGCGATGTCTCGTCCAAGGCCATCCTGCGGATGCTGCTCGACGAATGCGCGGCTGCCGGGGTGCAGATCGACACCGACATGCCGGTGGACGAGGTACGCCACGACGGGCGGGACTTCGAGGTGCGCAGTGGCGTACAGACCGTGCGCGCACCGTCGCTGGTGATTGCCACCGGCGGACTGTCGATCCCCAAGATGGGCGCCACCGGGCTGGGCCATGCGCTGGCGCGGCAGTTCGGACATCGCATCCTGCCCACCCGCGCAGGGCTGGTGCCGCTGACGCTCAGCGGGCGCCCGCTGGCGGACATCGACGGCCTGGCCGGCGTGGCCCTGCCGGCGGCCGCCCACTGCGGCGATCAGCGCTTCAACTCGGCCGTGCTGTTCACCCACCGCGGCTTGAGCGGCCCGGCCATCCTGCAGATTTCCAGTTACTGGCAAGCCGGCGATGCCCTGCACCTGGACCTGTTGCCCGACCGCGATGCCGCCGACTGGTTGCAGGCCGAAAAAGCGGCGCGCCCGGCGCAGCTGCTGGAGCGTCTGCTGGCCGACACCCTGCCGCGCCGGCTGGCACTGCGGCTCAGCGAACAACAGGCCTGGGCCGGCAGCCTGCAGCACTTCAGCGACACCCGCCTGGCGGCGGTGGGCGCGGCGCTCAACCAGTGGTCGGTGACCGCCAGCGGCACCGAGGGCTACCGCACCGCCGAGGTGACCCTGGGCGGCGTGGACACCGATGAGCTGTCATCGCAAACCCTGGAAAGCCGCCACCGGCCGGGCCTGTATTTCATCGGCGAGGTGGTGGACGTCACCGGCCACCTGGGTGGCCACAATTTTCAGTGGGCGTGGTCGTCGGGCGTGGCGGCGGGGCGGGTGGTGTAGCGGTTCACGGCAGCAGAATCTCGGTGAGCTGCCAGCCCAGGCCCCGACGACGCAGCACGAACTTGGCGGGCTTGTCCTTGGCGTCCTTGGCTTCCAGTTCGATGACGAAACGGTTGAGGCCGGCATAGCCCATGCGGGCATCCGCCAACGGTTCGGCTTCCTCGCCCGGCTCGGACGGCGGCAGGTCGCGCGGCTTCTCAGGCGCTTCCTTGGGGGTGTCGCCTTTCATCATCTCGGTGATGGCGGCCGGGGTGACGTAGGCATCCACCATACGCTCCACCACCATGCCGGCGAAGCTGGCCCCGAGGGCGGCCATGGGGTTGGCGTCCTCGTCCTTGTCGATCTCGCCCAACACCCGCGCATTGAGCTGGTCCTTGAGGCTCTGGCGCACGCTGGGAAAGTCGATGTACTCGGACAGCTGCTCGCCGTCCTGCGCATCGGCGGCCTGTTTCATCTGGTAGACGGTGATCCAGGGTGATGCCACGACATAGGCAAGGACCAGCACGACCAGTCCCAACAGAAGCTTTTTCATGTCCCGATGCCATCCGCAAAAAGAAAGGCCGCAGCATAGCGGCTGCGGCCGTGTTCAGGGGGTGCAGCGCTCAGGCCGTCTGGTAGCGGTTGGCGCGGCGGAAGGTGGCGGTGTCGTTGAAGCGCACCCCCATCTCGCGCATCACCCGATGTGCCACCGGCGCCGTCCACTGGCGGATGTAGAACGGCTCCTTCACCACGAAATGATGAATGGCGTGGGTGGCCCCGAAGTTGAAGCAGAACAGCTGGAACGGCAGCATCCAGCGCGGCGTCAGCACCTGCGTCTGCTGCATCACGTTTTCGTCCTCGACATCGCCGTAGTAGTGCATCGACGAGCTGACGAAGTGCAGACAGAACATGCGCAGCTGGTTGGGGGCCACCCACACCACCGTGGCCAGCGTGATCCAGGGCATGGCGGCGAGCGTGCTGGCGCTCCAGGCGATCTCGCTGCCCATCAGGGCGGCGACGCCGTTGCCGATATGGAAGCCCAGGAAGCAGTACCAGATGGCCAGATGCATCCAGCCCATCGGGAAGTAGCCCAGCGGCGCGGCGAAGGCCAGCAGCAGCTTGCGCTTGCGGGTAGGCATCATCGGCACGCGCAGCCACAGCGCCAGCAGCCAGTCGCTCATCATGATCAGCCGCTTCAGGCTGTAAGGCTGGCCGTTGGTGATGCCGCGCTCTTCGAGATCCTTGTGGGTGCCGGAGTGCTTGTGGTGCTGGAAGTGCAGCTTGCGACGAATCCAGGGGTTGATGGTGCCCGGCCGCGTCAGCCAGCACAGCGCCATCATCAGGTGATGCGCCAGCTTGTTCTTGCGGAAGTACATCCAGTGGATGAGGTCGTGTTCCAGCTCATGGATGAAGCTGGCGAAGATGGCCGTCACCGGCACGCACACCCACCAGGGGATGGCGCCCATCCAGTACAGCCAACCGCTACCCGCCATGCCGGCGATGGAACCGGCCATGATCAATGCCCCCAGCAGATCCTGCCGCTTCAGCCAGGGGTGCGCCTCGCGCAGTCGCTGGCCCTCGGCCAGCACCACCTGTTTGATGCGGGCGGTCTTGTCGGCATCCGTGAGCACCTGGGGCGCGGCCTGGGTCATGTTGCAACTCCGGTATCGTGAGTGGCGATAGCATCTTCCGAATGGCCCCTCGCTGCATGACCCTGCCCGCCAATCACTTGACCGTCGCCGCCAGATGAGCGCCTCCACCCTCACCAGCTGGGCCCGTGCCGTGCGCCGCGCGCTGGAGGACGCCGGCTGCGATGCCGATGCGCTGTTCCGTCAGGCCGGGCTGGACCCGGCATGGCTGCAGGACCCGCAGGCGCGCTACCCCATCGTGCGCTCCACGCAGCTGTGGCAGCTGGCCGTTGCGGCCACCGGCAACCCCGCCTTCGGACTGGCCGCCGCCAAACGGGCACCGGTGACCAGCTTCCATGCGCTGGGCTTTGCGGTGATGGCCAGCAATAGCCTGCGCGATGCCTTCGAGCGCTGCGCCCGCTACCTTGCCGTAGTGTCGGATGCCGCCGCGCTGCGGCTGGAGGACCGCGGCACCACCACCGCCGTGATGATCGAACCCCGCGACGGCGACGCCGCCCCGGCGCCGGAAGCGCTGGATGCCTTCGCCGCCGTCTTCGTCTTTATGTGCCGTGCTCGCCTGGGACGGCGGTTCGCCCCCTTGGAAGTGGCCCTGCAACGCCCCGCACCGCAGGACGACACGCCCTGGCAACAGTGCTTTCGCTGCCCGGTGCAGTTCGGCCAGCGCGGCAACCACCTGTTGATCGAACGCCAGATCCTGGATCAACCCCTGGACAGCGCCAGCCCGGAGCTGGCCGCCCACAACGAGGCGGTGGTGCAACGCCTGCTGGAAGCCCGCCAGCAGGGCGACCTGGCCAACCGCGTCCGCACCCTGCTGATCGAGCGCCTGCCCCACGGCGACCCCGGCGAGGCTGCCATCGCCACCGCGCTGCACCTGTCCAGCCGCAGCCTGCACCGCAAACTGGCCGAACAGGGCACCGGCTACGCCGCCCTGCTGCGCGACACCCGCGAGCAACTGGCGCAGCAATACCTGCGGGATGACCGCCACTCGATCAGCGAAATCGCCTACCTGCTGGGCTTTGCCGATGCCAGCAGTTTCACCCGTGCCTTCAAGCGCTGGACGGGGGAGGCGCCGGCGCGGGTGCGGGGGCGCTAAGCACCCAGCCGTGCCAACCCTGCCGCCAGCGTGGTCACCGGCGCATAGCCCAGTTCGTAGCGGGCCCGGCTGTCATCCACCGTGATCTCCTGCCCGAACAGGGCCACCGGCATGCGCGTCACCGGCGGCTGGCCGGGCAGGCGCAGCGTGTCCCACAGCCCTTCGCAGACCGCCGCGAGGCGGTAGGCCAGACCGAAGGGCAGCGACTTGTCCGGCACCGCCAGCCCCTGCGAGGCCATCAAGCGGGACAGGAACTGCCGGATGGGCAGCGGCTCGCCGTCGGTGAGGAAGTACACCCCACCGGGCCGCCCCTTCTCCGCGGCCAGCAGCGCACCGTGCACCACGTTGTCGACATGACAGGTGGAGCTCAGCGCACGGCCACCATCCACCCACATGAACTTGCCGGCACGCACAGCATCAACCAGTTGCGGCAACAGTGAGGTGTCGTGGTCTCCCCAGATCAGGCGGGGGCGGATCACCACCGTTTCCAGGCACTGGCCGTTGGCCTCACAGACCCGGCGCTCCGCCCACTGCTTGGTATGGGGATAGCGCGGCAAGGGATGGGCGGGATAGGGCGCGAATTCATCCACCTTCACCAGCGGGCGCCCATCCACCAGCACCGACTCGGTGCTCACGTGCACCAGTCGCCGCACGCCGGCCTGGCGGGCTGCCTCCAGCAGCCGCTCGGTGCCCAGCACATTCACGGCGTGGAACGCCGCCTTGGGGCCCCATTCCTTCACCATGGCGGCCGCATGAAAGACCGTATCGCAGCCCGCAAGGTGGCCGGCGTCCACATCCCGCAGGTCGGCCGCAACGGGCTCGGCGCCGAGGGCCGCCACCGCCGCTTGCGCCGGCCCCGAGCGCGCCAGTGCCTTCACGTCAACATCGCGCGCCCGCAGCGCCCGGATGAGGTTGCGCCCCACAAAGCCGGACCCACCCGTCACCATCACACGCCGAATGGGCAGGGCCACCCACCCCACCTTACGGCGCAGCCGACATCAAACTGCCAATGGGCGTCACGTCCGCCTTGGCCGCAGCGCCGCGCGGCGGCTTGCGGATGAACTGCGTGCGGGCAATCTCGTTGTCCTTCTTCAACTGCCGCATCAGCCTTTCGCAGTCCTTGCGCTCCGCCTCGCACAGACCATCCATGTCGATCTGCATGGCATAGCCACGACCGGTCACCGTGCGCTTCACCACCGTGGGATAGGCCGGGTGGTCTTCCGGCACGAAAGTCCACAGCACGTTCTTGGCGGTGTCCTCGATCTCGGTCCAGCCCTCCCGGTTGGTCCGGATCTGGGCGCCCTTGCGGCCGGACAGCGCCTGAAAGGCTGCCGCAACAGACGGATAGCCCACCGACGTGGCAGGCCCGATCTGCATCTCGATGCTGGACTGCTCGTAATCCGCCAGCGCCAGACCCGGCAGGCTGATCACCACAAGCGCCGCGAGGGCGCGAAGGGACTTGAAGGGGCGCATGACAACCTCCAGTTGGTTGGCGTCGGCGGCGGCGCCTTGTGTGCGTCTATTTATTAAGACGCATGAGGATGGCAAATCCGCACCCACAAAGAAAAAGGGCGACCCGAAGGCCGCCCCATATGCTGACACCAATACATCAGAAGACTTTCTTGATCGATACCCCCACCAGCCGTGGGTCGAGTGTAAAAACGTTGGTTGTGAGCCCCGTATCGTCTGAATTCAGGAACGCCCCGGTGATGGGGGTCTCATCGAATGCATTCTTCACGTAGGCCTCAATGGTCACACCTTGGCGCTCGTTGGTTACCCACAGCGAGACGTTTGTGTTGGACCAATCCTGCAGGCGATCGTAGGGATCCGTGTTGTAGACGCGATGATAAGACTCGTCCTGCCAGTAGTAGTCGACCCGAGCCGTTCCACGCCACTCCGGCCCAATGTCAAAGGAATACTGCCCTCCCAGCGTCACCGTGAAACGAGGGGACTGCGGCAGTTCGTTACCTCCGATGTCAGCTCTCAGACCCGCGCCGCCATTGAGTTCAGGGTAGTTGGCGACATCGTAGGCTTGTCCGGTTGACGGGTCGACCGTCGGTGGATACAGCGCTGAAAGAATCCCGCCCACGCCACAGAGGTTCCAGTAATTCCAGATGCGCGGATCGTCCTGCAACCACCTCTCCGCTACGGTTGTTGGCACCACGCAGTTCGACGGCAACTGCAGCCATGGCTTTACCAGCACGTAATCATCATTGCCCTGGGTTCGGTCCATGATGTCCAATGACGTTTCACCTGACGCTATGCGCGTCTTGAGATAGCCGACATTGGCCAGGAACTGCCAATCTGGATGCGGTACGAACAACGTTTCGAGCTCGAGCCCCCACATCGTGGCATCGAAGTTCTCGTTGACCGCCGTGCGATCACGTATCTGAGAGACCTGATAATCCGCGTAGTCATAGTAGAAGGCGGTCATGTTCAACATCATCGCGCCGCCAAACAGGGTGTTCTTGGTGCCCACCTCAAATGCATTGACATATTCCGGCTCGAAAGTTGGTTCGTACTCAACCGCACTCAAGTAGAGAATGGGAAAGAGGCCAAGGCCGTCGTAAAGGTCAACAACATCCTGAGGAACGCCTAGTTCGAGCGCCTGCGCCATGGTTTCTTCACGGCTTGCGAAGCCTGGCTGAGGAGGGTTTGCACCACCACCCTTGTATCCGCGAGAGTACGATGCATACAGCAGCGTCTCATCCGTGAACTCCAGCTGCGGTTTCCAGTCGAGCACCAACCGGCCGGTCCACTCACCCCACTTCTGCACGATATCTGACCCTGTCGGATACCCGAATGAAGTCACGCCACCTGCAATCAATCCCGGAGCGGTGAGCAGCTGACTCGGCGCAGGCGTCGTCGTCTTCTTGTCACGGGTATAACGCAAACCGGCCGTTAGCTTCAGATCTTCCTGCACGTTCCAGTAGACCTCTCCGAAGTAGCCGGTCGACTCCAGCTCATAGGGGCTCTTGGAACGGAAGTAGTTGTGCCCATTTCCGTCGATGCTGCTGATCGGATTGGGGTCAACATACGGGCATACCGAGGTAGGATCGGATGTCGGAACTGCCGGCCCGTCACCAAGGAATCCCGAGGTGAAGCAGGTTCCAGGATCGGCCAGCCCTTGCGGGCCGTTGAACGGCCACAGCAGCGCCTGCGCAGAGATGATGTTGAAGAAAATGTAGTAATCGACGAGCACCTCGAAACGGGTGTAGTTGGCGCCCACGCTGTAGTTCAATGGACCATCGAGACTGGATTGCAGGCGGAATTCCTGAGTGAACTGCTCAGCCTCGGCCTGCGCGATGTCGAAGCCAGCAATGGAATCGGAGCAGCCGATCTGCGGGTCGCAGAACACGCCACCTGGCGCCAGGCCCGAATAATTCGGGCTGCTGAGGTACTGCAGTTGAGTGGTGTCGTTGAAGACCGGTTCGGTATTGAACCGGTTGAAATCCTGGAACGAGTACGTCGAATCTTCCACGTAGGCACTCTGAGAGAACAGCTGCCACCGCTCCGACAGGTCGTAGGAAAGATTCAGCTCAAGGAGGTCTGCCTCAGCACGGTAGCGGGGGTCCAGTATGGATTCGATCTCGCGAAGATCCCTCGACTGTCGCTTGTTGCCGTATGGGTCCTTGACCTGCAGCAACCCGACCTGATTGCCGTCGGCGTCGAGACCGATCACACCGGCATTGTCTGTGCCCAGCACGATGCTGCCGAACACAAAGGGAAGCGCCAAACCGTTAGGGGTATCAAAAGCGCCATCAGTGTATAGACTGCCTGGCTTGCACCCCTGGCTGAACACCGCAGGCCGAAGCAGTGCAGCGATCTCGTCAGCGCGTGCGCTACCACCACTACCCGGCACATGGACCTGCGTCTGCCCAACGGTCTGCAGCCCAGGGTCCCGATGGCACAGCTGCTTGCCGGTGCGGAGGCGGTTGTCGTCTTCCTCGAACCGTTCCCAGATCAGATCCGCACGGAACGCATCCGATGGCTGCCACGCCAGACTCAGCCGGCCAGTCCAGAGATCCCGCCCATCAACCTGATGGTCGGTACCCGCGTTGTAGGTATACCCCTCGCGGTCCGTCATCGCGAACGCAGCACGCATCGCGACGGATCGACCAAACGGAATGTTGACCAGGCCTCGCAGGCGCTGTGCCTGATAGTTGCCAATTTCCATATCGATCTCTGCCGCCCAGGTCTCCAGCTCCGGGCGATGGGAAATCACGTTGATAACCCCAGCGGTGGCGTTGCGCCCGTACAGCGTCCCCTGCGGCCCGCGCAGCACTTCAACCCGCTCGATGTCGAGGTACTCCTGTTCGAAGAGGCGGTTCTGAATGACCGCGATGTTGTTGAAGCTCACGGCAACACCTGGGTCAGATGCTGCGGAGATCGACTGGGTTCCAACTCCTCGAATCTGGAAGTTGTAGCTGGTGAAGTTGGTCTTCGAGAACGTTACATTGGGAATCGCCTTCAATAGATCGAACCCGCCCTCGATCTTCTGTGCATCAAGGTCTTCCATGCTGAAGGCTGAAATCGCGATCGGCACATCCTGCAGCCGCTCCTCCTTCTTCTGGCCCGTCACGATGATTTCCTCAACCCCGGCGCGGCGGGCTTCGGCGACGTTGCTGGCGCTGCCGTCACCGAACCCGCCGCTGCCCTCCCCCGAGGCGCCGCCTTCTGCCGGCGCGAGGGTGATGGGCGGCGCGTTGGGGTCGGTGAGGGCGACGGTGCTTTCGCCCACGATGCGGTATTGCATGCCGCTGCCGGCCAGCAGCGCGTCCAGCGCCGTGGCGGCGGTGTAATTCCCGCTGATCCCCGCGGTACTCCGGTCCACCAGGTCATAGCCGCTGGTCACAACTTGCACGCCGCTCTGGTCGGAATAGGTGATCAAGGCCTCGGCAAGGCCTTGGGCGGGAATGTCGTAGGGCTGCTCGCGCGGGCTGAGATCCTGCGCGTGGGCGATGGGCAGGCAGGCGGCCAGCCACATAAGAAGGCCCAACAGCAGGGGGCTGCCGGGCAAGGTCAATGAACGGGTTCCCCCAATGGGACGCAAAGCACGCATGGCGCTGTCTCCTCTGGCACATTCGCTTGGTCGGGCCGCTTTTTGAATGCGGTTACAAGCTAAACGGAATGCCAGTGATTTCTTGCAACGCTGCGCGTTAATGTTCGTGAATACAAGGGCTTGTTTCGCGTCGCGCCTGTTGAGGCTACACTGTGAGTCTCTCTCGGACGATCACGGTGACATCACGATGTCCACCTTCAAACTGCAAGCCCATGAACTAATTGATCACCTGCCTGACGATGCCGGTTGGAAAGATCTGGTTTACGAGGCTTCCATCATCCAGGACATTGAAGTCGGCTTGGCAGAAAGTGATGCAGGCCTCGGTGTTGATACTGCAACGCTGCGCAGGCAGTTCGACCTGCCGGCGTGAAACGTGATTGCCGTCTGTATCGCAAGGCGATACACTTCCCGGCATGATCCGCAGCTTTCGCCACAAAGGACTTGAGGCGTTCTTCAGGACGGGTTCGCGCGCCGGCATCCAAGCCAAGCATGCCGCCCGATTACGGGTACAGCTTTTTGCTTTGCATAACGCAAAGGGCGCACAAGACATGAAGGCGCCAGGGTGGCAGCTCCATGCCTTGAAAGGCGATATGAGCGGATTGTGGTCGATCTCGGTCAGCGGCAATTGGCGGCTGACATTCGGCTTTGAAGGCAATGATGCGGTCCTGGTTGATTATCAGGACTACCACTGAGGTTTCACGATGCGCATGCACAACCCTCCCCACCCCGGCGAAGCCCTGCGGGACTACCTTGAGGGCACATCAGTATCGGCTGCCGCAGCCCACATGGGCGTTTCTCGCGTAGCACTGTCGCGTGTTCTCAACGGGCGTGCCGCGATCTCGGCTGACATGGCACTTCGCCTGTCCGAAGCACTGGATACCTCGCCGGAGCTTTGGCTGGGCATGCAAGCACAGTACGACCTGTGGCAGGCCGCACAGGTTCGCCGTCGCAAATTGCCGAAGCTGAAAGGCCGTATCGCGGCCTGACGCTACTGCGAGGCCAGCACAATCTCCTTGCTGTTCTGCTTTGGCGTCGTGTCTCGTGATGGGTGATTGGCAACAGCCGAAGCATCATCCCCGTCATGCCCGACTTGATCGGGCATCCAGTACCGACTGTTGAAGATGGGCCCCGATCAAGTCGGGGGTGACGGGGGATGTTGCCAAGCCATCACCGCTGCCAGGCCAGCACAATCTCCTCGCTGTTCTGGCGCGCCACGGAGATTGGAAAGTAGGTGGTGAGCGCCTCGATGAAGGTGCCGGTCTGCCCGGTTTCGAAGGCACCACTCAGGCGCAGCTGGGCAAGCGCCGGGTCGGCGATGGCGATGCGGCGTTTGGCGTAGCGGTTCATTTCCTGGATCGCCACGCCCAGCAGATCATCCTCGAAGATGACCTGCCCGTAGCGCCAGCTGGTGGTGCGCTTGAGGTCGGCCTGACGAACCAGCGGCTGCCTTTGCGCGCTGGCGATGTCGGCGGCGGCGATCAGCTGTTGGCCTGGCGTGAGGACGTGAGGGGTGAGGGGCGAGGGGTGAGGCACAGCAACCGCAGCGGCGGCAGCGCCTTCGGCGGCAGCGGCGGCAGCGCGTGGCGCATCGGGTACGCGTTCGGCCACCTCGACCTTGCCTTCGATCAGCGTCACTTCGAAGCGATGCGCGCTGTAGCGGACATCGAAGGCGGTGCCCAGGGCCGTCACGGTGCGCTGACCTGCGGTGACCACAAAGGGGCGGTGCGCATCCTTGGCCACTTCGAACAGGGCCTGTCCCTTTTGCAGTCGGATATTGCGCTGCGCCGGGCGGTAGCCCACCACCAAACGGCTGTCGGTGTTCAGGGTGAGGCGCGTGCCGTCCTCCAGCGTCACGCTCAGGCGCTCGCCGACCGCAGTGCGGTACAGCGTTTCGCCATTCATGGCCAAGCGAACGCCTTCAAACAGACTGCCCGGCAGCTCCTGCCAGGGTGCGCCGGTAAAGGCCAATAGCCCGGCCATGGCCGCCACCAGGCTGGCCGCCATCGCCATCACCACTTTGGGCCACCGGTGGCGGCGCGTGGCGACACGGCTGAGGGTTTCGTTGCGCAGCGCCATCAGCGCCGGGGTGTCGGCCACCGTGGCCACCCGCTCGCGCGCGGTCTCCACGCGGGCGAAGGCATCGGCATGCTCGGGAGCCGCCTCGTACCAACGGCGAAATGCCTGCCGGGTGGCGGCTTCGTCGTGGCTATTGCGCAGGGCCTCGCTCCAGAAAGCCGCCACTTGCTCCACGTTGCCGACCATGCCACCCGGGTCCGACCGGGGCAAATCACTGCGCATCGTCGCCTCCCCGCTCCAGCACCTGCGCCAGATGCGTCAGGGCCTTGGCCATGTGCAGCTCAATCGACCGTGTTGAGAGGTGCAGCATGGCAGCGACTTCCGGCGTCTTGCGAAGCTCCAGCGCCCGCAGCACGAAGATGTCCCGGGTCCGCTCCGGCAACTCCCGCAAGGCATCGACCACACATTGCAGCGATTCCCGCCCCAAGGTGACACGCTCGGGCGTGATGTGTGCCGGCAACTCGTGAACGGAAGCATCGTAGGACTCGTGCGCGGCCGTCATGTGCATGGCGTCGTACCGACCACGGTCGGCGTACACATGTGCGGCGGTACGAAAGAGATAGTGTTCAAGCGTGGCGATCGGCTCGCCGGAGGCTCGTTTGAGGAGACGCACAAATACTTCCTGAACCAGATCTTCGACATCGGATGCATTGCCAACACGCCGACGGAAAAAGCCTTCCAGCGGCGCACGAAACCGGCGCACCACGGCATCCCATCGGCTGGCTTCGTCAGGTCCGAAATCGGCCAGTGCCGTCCGCTCATCTGCCTGTTTGGACAGGCTTTTCATGGGCTTCTCCTCGCAACCCACTGCATCGGCGGCAGCCTACGCTTGGCAGCAAAGTCGCGCAAATTCGCATCCTGTCCGGTAACGCCGCAGGTTTGTAGCCGTTAGAAATCCAGACGCACCCCGACACTGCGGGCTTCAAAGTCGGCACCGGAGGTGTCGAGGTAGACCATGTAGTCCGCCGTGAGTCTCAGCCGGCCATCGAGGACGCCACTGAGCACGTTGAGCTCGATGCCGCCACCGTAGCTGCTGCCGCTTTCCGATTCCCGGAAGCTGTCCCGGTTCAGCGGGGTGC
>CAKZHZ010000033.1 GCA_936928855.1 uncultured Polycyclovorans sp.
CGCGGTGCAGGCAAGGGCCAAGCTGAACCAGGTCTGGGGCCTGTTCCTGCGCCCCAGCTACACCTTTGCCGAACGGCTCTCCGTGTATGGACTGGTGGGCTACGCCTACGCCAACGTGGACTACCGCACCGAACCCAGCTGGTACAGCGAATCCGCATCCGGCCTCGCCTACGGCGCCGGGTTGGACCTGGGCATCTTCAGCGGCGTGCTGGACGGCAACCTCAGCCTCACCCTGGACTATGTGCAGTATCTGGATGAGGACGACTTGCAGTTTGATGCCACCAGTGTGGGGATCAAGCTTCAGTACTGAGTGATGAGTGGAGAGTGCCGAGTAAAAGCAACAGCAAAGGCAAAGGCAAAGGCGATCGTCCCCCGTCACCCCCGACGCGCCGCCCCCGTCACCCCGGCCTTGAGCCGGGGTCCAGCTTCAACGGTCGGGACTGGATGCCCGATCAAGCCGGGCATGACGGTTGTAGGTAGCGTCATCCGGGACTGGATCCGGGGCCCAGCTTTGACGGTGGGCACTGGATACCGGATCAAGTCCGGCATGACGGATAGCAGAACGACGACCGCCGGGGGGCGGCCAACGAAGGTCCCGGAGGGATGCCGGTGATCTGCATGGATGGAATGGACAGATCATGAATGGAAAAGCGACTCAGCACTTGGCATCCCACGTCACCCCCGGCGCACCGCCTGCCGTCACCCCCGACTTGATCGGGGGTCCAGCTGCAACGGTGGGGCCTGGATGCCCGATCAAGTCGGGCATGACGATGGCAGGCACATCCCCCGTCACCCCGGACTCGATCCGGGGTCCAGTTTCGAGGGTGGGGCCTGGATGCCCGATCGAGTCGGGCATGACGATGGCAGGTACATCCCCCGTCACCCCGGCCTTGAGCCGGGGTCCAGTTTCGACGATGGGATCTGGATGCCTGATCAAGTCGGGCATGACGGGTGGGGCGTCGGGCATGACGGTGAGCGGCGTGGAACTGCTCTACCGTGACCAGTACCCGGCCGTACACCACATGCTGCAACGCCGTGTCGGCAACCCTGAAGACGCGGCCGACCTCGCTCAGGAAGCCTTTCTGCGTTTGATGCGCTACGACAACCACAGCTTGGCGTCACTGCGCTTTCTGTTGTTCCGCGTGGCGATGAACCTCGCAGCCAGTCATCTGCGACAGCAGGCGATGCGGCCGCAGGTGGACCTGGACGACGTGGAACTGATCGCGGAAGACGAAACGCCCGAAGCGCAGCTGGCGGACAACCAACGCATCGAATGTTTCATCGGCGCGGTGCAGTCGCTCCCTGAACGCCCCCGCCAGATGTTTGTGCTGCGGCGTCTGGAAGGGAAGGGCACGCGGGAGGTGGCGGATGAGGTGGGACTGTCCACCCGCATGGTGGAGCAGCACCTCACCAGGGCTCATGCCCTGCTGCGGGAACGGGTGGCGGCCTGCGCCTGACGCCGATACGGCCCCAATCGTCCTTGCAATCAATGGCTTGAGTGGGCTCAGGCGGGCGTTGCTCCAGAGCAGCGCGCGTCGGGGAAGCGTGCTGAGTGCGCTGATATCGCTGTTGTGCAACCGACGCAGCGCAGGCTAGTGACAACCGCCGTCAATCACGAACACATGACGCGGCCTGGAAAAAATCTCCGGCTGAAGCATCCAGTACACAGAAGACGGAAAAAGACCGTCTCCGCTGGGTTCATCAGATGAGGAGATCACATGTTGACGGATAGCCTGCCGGCGCGGCACACGCCCGGCTCACCTTGGCGTGTCGCCCTGCTGGCGCTGGTGGTGATGTTCGTCGCCCCGCTGGCGGCACAGGCGCAGAGCGCCACCCCCACCGATGTCGCGGTTGCCGACATTGCCCTCGAAGCACAGCCGCTGGAGAACGCGCTCGTCGAGCTGTCCCGCCAGTCCGGCATCGGCATCTTCGCCGCCGGCGACCTGGTGGAGGGCTTGCAGGCCCCGCCGCTCAACGGCTCCATGACCATGGAGCAGGCCCTGGAGCGGCTGCTGGAAGGCACCGGCCTCACCTGGCAGCGCTCCGCCGAGGGCGGCTACGTGGTGATGCCCCCCAACGCCGGCACAGCCGATCCCGCCCCCGAAATCGCCGACATCGACAGCGCCGTGCTGCCGTCGGTGAACGTATCTCCCGACGAGCACTCCACACCAAACATGGCGCAGATCTCGCCAGGGCCAATCTCCTGCACATCCTCCATGTCGTCGGCGTGCATACGCACCAGACGCGGCACCTTGACCTTCTTGCCCGTACGCGAGTTGAAGATGATGCCGCCGCGGCGCAGCACACCCTGGTACACACGCATGTACGTCAGCTGTCCAAAGCGGCTCTCTTCCAGCTTGAACGCCAGACCCACCAGCGGCGCCTCCGTCCGCGTCGGCCGTGCGCCCCCCGATCGCTCGACAGGCGGCGTCCGCACGCAGGCGCTCAAGGCCGCGATCGCCGCCGGGTAAGCCACGCGCCCGTTGTGGACGCAGCCCCACAGGTCGCAGAACAGGACGTCGTAGTCGCCCGCGACTTCGGTCAGCGCGTTGATGATGTGCGTCACGGGCGGGACCTTCGTTCGGGCGGGATGGAGTGGCGTCGGGGCCGGCGGGCGCCGCGTCGTCATGACGACGCGGTCGGCAGGGGCACACGGGAGACGTCAGAGCCGGCCGTGGCCGTCGCGCCCCTCGACGGTGCGCACGCCAGGGACTGCAGGGGTTCGACAGCGCC
>CAKZHZ010000034.1 GCA_936928855.1 uncultured Polycyclovorans sp.
GAGGTGGAGCGTTCCATGCGTGTGCTCGACGGCGCATGCATGATCTATTGCGCGGTCGGCGGTGTGCAGCCCCAGTCCGAGACGGTGTGGCGGCAGGCGACCAAGTACAAGGTGCCGCGGCTGGCGTTCGTTAACAAGATGGACCGCGCCGGCGCCAACTTCTTCAAGGTCTACGAGCAGATGCGGGCTCGCTTGAAGGCCAACCCGGTGCCGATCCAGATTCCCGTGGGGGCCGAAGATGGCTTCCGGGGTGTGATCGACCTGGTGAAGATGAAGCAGATCCTCTGGAACGAGGAAGACAAGGGCATCACCTTCGACTACGGCGACATCCCGGCCGACCTGCAGGAACTTGCCGCCAAGTGGCGTGAGAACATGGTCGAAGCCGCCGCCGAAGCGGACGAAGACCTGATGAACAAGTACCTCGAGGGCGAAGCCCTGACCGAGGAAGAGATCAAGGGCGCGCTGCGTCGCCGCACCATCAGCCTCGAGATCGTGCCGATGATGTGTGGCTCCGCCTTCAAGAACAAGGGCGTTCAGGCCATGCTCGACGCCGTGATCGAGTACCTGCCGGCGCCGACCGAAGTGCCGGCCATCAAGGGCGAGGACGCTGACTCCGGTGAGCCGATCGAGCGTCACGCCGACGACAACGAGCCGTTCTCCGCGCTGGGCTTCAAGATCATGACCGACCCCTTCGTCGGCCAGCTGACCTTCATTCGCGTGTACTCCGGCGTTCTGAAGTCCGGCGACAGCGTTTTCAATTCGCGGACCGGCAAGGCCGAACGCATCGGGCGTCTGCTGCAGATGCACGCCAACAACCGCGAAGAGATCAAGGAAGTGCGCGCGGGCGATATCGCCTGCTGCGTGGGCCTCAAGGAGGTCTACACCGGCACCACCCTGGCTGACCCGGAAAAGCCGGTCATCCTGGAGCGCATGGAGTTCCCCGAGCCGGTGATCTCCCAGGCGGTCGAGCCCAAGACCAAGGTCGACCAGGAAAAGATGGGCATCGCGCTCAACAAGCTGGCCCAGGAAGACCCTTCGTTCCGCGTGTTTACCGACGAGGAATCCGGCCAGACCATCATCGCCGGCATGGGCGAGCTCCACCTCGAAATTCTGGTGGACCGCATGAAGCGCGAGTTCAAGGTGGAGGCCAACATCGGCGCGCCGCAGGTGGCCTATCGCGAAACCATCCGCGCCTCGGTGGAGCAGGAAGGCAAGTTTGTGCGTCAGTCCGGCGGCCGTGGTCAGTACGGTCACTGCTGGCTGCGGATCGAGCCGCAGGAGCCGGGCGCCGGTTTCGAGTTCGTCAATGCCATCGTCGGCGGTGTGATTCCCAAGGAATACGTGCCGGCCGTGGGCAAGGGCGTTGAGGAGGCCATGAAGACGGGTGTGCTGTGTGGCTACCCCATGGTGGACATCAAGGTGACCTGTTTCGACGGCTCCTACCATGACGTCGACTCCAACGAAATGGCGTTCAAGATCGCCGGTTCGATGGGCTTCAAGGAAGGCGCCGTCAAGGCCAAGCCGGTGCTGCTCGAGCCGATCATGGCGGTCGAAGTGGAAACCCCGGAAGACTACATGGGCGATGTCATGGGTGACCTCAACCGTCGCCGCGGCATCATCCTGGGCATGGACGACAACATGGGCGTCAAGGTGCTGCGCGCCGAAGTGCCGCTGTCGGAGATGTTCGGCTACTCGACCTCACTGCGCTCGATGAGCCAGGGTCGTGCCACCTACAGCATGGAATTCAAGAAGTACCAGGAAGCGCCCTCCAACATTGCCGCGGGTCTCGCCAAGCAGGCGGCCTGAGGCTCTTACTTCCCGTATCGAAAACGACATCAGGGTAATCAGCAATGGCAAAGGAAAAGTTTGAGCGTACGAAGCCGCACGTCAACGTTGGGACGATTGGTCACGTTGACCACGGCAAGACGACGACGACTGCTGCGCTCACGAAGGTGAGTTCTGACAAGTACGGCAACACGAAGTACGTGGCGTACGACGAAGTTGCGAAGGCATCTGAATCTCAGGGCCGTCGTGACTCGACGAAGATTCTGACGATTGCGACCTCGCACGTTGAGTATGAGACGGAGAGCCGTCACTACGCGCACGTTGACTGCCCGGGGCACGCTGACTATGTGAAGAACATGATCACGGGCGCGGCGCAGATGGACGGCGCGATTCTGGTGGTTTCTGCCTCTGACGGTCCGATGCCGCAGACGCGCGAGCACGTGCTGCTGGCGAAGCAGGTGAACGTTCCCAAGATTGTGGTGTGGCTGAACAAGTGCGACCTGGTGGATGACGCTGAACTGCTCGACCTGGTCGAGATGGAAGTTCGCGATCTGCTGGGCAAGTACGGTTTTGACGCTGACAACACCCCGGTGATCCGTGGTTCCGCGATGAAGGCGATTCAGGGCGATGCCGAGTGGATTGGCAAGCTGGAAGAGCTGTACAGCGCGCTGGACACCTGGATTCCGGAGCCGCAGCGCGAAACGGACAAGCCGTTCCTGCTGCCGGTGGAAGACGTGTTCTCGATCTCTGGCCGCGGCACGGTGGCAACGGGTCGTATTGAGCGTGGCGTGGTGAAGGTGGGCGAGGAAGTCGAGATTGTCGGCATTCGCGATACTGCCAAGACGATCGTCACGGGCGTTGAAATGTTCCGCAAGCTGCTGGACCAGGGGCAGGCGGGCGACAACGTGGGTCTTCTGCTTCGTGGTACGAAGAAGGAAGACATCGAGCGTGGTCAGGTGCTGTGCAAGCCCGGCTCGATCCAGCCGCACGCCAAGTTTGAGGGTGAGGTGTACATCCTGACGAAGGAAGAGGGCGGTCGTCACACGCCGTTCTTCAAGGGATATCGCCCGCAGTTTTACTTCCGCACGACGGACGTGACGGGCGCGGTTGAGATTGAAGCTGAGATGGTGATGCCTGGCGACAACGTCCAGATGAAGGTTCAGCTGATCAATCCGATCGCGATGGAAGAAGGCGTTCGTTTCGCTATTCGCGAAGGTGGCCGCACGGTCGGCGCCGGCGTGGTGACGAAGATCGTCGAGTAA
>CAKZHZ010000035.1 GCA_936928855.1 uncultured Polycyclovorans sp.
CCGGTCGCGCGCTGCAACGGCCCGAGCGCCGCTGCGTCGGTGAGCCCGCGCAGCTGCTCGAGCCAGCCCCTTTCCTGATCCGTCGCCCGGCGCGGCGCCGAATCGTGCACCAGTGATCGCGAACCAGAAGCTGCGCACGGCGTTGGAGATGGCATAGCTGATGTGGCCGAACAGGTTTCGGTCGAATTCGGTCAGGCGCTGCTTCGGATCGGCCAGCTGCGCGGACTTCATTTCCTTCATCACCCACGGGTGGCACAGGATCGCGCCCTGGCCGAAGATCATCAGGTTGCGGGTGAGGATGTTCGCCCCTTCCACGGTGATGGCGATGGGGGTGGCCTTGTAGGCCGTCGCCAGCGGGTTGCGCGGACCCTGCTGCACTCCGCGGCCGCTGAAGACATCCATGCTGTCGTTGACCACACGGCGCATCATCTCGGTCATGTGGTACTTGGCGATCGCGGTCACCACGCTGGGGGCGCAGTGGTCCACGGCCGATGCCGTGAGCAGGCGCGTGGCCTCCAGGGTGTAGGTGAGGCCGGCGATGCGACCGGTGGCCTCCTGGACGCCCTCGAACTTTCCGATGTTGAGCTTGAACTGGCGGCGAATGCGGCCATACGCGCCGACCATGCGATAGCTGGCCTGGCCGGCGGCGGTGGCCAGTGCCGGCAGCGAGATGCCGCGACCGGCGGACAGACATTCCACCAGCATGCGCCAGCCCTTGCCGGCCATCTGTGGCCCGCCGATGATCCAGTCCAGCGGGATGAACACGTCTTCGCCAAAAATCGGGCCGTTGTGAAAGGCTGCGCCCGGGTAATGGCGGCGTCCGATGCGGACTCCGGGGTGGCTGGCGGGGATCAGGGCGCAGGTGATGCCGAGGTCCGGCTGGCTGCCGTCACCGAGCAGGCCGTCAGGATCCCGCAGTTTGAACGCAAGGCCGATGACGGTCGCCACCGGCGCCAGGGTGATCCAGCGTTTGGAGAAATTGAGGCGGATACCGAGGGTTTTCTGTCCTTCGTGTTCGCCGTAGCCGATCACGCCGAGGTCGGGCATGGCGGTGGCATCGGAGCCCACTTCCGGCCCTGTCAGGCCGAAGCAGGGGATGTCCTCGCCGCGCACCAGCCGTGGTAGCCAGTATTGCTTCTGTGCCTCGGTTCCGTAGTGCATCAACAGTTCGCCTGGGCCCAGCGAATTGGGCACCATCACGGTCACCGCCAGGGTGATGCTTTTGGTCGCCAGCTTGGACACCACCGCCGACTGCGCCACTGCGGAAAAGCCCAACCCGCCGTACTCCTTCTTGATGAGCATGGCGAGGAAACCCTTGTCGCGGACGTACTGCCAGGCTTCCGGGGGCAGGTCCTTGTCCTCGAATTCGATCTTCCAGTCGTCGCAGAGGCGGCACAGTTCGTCGCATTCGGTATCGAGGAATCGCTGCTCCTCGTCGGTCAGGGTGGTGTACTGAAAGGTTTTCAGCCGCTGCCAGTCGGGGCGTCCGCTGAACAGCTCGCCCTCCCACCAGACATCGCCGGCTTCCAGGGCCTCCCGCTCGGTGGACGACATCTCCGGCAGCACCCGTTTGAAGGCAGTGAAGATCGGCCGCGTGATCACGCTGCGGCGCAGCGGCCGCAGGTTGAGCATGAGTGCCGGAGGCAGCCAGATCAGCAGGCTGATGCCCAGTCCCAGCGGCCCCAGCAACTCGGCGGTGAACAGCAGCACAGGCATCAGACCGATGACCAGTGTCCAGACCAGCAGCGGGGCGCCGATGAAGGCGAGCGCCCAGGCCGCCAGCAGTGAGATCAGCAGGATCGCGAGGGTGGTGAGCATCTCAAGGTCCTCCTCGGGGGATGAGCGTGCGAATCATCAGTTTCAGGTAGTCGCTGAACGCCTGCCCCTGGGGCATGACATCCGGTGTGTCGCGGCGGATCTGCAGGTTGCCCATGAACGTGGCGTAGGCGAACAGTGCCCATTGCCGGGCGGCCCCGGCAGGGAAGCCGAGCGCGCGGTAGCAGTCATCGAGATAGCCGATACGGCGTTCCGACACCCGGCGCACCACCTCGGCGACCGCCGGATGATCCTCGGCCGCCGCGATGGCGAGATAGAGGCGGCCGGAGCGATAGCTGGAATTGGCGGCCTTGAAGACCTTGACGATGCGCTCATAGGGATCAGGCTCGGGGCCGACGCGGTGCAGAATCTCATCGGTCTCCTGCTGCTCCCACCGCGACAGGGCCGCTTGCAACAAGGCCTCGCGATTGGCGAAGTGCCAGTAGAAGCTGCCTTTGGTGACCCCCAACCGGCGCGCCAGGGGTTCGACGGCGACCGCTTCCAGTCCGCCCTGAGCCATCGCCTCAAGGGCCGCATCGGCCCAGTCGGTGACCGACAGGCTCTGGCGGATCTCAGCGGTGGCGGCGAGTCGTTTCATACGCTTCCGGTGTCAGGATGCTGTCACCATACGCTGGCGTATGGGCGTCGGCAATTGCCCTGTCGCCGCCGCGTGAAGGCCTGAAGGTCAGTCGCCGCCGGTGTGATGCCAGGCAAACGCCAGCAGGTCCGCGGCTTCCTCGATCCGCTGCTGGAGCGCCTTGCCGGCGCCGTGACCGGCGCGACGGTCCACCCGTAGCAGTACCGGTGCCGGCCCCGCCTGGGCCGCTTGCAGCGCGGCGGTGTACTTGTAGGAATGGGCCGGCACCACGCGGTCGTCGTGGTCGGCCGTGGTGACCAGCACCGCCGGATAGCGTTCGCCCCGTCGCAGGTTGTGGTAGGGCGAATAGGCCCGCAATACGGCGAAATCGTCCGCCTGCTCCGGGTCCCCGTAGTCGCCGGTCCAGGCCCAGCCGATGGTGAAGCGGTGAAAGCGCAGCATGTCCATCACCCCCACTGACGGGATCGCGGCGGCGAACAGTCGGGGATGCTGGTTGATCACCGCGCCGACCAGCAGACCGCCGTTGGAGCGCCCGTGGATCGCCAGTTGCGAGGGTCTCGTCCAGCCCTGATCGATCAGGAACCCGGCGGCGGCGGTGAAGTCATCGAAGACGTTCTGTTTGCGCGCGCCGGTGCCGGCACGGTGCCAGGCATCGCCGAACTCGCCGCCGCCGCGCAGGTTGGCGACGGCGTAGACGCCGCCCCGCGCCATCCAGGCCAGCTGCAACGGCGAGAACCGCGGCGTGAGCGAAATGCCGAAGCCGCCGTAGCCATACAGCAGGGTGGGGCGGGGCGTGTCAGGGCGCAGCCCGCGGCGATGGGTGATGAACATCGGGATGCGGGTGCCATCGCGACTGCTGACCGACACCTGTCGGGTGACGAAGTCCTGCGGATCAAAGCCGGCGGAGGTGTGCCACACCGGCTGTGGCGCGTCGGACCCATCCACCCGCAAGGACCAGATCGCCGGCGGGCGGTTGAACGCAGTGAAGCTGAACAGCAGCTCCGGGTCCCGTGCGCGTGCCGAGATTGCGGCGATGGTGCCGGCGGCGGGTAGGGGAATATCACCGTGATCGCGACCATCGAGGCCGTGTCGGGTCAGACGGTGCTGCGCCTGGTGGAGGTATCGCAGGATCAGCATGCCGCCGGCCAGCGAGGCGGATTCCAGGGTATCCGTGGACTCCGCCACGACCGTGTCGAACCGGGGCTGCCCCTGCCCCAGTGAGGTCTTGACGATGCGTCCACGGGGGGCGCGGTCCGTGGTCAGAAAGTAGAGGGTGTCCTCGACGTTGCCGATGAAGTGATAGCGGGCATGAAAGCGGTCGACCAGGGGGATGGCCTCTGCCCCCAGCCAGGGGGTTTCGCTGTCGCGCAGCGGCTGGATCCGCACGGCATTCTCGCGGGCGGCGCCCTGCCACAGGCTGATCACCAGGAACCGGCCGTCCTCGCTGACCTCGCCGCTGATGCCGATGCGCGGCGCGTCGCTGCGGGCGAACACGGTCAGGTCATCACGGGCGTCGGTGCCGATCAGGTGAAACATCAGCTGCTGATGGGTCAGATCGTCTTCGTCACCCGTGTCCGGATAGCGCGAGTAGAAGATGCCGCTGCTGTCGGGCGCCCAGGCGAGGTCGGAAAACTTGACCCGCTCGATGGGGCCGGGGACCTCCACACCGCTGGCCACATCGACAATATGCAGGGTGTTCCAATCGGCGCCGCCGTCGGACCGCGCGTAGGCCAGGTAGCGGCCGTCCGGTGACACCCGCCATTGCGTCATCGCGATATCGCCCGCTGCGGACCAGGTGTTGGGGTCGACGAGGCAGCGCGGCGTTCCAGTGGCGCCCCTGCGGGTCCACAGCGCCGGCTGGTTGCGGTCGGCCTGCAGCCATTCATGGAACCACTGTCCGCCGACCACCTGTGGCACCCCGTGGCGGTCCTGACGCCAGATGGATTCAAGCTGGGTCTTGAAGGCGGCCCGTTCGGGCAGTGCCGTCAGATAGCGGTCACTACGGTCGGCCTGGGCCTCCACCCACTGGGTGGTGGCCGGGGAAGCCGCTTCCAGCCACCGGTAGGGGTCCTCCACCTGCCAGCCGTGGGCACGTACAGCGGCATTGCTTCGGGGGGTATCGGGCGGCGGCGGCAGGGGCTGCGCCGGAAGCGGGAGGGACAGCAGCGCCAGGGTGGCGCCGAGCAGGGCGCGGGTGCGCATCGGGGCTCCTGAAAGGACATCGGGCCAGGGCGGGCGGCAGGCTGCCGCCGACGTACTATACTCGGGCCACGAGGGGATGCCGGAGGTGTACATCGGTCCGTCCCCATTCAGGCATCGACGAAGCAGGGGGACCCGATGCGACACGTGATCATCACTGCCTTCCTGGCGACGCTGGCGCTGCCAGCAACTGCCATGGCCGACAGCCCGCGTTTCTACGGTGCGCTGATGGGCCACTACATCCTGACGGACGATCAGCGACCGGACCTGGATGACGCCGGCGGCCTCACAGGCGCCTTGGGCTGGACGCTGTCGGGGCCGGATGCCGGATACGCGCTCGATCTCGAGCTCGGCGGGTTCGGCAGTTACATCAATCACCGGTCCGATGCGGTGCACGACTACTTTCACGGCGTGGGTCTCGACCTGCGCTGGCGGCCTCTGGGCGAGGCGCCGGTTTCCCCGTATCTGATCGGGGGCGCCGGGGTGACCTACGAGGATACCCAGTTCCTCGACAGGGCCTATCCGATGGTGAATCTGGGGGCGGGGCTGAGGATCGTCACGCCTTTCCGGAATGTGCACCTGCGTGCCGAGTCGCGGGCCTACGGGGTGTTCAACGACCGCATCGGGGCTTTCAACACCCCGCCCACACCCGACGAGGACTTTTTCGTCGATGCCCGCTTCGGCATCGGTCTGGAGGTGGCCTTCAGTACCGCGCAGGCTGCCGTGGACACGGATGGGGACGGTGTCGTCGATGGCCGTGATCGCTGTGCTGCAACGCCGGCGGGCCAGGCCGTGGATGGACAGGGCTGTCCGCTGCCGGCTGACAGCGATGCCGATGGGGTGCCGGATGATCGGGATGCCTGCCCGGACACCGACGTCGGTGTTGCGGTGCTGAGTACGGGGTGCCCTCCGGCGCCGCCGGCACCCGCACCGGCGCCGGCACCGGAAGAAGCCCCGGACCTCGATGGTGACGGCGTGCCCAACGAGGCCGATGGGTGCCCCAACACCCCCCGTGGCATGGAGGTGGACGACCGCGGCTGCGTCATCCGCCAGGTTGTGGTTTTCGATGACGTCAATTTCGAATTCAATGCCGACCGCCTCACGCCGGTGGCGCGCGATCGGCTGCTGAACATGGCCAGCGGTCTGCGCGGGCAGCCCGACCTTCGGCTGGAAATTGCCGGGCACACGGATGCGATCGGCAGTGAACAGGCCAATCTGGCCTTGTCCCGGCAGCGGGCCGAGTCCGTTCGGCGCTACCTGGTGGAGCAGGGGATTCCCTCGCATCGCCTGACGGCGCGGGGCTATGGTGAGGGGCGGCCGGTCGCGTCCAACGAGACCGAAGTGGGGCGGGCCCGCAACCGTCGGGTCGAGTTCCACGTGTTGGCACCGTAAGCGCTGCTGCTCAGGTGGTCGCGCCTCCGCAGGAGGATCCGGCACCGGCGGTGCAGCCGAAGCAATGCGCGCCGGTTCTGATCCGGCGCCGCATCAGCAACGCGGTGTCGAAGTCGGCCAGTGTCAGCGGCTGTCCCTGGTGCTCGATGGGCAGGCCGATCTGCTGATTGAAGTCGCAGTCGTAGAGGCGTCCATCGTGATCGACGCTGATCAGGTCGCGGCACATGACATTGGCCGCCGCAGCCGGATTGAAGGCCGATTCCAGCTTGTCGAGATAGCGCTGGTACTGCCCTGATTTCTCCAGGTGCAGCCGGAACCGGTTGATGGGGATGTTGGTGATGGTGAACAACTGGTTGAACACCACGCCGAACTGGCTGCCCAGGGCCCGACGGTAGTCGGCTTCCAGTTGCGACTGTGCCGGTGGCAGATACGGCCCCACCGGGTTGTACACCAGGTTGAGCTGGCGACCGCTGCCCGGCTGCCCGTAGCCCAGGGCATTGAGGGCGCGCAGGCCGCGAATACTCTTGTCGAAGACCCCGTTGCCGCGCTGCCGGTCGGTGAAGGCGGCCTGATGGTAGGGCAGCGACGAAATCACCTCGACGCCCTGTGCGGCAAAGAACGCCGGCAGGTCGCCGAGATCCTCTCCGGTGGCCGGATGGGGGTCGAAGGTGACCGTCAGATTGTGCCGCACCATTACATGCCGACCACGCCCGACGGCGGACCGGACCAGGTCGCGGAATCGCGGATGCAACTCCGGTGCGCCGCCAGTGAGATCGAGCGTGCGAATGCCGGGGTGGCGATCGAGCAGTGCCAGCACCGTGTCGATGCCGGTTTCGGCCAGTGATTCGGTCCGTGCCGGTGAGGCATCGACATGACAGTGTCGACAGGCCTGATTGCAGCGCTTGGTCAGGTTGATCTGCAGCGTTTCGATGCTGCGGGGGCTGAGGTCAACGCCATGGGACGCGACGTGGGCCTGGAAATCGTGTTGTGCGTCGGGCGTCATCCGCAGCCGGGCCTCAGGACGCGTCCTCGTCCCCGTTGTCGGCGTCCTGTCCGGTTTCGCCATCGGCCTCCAGCTGGGCGGTGAGTCGCGCCAGCTGCTCCAGGTAGCCCTTGAGGATGCGCTCGCCCACCCCTTCCTCGGTCAACTGGTATTCGATGGCGTTTCGCAGTGCCTCGGTATCGAAGTAGGCGTGCTCCGGGTCGCTGATTTCGTCGATGTCGCCGATCTGACGCTGCCAGTGTTCGTTGACCGTGAGCACGATCAGCTGGCTGGGGTCGTCGTTGTCACGCGCCACGGAGATGAAGTCGAAGCGGTGCGACAGCCCGTCCCAGGTCACCCACTGTTCCTCCTGACTGTCGATCCAGGTCAGGACCGCCTCGGCATAGACCGCGGCGAACTTGCGGACCTGGCTCTCCTCGATGTCGCCGATGGCCATCAGGCGGCCACCGACGGTGTCAGCACGCCTTCGGCCTGCAGGTCGGCGTGGTAGCTCGACCGCACCATGGGACCGCTGGCGACATGCGAGAAGCCCATCTTGCCGCCGAGAATCCGCAGGCGCTCGAACTCATCCGGGTGCACGAAGCGCGCCACCGGCAGGTGGAACTTGCTCGGCTGCAGGTACTGTCCCAGCGTGAGCATGTCCACCCCGTGCGCCCGCAGGTCGTGCATCACCTGCTCGATTTCCTCGATCTCCTCGCCGAGTCCGAGCATCAGGCCCGACTTGGTCGGCACCGCCGGGTGCAGTCCCTTGAACCGCTCCAGCAGGTCAAGGCTCCAGTCGTAGTCGGAGCCGGGGCGCGCCTGACGATACAGGCGGGGGACCGTTTCCAGGTTGTGGTTGAAGACGTCGGGCGGCGTGTCCCGGAAGATGGTCATAGCCGGATCCATGCGGCCCCGGAAATCGGGGACCAGCACTTCGATCACCAGAGACGGCGACAGTGCACGGGCCTCGCGGATGCAGGCGGCGAAATGCGCGGCGCCACCATCGAGCAGATCGTCCCGGTCGACGCTGGTGATGACCACGTAGCGCAGCTGCATGTCGCGGATGGTGCGCGCCAGCTTTTGCGGCTCGTCGGTATCGAGGGGCTTGGGCCGGCCGTGTGCCACGTCGCAGAACGGACAACGACGGGTGCAGATGGCGCCCATGATCATGAACGTGGCGGTGCCCTTGCTGAAGCACTCGCCGAGGTTGGGGCAGCTGGCCTCCTCGCAGACGGTATGCAGGGCGTTATCGCGCAGGGCGGCCTTGATGCGCTGCACTTCGGCGGCGTTGCCCAGCTTGGCACGGATCCAGGCGGGCTTTCGGGGTGCCTGCTCGGTCGGTTCGATCTTGACCGGAATCCGCGCCATCTTGGCGGCACCTCGCAGCTTTTCGCCCGGGATCAACGGGGCAGGTCGGCTGGGAGTGGGCAGGTCGGGCATGGCGGGCATCGGCGACGGGCGGAGCCCTAGTGTAGTGTTTCGCACTGATGGGCACCTAAAGCGAGTCGATACAACGCGGTGCATGCCTCCTTGGCGCCTTGCCCAGCAACCTCCGGGCGGCCCTGGTACCACCAGCCCCTGGATTCAGGCGCTCGCCGACGCGGCGGATCGACGGGACAACGTGGAGACCGGGGCCGGAACGGCCGCCAGTTCCGGGCGCAGCCGCAGGCGGATGGCGGCTTCCGCCGCAGTGGCCAATGCGTCCCGGCCGGAAGCTGCAGGGAGCAGGGCCTCGAAATCGATGCGCAAGCTCAGTCCGGGTGCCCCCATCAGGCGCCACAGATGACGCACCAGATCATCGTCACCGATGAAGGGTGCGAGCGCGCTGCTGTAGCGCAGGCTGACCGGTTGTACGGGGACGTCTGCCTCCACGGCAGCCGAGAACAGGCGCGGATGGAATGACCGGACGTCCCGCCCGTCGGTGGTGGTGCCCTCAGGGAAGACCGTCACACTGCCGCCATTCTGGAGGTAGGGTGTCATCCGGGCGAGCAAGGGACGCGCGCCTCCCTTGCCCCGCCGCAGATAAAAGGTACCCAGGGCATCGGCCAGCCAGCCGGCCACCGGCCAGTCACGAATCTCGGACTTGGCGACGAAGCGCGAGGGGCGTACCGCAAGCAGCCCGAAGATATCGAGCCACGACACGTGATTGGCCACGCGCAGGTGGCCGCTGCCACAGGGCGTGCCGTGGACCTCGAGCCGGACCGCAAAGATGCGGAGCAGCTGTCGCGACCACCCCTGGGCCAGCCGCTCGGCCGACAGATGCCGCGAGCGGTCCAGCAGCAGCGCGAGACACAGCAACAGACCCCAGAGCAGGTGCGCCAGCAACCAGGGCAGGCGGATCAGGCGGCGCGTCATGCCCTTCAGGCAGCCAGCCGCACCGTCGGAGACGGCAGGTCGCGGCCCAGGAAGTGGCGGGCGTAGCGGGGATTCAGCTCGGAGACATCGAGCAGCATGAAGACGTCCGCGCAGTTGAAGTCGCGGTCCCAATAGGGTTCACCGCAGGCCTTGGCGCCCAGCGACACGTAGGCCTTGAGCAGCGGTGGCAGGCGGGCCTTGTCGGTGGGACGGTGATCGGCCGCCGGCAGCGGGATATAGGGGCGGACGCGCTGAAAATCGGGTGCCAGGTACTTGCCGCGAATCTGCGCCAGGATGGCGTGGGCGCTGGCGCCGCCGTCCTCAAGCCCGATGCTGGCGCATCCGAACAGATAGTCGAATCCATGCGAGGTGATATAGCCGGCAATGCCTTGCCATAGCGTGGCAATGGCGGCGCCGCCACGATAGTCGGCATCCACGCAGGTACGGCCGATTTCCATCAGACGCCCGGGCAGGCTGTCGATCATCGCCAGGTCGAACTCGCTGGCCGAGTAGAAACCGCCGGCGCGCGGCGCCTGGTCATCGGTGAGGATGCGGGTGCAGGCGATGACGTCCCCACTGAGCGTGTCGCGCACCATCAGGTGGCGGCAGAAGGCGTCGTACTCGTCACGATCAACCCCTTCGTCGCCGCCCTTTACTGTGGCGCCCAGTTCACCCGCAAACACCCGGTGCCGCAGGCGCTGGGTTTCCCGTACTTCGGCCGCGTTCTGGGCAAAGCTGACCTCAAAGCGTGCCGTGCGGCTGGCCGCGGTGGCGATCGGGGTCTCGACGATGGCGGACATGGCGCCTCTCCGGAGGGTAGATGGCGCGCACCTTAGGTTTCGGCGGTAACGCCGAGATGACACTGTCATGGCGGTTACATGACAGCGTTGACCCTCAGCGCTTGTGAAAAAATCGAACGCCGTCGCGAGACCTTGGCCGGGCGTCTCCGGCAGGCGGGCGATTTTTTACATGCTCTCAGTGCCCAGGTGTCGCGGGCACTCCCAACGGCAGTCGATAGAGCGGGAACGGCCCCGCCGCATGGATCTGCCAGGGCAGGCGGCCCAACACCTGGTGCAGCGCCGAGCAGGCGATGTAGAGGTCGCCGTCGGGGCCGAAACTGAATCCGTCGGGCCAGCGCAGCGCGTCGCCCTGGATCAGCGTCAGCAGGCTTCCATCCGGCTGCATCTGCACGATGCGGGAGTGCTCGGGGTCGGACAGGTACAGCCGCCCGAGGTCATCACTGCTGAGGCCGTCCGTCACCGGCTTCGGGGCAAAGCGTTGTACCCGCTCCGCCAGCGCGGTCGAGGTGAGACGGGTATCCAGCAGGTCGGCGACCTGCACCCGGTACAGCGACTGCGCGGTGACGGCACCGAAATAGAGCCAGTGGCCGTCGCGCGACAGGACGATGGAGTCGACCCCGGGGCGGATGCTGACCAGCCCCAGCACCTCCATGCGCCGACCCTGTACCCGCGGCGTGAACTGCTCCGCCATCATCGAGACATGGCCTTCCAGCACCCGGCGGGCGCGGCGCTGCTGGGTGTCGTAGACGATCAGCGCGGGGTTCTGGGCGAAGAAGCTGGCATCGGCGATGAACACATAGCGGCCGTCTGCCGAGACCTGGAAATCATTGAGGTGCGAGCCCAGCCCCGCCAGCGATCGTGGCACCCGGTATTCGTGGACCACCGCACCGTTGGCCAGGCTGAAGGCGAGCAGACGACCGGGGTGCAGGCCATGGTCGCCATTGTCGAGGGTCCACAGTCGATTCTGCTGGTCCACCCGCAGCGACAGCACGTTGCGGAAGGCTCGCGGTTCCCGCTCGCCGGTCTGGAAGGCGAGGCTGGGGAATGGCTGCATGCTGCCGTCGACCAGCTCGACCACGCTCCAGGCGGGGTGCGCCTCCGGGTGCAGCGTGACGAAAACCCGCCCCTCCGGGGAGACCGCCACGTTGCCCGGGGGGCTCGGCAGTTCCGCCACCACCTGCAGGGCCTCGATGGGCATGAGGGGGCCGGGGGCCACCCGCTCTGGAAAGCTGGCGCCGCCGCCATAGCGCAGCTTGACCACCGTGATCACGACCAGGCCCAGAACCAGCAGCCCTGCCGCCAGACGGGCCAGCCAGCGGGTCACGGGTTGATGTCCGGCGCCACCTGCGCCGGCTGCTCGCGTTCCCGGGCCATCTCGTACAGCGGTTGCTGGGCATTGACCAGCTGGCAGAACAGCTCGGCAGTACGTTCGGCGTCGTAGAGCGCGCTGTGCGCGGCCTGCGCGTCATAGTCGAGCCCGGCCGCAATCAGGGCGCGCGCCAGTACCGTCTGCCCCAGGGCCGCGCCGGCCAGGGTCACGGTGTCGAACACCGAGAAGGGATGGAAGGGGTTGCGCTTGTAGGCGGTGCGGGCCACGGCTGCATTGATGAAGCCGAGGTCGAAATGCGCGTTGTGGCCCACCAGGACGGCGCGTTTGCAGCCGTTCTCGCTGACGGCCTGACGGATCGGCTTGAAGATGCGCTCCAGCGCTTCACGCTCGGGCACGGCCAGGCGCAGGGGGTTGTCGACCTTGATGCCGTTGACCTCCAGGGCCGCCTTCTCGATGTTGGCGCCCTCGAAGGGGGTGACATGGGCGGCCACGGTCTGGGCGGGCTTCAGGCGCCCGGCTTCATCGACGCCGAGGATGACTGCCGCCACCTCCAGCAGGGCGTCGGTGGCCGCATTGAAACCGCCGGTCTCGACATCCACCACCACGGGCAGGAATCCGCGGAAGCGGTGGCCCACTTTGGGCTTGGGCGGGGCGTCATTCATCGCTTGAAGGGGGTCTGCATGGCCGCCTAGTGTAGCCGCCGCTCTATACTGTGCGCCCTTCATTCCCTCCCAACGCTGGATTTAGCCGCATGTCCGCCATCAAAAAAGTCGCGCTTGCCTACTCGGGTGGTCTCGATACCTCCGTCATTCTCAAGTGGCTGCAGGACACCTATCAGTGCGAAGTCGTCACCTTCACCGCCGATATCGGCCAGGGCGAGGAGCTCGACCACGTCCGACCCAAGGCGGAACAGTTCGGGGTCCGTGAGATTTTCATTGACGATCTGCGCGAGGAGTTCGTGCGCGATTTCGTGTTTCCGATGTTTCGCGCCAACGCACTGTACGAAGGCGAATATCTCCTCGGCACCTCGATTGCACGCCCACTGATCGCCAAGCGGCTGGTGGAGATTGCGCGCGAGACCGGGTGTCAGGCCATTGCGCACGGCGCCACCGGCAAGGGCAACGACCAGGTGCGGTTCGAGCTGGGCGCCATTGCATTGTGGCCGCAGGTCAAGGTCATCGCCCCCTGGCGGGAGTGGGATCTGAATTCCCGCGAGAAACTGCTGGCCTATGCCGCCGACGCCGGCATTCCCATCGCCAAGAAGAAGGATGGCGGCTCGCCCTATTCGATGGATGCCAACGCGCTTCACATCAGCTACGAGGGGGGTGGCCTCGAGGACCCCTGGTGGTCGCCGGATGACAGCATCTGGCGCTGGACCGCGAATCCCGAGCAGGCGCCCGACACTGCGGAAGAGATCACCATCGGCTTTGAGCGTGGAGACGCCGTGTCGATCAATGGCAAGGCGATGACGCCCTTCGCAGTGCTGGATGCGCTCAACGCGCTTGGCGCGGCCCATGGCATCGGACGTCTGGACCTGGTTGAGAACCGGTATGTCGGCATCAAGAGCCGCGGTTGCTACGAGACGCCCGGGGGCACCATCCTGCTGAAGGCGCATCGCGCCATCGAGAGCCTCTGCCTCGACCGCGAGCAGGCCCACCTCAAGGATGAGCTGATGCCGCGGTATGCCAGCCTGGTCTACAACGGCTACTGGTTCAGCCCGGAGCGGGAGATGCTGCAGGCGCTGATCGATCAGAGCCAGGTGCGCGTCAACGGCGAGGTCAAGCTCAAGTTGTACAAGGGCAATGTCTATACGCTGGGGCGGCGGTCCCCGGATTCGCTGTTCGATGCCAACCTGTCGACCTTCGAGGATGATCGCGGCGCCTACAATCAGAAGGATGCCGAGGGCTTCATCCGACTCAACGCGCTGCGCCTGCGGACTGCAGCGGTGCGCGACCAGCAGTCGGGCTGACGCCAAGCCGGGGCCTGCCCCGCGTTTCCGGCCACTGGTCAGGGGCGCGGGGCCTCCTGTCTCATCGGGGCACCAGAACCCCGTCCGAGCGCCGATAGTCTGGTCTGTCCCGGCCTGACGTCGTCGCATGTCCCGCACCTCCACTTCGCCCTCCGTCTCCGCTGCTTCGGCAGCTGCCCTGGCGCCCAGCCCGCGGCGCGCGGGCTTCTGGTCGTTGGACGCTGACGAACGCGCCGTGCATTGCACGGCCGGGCTGCGTGCCCTGCTGTCGCTGCCGGAACTCGAAGGCAGCCTGCCGTTGTCCGTCTTGGTCGAGGCGGTGGCGCCCGCCGGGAGGGCCACGTTCTCGACGGCCATTGAAATGGCGCTGGCGACTGGCCAGCCGCTCGATCTGGATGTGCAGATGCGCGCAGCGGACGGGCGACACCGGCTGGTTGCGGTGACCGCCGAGTGTGAATGGGGCCAGGGGCGTGTAACCGGTCTGCGCGGGGTCGTCCTGGACCTCGAACGCGGAGCGCGCGCAGAGCACCACTTGCGGCAGCGCCTTGCTGAATGTGAGGTGGCGCTGCGGCAGGCGGAGCTGCAGGCCGGCCTGGGCCGCTGGCACTGGGACTTCGGTACCGGTGAGGTCCAGGGGTCGGAGCAGACGTTCCGCCTGTTCGGGCTCGACCCGAGCCGGGGGCGCGCGGGCGTCCGGGATCGCCATCATCTCTACACCGCCGAGAGCGTGGCCCGCCTTGATGCCGCCATAGAGCGCGCGCTGCGCGAGGGGAGTCGCTATGACCTTGACCTGGAACTGCGGGGCGAGGGCTCACCGGCCCGCTGGGTTGCCGTGCGGGGCGAGCCGGTCTGCGATGAGCAGGGGCGTGTGGTGGGACTGCAGGAGTCGGTGCAGGACATCACCGAGCGTCGACAGGTACGGCGGCAGTTGGCAGATGCCAACCGCTTGCGCGAAGCCATTGTCGAAGCCGCACCGCTGGCCATCATTGCGACGGATGCCGACGGCACCATCCGCAGCGTCAATTCGGCGGCGGAACAGATGTTGGGATACGGGCGAAGCGAGCTGGTAGGCCGGCACACGCCTGCCTTGTTCCATGATCCCGCCGAGCTTCGCGGTGCCGGGGAAGCCGCCGGAAAGGCGCTGGAGGATGGCGCTGTCGGCTTCCGTCACCTGCTGGGGCAGGCCATGCAGGGGGAGGGTGAGGCGCAGGAATGGACCTACCGGCGCAAGAACGGTTCCTCACTGATCGTCAACCTCAGTCTCTCCCCTCTGCGGGGGCAGGATGGCGAGGTGCAGGGCTACCTCGCGATTGCCTACGACATCACGGAGCGGAAGCGGCGCGAGGAATACACGCGCTACATTGCCCACCACGACGCGCTCACCGGTTTGCCCAACCGCGTTCTGTTGTCGGACCGTCTGGACCAGGCGCTGGCACGGGCCCGTCGCAGTGGCGACAAGGTCGGCGTGGTGTTGCTCGACCTCGATCATTTCAAGCGTGTCAATGACTCGCTAGGGCATCACGTTGGCGACGAGCTGCTGAAAGTCGTCAGCGAGCGCCTGCGCGGCTGTGTGCGTGAAACCGACACGGTGGCCCGCATGGGGGGAGACGAGTTCATCGTGCTGATGCCGGACATGCGGGACGCGGCCAGCGTGCTGAGGGTCTCCGAGCAGATCCTGCAACGGCTGTCACGGCCGATCACGGTGGGTCACCACGAGCTCAATGTCACAGCCAGCATGGGCGTCTGCTCCTATCCCCTGGATGGGCCGAGTGCCGGCATCCTGTTGAAGAACGCCGATGCGGCACTCTACCGGGCCAAGGATCGCGGACGCGCCTGTGTGCAGCAGTTCGACAGTGAGCTGGAGCTCAGCGTGATTCGGCGGATGGAGATCGAGAGTGACCTGCGGCGCGCCCTCGACAGGCAGCAGTTCTGCCTGCACTTTCAGCCCCAGCTCAGCCTTGCTACTGGCCGTATCGTCGGTGTCGAGGCCCTGTTGCGGTGGCGACACCCCCGCTGCGGCTGGGTATCGCCCGCGGAATTCATCCCGGTGGCCGAGGAGACCGGCCTGATCGTTCCCATCGGAGCCTGGGTGATGCGGCAGGCCTGCAAGGAAGTGCAGGCGCTGAGTGTGGCACTGGACACGCCCTTGCGTCTCGGGGTGAACCTTTCGCCGCGGCAGTTCGTGCCCGGCACCTTGCAGGCCATGCTCGACGATACCCTGGCGGCGACCGGTTTCGACCCCCGGCTGCTGGAGCTGGAGATCACGGAAGGCGTGCTGCTCGGCAGTCTGGGCGAGGCCGAGCGGACCCTCGAGGAGGTCGGTGGCCTGGGGGTATCGGTTGCAGTCGACGATTTCGGAACGGGCTACTCCAGCCTGTCCTATATTGCCCGGCTGCCGATCCACACACTGAAGATCGATCGGGCGTTCATCAGCCGGGCTCCCGGCAGTCGGCGCGATGCCGCCGTGGTGCAGGCGATTCTGGCGATGGCCCGGAGTCTGGATATTCAGGTGGTCGCCGAAGGTGTCGAAACGACAGGGCAGCTCGACATTCTGCGGCGGGAGCCCGTGGCCATGGCCGAGCGCATCAGCGTGCAGGGTTTCCTGTTCAGTGCCGGTCAGCCTGCCGAAGCACTGCAGGCGCAGTTCCGCGACATCGAGGCGGCTGCGTTGGCGGCGCTGGGCCCGGTCGCCTGAGGGTTCAGGCGACCGGGGGCGAGGCGGGTCAGTACTTGATCGAGCAGCCGTAGGGGCGGGTACTGGGTCGGCTCACCGGCTTACCTGCCAGCACTTCCTTGAGGGCCGTCTCGAAGTAGGGATCGGCCGCGGCGATATCCGCCGGGTCGGCGCTGGGAATGCTGTCGATGCCCCCGGCATAGGCCAGGGTGCCCTCCGCATCGATCACGTACATGTGCGGGGTGGTTTTGGCCTCATAGGCATGACCGATGGTGCCGTCCGGATCCAGCAGTACGGCGCTGGGGTGGGCGTCGCGCGAGGTGGTCAGGGCATCGGCCTGCTCGCCGCTGACGTGCCCCTGCTTGCCGGGGGCCGATGAGATCACCGACAGCCAGACCACGTCCTCGCCGGTGGCGTCGGACTGCAGGCGCTGCATGTTGCCCTTGTAATGCTTCTGCACGAAGGGGCAGCCGTCGTTGGTCCATTCCAGCACCACCGTCTTGCCGCGGAGGTCGCTCAGGGCGTGGGTCTCGCCGCGGCTGTCAGTGCCGCTGAAATCAGGCGCCGGCTGTCCGACGGTGGCGGCCCAGGCGGGCAGGGTGCCCAGCAGCAGCGGGGCGATCAGGGGGGCGAACCGGGACATGGGAAACTCCTTGAGGTCATTCGGGGGCGATGGCGTTGATCACCAGGTCGGGGGTGAGAATCTGCGGCAACACCCGAGGAGTGCCGCCCTGGTGGGAGACCAGATACAAGGGGACACCGGAACGTCCATAACGTTCCAGCACGGCGGTGATGGCCGGGTCCGCGTTGGTCCAGTCGCCCACCAGCACCGCCACATTGTGTTCGGCAAAGGCGGCCTGGGTCCTGGCCACCTTGATGGCGACGCGCTCATTGACCTTGCAGGTGATGCACCAGTCTGCGGTGAAGTCGACGAACACGGTGCGCCCTTCGGCTCGCAGGGCATCAAAGCGGGCATCGGAATAGACCTCGGCGCCGGTCAAGGTCGTGGTTGCCGTCGGTGCCGAGGCGGTCATCGCCGGCACCCGCAGCAGCCACAACGCGCCAGCGATTGCCACCACTCCAAGTACCCGTCCGAGTACGCTGGCGCGGCCGAACAACCACAGCGCGAAAGCGATCAGGGTCGCCCCCACCAACAAGCCGCCCATGGCTGTGGGGCCACTTTGCCGGCCGGCGACCCAGACCAGCCAGACCGCGGTGAGAAACATCGGAAAGGCCATCAGCTGCTTGAAGGTTTCCATCCAGGCCCCCGGCCGGGGCAGCAGGCGGGCGGCGGCCGGCACCCATCCGATCAGCAGGAAGGGGCTGGCCAGCCCCAGCCCCAGCGCGGCGAACACCAGCAGCGCCGTCGCCGCGGGCTGGGTCAGCGCAAACCCCAGCGCGGTGCCCATGAAAGGCGCGGTGCAGGGGCTGGCCACCACCACCGCCAGCACGCCGGTGAAGAAGGAGCCGGACAGTCCCTGGGACCGGGTCAATGACTGGCCGGCGCCCATCAGCCCGGAGCCGAACTCGACGGCACCGGCCATCGACAGGCCCAGTGCGAACAAGAGGTAGGCCAGCAGTCCGACGAAGGCGGGGGACTGCAGCTGAAACCCCCAACCGATGGCCTCGCCCCCCGCGCGCAGGCCCAGCAGCGCCGCGGCGACAAAAAGGCAGCTCGCGATCACGCCGACGGTATAGGTCAGCGCATGCAGTCGGCGATGGGCCGCCGCCTGATCCTGCCCCCGCAGTATCGCCAGGGCTTTCAGCGACAGGACGGGGAACACGCAGGGCATCAGGTTGAGAATCAGGCCGCCGAGAAAGGCGAACACCAGCACCGTGGCCAGGGCGGGCCTCGCAGGTGTCGTGGAGCTCGAGACTTCGGCAGTGTCCGGGACTGGGGGCACGATGCCGGGAGCGGCGCTCAGGGCGAAGGCCTGGGTCGGACCGCGACCGGCGACCACCAGGACCCCCTCCACCGGTGGCGTGGCCTCGACGTAGTAGGCGCTGAGCGCCTGACTCAGCCGCAAGCCGTCGGCGGTCCGATCCAGGCGCTGGGGGGCCGCATGGTTGACCAGATCGTTGGCCAACGGGAAGAACTGGAGTTCGGCATCGGCCGGCAGCGCCTCCGGCAGGTGCAGCGAGAAGTCGGTGCCGCGGATCTCGTAGGTGGGTGCGGCCCCCGGCCAGGGTTGCGGCAGCGCCGCGCGCGCCGTGCGGAAGGCGGCCTGAAGGTTGCCGACGGGTCCGGCATCGGCCCGGACCGGCAGGGTGCGGGACAGTCGGGCCTCCCCGGGGATGCAGACATCTGAGCAGACCAGCCACTTCACATGGACCGACAGGGTTTGCGGGCCCGAGAGGGGGGCGGGGATGTCCAGCGGGACCAGGTGCAGGGTCGCTTCGCTGTAGCCGTAGTTGGTGAGATCGCCCAGCGATTCCGCGTGAGGATAGGGCCAGTGGATGTCGCCAGCCGCAACGCCGTCGGGCAGGGTCCATTCGATGCGGGTGGCGAGTCCCGAGTCCCCGGGGTTCTGCCAGTAGACATGCCAGCCGCGCTCCGGCGTGAGCCTGATGGCCATCCATTGGCGCTGGCCCGGGCGGAGGCCATCGTCCTCCGCCAGCAGTTCGGCGCGGACGTGAGGGGCCTCGACAGTGGCGGTATCGCTGGCCAGGGCGAGTTGCAGCTGCCCCAGGCTGAGCAGGGCGATGAGTAGGGCTCGGAGCTTCATGATCATTCTTCTATGGCAGCCATACGGACGCCGACAGAGGGCAGGGAGTTCCCGGTCGCGCAGCCCTCGCCGGACGCGGTGTCCTCTATGCGGGCGGCGACGGGGTGCACCCTTCCCGCCTATCATGCCCGCTGACTGGACAAGGAGCGAAACGATGATGCCATCCTGGTTGGCAATTGGCAGTGCGCTGGGCGGGCTTGGCGTTGCGCTGGGCGCCTTCGGCGCTCACGCCTTGCGTGCCAGGGTGTCGCCTGAGCGGTTGGCCGTGTGGCAGACCGCGACCGAGTATCACTTGGTGCATGCGCTGGCTCTGCTGGCGGTGGGGCTGCTGCTGCGGATTGCGCCGCAGGCGCCGGCGGCACAGGCGGCCGGTGTCTGCTTCAGCGCCGGTATCCTGCTGTTCTCGGGCAGCCTGTACCTTCTGGTCCTGCTCGACCAAGGCTGGCTGGGGGCCATCACCCCGTTCGGCGGGGTGTTGCTGATCGCTGGATGGGCGCTACTGGCGTTCTCCGCCTTCCGTCTCGGGTGACGGGGCGGCCAGAGCGGCTTCGAGGGCGGTGATCACCTTGTCCGATTCCGGCTTGGTGAGACTCGTCCAGGCGGCGATGGCATGCCCGTCGCGTCCCACCAGATACTTGTGGAAATTCCAGCGCGGGGACGAGCCGGTCGCCGCCGCCAGCGCCTGATACAGCGGAATGGCCTCCGGGCCCTTCACGGCACTCTTGGCGAACATCGGGAAGCTGACACCGTAGTTCACCTTGCAGAAGGTGGCGGTGTCCTCCGCCTTGTCGAATTCCTGACCGCCAAATTGATCGCTGGGGATCCCCAGCACCACCAGCCCCTGGTCGCGGTAGCGCTGGTACAGCGCTTCGAGCCCTTCGAACTGCGGGGTGAACCCGCAATGACTGGCGGTATTGACCACCAGCAGCACCTTGCCCCGGTAGTCGCACAGGGCGGTCTCGGCGCCGGTGAGTCGCCTCAGCGTGCTGTCGAGCACGGTGTCGGGGCAGTTGGCGTGGGCCGACGGGGCCGTCAGCAGCAGCGCAAACAGGGCAAGGATCCAGGGGCGCACGGGGGGCTCCAGCGGCGGGGGACACTGCATTCTGCCTCCGATGCCCCACGAACGCCCGTTGTCGACGAAAATAGGGGGATGCAGATCGGTCCCTACCGTATTGACCCGCCCGTCGTCCTCGCCCCCATGGCGGGGGTGACCGACCGGCCTTTTCGCGTGCTGTGCCGCGCGCAGGGGGCGGGTCTTTGCGTGTCCGAGATGACCACGGCCGACCCGACTCTGTGGCAGACCGAAAAGTCCCGGCTGCGCCGTGACCACGAGGGGGAGCCCGGCCCCATCGCGGTGCAGATCGCCGGCTATGACCCCGCGATGATGGCGGCGGCGGCCCGGTTCAACGTGGACCATGGTGCGCAGATCATCGACATCAATCTCGGCTGTCCGGCGAAGAAGGTCTGCCGCGTCGATGCAGGGTCCGCGCTGATGCGGGACGAGGCCCTCGTCCAGCGCATCTGCGAGGCGGTGGTGGCCGCCGTGCCGGTGCCCGTCACCCTGAAGATGCGGACCGGCTATGACCGGCAGCATCGCAATGCGCTCGGCATTGCCCTGCGTGCCGAGCAGGCGGGGATCGCGGCATTGACCGTTCATGGCCGCACGCGCGAGGACCAGTATCAGGGCGAGGCGGAGTACGACACCATTGCGACCGTCAAGGCGGCCGTGTCCGTTCCGGTGATCGCCAATGGCGACATCGACGGGCCGCACAAGGCGCGTGCGGTGCTGGACCGCACTGGCGCCGATGCCGTGATGATCGCCCGCGCCGCCCAGGGGCGACCGTGGATCTTTCGTGAAGTGACCTCCTACCTGGCTACCGGGCGGGTGCCGCCACCCCCGGATCCCGCCATGGTCGGCGCGCTGCTGCTGGCGCACCTCGATGCGCTCTACACCTTCTACGGGGAAGGGCGCGGCGTGCGCGTGGCGCGCAAGCACATCCAGTGGTACTGCCAGGCTGCGCCGGACGGCGCGGCGTTCTGGACCCAGGTCCGCACCGTGACCGACGCGGGCGCACAACGTCGTGCGGTTTCGGCATTTTTCGCGGCGGCCATGCTGGCGCAGGCCGCCTGAATGCAACAGGAGCTCCCATGCGCATTCTTCACACCATGCTTCGTGTCGGCGATCTTGATCGCGCCATCCAGTTCTACCGCGATGTGCTCGGCATGGAGCTGAGAACCCGGCAGGACTTCCCGGGTGGTCGGTTCACGCTGGCCTTCATGGGCTTGCCGGGCGACGCTGCCGAGATCGAACTGACCCACAACTGGGACCGCGATGCCTACACGCTGGGTGATGCCTACGGGCACATTGCGGTGTCGGTCGACGATGCCGCAGCGGCCTGCGACCGGGTGCGTGAGCGCGGTGGCAAGGTGGTGCGGGAGGCCGGGCCGATGCAGCATGGCAGCACGGTGATCGCCTTCGTCGAGGACCCTGACGGCTACCGCATCGAGTTCATTCAGGGCGAGGGGGACTGAGGTTCGGACTGCGGCCGTGCCGCGGGGCCGAACGGATCCGCCATGCGCTGAGGCGCGTCGGGGTCGGCGGTGGTGCCCAGACGCAATGTGTCCAGCGGCAGTGACAGCGCTGCCTCGTTGATGATCGCGCGCTGCGGTGATGTCGGGAAATCGGCCCGCAACGCCAGTTTGGCCGTGACCGGAGCCCGGATGTCCTGGTCCACAGGCAGCCGCGTGCGGATGAGGGTGTCCACGGGGGCTTCTACGGTCTGATCGATCTCCATCCGGACCACACCCTGATGACGAATGCGAACCTGGTCGCGGACCGGCACACGCAATGACACCGGCAGGTTCATCTGCATCGGCAGCTTGGCCACCACCGGCAGCTGACGGTAGCGTTTGACGTCCTGGAAATTGAAATCCGCCTGCGCTTCGATGGTGGCGATGGTGTCCACCGGGATGGTGCCGTCATAGGTGATGGTGAAGTCCACCGGCGCCAGCGCGTCGATGTCGACGCTGGCGGTATAGCGGCCCTGCAGCGGCAGCTTGAGGGTTTGACGCAAGGGGACTTCGGCGGCGATCTCGCCCTTGAGGCGGATGTCGATCTCATCGGTGACTTCGGCATAGCCCTCGGCGGAGGCCGGCAGCGTGACTGCGCCCGGAATGTGCGTGATGCGCAGGCCCAGCACGAGGCGCTCGATCAGCAGCAGCCCGAGGGCCGCGCCCACGCCGATCACGACCGCACCGGCGACGGTCAGACCGAGCCATCGCCAGCGGCGGTTGCGGCCGTGTCTGGCGGCTGGTGTTGGGGCCGGCGCCGCAGTGCCGGTGTCCATCCGCACCGGGGGCATCGTGGGTCCGCCGGGATGTCCGCGGCGGCTCATGGCGCGGCGGCCTCCCCATCCGCTGCGGGCGTCGTCTCATCCTTCAGGCCCAGTCGCAGTGTGCGCAGGGGCAACACCAGATCGGCGTAGTTGATGACGATGTCGAGGGGTTCGTCCGGCAGCGTCACCCTGGCTTCGAGCGGCGTCAGCACGGGCACATTGAAGGTGCCACTGATCGGCACGTCGGCGCTGATGTCGGTCTTGAGCGGTACCACCAGGTCATCGCGCAGCTTGGCCTTCACTGGCGATCGCAGCGTGATGCGCACCTTCTGATCCACGGGAATCAGCAGGTCGATCGGCACGGTCGCCTTGACGGGGACCTTGCCGCGAATCGGCAGCTTGTGCCAGTCGCCCAGGAAGTTGGCATCGATCACCGCGTCGATGTCGAGGACCTGATCGATGGTGATTTCGTCCTGTACCCGCACGTCCAGCTTGAGCGGGATGTCGTCATCGATTTCGACCATCAGGTTGAGGGTGTCCCGCACCGGGATCGTGACCTTCTGATCCACCGGCACGGTGGTGTTGACCGTTTCGTCGAGGCGGATCTGCAGGTTCTTCAGAATCTCGGCGGTGATCGGAAGGTCATCCGGCAGGGTCACCTTCGCCGGCTGCTCGGTCAGCAGCAGGCGCGCATCCACATTGCGGAAGATCCACAGTGCCACCAGGGCGCCGCCCAGCACCGCGCCCAGCAGCAGGACGCCGAGCAGGGTCCAGGTGGCAATGCCGCGTTGCGTGCGGGCGAAGGGTTCAGAAGTCATAGGACACCGCCAGGGCAACGAGGTCGCGATCACGCAGGGTGTTCTGCCGTCCGGCGCCGCCGAAGCGGGCGTATTGCAGGTTGAAGCTGAACCCGCGGTACTTGGCCTCCAGATTGTTGAGCATGATGGTTCGCCCTTCCAGATGGTTTTCGGCGAGGCCGGGGGCCACGCCGTCGATGTCATGCACCATGACGATCAGCGGGCGCAACGACAGGCCGGGAATGAGGACATTGTTGTAGAGCAGCAGCAGCCCTGCCCGGTAGCCCCAGGAAAACGGGGTGACGTACTGGCCGGTCTCCTGGATCGGGTTGATCAGCAGGCCGTTGCCGGTCTCGGCAATGCCGGGCGAGGCGTGGGTATTGGTGCCGGGGGCCTCGAACTGTGCGACCGAGGTGGAGGGCAGGTCCGGCAGGTAAATGCCGTCCAGCTCGAACAGCAGTCCGAACTGGTCGGCTGCCAGCACCTGTCCGCCGGACCAGATCCGCAGGAAGCTCGCCGAGCCCTGCCACAGCGGCATGCGCTGGTAGCCGGGGAGGTAACTGTTCGGCACGACTTCGCCAGGTGTGCCACCCCGATACGCCGTCAGGTAGTCGGGGATCGCGATACGCGATGAGGCCAATGTGGCCGGGCCGAGATCGGCGGGATCAAGGGGGCCGCCCGGCAGCGTCAGCTCCGGCAGCAGTGTCAACAGGCTGCCGGCAGCGTCGATCACCGGGCTCTCCGGGATGATCGTCAGTGTGTCGCGCGGAAAAGCTGGTTGGAAGGCGGCAAACAGCAGATCCTCGAGGTCCACCTGCACCGGGAAGTTGGGGCGGTAGGACAGTTCCATCTGCCAGGCCGTGCCGAAGCGGTCGCCGATCAGGCTGACGCCGAACATGCGGATGTCCTCCGCGTAGTCGAGAAAATACCGCGCCGTGTCCAGCGGCAGAGCTTCGAAATCCACGCCCGGAGTATCGATGCCGGGGATCCCGCAGTCGTCGAGAAACTGCAGCAGATTCTGGGTGTCCCGGTTGTTGGCGTTGCCTTCCCGTCGCGTACAGCTGGCGTCGGTGGCATAGACACTCACCGAGGGGAGGCGGCTGTGATAGTTGGCGGCGAACACCCCCAATTCGATGCCGCTGTCGTCAAAGAAGTGGTAGACCGCTAGGCCATACTGCCCGGTATCCGAAGGCTCGCGATTGGGCGCGCGGGCAGCCGAGAAACTGGTGGCGGACACCAGGCCCAGCAGTGAGTTGGCTGGGGTGCCCTGCAGCAGCGGATCCTCAGGCGTCTTGCTGAACGGCAGTACGACGGTTTCGTTGGGCTCGACCTCGTTGCCGGCATCAAAGAACGACAGTAGCGAACCCTTGGCGGGAAATCCGAAGGGTTGCCACTCCAGTTGATAGAAGGCCTCGAAGGTTGTGCTGCCCACCAAGTCGCCGGCCAGCACCAGCATGTTCTGCGGCAGATACAGTTCGAACAGCTCCGCACCTGGGCGCACCAGATTGTTGAGGTCGGCGGGGTTGACCACGTTGATGCTGGTGGCAATACCGAAGGCGGAGACTCCCCAGTTCAGAAGCTGGCGTCCCAGCTTCACGTCGAGCAACCGGTTGCCGGGCAACTTGTAGGTGGTCTGAAGGTAGAGGTTGCGCAACTCGAAGGCATGACCGACGTCCCGTTCGGCCTGTCGGGAGCGGGGTGCACGCACGAACACGCCAGTGCCGGGGCCGGGCTCGACGATGCGGTTCGGGTGGGTTTCATCGAACCCGTGATTGACGGGGTCGAAGAAATAGAGGGCGGACGCCTCCAGACTGTAGTCACCCCAGTCCACCGACAGCCGGGGCGACCATTTGGCGGTGGCGGCGACGAGGTCGCCCTTGCCGTAGTTCAGGTTGCCGTCGTCGATCACGGATGACAGGCCGCCGGGCGCTGCCAGAAAGCGCTCATTGGGCTCGGTGTCGCCCGGGCTCAGCCCGATGCAGTTGTCGGTGGCACAGAGGTCCCGGTTGCCTGCCAGACTGGCCTTGCCGATCAGTTTGGGATCACGGTCCTCAACCCGCCACGCAGCACCAATCGAGATCGTGTTGAGAAGGTTGAACCGAGGTCCATCGGATCCTGCGGGGGTCCATTCCGTTGCGAGGGCGCCGCCGCAGCCCAGGGCCAGGGTCGCCGCGCCGACGATGCGATGTGCCGGGCTCATTCCGGTCTCCGGCGGGGTTTCCAGAACTGGATGCGCGGCAGATCCGCCGCGATGTCTCCCGCCTGGCCCTCGATCCGGTTGGCGATGGCGATGATGTCCTCGATGGCGCTGGCGAGTCGGAAGATCGCCAGGCACAACTCCAGCAGGATGCGGATCAGGATGCTCAGCGCAACGAACTGGGCAGGACCCAGCAGGAGCAACCAGAGCAGCCCCTTGAGCGGGCCGTCGGCAAAGGCGCTGGCCACCATGTAGAGCGCGCTGACGGCAGCAAGGCCGACCCCGAGCACGAACAGCATGGGCACCACGCGCGTGGTGGCATAGCGCTCGAAACGGGGATCAAACACGGCGCGCAGCGCTTCGGCTGCAGCCGCGATCCCCCAGTCGGGCACTGGGTGTTGGCGATCATCCGCCATGGTTTCTCCTCCCCCTGGCCGTCTCACGACGGGGCGTGGCGGCGGTGGTTTATTGTCAGGCTTCAGTGAAACAGTACATGATGTTGCGAGTTTCGAATACACATCGATTTCGCTGCGGTGCGCAAGGGGTGTGCCGCCGACGGAACAGTTCAAGGGGAGGCCGATGCGGCGTCGGACGGCGCTGTGTCGTGGACTCGCCTGCTGCGAGAGGAAGGAGAAGGCAGCATGGCAAAGGGAAACAGGACGCATGCGAGCGGGCTCACCGGGATGCTGGCGACTTTGCCTGGGCGCGCGGGCGCTGCGGGTCAGCTTGCCGGCGGGGTGGCCGCGCGCTTGGCTGAAGCGGCGCGGCAACTGCCAGGGGCGGACCGTGCCGAGGCGCGATTCCGGCAGGTTGAGCAGCGTGTGCTGCGCGAACTCAAGCAGCGGCTGGATGCTGCCGGGGATGCGCCGGATACCGGTCGTCGGGACGACGGCATGTCGGGGCCTTCTGCGGTCAGTCGTACCTTCGTGATCCCCCTGTTGCAGCAGCCGCGGCGCGTGTTGGAGGAGCTGCTCGAGCGCTCCCAGGCGCAAACGCGCGAGCAGGCTCTTGATGACTTTTACTCGGTGCTGCTCAGTGAACTGGTGCCGGACGAAGCGCGCATCCTGGCGTTGCTGTCAGACGGCGCGCCGCAGGCCATCCTGCATGTCGGGGTGGGGGCGCCAATCGGGCCGGTACGCCGTCTGGTGGCCGAGAACTTCGCCGGTTTCGGGCGAGCGGCACAGGTCAAGCTGCTCGAGCACCTGCCGCTCTACATCGAGCATCTCAAGGCCTTGAGGCTGGTCGAGGAGCAGTCCGAAGTGCCGGCGCTCGATGTGAAGTATCAGATCCTGGAAGGACTTCGGGAGGTGCGGGATGTGATGGAGCACACCCGTCGCCAGACGCGGCAGTCGGTGCGGGTGCTGCGGCGTGCGCTGCGGATCTCGCCGCTGGGCGAGCAGCTGTGGCGTGCCTGCGTCGAGCCGGAAGCCACCGTGCATACCGGCTTCCGACTGACCGACGGACAATCAGACAACTAAAGGGGAGACACCGCCATGTTCGAAGCCGCCTGGGCTGATTTCACGCTCAATCTGTGGCTGTACCTGTCGATGCCGATCACCAGCGGGGTGGTGGGTTTCGTCACCAATGTGATCGCGCTGAAGATGATGTTCCATCCCATCGAGTTCGTCGGCGTGAAGCCACCGTACCTGGGGTGGCAGGGTATCGTGCCGCGCAAGGCCGGCAAGATGGCGAGCATCGCCTGCGACACCATTGTTCCGAGACTGGTCAGCGAGCGTGAGATCTTTGATCGTCTCGACGTCAACCGCGTCGCGGAGGAGATCGAAGGGCCCATCGTGCAGTTGGTGGACCAGATTCTCGAAGAGCTGATGATCGAGTACGAGCCCACCATCTGGGAGACGCTGCCAATCGCGGCGCGCACCCTGATCGCCAAACGTGTCAAGGATGATGCGCCGGATGTGGTGGCGGCCGTGATGGGGGAGCTCAAGGAGAATGTCGAGAACATCTTCGACCTGAAGGACATGGTGGTGTCCACGCTGGTGCGTGACAAGGAGCTGATCAACCGGATCTTCCTGGAGACGGGCAAGAGTGAGTTCCGTTTCATCGCCAACTCAGGTTTCTATTTCGGCTTTCTGTTCGGCATCCTGCAGATGATCGGGTGGACCTTCTACAAGGCCGACTGGCAGCTGCCGCTGTTTGGACTGCTGGTGGGTTATGCCACCAATGTCATCGCCCTGCACATGATCTTCCGGCCGCAGGCGCCGGTACGGTTCGGCGCCGTCGTGGTGCATGGGCTGTTCTTCAAGCGCCAGAAGGAGGTGTCACGGGATTACGCGCGCCTGATCGCCGATGAAATCGTCACGCCTTCGAACATCATCGAGTCGGTGCTCAAGGGACCCTATGCCGATCGGGTGTTCAACATGATTGCCAAGCACGTGAAAAAGGTCATCGACGATCAGTCCGGACTGGCGCGCCCGTTCGTGGCCTGGACCGTTGGCACACGGCGATACATTGACATGAAAGCGGCGGCAGCCAACCGGATTGTCCAGCACTTGCCAGCGGCCACGCGCAGTATCGACCGCTATGCCAAGGAAGCCATGGATATCGCCCAGACCCTGGCCAGCCGCCTCGAAGTGCTGCCGCCGCCGGAGTTCGAGGGCATGCTCCGTCCTGCGTTCAAGGAGGACGAATGGATTCTCATCCTGGTGGGGGCGGTACTGGGCCTGCTGGTGGGGGTGGGGCAGCTGATCCTTTTCACCTTCCTGGCCAAGGCGCCCGCTGCAGCGGAAGCGGCGATATCAACCTTGGGGGTGCTGGCCGGATGAGTCCTGTCGCTGTGCTGCTGCTGGTGCTCAGCGCCATCGTTGGCGGCGTGATCGGCGTCTGGCAGGCGCGCCGTCGGGCGCGCCAGGTGGTGGCACAACGCATTGCCGATGCGGTGGAAGCCCGCTTGATCGAGCGCTATGGGCGCCCCAAGGCTGAGGCGAAACCGCGAGGCTCCGACGGGAAACGCTGATGCACAGGCTGCAGCGCCAAGCATTCAGCGTGTTGTGGCTGCTCGCCGCCTGCCAGCCCGCCGGCGCGGCGACGCTGCCGGAGCAGATGCAATGTCTGCGCGACAATCTGCCATCGGCGTGGGTGGCCCGGATGACCGTGCACGCCGAGGATGCCGAGGGCGGCACGCTGACACAGACCCTCGTCTATGCGGATCGGCGTGACGAAGCACGCGAGCGCGTTGCCACCGTCGTGCAGTTCCTGTCGCCGGAGCACCTTCGCGGGCTGGCACATCTGTACCTGCAGCGGGGCGATCGTCGGCGACAGTTCAGCTACCTGCCGGCGCTCGACAGGACGCGCGAGGTGACCGGGGGGGACGGTGGCATTCCGGTGTTGGATGGCGTGCCCGGACTGGCCGACCTGGAGGCGCTCTGGCGGTGGCCGGCGCAGGCCGCGATATCACTTGGTCCCGTGACCCGGCAGGACGGTCATGCGGTTCAGGTGATCCGGGCCAATCGTCGGGTCGCCAACGCACAGGGGGTGGGGTTCGAGCGTTTCGAAGGGCAGCTGGACCTGCACACCTGCCTGATCATCAGCGGAACGCTGCGGGATGCCGACGGACAGCGGCTGATCGGCATGACAGCGGATCGCCGCAGTCTGCAGGCCTTCGGGCCCCACTGGCTGGCGCGGCGGATCGAAATTGCGCCCACTCGCAGTGGCGGGCGAGCCGTCATCAGTCTGGATGCGGTTAACGTCGATCCGGTGTTTCCGAGCGGCAGTTTTGACCCTCAGCGCTTTCACCGCGTCGGTCTGGCGCCGCTGGCCGGAGGCCATTGAAGAGCGCCAAAACACCGTTCCGAAGCGGCTTGGAGCGTCCAGAAAATCCGTGTACAGTCGATCAGGCAGTCGTTTCAGGTCGTCAGAGGGGTGGCGTGGAGGTGGCTCGGGGATTTCGTCTTCCGCAGCGGGGGCGGCGTTCCGATGAGGCGTACCGGCGCCATCGTGGACAGGGGGCCTGGGCGGTTGCGGGTTGCGGTCCGCGACCGCATTTATTTTTTGGTGTTTTCTAGTAGGGAAGGGACAGTCACATGACGACCGAGGTTGCCACCGGTACGGTGAAGTGGTTCAACGATGCCAAAGGGTTTGGCTTCATCACGCCGGAATCCGGCGGTGAGGATCTGTTCGCGCACTTCCGCGAGATCCAGGGCACGGGCTTCAAGACACTCAAAGAAGGCCAGCGCGTGCAGTTCGAAATCCGCAAGGGTCCGAAGGGGCTCCAGGCCGCCGCTATCCGGCCGCTCTGACAGGTTCGCTGGAATTGAAGGCCGCAGCCCGTCGGGCTGCGGCCTTTTTCGTGGGGGCGTCAGCGGCGTTTGCCGGGCAGCGTTCCCATCAGCTTGCAGATGATGCCCAGCATGATCTCGTCGGCGCCGCCACCGATGGAGATCAGGCGGCTGTCCCGATAGGCGCGGGTGATGTTGCTGTCCCACATGAAGCCCTGTCCGCCCCAGTACTGCAGCACACCGTCGGTCACTTCGCGTGAAACGCGGCCGGCCTTGAGCTTGGCCATGGAGCAGAGCATTGCTGCATCCTTGCCAGCCACGTAGTCCTCGGTGGCCTGATAGACCAGTGCCTTGAGGCATTCCACTTCGGTGCGCAACTCCGCGAGTCGGAAGTGCACCACCTGATTGTCCAGGAGGGACTGTCCGAACGCCTTCCGCTGGCGGGTGTAGTCAATCGTTTCGTCGATCAGGTTGAACAGGCCATCGATGGTCGAGGCGGCACCGTACAGACGCTCCTCCTGAAACTGCATCATCTGGTACATGAAGCCTGCGCCTTCCTGGCCGATCAGGTTGCGTTGGGGGACGCGGACCTCGTCGAAGAAGATCATGGCTGTATCCGAGGCGCGCATCCCCAGTTTGTCCAGCTTGGTGTTGCGTTCAACGCCCTTGGCGTCCAGCGGCACCACGATCAGACTCTTGTTCTGATGGGCCTTGCCCTCGCCAGTGTTGACCAGGGTGCAGGCCCAGTCCGCCTGCGTGCCATTGGTGATCCACATCTTGGAGCCGTTGATGACATAGTCACCGCCCTCCTTGCGAGCGGTGGTCTTGATGCTGGCGACGTCGGAGCCGGCGCCCGCCTCGGATACGGCGATCGAGCAGCACATGTCGCCGGCAATCACGGGTGCCAGGTACGTCTTGCGCAGCTCATCCGAGCCGAAGCGCGCCAGTGCCGGCGTTGCCATATCGGTGATCACCCCAAGGGCCATGGGCAAGGATCCGTTAGTGCAGTTGCCGAGGGCCTGCGCGAACATCACTTCGTAGGAGTAGTCCAGGCCTTGGCCCCCGTAGGCCTCGGGCTTGTTGATGCCGAGCAGACCGAGGGTGCCCATCTTTTTGAGCACTTCATGGGCAGGCCAGATGCCGGCGGCCTCCCACTCCGGAACATGCGGATTGAGTTCGTCCTGAACGAACTTGCGTACGGTGTCGTAGAGGGCGCTGTGCTCAGTGGTAACAATCATTACCGATACTCCATGAAATGTCGTGGCTATGGTTTGGTTATAGAGGCGTTTGTATCGCTACGTCAACGAAGAAGTCGCGAGGTTGCCGACGTAACAGGAGTTACCGATCTGGCGATGTGTCAGGGGCTGTCAGCAGGTCGATGCGCAACGCGAACAGGTGTGGCCAGCATTTTCCGGTGACCAGCAGCAGGCGGCGGTCGGCGTCCCATGCGATGCCGTTGAGCACGTGATCGCGTGGGCGGAACCCGGGCGGAGGGTCGAAATGATTGCGGAGCGTCGCGAGATCCAGCCAGGCTTCCACCCGTCCGGTGTCGGGGTGAATGATCGCGATTCGATCGGTGAGCCAGACGTTGGCGAAGAGGCGTCCATCGATGAATTCGAGTTCGTTGAGATGGATCACTTCGCGGTCGCCGTCACGTACATGGATGCGGTCGATGACGGCGCCGCTGGCGGGGTCGATCCGCTGCACGAACGCGCTGCCGTCGCTCAGAAAAATTTGCGCGCCATCGCTCGCCAGCCCCCATCCTTCGCCGGAAATTTCGAACTGACTTTCACGTCGACCATCGAGGTCGTAGATGAAGCCTTTGCGGCTGCGCCAAGTGACCTGCCAGAGGCGCTCGTTGACCACCGTGATGCCTTCTCCGAAATAACGGTCATCGAGCGTTACAGACGGCTTTATGGTACGTCCAGTAACATCGCGGAAATGCAGGTGTGACGTGCCATATCCGCCTGTCGACTCGATCAGAATATTGTCGTGCAGCAGCAGTCCCTGGGTGAAGTCGCGGGTGTCGTGAGGGTAGGTTTCGACAATCGAGAAGGACGCTGCCGGCGCGGCCTCGGAGGCCACTCCAGGGGGTGTGATCAGGGTGAAAATCAGGAGGGCGAAGTGGCGCATGTCGTCATCGTGGTCGGAGGCGTGTTGCTTTTTTCTAGGCGCATCAGTAGAACGTCAAGTCCATGGAACTTCAGATGCCGTTTCCATCGCATGCGCGGGCGTTCCGCGGACGACGTACACGGAGGTGAGTAACATGGCGAGTACCCCTGATTTGAACGATCAGATTCCGGCCGCAGCCGCGGCTGATGCACCTGCAGCGACCCCCAAGAAGGCAGCCGCAAAGAAGAAGGTAACCAAGAAGCCGGCAGCGAAGAAAGCTGCGGCGAAGAAGCCGGCCGCCAAGAAGGCAGCTGCCAAGAAGAAGCCTGCTGCCAAGAAGCCTGCTGTCAAAAAAGCTGCGGCGAAAAAGCCCGCTGCGAAGAAGGCAGCGGTGAAGAAGAAGCCGGCGGCGAAGAAGGCTGCGGCGAAGAAGCCCGCCGTCAAGAAGGCCGCTGCCAAGAAACCTGCCGCGAAGAAGGCCGCCGCCAAGAAGCCGGCAGCCAAGAAGCCGGTGAAGAAGGCGGCTGCCAAGACCAAGGCCGTTGCCAAGAAAGCTGCGGCGAAGAAGCCCGCCGCCAAGAAGGCAGTGAAGAAGGTGGCAGCGAAGGCGAAGGCTGTTGCCAAAAAGCCTGCAAAGAAAGTGGCGGCCAAGAAGCCGGTGAAGAAGGCGGCTGCCAAGACCAAGGCCGTTGCCAAGAAGCCGGCGAAGCCTGCGAAGAAGGTGGCGGCCAAGGCCACCAAGGCGGTCAAGGCTGTCGTCAAGAAGGCCAAGTCCGCCGCGAAGGCGAAAAAGGCCAAGTAAGCCTTTACGCGTTCCCGGGCGGGCGGAGGCCCGCCCGGGGGTGCGGCAGTTGGTCCGGGGCACTACACTGGCGCTCGTCCGCATGATCTCCAAGAGCGCTTCATGATTCGTAGCATGACCGGCTTTGCCCGGGTCGAACGTCAGACACCCCATGGCCGGTTCAGTTGGGAGATGCGAGCGGTCAACCACCGCTATCTCGACCTGAGCTTCAAACTTCCCGAAGAGTTCCGTGTGCTGGAGAACGAGCTTCGCAGCGCCGCCGGGGACGTGGTGTCTCGGGGCAAGGTGGAGATCGCCCTGCGTTATCAGCGCGAAGTGGCTGCCGGCACCGCCATCGAGCTGGACGCCGAGCGTCTGGCGCAACTGCGCGACGCCATTGATCTGGTCGGTGAGTCGATGGGCCCCATGGCGGTTGCCGATCCGTTGCGCGTGCTGGCCTATCCCGGCGTGGTGCGTGCCGAACAGACTGACCTGTCGCCGCTGATCGCCAGCGCCCGAGTTGCGTTCGACGAGCTGTTGGCAGATTTCACCGCAACCCGCACCCGCGAAGGTGAGCGGTTGCAGGCTTTCATGATCGAGCGTTGCGACAGCTTGCTGGTTCAGGTCGACCGGGTGCGGGAACGCTATCCCGACGTGCGTTCGCAGTGGCTCGACCGCCTGCGCTCGCGCTGCGCGGAGTTGGGCGTCGAGGTCGAACCAGCACGGCTGGCGCAGGAGGTTGCCGTGGCAGCCACCCGCCTGGATGTGGACGAGGAGCTGTCCCGTCTGGCGGCACACATCGCCGAGGTCCACAAGATTCTCAAGCGGCGCGAAGCTGTCGGGCGGCGACTTGATTTCCTGATGCAGGAACTCAACCGCGAAGCCAACACCCTGTCCTCCAAAAGCCAGGATGCCGAGATGACGCGCTGCGGCGTCGACATGAAAGTGCTCATCGAGCAGATGCGCGAACAGGTACAGAACGTCGAGTAACTGTCGGCGCGGGCCGGTCACCCGTCAGCGGCTTGTCGGGGGCGCCACGCTGGTGTAGTTTGGGCGCCATAAAAAATGACACTTGTCAGTTGAGGGTTGCGATCCCTCAGGCGTGCGACGAGGAGGGAGGCGTGATGATGCGACATGACAGACGCGCGGCCGCGATGCTGGCGGTGCTGTGGCTGACCGCCTGCGCGGGCGACTACGACGGCGTGGGCGGCAGCAGTGGGCTCGGTGGCGGTGGCGGTCAGGCGCGCAATCTGGAGGCGCATTTCAATGACCATGTCGCGCCGACCCTCGATTTCTGTCGGACCTGCCATGTGCCGGGCGGGATCGCCGATGTGGAAGAGGGTGAGCAGTTCATGCTGTCGGCCAACAGCGGCCAGGATTTCGACAATCTGGTGGCGAGTTGGGAGCGCCTGGGCGGCAACAACCCGACCTCGCGCATTTTGCTGATGGCCTCCGGTCAGGAGACGCCGCATAGCGGCGGAGCACCATGGCCGGAGGGCAGCGCGCCCTACCGCAACATGGAGATTCTGCTGAAGTGTCTCGGCGACCCGGAAGGGTGTGCGGGCTATCTCGCCGGTGGTGTCGACGACCCGCTGAGCGACCTTCCATTGCTGGGGTCCAAGCGTGCGCGGCATGTCTGGCAGACCTTCTGCGAGGGCGGTGAGGACGGGTCGGTGCAGCCCGACAGCGCGATGCTGCCGACCGATCCGCGCACCCTGGTGCGCCCAGGCATCAACCCCGACCGGGCGGTGTACTTCAATGCCTTCTGGGAGAACTGTCACGCCAACCTTCCGGATGATCAGCAGCATCCCAAGACATGTGGTGAATACCGCAGTCGACGGGATCGCGGTTTTCACTTTCTGCAGGATGACCTGTCCGCCGATGGCGGACTCACCGGGGTGACCACTGCCGAGGAGCACAACGCGACCTGGCAGAAATGGGGGCTCGATACACGGCCGGCGGACTTCGATGAGATGTTCATATTGCGGTATGGGCTCAATCCGGCGCCCTTCCGCAATCCGTATCCGTTGCCCGGCGAGGATCCCAATCAGACCGAAGGCGGGACGGGTCAGCTGCCGTTGGGCCTGCGGCAGATCCGCGACAACGAAGGTCGCTGGACGGGGAACATCGGACTCGGTGCCTGTTTCGCCTGCCATGGTGGCAGCATCGGCGACAACAGCGACGCGCAAGCGGTGATCGGCATCGAGAACCTGGGGCTTGGCAACAACAACTTCGACACCCTGATGTTCGCCCGCGACGGGATGCCGACCGCGGGGACTGCGCTGGCGCCCGTGTTGCCGCCCGTCGACACGCTGACGCTGTTCAACATCGGCATCAAGCAGCGGGGTCAGAACAATGCCGTCGGGGCATTCGAGCTGCTGGTGACACTGCTCGATTTCGACACCCTTGGCGTCAATCCCGATCCGGTCAAGACCCTGATCTCGCCGACGGGTGTGATCGATCAGTCGCACCCGCTGGCTCATACCCAGGATACTCCGGCCTGGTGGAATTTCGGCTCGCGGCCACGCAAGTTCTTCGATGCCGGCGTGTCCAGCGACAGCACCCGCATCATCATGGCGGCGGGCCCCGCCACCGCCTCCACACTGTTCAGCCTGAGTGGGGAGCCATTCCGTGATCGCATCAAGGCCTATGACCTGGATGTGGCGAACTACTTCCTGTCCCTGGAATCGCCGACCTTTCCCGGCAGCATCGACACCGCTCTGGCGGAGCAGGGAGCGGTGTTGTTCCACAGCAAGGACCTGTGGGCGGTGCCGGCCAATGCCGACCGGCCTCGGCCCTCCGGCGGCAACGGATCGTGTGCCTCCTGCCACGGTGCCTACTCACCCCGTTACGTTCATGATCCCGGATACCTGGAGACGCCTGCGCTGGAGGGGGTGGCGGGACACATCGTGCCGCTCGATGTGATCGGCACCGACCCGGCCCGTTCCGACATGCTTACGCCTACGCTGCGTCAGCGCTGGGCCACGACCTACTGGGGCTATCCGGACAACCTAGAGGGCTGGACGCCGCCGCAGCAGAAGGACCCGGTAACGGAGCTGCTCGACGATCTGCTGCCGCGTGCCGGAGGGGCCTTGCAGCCACCGCTGGCACGGGTGGTGGGGGTGTGTGAGTGGGAGCAGACGGTCATCGGCTACCAGGCCCCACCGCTCTACGGAACCTGGGCGACCGCACCCTACTTTCACAATGGTTCGGTTCCGACCATCGAAGCGGTGCTGGACTCCCGCAAGCGGTATCCGATCTGGCAGCGGCAACTGCAGACGCTGGGGCCGGTGACCGGCTTCGACCAGAGTCTGGCGCGTGCCTATGACTTCGACGCGCTGGGCTGGAAGCACACGCCACTGGACTGCGCCGACATTCCCGGTACCGGGCTGTACAACTGCAATCCGCTGAATGCCGAGAGCCCATCACTGGTGCAACTGGTGACCAATTTCCTCAACCAGACGGTGGCGTTGACCGGCATCGTCCCGGTGCCTGACCTGAACCCGGACGGTTTTGACCGCCGACTGGTGTTCGATACCCGGGTGCTGGGCAATGACAATGGCGGTCACGACTTCAGTGATGCGCTGACCGATCAGGAGCGGGCGGCCATCATGGAATACCTGAAAACACTGTAGGGGCTCCGGCCCTTGCGGGCGCGGCGTTGTCGGACCGGCAGCGTCGCGCCTCCCTCACTTTCCACAACTGACGTATTAGGAGCCCCGATGCAGCGCAAGCCGCTGGATGCCGAGATGGCGATGTTCCAGGACGCCGCCCGCAAGTTTTTCCAGACCGAAATCCGGCCGCACAGCGAGCGCTGGCGGGAAGCCGGTATCGTCGATCGCGAGGCCTATCGCAAGGCGGGCGATGCGGGCTATCTGTGCATGTGGGCGGACGAGGCGTATGGAGGCCTCGGCCTCAAGGACTTCCGGTTCGAGCAGATTCTCATTGAAGAGAATGCCTTTCACGGCGACCCGGGCTACTTCATCACCTTGCACAGTCGCCTGGTCGCCCCGTACATCGGGCACTTCGGCACCGAGTCGCAGAAAGCCCGGTTGCTGCCGGGCTTGATCAGTGGCGAGAAGATTCTGGCGATCGCGATGACCGAGCCGGATGCCGGCTCCGATCTGGCGGGGATGAAGTCACGTGCGGTGCGCGACGGCGACGACTGGATTCTCAACGGCGCCAAGACCTACATCTCCAACGGCATTCTCGCCGACGTGGTCATCGTTGCCGCCCGCACCGACCCTGACAATCCGCATGGCGTCACCCTGTTCCTGGTGGAGCGCGGGATGGCCGGGTTCGAACGCGGGCGCATGCTCAAGAAGATGGGCATGAAGTCGCAGGACACCGCCGAACTGTTCTTCCGCGATGTCCGGATCCCCGCTGAGAACGTGCTGGGCCAGGTCAACCGCGGCTTTCACCACCTGATGAAGGGGCTGGCGGAAGAACGTCTGATCGCCGCTTGCGGCAATGTGGCGGCGGCGCGGCTGGCCTTGCAGGTGACAGGTGAGTTCGTGCGCAACCGCAAGGTGTTCGGCAAGCCGTTGTCCGCCATGCAGAACACCCGTTTCAAACTGGCTGCGCTCGATGCCGAACTGGACATCGCCCAGGTCTACGTTGATCGCTGCGTGGAGCAGCTCAACGCGGGCCATCTGGACCCGGTCGATGCCGCGCGGGCCAAGCTGTTCAGCAGTGAGCTGAACGGGCGCATGGTCGATGAGGGGGTGCAGCTGCACGGCGGGGCGGGCTATATGGACGAATATCCGATCTGCCGTCTCTACGAGGATGAGCGGATTCACCGGATTCTCGCGGGCACCTCCGAGATCATGAAGGAGATCATTGCCCGTGGCCTGCTGGATGACGCGCGATGAGCGCCCCGGTGCTGTTGTCGCAGGTTGAGTCGCGGGTGGCGGTACTGCGCCTCAACCGGCCGGACGCCCTGAACGCGTTGACGCCGGCGCTGCTGCGAGCGCTCAGCGAAGCCCTGGAGCGGGCGGAGGCAGATCCCGAGGTGGGCGCGATTCTGCTGGTGGCGGAGGGGCGTGCCTTCTGTGCCGGCGCCGATCTGGCAGACGCCGAGGCCCAGCCGCCGCGCGATGCCACCGGGCGACCCGATCTTGGCGCCTCGTTGGAACAGGGCTACAACCCGCTGGTGCAGCGCATGCAGCAGCTGCGCAAGCCCATCGTGGCGGCAGTGCAGGGGATCGCGGCGGGTGCCGGCGCGAGTCTGGCACTGATGGCGGACCTCACGGTGGCCGCACGTTCCGCCAGCTTCCTGCAGGCGTTCGTCAATATCGGGCTGATCCCCGATGCTGGCGGAACCTGGATTCTGCCGCGCATGGCAGGGCGGCAGCGGGCCATGGGCATGGCCATGCTGGGCGAGCGTCTGTCCGCCGAAACGGCGCGCGATTGGGGGCTGATCTGGGCGGTGGTCGAGGACGACATGCTGCAGACCGAGGCGATGGCCCTGGCTGCACGGCTGGCGCGTGGACCGACCGTCGCACTCGGGCACATCAAGGCAGCACTGACCGCCGCCGCCGACAACAGTCTCGAGACGCAGCTGGCGGACGAGGTCATCCGCCAGCGGGCCTGCGGGCACACCCAGGATTTTGCCGAAGGGGTCGCTGCGTTTCTGCAGAAGCGCCCTGCGGTCTTCAAGGGGCGCTAGCGAAATGTCATCCGCTCGGTCGGGGCACGCCGCGCGCGGCCCCCTGCACATAGGGTTCGAGGAAGCCCACCATGGCGGTGACCGCCGCATCGCGGTAGGGCGTGGTGATACGGCCATGTTCGAACCAGGAGCGGCGGAACACGGCGGTTCCGATATCGGCAGCGAGGGTGGTCAGGTCTGGTGGCGCGACCGGCAGCGCGCGCGCCTGGGACCAGATGCCGCGAATGAAGTCGCCGAGCCGCTTGTTGGTTTCCTCCTGGGCCCGCAGGCTGGTGTCGGAGGCGCCGCCACCGAGCAACAGCAGGCTGGCGACCGGGTGGGCGTTGTAGAACACGCTGGCGTGATCGGCCACCAGGCCGATGCCGGCTCGCCAACCCACGTTCCGCAGGGCGTCCCGTTGTTCGCCGAACATCGCCTCCAGCGCCGCCAGATGCCGTGCGGCCAGCTCGCCCAGCAGGGCATACGGCGTGGGGAAGTAGGCGTAGACGCTGCCGCGCGTGTACCCGAGTCGCTGTGCCAGCACCGGAATCGAGAAAGCCTGCAGCCCATCCTCCCGAAGGATGGTCTCGGCCTCGCTGAGAATGCGCTCGAACCGGGCCCGCGCCCGCTGTTGGGTGGGACGGCGCGTGACGGTGGCAAAGGAATCGGTGGAAGCCCGCATGGCGTGCAGAATAGCGCGAAAACCGCCTTGCGCCGCCGAAGCCGGATGTGGCCGTGGTATCTGATCCTGGCGTTGCTGATGCCGGTGCCGGCGCTGGCACTCAAGCCTGGCGAGCCGGCGCCCGTGATCGAGGCGCCCCTGGCCGACGGCGACACCCTGTCCCTGGACCGCCTGCGCGGACAGGTGGTGTACGTCGATTTCTGGGCGTCCTGGTGTACGCCGTGCCGTCAGGCCCTGCCTGCACTGGAAAAGCTCTACCGCCAGTATCGGGACCAGGGTTTCACGGTGCTGGCGGTCAATGTCGACACTGAACGTGTGGCGGCTGACCGGATGCTGAAGCGCATTCCGGTGAGCTACCCCGTGGTGTTCGATCCGGAGGGCATCTGGCCCGCCCGGTATGCGGTGAAAGGCATGCCCTCCGGTTACCTGCTGGATCGTGACGGCACGGTGGTGCAGGTCAAGTCCGGTTATCGCAGCAAGGATTTCCCTCAACTGGAATCCGCCATTCTCAAGGCTCTGGAGGCGCAACCATGAAACGGTTCTGGCGTGTCACATGTGCGGCGTTGTTGCTGGCGTCGATCAGTGGATGCAGCACGGTGCAACCCTGGCAACGGGGAGATCTTGCACGTGCCGAGATGGCACTTGATCCCGACCCGCTTCTCGCCACCTACCGGCAGCATGTCGAGTTCAGCAAGGAAGCCGCCAGTGGCGGTGCCTCGCTGGGCGGCGGCGGCTGCGGCTGCAACTGAGGTCCGCCATGTCATCACGAAAGCCCTCGCTTCAGGCGCTGACCGCCGCCGCTCTGGCGCTCCCCGGGCTGGCATCCGCGCAGACCGACTATCAGGCCGATTATCTGTACTCGCAGTACCGGGAGGGTGATCTGCCGGCAGGTCGCGCCGCCAGTGGAGAGCGCAGTGATCGCTACGAGATCGACACCCACATGATCCGGGTAGCCGGTGAGCGCGACGAGCAGTCACTGACTGCGACGGTGCTCTACGAAACCATGAGCGGCGCGTCACCGTGGTGGGTGCAGCCGGGTGCGGATGGGCGGCCGGTTCAAGTGATGAGTGGCGCCAGCATCCGTGAAGAGCGGGTCGATCTGGATGCGACGGTGACCACCCCGATTCGTGGTGCAGAGGTGGGGGCCAGTCTGGGCTATTCCCACGAGAACGACTACGAGGCCATCAACGGGGGTATCGAGGCCGAGTTCACGCCGGAGACCGGACAACAGACCTACAGCCTGGGGCTGGGATACTCCTACGACCGGATCGAGCCGACCGTGGGTGCCAGCAGTACCGATGTCATCGATGACGCGGATCGCGACAGCCTGACCCTGTACGGCGGCAGCACCTGGGTGCTCAATGCGCGAACCCTGATCCAGGGCGCGCTCAGTTTCAGCCTGCAGGACGGATACTTGTCGGATCCCTATAAGCGGGCGTTTCTCACGGAGGTTGCCAACACGGTACGCGACAGTCGTCCGGAGAACCGCCGGCAATGGTCGGCGAGTGCGCGCATGCGGCATTTCGTTCCGGCGGTGGGGGGGGCGGTGCATGTCGACTACCGGTTCTTCCGCGACGACTGGCGGATCGAAGCGCACACGCTGGAACTGGGTTGGCACCAGGTGGTGGGTGACGACCTGAGGATCAGCCCTTCTCTGCGCTGGTACAGTCAGTCGCAGGCTTACTTCTACGCCCCGTTCTACGGCAGCCTGCGGGACGACGGGCTGGCTTCATCCGACTATCGGCTGTCGCCCTACGGCGCCTTGTCGTTCCGGCTCGATGTGCGCAAGGTCATCAACGAGTGGATGCTCGGGGGCGGGCTGGAGTGGTACGAGGCCTCAGGGGATTACGCCATCGGTTCGGTGAAAGTCGAGAACCCCGGGCTGGTCGACTACCTCAACGTCACCGTGCGGCTGGGGTATCGGTTCTAGCAACAGATGCCGGTTCGGCCAGCGATTTGAACGGCAAGACCATGCGCGAGCACGACGGTCTGGTGATCGCGGGATCACGTCAGCGAGAGGCGGTGACCGAGAAACGCGATCATGACGTCGGCCGCCGCTTGCGCGTAGGGCGGGGTGATTTCGCCATGCAGGAAGTACGACATGCGGAAACTGGCGGTGCCGAACTCGACGGCCAGTGCCGCGAGGTCCGGGCTGCCCTCGGGGACTGCGATTCCGCGGCTGCCGAGCAGGTTTCGGGTCAGGCTGCCCAAGCGGGTGATGGAGCCTTCGAGGGCGCGAAAGCTGCTGTCGGAGATCGGTCCGGCCAGCAGCACGATCTGTGCGGCCGGGTGTGCGCGGTAGTAGTCCACCGCGGCTTCGACCATGCGGCCGATCATCTGTTGCCAGTCCTTGGCGGCCACCAGGCGCTCCGAGTACGCGACCAGATGGGCTTCCAGGGCAGTCACATGGCGCTCCGCCAACTCGTTGAGCAGGGCGTGCGGGGTCGGAAAGAACTTGTAGATCGTGGCGCGCGGAAAGCCCAGTTGATCGGCCAGGCTGGGGATCGAGAATCCCGTGTGACCGGCGCTCAGCAGCAACTGCTCGGCCGCCGTCAGCACGGCTTCGACGCGCGCCTTGGCGCGCTGCTGCTGCGGTTTGCGTGCTGAAAAGGCGGGATTGGGGGGCGCTTTGAGGGGGCTGCGCATTGGCGTCCTTGACGTGACAAGGTGACAAACGTTACTAATTACAAAAGTAACAAATGCCCCTTTTGAGGGCATCGGGACAGAGGAGAGATGGACATGCATCGTATGGCGTATGGGCTGGCCATGAGTGTGGCCTTGCTGTTGGCAGGCTGTGGAGACTATGACGGCGGCCTGGTGGGCACCGGCGGCGGCGATGACAGCGGCGGCAAGGCCGGGTCGATGGAGGACCATTTCACCTCACGGGTGCAGGGCCAGCTCGACTTCTGTCGCACCTGCCATATCGACGGCGGCATCGGCGATGTCGAGGACGGGCAGGATTTCATCCTCCATGCCACGGATCGTTCGCAGGACCTGGCGCTGTTGCGGCTGAGCTGGGAACGGTTGGGGCGCAACAACCCCACCTCCCGCATTCTGCTGATGGCCTCTGGGCAGGAGACGCCGCATTCCGGCGGGGCGCCGTGGCCGGTCGGCAGTGCGCCCTATCGCAACATGGACATTCTGTTGCGGTGCTTCGAGGACCCGGCGGGGTGCGCGTCGCGGTTGGAAGGCGGCGTCGAGACTGGTGGGGGTGAACCCCTGCTGGGCAGTGCCCGAGCCCGGCATGTCTGGGATCGTTACTGTGAAGACGCTGCGGACAGCGCTGCGCTGCCGGTGGATCCGCGAACCTTGATTCGCCCGGGCGTCAATCCTGAGCGCGCGGTGTTCTTCAATGCCTGGTACGAGGACTGTCATGCCAACCTGCCGGCGCAGACCCAGCTCCCCACCACCTGCGGCGAGTATCGCCAGCAGCGGGATCTTGGCGAGGCCTGGTTCCTCGACACCGGCTCGTCCCAGCAAGGGGCGGGCACCTCGGCGGAAGACTTCAACAACACCTGGAAAGCCTGGGGTTTGCAGGAGCGCCCCGAGAATTTCGACGAGCTGTACACCTTGCGCTACGGCATGAACCGGGCGCCGTACCACAACCCTTACCCCTTGCCCGGCGAGGACCCCAACCTCACCGACGGCGGCTCGGGCCAGTTGCCCCAGGGCATGCGCCAACGCCGTGATGCCGAGGGCAAATGGACTGGCGTGATCGGCAGCAACGCCTGCTACCTCTGCCACGGCGGGCAGATCGGCGATTCCGACAGCGGCGAGCCGTTGCTGATCCAGTCCGACAACCTCGGGCCCGGCAACAGCAACACCGACCTTGCCATGCAGGTCTGGGATGGCGTGATCGGGGCGCTGCCGTTGCCGGGCGTGCCGCTGACGCTGGAGCAGCTGGGCATCGGCGCCAATCTGGGCCTGTTGGGAATGGACCAGCGTGGACAGAACAACGCGGTAGGGGGCTTCGAGTTGGTGTTCATGATCACCGACTACGACAGCGTCGGTCTCAACCCCAATGCGCTCAAGCTGGCGATGAACTCCGCCCAGCCACACCCGACCGTGGAGCAACAGGACACCCCTGCGTGGTGGAACTTCAGTCACCGGTCGCGCAAGTTCTTCGATGCCGGCGTTTCGGTCGACAGCACCCGCATCATCATGGCGGCGGGCAACACCGCCGGCCTGTTCTCGGCGGACGGCAAGGCGTTTCGCGACTATGCCGACGCCCATGCCCGCAACGCCGCAACGTTCTTCCTGTCGCTGCGCTCACCGGCCTATCCGGGGGAGATCGATACCGCGTTGGCCGAGCAGGGCGCAGTGCTGTTCCACTCGAAGGATCTCTGGGCGGATGCGGAGCCGGGTGAGCGGCCGCGGCCGCTGGGCGGCAATGGCTCCTGCGCCAGCTGCCACGGCGCGTACTCCCCCCGGTTTGTGCACGACCCGGCCTACCTGGAGTCGCCGTCACTGGAGGGGATGGCAGCCCACATCTCGCCGCTGGAGGTGATCGGTACCGACAGCGCGCGCGCCGATGAGCTGTCGCCCTATCTGCGGGATGCCTACAGCACCACCTGGTGGGCCTTCCCGGAAGGCCAGCCGGGGTGGCGGGCGCCGGAGGACAAGTCCTACCTGGAAGAAACCGCAGACGACGGGCTGCCCCCCTCACAGCGGGTGGAGGGTGCCTGTACCTGGGAGCGCGGGGTGATCGGCTATCAGGCACCGCCGCTGTATGGGGTATGGGCCACGCCGCCCTACCTTCACAACGGTTCGGTGCCCAATCTGGAGCAGGTGCTTGATTCGACCGCGCGTCCGGCTATCTGGCAGCGGCGCCTGAAACAGGTCGGCACCATCAAGGGGTTTGATCTCAGCATGACGCGTGCCTACGACCACGAGCGGGTGGGGTGGCACTACGATGCGCTGGGCTGCGCGGATCTCCCTGGTGCGCTGCTGCTCAACTGCAACCCGCTGGCGCCGGAGGCGCCCTCGATCACCCAACTGGTGCAAGGGGTGCTCAATCAGACGATCAACTGGAGTGCCGTGGTGACCATCCCCGACCCGACACCGGGCGGCATCGACAAGCGGCTGGTGTTCGATACCCGCAAGGTGGGCAACGGCAACCAGGGGCATGACTTCGCCGATGCGCTGAGTCCGCAGGAGCGCCGTGCCATCGTGGAGTACCTGAAGACCCTGTAAGGTGCGGCGATGTGTGATCGACCCTCCGTGCCGTCCCCGGAGTGCCCGGGCTGAGCGGCAGCAGACACCGCGCGCAGCTTCACGTGCACAGGGCCCATCGTCTGGGTGGGCCCTGTGCGATCCACGTGTACGCCGCCGATGCCGCGCGGGCCACGCAGGTGCTGCAGGCGGCGGATGCCGAGTTGTTGCGGATCGAAACCCGTTATTCCCGCTATCGCCCCGACAGCATCATCAGCCGCATCAACGCCTCGGCAGGCGATGGCCGGGGCGTGGAAGTCGACGACGAGACCGCCGCGCTGCTGGATTACGCGGATGCCGCGCACCGCGAAAGTGAGGGTCGTTTCGACATCACGTCCGGCGTGTTGCGGCGTGCCTGGGACTTTCGCGAGGCGCGTCTTCCCTCAGATGAGGATCTGGCGCTGCTATTGCCGCTGGTGGGCTGGTCCCGTGTGGAATGGCGGCGTCCACGCGTGGTGCTGCCGCAGGCCGGCATGCAGCTGGACTTCGGGGGCTTCGGAAAGGAGTACGCGGTGGACCGGGTCGCCGCAGGTCTGCGCATGCACGGCATCGAACACGGCCTGGTGGATCTGGCCGGCGATCTCTGCATTGTGGGGGCGCATCCCGACGGGCGCCCGTGGCAGGTGGGGCTGCAGCATCCCCGGCAGGCGGGGGCCATCGCGACCTTGTCGATGACGGCCGGCGCGGTGGCATCCAGCGGGGATTACGAGCGGGGCTTCGTGATCGACGGACAGCGCTATTGCCACATCCTCGACCCCCGCAGCGGCTGGCCGGTGCAGGGCCTCGCCGGCGTGAGTGTGGTCGCCGACCAGTGCCTGGTGGCCGGGACCGCCGCCACCACTGCCATGTTGATGGGGGCGGAGGCGGGTCCGCAGTGGCTGGCGGGGCTCGGGCTGCCGCACCTGTGCATCACCACCGCCCTGCAGACGCTCACCGCGCCGGCCGGGCTTTTTCACCCGGTCGGCGCGGCCCTCTGATCCCTCAAACCTGGCCCAGTGCCTGATCGAGATCGGCGATGAGGTCGTCGATATGCTCGATGCCGATGGACAGGCGCACCATGTCTTCCGACACGCCGGCACTGGCCAGTTCCGTCGGCGACAGCTGGCGGTGTGTGGTGGACGCCGGGTGGGTGGCCAGCGATTTGGCATCTCCGATGTTGACCAGGCGCGTGAACAGTTTCAGCGCATCCTGGAACCGCGCGCCAGCCTCCCGTCCGCCCTTGAGGCCGAACGTCAGCAGGCCCGAGCCGCGGCCGCCGAGATAGCGTTGGGCCAGCGCGTGGTCGGCATGGTCGGCCAGGCCGGCGTAGTGGACCCAGGTGACCGCTGGGTGCGCCTTCAGGTGTTGGGCGATGGCACGCGTGTTGTCGATGATGCGGTCCATGCGCAGGGCGAGGGTTTCAATGCCCTGCAGGATCTGGAAGGCGTTGAAGGGGGACAGCGCTGCACCGGTGTTGCGTAGTGGCACCACGCGGGCGCGGCCGATGAACGCGGCGGCGCCCAGCGCCTCGGTATAGACCACACCGTGGTAGCTCGGGTCCGGCTGGTTCAGCTGCGGGAAGCGGTCGGCGTGCGCCGCCCAGGGGAAGCGGCCCGAGTCGACAATCATGCCGCCCAGCGAAGTGCCGTGCCCGCCCAGATACTTGGTGAGCGAGTGCACCACAATGTCGGCGCCGTGCTCGAACGGGCGCAGCAGGTAGGGGGTGGCCACGGTGTTGTCGATGATCAGCGGCAGGCCGGCACCATGCGCCACTTCGGCCAGTGCTGCGATATCGGTGATGTTGCCCAGCGGGTTGCCGATGGATTCCGCAAACACTGCCTTGGTGTTCGCATCGATCAGCTCGGCGAAGCGTTCGGGGTGCTTGGGGTCGGCGAAACGCACCTCGATGCCGAACTGCGGCAGGGTGTGGGCAAACAGGTTGTACGTGCCACCGTACAGGGTGCTGGTGGAGATGATGTTGTCGCCGGCACGAGCGATGGTCTGGATCGCGTAGGTCACCGCGGCCTGACCCGAGGCCAGGGCCAGACCGCCGATGCCGCCTTCGAGCGCCGTGACGCGCTGTTCAAGCACGTCATTGGTGGGGTTCATGATGCGGGTGTAGATATTGCCGGGCACCTTGAGGTCGAACAGGTCAGCCCCGTGCTGGGTGTCGTCAAAGGCGTAGGCAACCGTCTGGTAGATCGGCACGGCGACGGCGCGCGTCACCGGATCCGGTCGGTAGCCGGCATGCACGGAGAGGGTTTCGAATTTCCAGGGCTTGTCTGTTGTCGTCATGTGCTGGTACTCGTCGGTGGGAGAGGGCGCGGTTGCATGCCCTCCCGTGGATGGCGGCCCGAAGTCTGCCATGGGGCGTTCGCCCTCGCTGTCGGTGCGTTGACAATTGTCATCGGCCGGCCAACCATGTCGATATGAATCGGTCCATCATCTTCGTCCGCCCCCTGCATCACGCAGGACGCCTCGTCGCAGGCGTCTAGGCCCCGGCGCCGCCAGCCCTGGCGGGTGTGTTGCCGGGGCCACCACCGATTCCGATCCCTTCCATTGCACCCGCGTGTCGCCGTCGGCGGCACGCTGTTCCGTCGGTCCCTATCCCGGCCGGAGGCCAAGACCATGAACCCCTCAACGAATTTACCTGCCATCACCCTGAACGCCGCGCACTACGACCGCCTGGCGCTGCTGGCGCAGCGGGCCGAAGCGGCCGCCCCCGAAGTGGCGCGCCGGCTGCTCACCGAGATTGATCGCGCCGACGTCCTGTCCGAAGCGGTATTGCCGCCCGACGTGGTCGACATCGGGACCCGGGTCACTTACCGCGACAATGCCACCGGCAAGGTGCGCGAGATCGAGCTGGTGTGGCCGGAGCAGGCCGATGCCGGCCGTCAGCGGGTGTCCATCGTCACCCCCGTGGGGGCGGCCCTGCTGGGGTTGAGCGTGGGGCAGTCCCTGGCATGGCAGTGGCGCGGGCATGAGGAACACCTGCTGACCGTGCTCGAGGTCTCCCGCGTCGGCGCCTGAGGGCCGCTGTCGCCACTGCGCGGATACGGCAGAATGCCGGGGCGATGAATTTCTTCGACCGTGTGCTGCAGCTTCACGGCATCCTGCGCGACCGCCGCCTGCCGGTGCCGCGCGAGGAGCTGCAGTCACGCCTGGAGTGTTCCCGGGCGACGCTCTACCGGCTGGTCGAAAAGCTCCGGGATGAGCTTGGCGCCCCGTTGCGGTATGCCAAGGGGCGCGGCTACTACTACGACGGTGAAGCCTCGCAGTTCGATCTCCCGGGTTTGTGGTTCACCGCCGAGGAACTCACCGCACTGCTGACCTTCGAACAGTTGTTGGAAGGCGCAGGTCCCGGCATGGTCGGGGAGGCGCTGGCGCCCCTGCGCGACAAGGTCCGCGCGTTGCTCGGCAATCCGGCGGCTGGCCTGCCGGACTGGAGCCGCCGCCTGCGCCTGCTGAGTCAGGCGGCCCGGCCAGCAGGCCCCGGATTCGCCACGCTGGCCACCGCACTGGCGCGACGGCAGCGGGTGGCCATCCGCTACTGTGCCCGCAGTCAGGGTGATGTCGAAACGGCGCGGGTGGTGTCGCCGCAGCGGCTCACGCGGTATCGGGACAATTGGTACCTCGATGCCTGGTGTCACTGGCGGCAGGGGCTGCGGTCATTTTCGGTGGACCGTATTCGCGAGGCCGTGTTGCAGGATGCGCCGGCACAGGAATGCACCGACGAGGCCCTGGACGCCGAGCTGGCGGCCGGCTATGGCATTTTCGCGGGTGCGGTGGTGGCAGAGGCTGAGCTGCGCTTCAGCCCTCGCGCGGCCCGTTGGGTGGCAGCGGAACAGTGGCACCCACAGCAGCGCAGTGCCTGGGAGGCCGATGGCGGCTACCGGTTGTGGGTGCCGTACAGCCAGCCCGATGAGCTGCTGCGGGACCTGCTGCGCCATGCCGGAGAGGTGGAAGTACTTGGCCCGCCGGCCCTGCGGGCGGCGGTGCGGGCGGCACACGCCGCGGGCGTGGCGGCGCAGGCGGACGCGCGTCTCACCGAATGAGACATGCCGGTTGGAGGATGAAGGCTCCCTTGCTTGCGGAGCGTTCTCATGTCCTTGTCCCTGCGTGCCCTCGCTGTCGTGGCGCTGCTGTCCCTTCCCCTGAGCGCCTGCCTTGCCGGCGAGCCCCCCGTGCGGGTGGTGGCGTCACTGGAGCAGGTGGCCTCGCATCCCGGTGCGGTGCTGTTGCCGGTTCTGCAGCCCGGTGACCCGGTGCGGCTGGTCCCCGAACCCGATCATCCGTTTCAGCCCGGCGCGGTCGCGGCCTATTGGGGAGAGTTCAAGCTCGGCTACCTTCCGGCGGCATTGAGCGGTAGGGTGTGCGCCAATTGTGCTGCTCCGGAGGTGCCGGCGGCACGGGTGTCGGCGGTGGTGGGGCAGGGTGTTGAGCTGGAGCTGCTGCAACCGCGCCGATCATGATCAGGCAACGGAGGACAGGATGACGGCACTGTGGGCCCATCCGGCGTGGGCGCTGGTGAGCGGCGGGCTGTTGATGGCGGTGGCGGTACTGCTGTGGCGGACGCGACAGCACCGCCAGGCGCTGATGCAGGCGGAGACGCTGCGGCTGCGTGCCGAGGCTGCGGCCGAGCGGGTGCCCGGCCTGGAGCAGGCACTGGAAGACCAGCGAGCGGCGCAGGGTCTGGCGAGCCGGGAACAGGCGCGGCTGCAGGCTGAATTGCTGGCAGCGCAGCGCAGTGCGGAGGAAAAGCTGAGCCTGTTGCAGGCCACCGAGCAGCGCTTTGCCGAGTCTTTCCGTGCGCTGTCGGCGCGAGCGCTGGAACAGAACAACACCGCTTTTCTGCAATTGGCCAACGAGACCCTGCAGCGATTTCAGCAGGGTGCGCAGCAGGACCTTGGCACCCGCCAGAAGGCCATCGAGGCCGCACTGCAGCCGGTCAAGGAAAGCCTGGGCAAATTCGATGAGCGGGTGGCGGCGATGGAGCGCCAGCGCGAAGGGGCCTATCAGGCGCTGCGCGAGCAGCTTCGACAGCTCAGCGAGCATCAGCTGCCGCGCCTGCAGAGCGAGACCCAATCGCTGGTCAAGGCGCTGCGCCAGCCGCAGGGGCGCGGTCGCTGGGGTGAGCTGCAGTTGCGCCGGGTCATCGAGATGGCCGGCATGATGGAGCACTGCGATTTCAGCGAGCAGACCAGCACCACACAGGCCGACGCCCAGCGCCTGCGGCCGGACGTGATCGTGCGGCTGCCCGGCGCGCGACGCATTGTCATCGATGCCAAGGCACCACTGGATGCGTACCTCAGCGCCCTGGAGAGCGAGGACGAGGCGGCGCGCCGTGAGCATCTGAAGCGCCATGCGTTGCAGCTGCGCCAGCAGATCCGCGCGCTCGGCGACAAGCGGTACTTCAGCCAGTTCGACGACAGCGTCGACTTCGTGGTGCTGTTCGTGCCGGGGGAGGCTTTCTTTTCCGCCGCGCTGGCCGAAGACCCGGCGCTGTTCGACGAAGCCACCGACCGTCGCGTGATGCTGGCCAGCCCGACCACCCTGATCGCACTGCTGAAAGCGGTGGCCTATGGCTGGCGGCAGGAGGCGGTGGCCCGCAGCGCCCGCGACATTGCCGCGCTCGGCAAGGAGCTGGCCGAGCGGCTGGGCACCTTCGCCGGGCACCTGGGCAAGACCGGCAATGCGCTGGGCAGCGCGGTCAAGCACTACAACAGTGCCGTAGCGTCGCTGGAATCCCGCGTGCTGGTGTCCGCGCGCAAGTTCGAGGCGCTCGGGGCGGGTGGCTCGGATGCCGAGGCACTGGCGCCGCCGGAGCCGGTTGCCGGCGCCATCCGGCCGTTGGCCGCCGATGGCGAGGCCGACGCTCCCGACACCCCCTGACGGTGGCGGCAGCCATGGCGGATAATCCGGCCATGACTCCACCTCCTGCCCCTGGTTCGCTGGTGATCGTCTCCGCTCCGAGCGGCGGCGGCAAGACCAGCCTCACGCGTGCCCTGTTGCCGCATCTTGCCCAGCGCGAGGTGCGCGCGCAGATCTCGGTGTCCTACACCACGCGCGCCATGCGGGCTGGCGAGGTGGACGGCGAGCATTACCACTTCATCGATGAAGACCGTTTTCGGCAGCGGGTGTCGGCTGGCGACTTTCTCGAACACGCTGAGGTGTTCGGACGCCACTATGGCACCGGTCGTGAGCGCACCGCCGCCCTGCTGGACGAGGGTATCGACGTCATTCTCGACATCGACTGGCAGGGCGCCCGCCAGGTGCGGGCGCTGGCGCCGGAGGCGACCTCGGTGTTCATCCTGCCGCCCTCATTGACCGAGTTGGAGCGTCGCTTGCGGGGGCGGGGGCAGGACAGCGAGGAAGTGATCGCGCGCCGCATGCGGGAGGCGCGCGCGGAGATCGCGCACTACAGCGAGTACGACCACCTGATCGTCAATGGCGATTTCGACCGCTCGCTGGAATTGCTGGCCGCCATCTTTCTGGAGCGCCGTCAGCGTCGGCAGGCGCAGGTGCGGGCCCACGCCACGCTGATCGAGCGCCTGCTGACATGAGCGCCAGCTTCCGGTATCCTCCGCGGTCTTTCGTCGTCCCCCCAAGCGTTCCCCGAGGATTTCATGGCCCGCGTTACCGTTGAAGACTGCCTGGACAAGATTCCCAACCAGTTCGATCTGACCCTGGTGGCCGCCAAGCGCTCGCGCCAGCTGGCGCGCGGTGCCGACGCACGCATGCCCTGGGGCAATCACAAATCGACGGTGCTGGCGCTGCGCGAGATCGCCGAGGGACTGACCGATCGTGGCGTGCTTGACGAAGTGGACCTGCCGGCCGTGCAGCAGCCGAAGATGGAACTGGAAGCGCTGGATCCGTCCTTCGACGCCTGAGCGCCAGATCATCTGAAAAGCCCGCCTTCACGGCGGGCTTTTTTGTGTCCGCTTCGTTGCGCTGATCTGCCTATACTGCGGGCATGGAACTGCCCGTCATTCAGCGCATCAGTACGGTCTTCCGCACCCAGCGGGCGGAGCGCGAGTTCGGCATCGAGAGCCTGAGCCGGCTGCTCGAACAGTATCTGCCGGATGAGCACATTGAGGAGGTCCGCCGGGCCGCCACGTTCGCGCGGCGCATGCATTCGGGCCAGAGCCGTTCTTCCGGCGAGCCGTACATCTATCACCCGTTGGCGGCCGCCCGCATCCTCGCCGAGATGCGGATGGACCACACCACCTTGATGGCCGCGATCCTCCACGATGTGATCGAGGACACCGGCATCTCCAAGGAATCCCTGGCGGTGGAGTTCGGCAAGGATGTCGCCGAACTGGTGGACGGGGTCTCCAAGATCGACAAGATCGAGGGCATGAGCCGCACCGAACGGCAGGCCGAGAGCTTCCGCAAGCTGCTGCTGGCAATGACCCAGGACCTGCGGGTGATCCTGGTGAAGCTGGCGGACCGGATGCACAACATGCGCACGCTCGGGGCGATGGCGACCGACAAGCGTCGCCGCATCGCCCGCGAGACGCTGGACATCTATGCGCCCATTGCCCAGCGGCTGGGCATCCAGGCCATCCGCACCGAACTGGAGGATCTGGCTTTCGCCAACCTCTACCCCAATCGCTACGGCGTGATGGCGCGGGCGGTTCAATCGCAGCTGGGCGACACCAAGAAGCTGATCAAGGAGGTTGAGTCGCGACTGTCGACCAGCCTGCGAGAAGAGGGTATTGGCGCATCCGTTGTCGGGCGTGAGAAGAACATCTTCAGCATCTACCAGAAGATGCGGAAGAAGAAGATGAAACTGCTCAAGGTGATGGACCTGCTCGGCTTCCGCGTCGTGGTGTCGCGAGTGGATGACTGCTACCGCGCCCTGGGCGTGATTCACCATGTCTACAAGCCGGTGCCGGGCGAGTTCGACGACTACATTGCCAACTCCAAGGCCAACGGCTACCAGAGCCTGCATACCACCTGCATCGGTCCCGGTGGACAGAAGGTGGAAGTGCAGATCCGCACCCGCGACATGCACCATATCGCCGAAAGCGGCATCGCCGCTCACTGGCAGTACAAGCTTGGGGGCGGTGGCGGCCCATCGGCGCCGCAACTGCGGGCGCGCGAGTGGCTCAACAGTCTTTTTGATACCTATGGCGGTGCCGGCGCACTCGACTTCGTCGAGAACGTCAAAGTGGACCTGTTTCCCGATGAGGTGTACGTGTTCACACCCAAGGGCGACATCCGCCGGCTCCCCAAAGGTGCCACCCCGGTGGACTTCGCCTATGCGGTGCACTCCGAATTGGGCAACCGCTGCGTGGCGGCACGGGTCGATGGTCACCTGGAGCCGCTGTCCACCCCGCTCAGACATGGGCAGACGGTGCAGGTCATTACGGCGCGGCATGCGCGGCCCAATGCGGCCTGGCTTAACTTCGTCAAGACCGCCAAGGCGCGGTCGGCCATCCGGGTCTTCCTGAAGAACCAACACGAGGACGAATCGATTCGCCTGGGGCGCCGGCTGCTGGAAATCGCCCTTCGCGAACTGCAGGTGCCGGTGACGGTGCTCAAGGACGAGCGGCGAAGCGAGACCGTGTTGCGGGCTTTCACGCTCAGTGACATGGAAGAGCTGTATGCCTCGATCGGGACGGGCGCGCGTCTGGCCCCGCTGGTGGCACGGCACTACCTTCCGGATGGTCATGCTGATCGCGCCGCCACCAGCCAGGCTGCGCCGCTTGCCATCGAGGGTACCGAAGGCCTCGTGCTTGATTATGCGCGCTGCTGCCGTCCCATTCCCGGGGACGATATCCGGGGCCATGTGAGCATGGGACGCGGCATCGTTGTGCACCGGATGGACTGCCGGCACGCCAAGGGGCGCCCGCAGGACTGGGTGCCGCTGACCTGGGCGGACCATTATCAGGGGGACTATCTCGCCGAGATTCGCATGAAAGCGCTCAACAAGCGGGGGCTGCTGGCCAGTGTCACCGGTGAGATCGCGCAAGCGGACGCCAGCATCGAGAATGTCCAGATGCCCGAGGACACCAGCGGTGATGTGGTCGAAACCCGCTTCGTGCTGGCAGTGCGTGACCGTGTACACCTGGCGAGGGTGATCCGGCGCCTGCGGCGCATTGATTCGGTGGAGCGCGTCTACCGCGCCTGATTTTTCTTTCACGATACGAGACCCATGAACAAGCAGATCATTCAGACCGACCGCGCGCCAGCGGCCATCGGCACCTATTCGCAGGCGGTGAAGGTCGGCGATACGGTGTATCTCAGCGGGCAGATCCCGCTCGATCCCGCCACCATGGAGATGGTGAACGCCACCATCGAGGACGAGATCCATCAGGTCTTCCGCAACCTCACCGCCGTGGCCGAGGCCGCTGGCGGCAGTCTCGCCCACCTGGTGAAGCTCAATGTGTTTCTCACCGATCTGGCGCATTTCGCCAAGGTCAACGAGATCATGCGGAGCTACGTCCCCGAGCCCTTCCCGGCACGGGCGGCGGTGGGCGTGGCGGCGTTGCCGCGCGGCGCTCGCGTCGAAGCCGACGCGGTGCTCGTGCTGTAGTGCCGCGGGCGGCGACGCCACCGCTACGGCTCGACACGCCCGTCACCTTTCTCAAGGGCTGCGGGCCCTATCTCGCGCAGCGCCTCACCCAGCTCGGCATCGAGACGGTGGGCGATCTGCTGCTGCACCTGCCCAGCCGTTACGAAGACCGTCGTCACTGCACTGCGTTCGCAGCCTGGGACGACGGAGCGGAGGCGGTGTTCCGTGCCCGCATTCTGCACGCCGAGGTGCGGTTCGCGCCGCGCCGCAGCCTGCGGGTGCTGGTGGAGGACGACAGTGGCACGGCGGTGCTGCGACTGTTTCACTTTCACCCGAATCAGCAGGCGACCCTGGCGCCGGGGCGTTGGGTGCAGGGCTATGGCAGTGGCCGCCGCAGTCGCGAGGGGCTGGGTTTCGTGCACCCCAGCTTCGAGGTGGCCGATGACCCGGCCGCGTTCCAACTCGACACCACGCTTACCCCGGTCTATCCCAGCACCCAGGGGTTGGCGCAGGCACGCCTGCGCACCCTGATCGACCGCGCGCTGGTGGTGGCCGCAGACGACCCCGCCTTCCGGCAGCCCATTCCCGGACTCGCCGAGGTGGATACCCTCAGTGCGCTGATCCAGGTCCACCGGCCGCGCGCCGAGCTGGCCCTGTCGGCGCTCAGCCAGGGGCGGCACCCGGCGCAGCTGCGACTGATCGACGAAGAGCTGCTGGCGCATCAGCTGAGCCTGCGCTGGCTGCGGCGGACGCTGCAGCAGTGTCCGGCGCCGCCCATCGGCGCCATCGCCGAGGCGGAGAAGACCCTCAGCGCCGGCCTGCCGTTCGCGCTCACCGGAGCCCAGCGGCGGGTGCTGCGGGAGATCGGCGCCGACCTCGCGGGTGATCGCCCCATGCTGCGGCTGGTGCAGGGCGATGTCGGCGCCGGCAAGACACTGGTGGCCGCCGTGGCCCTGCTGGCCGCCGTGCGGGCGGGGTATCAGGCCGCGCTGATGGCACCCACCGAGCTGCTGGCCGAGCAGCACGCGCGCACACTGGCGCAGTGGCTGACGCCCTTGGATGTGTCGGTCACCCTGCTGACCGGCCGCATGAAAAAAAAGGACCGCAGTGTCGCCCTGGCGGCGCTGGCGGACGGCAGTGCCCCGGTGTTGATCGGCACCCATGCGCTGTTCCAGCAGGATGTGGCGCTGGCCCGGCTCGGCCTGCTGGTGATCGACGAACAGCATCGGTTCGGGGTGCAGCAACGACTCTCGCTGCGCGACAAGGGACCGGCCGGGCAGACGCCGCATCAGCTGATCATGAGCGCCACGCCGATCCCGCGGACCCTGGCGCAGACCGTACACGCGGATCTCGACATCAGCGTCATCGACGAGCTGCCGCCCGGGCGCACCCCGGTGCGCACGGTGGCCCTGGCCAACACCCGCCGCGAGGATGTGCTGGCGCGCATTGGCGAGGCCTGTTCCCAGGGCCGGCAGGCCTACTGGGTCTGCACCCTGGTGGAAGCCTCCGACCAGCTGGAGGCGCAGGCCGCCGAAGACACCGCGCTGGCGCTGCGTGAGGCGCTGCCGCAGCTCACCGTGGGACTGGTCCACGGCCGCCTCAAGCCGGACGAGAAGGAAGCGCAGATGCGCGCCTTCAAGGAAGGCCGCACCCAGTTGCTGGTGGCCACCACGGTGATCGAGGTGGGGGTGGACGTGCCCAACGCCTCGATCATGGTGATCGAACGGGCCGAGCATTTCGGGCTGGCGCAACTCCACCAGCTGCGCGGCCGGGTGGGGCGGGGCGAGGCGCAGTCGACCTGCCTCTTGATGTACCAGGCACCCTTGTCAGAGGGCGGGCAGCGCCGGATGGACACGATGCGCGAGACCGAGGACGGGTTTCGCATCGCCGAGGTGGACCTGGAGATGCGCGGCGTCGGCGACCTGATCGGCACCGCGCAATCGGGCCTGCCGCGCTTTCGCGTCGCGGATATGGAGGCGCAGGCGGGGTTGATGGCCACGGCGCAGACCGATGCGCGGAAACTGCTGGCCGACGACCCGGAATTGCAGTCAGAGCGCGGGCAGGCCGCCCGCGTCCTGTTGTGGCTGATGGGTCAGGACGAGGCGATCCGCCTGTTGTCCGTGGGCTGAGGCCGCCGCGCCGGTCAGAAGAAATCGAAATGATCTGCCGTGGCGAATTCGGGGATCGGCTCGGGCTCGGGCACCACGTCGCGATCATCGGTGCCCGAGCCGCCTGTTTGATAGCTGCTGACCAAAACGTCCGCGATATCGAAAGCGGCTTCGTCGCCGCTGTCCGACGTC
>CAKZHZ010000036.1 GCA_936928855.1 uncultured Polycyclovorans sp.
GCTACGACATCGGCCCGGAGTCCGGTCCGGACGCGATTCCCGGTCTCGCCGAGGACGATTCGGATGCGCTGATCCACCAGATCATCGCCACCGGTGGCCAGGATGCGGACTGGCTCACCGAGGAGACCCTCGCCGCCAACCCGATCCGGCTGTCGGCGCGCGATTACCGCGAGTGGTTCGACACCCTGCCCGAGGGCCTGTCGGTCTACATGCGGGTGCGTGAGAACGGCGCGTGGTCCCCCTGGTACGAGAGCGGGCCCAGCTCCGCCGGCAAGGACACCGGCGGGGTCGCCGGAAGCGACGAGTTCGTCACCGGTGGCGCCGACGCCGTCCAGGTCGAGGGCGCGCGCCGCGTGGCGAAGATGGCGTCGGAGACGGGCGCACCACTCCACATCCACCTTCTGGAAACGCCGCGCCAGTGCCCGGTCCTTCTCGAAGATGCCGCGATATTCCTGGTAGGTGGTCGACCCGATGCAGCGCAGCTCGCCCGAGGACAGCAGCGGCTTGAGCAGGTTGGAGGCATCCATCACCCCACCCGAGGCGCTGCCGGCGCCGATGATCATGTGGATTTCGTCGATGAACACGATGGCACCGGGCTGCTCGCGCAGCTCGTTCATCACCGCCTTGAAACGCTTCTCGAAATCACCGCGGTACTTTGTGCCGGCGATCAACGCCCCCAGATCGAGGCTGTAGACAACGCTGCCCTGCAGCAGCTCCGGCACCCGTCCTTCCACCACCAGCCAGGCCAGGCCTTCGGCGATGGCAGTCTTGCCGACACCGGCCTCACCCACCAGCAGCGGGTTGTTCTTGCGGCGGCGGCACAGGGTCTGCATGACGCGCTCGACTTCGAGGTCGCGCCCGATCAGGGGGTCGATGCGGCCTTCGGCGGCGCGCAGGTTGAGATTGACCGCGTACTGCTCCAGCGCCGAACGGGCCTCGCCCTTGTCGTCACCGCCCTCGGGACGGTCCTCGGAAGCCTCCGGCGCCTTTTCCGGCGTGGCGCCGTTGCGGGCGATGCCGTGCGACACGAAGTTGACGATGTCGAGCCGGGTGATGCCCTGTTCACCCAGCAGGTACACCGCGTGGGTGTCCTTCTCGGCAAACATGGCCACCAGCACGTTGAGGGTGCTGACCTGCTTCTTGCCGCTGGCCTGCACGTGAGAGATCGCGCGCTGCAACACCCGCTGGAACGACAGCGTCGGCTGTACCTCGTGACGCTCCAGCTCGCCCACGCGCTGCAGGTTGGTGTTGATGTAGTCGCGCAGCTCCCGCTCCAGCCGCTCGAGGTCGCAGCCCGCGGCGGTTAGCGCCTCGGAAACGTTGGCATCGGACAGCAACGCCAGCAGCAGGTGCTCCACGGTGAGCAGGTCGTGGCCTTCCATTCGGGCCGAAACAAAGGCGGCGTCGAGTGCCTTCTGCAGATCGTCGGACAACATCAGACTTCCTCCATGACCGTCAGCAGCGGATGCTGGTGTTTACGGGCAAAAGCGTTGACCTGGGCGGTCTTGGTCTCGGCGATCTCCAGCGGGTAGATCCCCGCCACACCGCGACCCTGGGTATGCACATGCAACATGATCTGCACTGCCTTCTCCCGGGAGTGGTGAAAGAACTGCTGCAAAACCTGGACCACGAACTCCATCGGCGTGTAGTCGTCGTTCATCAGCACCACCTTGAACTGCGGCGGCTTCTTCAGACGCGGACGCGCCTCCTCGACGGCCAGTCCGTCGTTGGGGTCATCAGGCTTGTGTAAATCTTGGCGGCTCATGGTCCCAATATTAGCGCGGCGCTCCGGATTGCAATGGCGTCCCGGATGAAGCTGCGCAATTTCGGGGCCGACGGTACCCGGTGGCATGCCGGAGGAGACTGGCGGTTGCGGCCATCCGCGGCCGCCGGACGGCTATTTGGTCTGAAAATCGAACACGCCGTCCCACTGCGGCCCCGGCGGGCTCGCCCGCAGTCTCGCGATACGCTCCCGGAACACCTGATAGACCACACAGTGCGGCGACTGTTCCGCCAGAGCGGCAAATTCCGCGTCGGCCCGGGACCAGTCCTGGGCGCGGTACAACTGCAGCGCGCCGCGATGACGGGCCAGTTCGGTGCGCAGGACCGGCTCCAGGTCCTCCTTGCGTCCCATCGGCTCGTAAATGGCCACCGGCCGGGACTTGCCCTTGACCCGGACCCGGTCGATCTCGCGGAAGGCCCAATCGGCCGGCGCCGCTGTTCGGGTGGGCTCCGACACCAGCACGGAAACCCCATAGGCCTTGGTCAGCCCTTCCAGACGCGAGCCCAGGTTCACGGCATCCCCCATGACGGTGTAGGCCATGCGGAAGCTCGAACCCATGTTGCCCACATTCATGCGCCCGGTACTGACACCGACGCCAATCCGTAACTGCGGCCACCCCCGTTCGGCGAACGCCGCGTCCAGCTCCCGGACCGCCGACAGCATTTCGCGCCCGGCCTCGATGGCATGCAGGGCATGGTCGGGATCCTGCAGCGGCGCGCCCCAGAAGGCCATGACGGCATCCCCCATGTACTTGTCGATGGTGCCGCGGTGCTTCTGGATGACCGCTGTCTGCTGGGTCAGGAAACGGTTCATCAGCTGGGCCAGTTCGCGCGCGTCGAGCTGTTCCGATACCGAGGTGAACCCCCGCACATCCGAGAACAACACCGTCATCTCGCGGCTCTCGCCCTCCATCGACAGGGCCTCGGGATGCTCGGCAAGCTCCTCTACCAGTTCCGGCGGCACGTACTGCCCGAACAGTCGGGAGATTTCACGTTTGCCACGCGATTCAATGAAGTAGCCGTAGAGCAGCTGCACCAGGAACAGCAGCAGCACGAAGACCACGGGCACCCCCAGCGGCAGCACAAACCGTGCGCCACTCCAGAATCCCCAGGCCAGTGCCGTCACCGCCAGCAAGATGCCCGCGCCCAGCGCCGCGCCGGATAGGGGTGACAGGCGGGTGAAGCCCCAGGCGATCAGGACCGCGATCACCGCCAGCTGCACCACCTCGATGCCACGGTAATAGGGCGCCTGCTGATACAGGCGACCGTCCAGCATGCCGGCCACCAAGTTGGCATGCACCTCGACTCCGGTGAAGGCCTTGCCGACAGGCGTCACCCGCAGGTCCCGCAGGCCTGGCGCGCTGGTCCCGACCAGCGCGATGCGCCCCCGCAACACCTCGGCGTCGGCGCGCCCGGCGATCACGTCCGCGGCCGATACGTACGGAAAGCTGCCCTGCGCCCCCCGGTAAGGGACCAGCGCAGCGACCCGCTCGTCCACCGGCACCACCCGGTCGCCGACCACCAGCGCCTCCAGATGCAGGCTGTCACGCATGTCGGGCGGGTCAAAGCGAAAACCCAGGCCAGCCCCCCCCAGTGCGAGCTGGGTCACGGCAAGCCCCAGTGAGGCGTAGACATCCCCATCGTGTGCCTGCAGCAGCGGCACCCGCCGGTAGACCCCATCGTCATCCAGTGTCGGATTGTCGAAGAACCCACAGCTGGCGGCCGCCGCCTGCAAGGCAGGCAGGTTGGCCGAGTAGGCCTCGGCCCGCGGATAATCGAGCGCATAGAGACGGGCTGAATCCCGGGGGATCACGGGCGCACACAATTGGCCAACATCGGCCGTACCGCGCGCCTCGCGGGTCGGCGAGAAGTAGGTCCCCAGCACCACGGGCCGCCCCCGCAACGCGGCCGCGAACCGCCGATCGTGATCGAAACGCTCAAGAAGTCCGGCCACCTCGGCACCCCAGCCGGGCGTCGTGGCCAGCGCCTCGAAGATGCGGCGCCCGGAGGTACCATCCGGCTCGACAAACGCGATGTCGAAGCCCAGAACCGCGACCTGATACTGATCGAAAGCCTGATCCACCAATGTCGCCAAACGGTCCCGTGGCCAGGGAAACTGGCCCAGCTCCGCCATCGACCGCTCATCGATGTCGATGATCACCACGCGGGGATCGACGGTTCCGGGCAGGCTCAGCTGCACACGGGCGTCGTAGGTAAAACGCTCCACCGTGTCGAGAAGGCGCAGGGGCAACACCCCGCCGACATGCAGGACGAACAGCCCGAACACCCCCAGGCTGATCGCAAATCGGATCAAGGTGCGTTGCTTCATCTCCCCCTCCCACCCCCGGTAACCCGCCAAGCCTCGCAAATGCGGCGGGGCGCAGCAACGCGTCCCCCGCCCCCCGTTTGCGGTGGCGGGGGTAACAGCGACCGCAACAGCGACGCGGTATCATCGCGCGATGGTCGATTCCAGCACTCTCCAGGCTTACTGGCAGCAACACCGCGAGCGCACCCTGCGCGTCGTTCCGGCCGGCCTGATCCTGCTGCTTGCGCTGCTGATCGGCCTGCAACTGGCGCGACTGTTCTGGTGGGCTGTGCCCTTGCCGGACACCTGGCAGCCGCTGCCGCCGCCGCCCATGCAGGTGACCCGGTCCGCCCAGGTCGACGTGACCACCCTCGCCTCAGCGCACCTGTTCGGCAGCGCCGCGCCCCAACTGGCCGCCGAGAGCAACCTCGCCGATGCCCCGGATACCAACCTCAACCTGACCCTGCTCGGGATTTTCGCCGGTGACCGGGAGGCAGATTCGCGCGCCCTGATCAGCACCGGCAACGGTGAAGAGGAGCCCTTCTCCATCGGCGACGAAGTCATCCGCGGCGCTGAGCTGAAGGCCATCTTCCCGGACCGGGTGGTGCTCAGCCGCAATGGTCGCAACGAAGTATTGCGCCTCGACAAGGATGCGCCTTCCCGCAACCTCGTCAGCGAACGCTCAGACAGCAGCGCCCTGCCCGACCGCGTGGCACTGCCTCAGCTGGCAAGCGTACGGGAGCAGATCCTTCAGGACCCCACGCAAGCAGCCAACTATCTGCGTGTACAGCCCGCCGCGGTGGGCGGTGCCCTGCGCGGCTATCGGATCTACCCCGGACGCGACCGCAGCCTGTTCAATGCCGCCGGACTCCGTCCCGGCGACCTGGTCACCGCCATCAACGGCACCGATCTCAACGATGCCACCCGTGCGCTGCAGATGCTCACGGAACTGTCCACCGCCACCCAGGTCAGCCTGACCGTGGAACGCGGCGGCAACCCCCAGACCGTGAATATTTCCCTGAATTGATGCCCATGCTCCCCTCCTTCTTCGGCCCCCGGGCTGCCCGCACCCTGCTGGGGCTCGTTGCCGGCCTGACCCTGGCGCTGCCGGCCTGGGCCAACGTCACCCTCAATCTCAAGGACGCCGACATCAGCGCCCTGATCGCGACGGTCAGCGAAGTCACCGGCAAGAATTTCATCGTGGACCCCCGGGTCAAGGGCAAGGTCACGGTGATCTCAAGCCAGCCGATGAGCTCGGACGGCGTGTACGAAACCTTCCTCGCGGTCCTGCAGGTGCAGGGCTTTGCCGTGATTCCTGCCGGCGAAGCGCTGAAGATCGTGCCCGAAACCAACGCCCGTCAGGATGGCGGCGCGACCGGAGGCGGTCGCGGACTCGCCTCTGATGAAGTGGTGACCCACGTCTACGCCCTGGAGAACATCTCGGCCGCGCAGCTGGTGCCGATCCTGCGCCCACTGGTGCCGCAATGGGGGCACCTCGCCGCCTATGCCCCGGCCAACATGTTGATCATTGCCGACCGCGCCGCCAACGTGCAGCGACTGGACGCGCTGATCCGCCGCATGGACCAGAGTGGCGACCGTGAAATCGAATACGTGCGCCTGCAACACGCGGCCGCCAGCGAGGTGGTGCGCATTCTCACCACGCTGTCCCAGCAGAACAAGCAACAGGATCCGACCATCCAGCCCGCCGTGGTGATTGCCGACGAACGCTCCAACAGCGTGCTGATCGGGGGGGATAAGTCGGAGCGCCAGAAGTTCCTCGACATCATTGGCAACCTCGACATCGAGCTGAAGGACGACGGCAGCACCCAGGTGGTCTACCTGCGCTTCGCCAGCGCCGAGAACCTTGCACCGATTCTCGAGGGCTACGCCCAGCAGGTGGCTCAAACTGCCGCCAATGGCGCGGCCGGCGGCGAAGCGCAGGCCGCCCGCCCGGCCGGCGGCGGCGGCGAGGTCCGGGTGTTGTCCGACAACGACACCAACGCGCTGATCATCACCGCACCGCCGAAGGCCATGCGGCAGATCCGCGATGTCATCGCGCAACTCGACATCCAGCGCGCGCAGGTTCTGGTGGAGGCCATCATTGCCGAGGTCAGCGCCAACACTTCCAGCCAGCTGGGCGTCGACTGGGCCGTCTTCAACGGCGAGCGCATCGCCGCCGCCAGCATTCTCGACCCCAGCACCCTGAGCGCGATCAGCAGCGCCGCCGCCAGCGCTGCATCCGGCGGCAGTGACCTTGCGGCATTGGGACTGCTCGGTCAGGGCATCAACGTGGTGGGCGGGCGCGATGGTGGTAGCGACGGCACCAGCTTCGGAATGTTGCTCAAGGCCCTGCGCGGCGACGGCGACACCAACATCCTGTCGACGCCGACCCTGGTGACCCTCGACAACGAGGAGGCCAGCTTTTCCGCCGGCCAGGAAGTGCCCTTCCTCACCGGCTCGTTCGCCAACACCGGCGTCGGCACCACCACCGGCGCGGTCAATCCCTTCCAGACCATCGAACGCCGCGATGTCGGCCTCACCCTGGGCGTGACGCCGCAGATCAACGAGGGCAACTCCATCAAGCTCAAGCTGGAACTGGAAAGTTCCAGCCTGGCGAGCGGTTCCGCCGGGGCGGCCAACCTCATCACCAACAAGCGCACCCTCACCAACACGGTGGCCGTCGAGAACGGCCAGATCCTGGTGATCGGCGGCCTGATCGACGACAGCCTGCAGGAAACCCAGCGCGGCGTGCCGCTGCTCAGCGCCATTCCCCTGCTCGGGCGGCTGTTCGAGTACCGCTCGGTGGACAAGGTGAAGCGCAACCTGATGATGTTCATCCGGCCGACCATCCTGCGGGACCTGCGCGACGGCAGCTACTACACCCAGCGCAAGTACGACGCAGTGCGCGCCGCGCAGATCGATGCCTCGCAGAACGCCATCCCGCTGATCGGCGGCACCCGCAGCGTATTGCCGCCCCTGACGCAGCCTCAGGAGCTGCCGCCGTCCGCCCGCGAAACACCGGCAGGCCCGGCTGAGGAGCGCGACGGCCCGCCGGGCGGCATCGAATGACCGAAGCGGCCCTCCCCGATAGCACCGGCACTGCGGGGACACTGACGCGCCCGCCGTTCGTCTTCGCCCGCAGGCATGGCGTCATCGTCACCGAGGATCTCGGCGACGCCGTGGCGGCCGTGGTCCGCAAAGGCACGCCGGTCGAGGCCATTCAGGAAACCCGGCGCTTCGTCGGCCGGCCGCTGAAACTGCGGGCGGTACCGGTGGAGGAGTTCGACGCCTTGCTGCAGCGGACCTATGAGGGCCAGACGGCTGCCAGCGCCGCCCTGATCGATGGCATGGAGTCCGTTGACGACCTCGACAGCCTGGCGCAGGCGCTGCAGGAGAATCAGGACCTGCTGGAATCCAATGACGATGCGCCGGTCATCAAGTTCATCAACGGGCTGTTGGTGGAAGCGATCAAGGAAAACGCCTCGGACATCCACATCGAGAGTTTCGAGACCCGCCTGCAGATCCGCTTCCGGGTCGACGGGGTACTGCGCGAAGTGCTGGCGCCGCCCCGCGCCCTCGCGCCCCGGCTGGTGTCGCGCATCAAGGTGATGGCCAAGCTCGACATCGCCGAAAAACGCCTGCCACAGGACGGCCGCATCTCGCGCGCCTTTGGTGGCCGCAAGGTGGATGTGCGGGTCTCGACCATCCCCACCGGCCAGCACAGTGAGCGGGTGGTGCTGCGAATTCTCGACAAGCAGGCCGAGCGGCTCGACCTTGAGCACCTGGGCATGCTGCCCGAACAGACCCCGTTGCTGCGTCGGCTGATACATCGTCCCTACGGCATCCTGCTGGTCACCGGCCCCACCGGATCGGGCAAGACCACCACGCTCTATTCCGCCCTGTCGGTGCTCAACGACCGCAGCCGCAACATCATGACGGTGGAAGATCCCATCGAGTACAACATCGACGGCATTGGTCAGACCCAGGTCAACGGCAAGGTCGACATGACCTTCGCCCGGGGACTGCGGGCCATTCTGCGTCAGGACCCGGACGTGGTGATGGTGGGCGAAATCCGCGACCTGGAAACCGCACAGATCGCCGTCCAGGCCTCGCAGACCGGCCACCTCGTGCTGTCGACGCTGCACACCAACACCGCCGTCGGGGCGGTCACCCGCCTGCGCGACATGGGGGTGGAGCCCTATCAGCTGTCGTCCTCCCTGATCGGATTGATGGCCCAGCGTCTGGTACGACTGCTGTGCCCGCACTGCAAGGCGCCACACGAGGCCTCCGACGCGGAGAAGGAACAGCTCGGTGTGCCGGTCGACGCCCCGTTGACCCTGCACCGCCCGACCGGCTGCCCGCAGTGCCGCCACACCGGTTTCATCGGCCGCAGTGGCATTCACGAGCTGATCGAGGTGGACCGGGGTTTCGAGACCCTCATCCACGACGAGGCCAGCGAACAATTGCTGGAGCAGCATGCCCGCGCCCGCACGCCTGGCATCCTGCAGTCCGGGCGCGCCAAGGTCATGGCCGGCCACACCACGCTGCAGGAAGTGCTGCGCGTCACCATCGAGGAGTGAGCCGCGCATGGCCGCCTACGAATACAGCGCGCTGGACGCGCGCGGCAAGGCACGCAAGGGGCTGATCGAAGGCGATACGCCACGACACGCGCGTGCCCTGTTGCGCGAGCAGGGCCTGAGCCCCCTGGAGATTCACGAGGTCTCGGAGCAGAAGGCCGCCTCGCCGCTGTCGTTCCGTCGCGGAGGCGCCGGCATCTCCAGCACCGAGCTGTCACTGTTCACACGGCAGCTCGCCACCCTGGTGCGTTCCGGCCTGCCGCTGGACGAGGCCCTGACAGCGGTATCGGAGCAGAGCGAGCGCAAACATGTGCAGCGCGTCGTGCTGGGCGTCCGCGCCGGCGTGGTCGAAGGCAACCCCCTGGCAGCCGCGCTGAACCAGTTTCCCAACGTGTTCCCGCCACTGTTCCGGGCCACGGTCGAGGCCGGCGAGTCGTCCGGCCGCCTCGATCACATTCTCGAGCGCCTGGCCGACTACGTCGAAAAGCGCCAGGCCATGCAGCAGAAGATCGTGCTGGCGGCCTTCTACCCGGCGATCCTCACCATCGTCGCGGTGGCCGTCGTCATTCTGCTGCTGACCTACGTGGTGCCGCAGGTGGTGGATGTGTTCGCCAGCATTGATGCCGAGCTGCCCGGCCTCACCAAGGGCATGATCGCCACCTCCGACTTCCTGCGCGACAACGGCCTGCTGCTGCTGCTGGCGGCCGGCGCCATCGCTGCTGCGTTCTCCTGGATGGTGCGTCGCGACAGCTTCAAGCGAAAGGTGCACATGCTGCTGCTGCGAACGCCGCTGGTGGGGCGGCTGGTGCGCGGCACCAACACCGGACGCTTCACTCGCACGCTGGGCATTCTGTTCGGCAGTGGCGTGCCCATTCTCGATGCCATGCAAATCGGCACCCAGGTGGTCACCCACCTGCCGATGAAAGAAGCCATCGAGCAGGCGGCCGTGAAGGTACGCGAGGGGGCTTCCCTGTCCCGCGCTTTGCACGCCAGCAAGCTGTTCCCGCCGATCACGCTTCACCTGATCGCCAGCGGCGAAAGCTCGGGCAAGCTCGATGAAATGCTGGACCGCGCCGCAGAGAATCAGGAGCGGGAAGTCGAGACTCTGGTCGCTGCACTGATGGGGGTGTTCGAGCCGGTACTGATCCTCACCATGGGCGGTGTGGTACTGACCATCGTGCTGGCCATTCTGCTGCCGATTTTCGACCTCAACCAGCTGGTGCAGTAAGCCCCAAAAGGAAACGGCGCCCGAAGGCGCCGTTCCTGTCATGCCGCCAGAACCTCAGCGGGTGCCCTTGTCACGCAGGGCGTTGGGGGTGAAGTCCGCCGGCGTGCGCTTGATCGGCTCGTAGACCGTCTTGGCATCGTTGCGGATCGACAATGCGATGTACCGGCCCGACTGCAGGTCATGCTTCACTTCCAGGCCCGGCGCCACGAACGGCACGTTGTAGTAGCCATAGGAGTGCAGCTCGTCCACACGCCAGAGCTGGTCACGGTTGTCGTACTTGTCCTGGACGTGAATGATCCAGCTGTCCTCGTCGAGGTAGAACGTACGCCGCTTGTAGACGTGCGAAGTGCCTTCCTTGAGATTGGCCTCCACCACCCAGACGCGGTGCAGCTCATAGCGCGCATGATCGCCGTTGACATGGCCCGGTTGCAGCACGTCCGAGATCTTCAGCGACGGGCCGTTGATCGTGTACGCGTTGTACGGGATGTACAGCTCCTGCTTGCCGACAAGCTTCCAGTCGTACCGGTCAGTCGCCCCGTTGTACATGAAGAAGTCATCGTTGGTGCGCAGACCGTCGGCCGCCGTTCCCGGGTTGTCATAGGCCACGCTCGGCGCCAGACGCACGCGCCGCTGCCCCGGATTGTAGGTCCAGGCCTTGCGCGGTTCCCGCACCTGATCAGCAAAGTCGTGTACCAGCAGGATGGACCCCGCCAGGCGCGCCGGCTCGGTCACGATCTGCAGGAAGTAGAACAGCAGGTTCGGCGTGCGTTCCTCCGGCTTTTTGCCCTGGTGGCCATAGACGAAGTCGTACTCGTAGTTGAACCGGACCAGGTTGTAGGAGCCGCTGGCGGTCACCGGGGCCTGCGCCCACGAGGTGGCATAGGTCTCCCCCTTGTAGATCGTCAGATGGTTCCAGATGGCCTCCAACCCCGACTGCGGGACCGGAAACGGCACGCCGCCGGTGGTCCCGGTGAAACCGTTGCCGCCGTCCACCAGGTTCACCTTGGTGGCGTTGGACTTGGTTTCCTCGTAAACGCCCTGCGGGTAGGCCGCGCTGCGCCGACTCGGATAGACCTTCATCTTCCAGGTCGGATAGCGCTGCAACAGCGCCATCTGGCCCGGTGACAGCTTGGCCTTGTGCTCGGCCATATTGCTGCTGTCGATGGTGAACAAGGGCTTGTCAGCGGCATAGGGGTCGGGATAGTGCCCGCCCTCCTTGAAGCCGGCCGGTACGGTGGTGTTGCCGCCGGTCCATGCGGGGATGGACCCGTCGGCGTTGCCCGCCTTTTCTGCGCCCATCGGTGTCAGGGTGGCGCCCAGCTTGGCGGCCTCCTCAGGGGAGACTGCGGCCAATGCCATGGACGACACCGCGGCAGCGATCAGCCCTGCGGTGAGATGCTTGAGATTCATAAAATGGCCTCCGTTCGGTCCGGATCAGAACGCGTAGGAAATGTTGACCGCGAGGAAGTCACGATCCTTGTTGGGATTGGCGCTGATGGCATAGCTGGGGTCCTGAGCTGCGGAACCCGGTGCCTGAACGCCCGGAGCCAGCACCGTTCCCGGTGTCGTCGTGTCGGTCCCCGAGTACGTGCGCCCGCCGGTGAAGATGGTGTAGGCGATGTCCGCCTGCCAGCGCTGCAGGTAGTTGAACGCCACCCCCATGCCGATGGCCTTGGTGCCCTGGCTGAAGTTGGGACCAACCCCGTTCACGTCATGCACCCAGGCAAGACGGGGCGACACCCCGACGGGCCCCAGCAGGTTCTCGTAGTCTAGCCGGGTGACCGCGCGATAGCCCCAGGAGGCGCGCGTGGCATAGCCCTTGTCGTGACAGCCGCCTCCGGAAGCTGCAGCCAGCACCTGCAACGGGTTCTGGCATGACGGCAGCGGCGTACCCGGACCGGCGTAGGCCTTGCCGTCCTCGAGATCAAGGTGGTTGTAGCCCGCCTCACCGAGCAGCACGAACTGCTGTGCGCCGAACATCGGCCCGAAGGCCTTGGTCGCGGTGGCCTGTACCTGATGCGCGTTCACCGCATCCCAGCCACGGGTGTAGCCGGCGCCCACCGGCAGCACGCCATAGCCCCCGTAGTTGGGATTGCCGAGCACTGCCAGCAACACTTCGGTGGCGGCAATCTGGACCGGCAGGTTCGGCCGGTAGCTGTACTCGCCCTGCAGGGCCACACCGAACGGAATGCTGGTGTTGAAGCTCAGCCCGTAGGTGTTGATCCCTTCGGGATACTCGACAAAGTAGCGGGTATCACCGTTCAGGGTGAAGCCGGTGGGCGCAGGTGGCGGCGCATAGGCACTGGCGCCACTGGTGCTGCCGGGAATGCCGGCGGCACCGCCGCGAATACCTGACACCAGCGGAATCCGGCTGTGATAGCGCAGGTAGTACAGGCCGAACTCGGTGTAGTTCAGATTCTCGGCAAAGTACCGCAGCGCCACCCCGTACTGCTGGGTCTGGTCATCCACCGGGCGATCGGGATCGCGATCAACCCACAATTGCGCCTCACCCGACGTACCAATCGCCGTCGGCGGCTGATTGTCATCAAAGCGCCGGCCGAAGCCGGTGAAGGCCTTGACCGCGTCATCCGAGGCCACGTCGTTGGTCGAGAAATAGGAACGCCGCGGATCGATCTCGATCTTCTCGAAATCGAGAATCCACAGGGCTTCGACCGACAGGTTGTTGGTGATGCTGGTGGAGAGCGTCAGTGCACTGATCGGCAACAGCGCCTCCTTCAATTCGGCGCCTGGGGCGCGCAGGCGCGACACGTCGATCGGGTTGATCACGTTGAGGCCGTTCTGAATGAAGGTGCTCTCACCCCAGCTCACCACCTGCTTGCCGACCCGCACATTGAGCGCGCGGTCGCCCAGGTCGAAACGGCCGTAGGCGAAGAGGTCGAGCAGCTGAGAGTCCGACTTCAGGCGGTCGTTGGCTTCCGGTCCCAGCGCCTGCGGGCCGGTGCGGTTGTCGTTGGAAATCTCGAAGTCGTAGAAGTAGCTGTAACGCGAGAAGATGCCGAAGTCCCGCCATTTGATCTCAAGATCCTGCGTGGCCTTGGCCAGCGCCGACACGACATCACCCTTCTCGTAACGCAGGTTGCCGTCGTCGTCGTTGACCGATCGCGAGACGCCTCCGTTGGTGATCCCGATCAGGGATGCCGAGGGATCCTGCATGCGCCAGACGGCCCCCGCCGACACCGTGGTGTCGATCTGGATGTCGAGTTCCCCCACCTGAAAGTTGTACGCGCTGGCATACCAGGGGATCGCGAGCATGGCGCCGCCCACCCCTGTATGAAGAACGCCCTTGATCAGCTTTCGCATCGTGCAGTCTCCTTCGCTGTTGTTGTACCGCTGCGCCGGGTGGCGCATCCGGGTGACGAATCGGTCAGATCCCGGGAGGACACGCACACTCCGGCCGCCGACGCTGTGCGGGCACGCGCCTGGACTCGGATGCAACAGAGGGTCTCTCCTCCATCTGTGCGTCTCCTCTCGGGGTCTCCCGACCCTGTGGCAGGGGGCCATGACCTCCCGTCCTGTTCTGTGCACCATTGTGGACGAAAATTTGACGCTTGGCTCGTGTCACAATGACCGCTTGTCCGCTCCCCGCATCATGCCGTCGTCTCACCGCCGCACAGCCCGATTCCACCCTACGACTTTGGTCGCATATGTCGCTCGATGACGCCCCGGTCCGCCTCGATAAATGGCTGTGGGCCGCCCGCTTCTTCAAGACACGAAGCCTCGCCAAGGCCGCCATCGAGAGCGGCCACGTCAGAGTGAATGGCGACCGCGCCAAGGTCGCCCGCGAGGTGCAGCCGGGCATGCGGATCCAGATCCGCCAGGGATGGGATGAACGGGAAGTGGAAGTGCGCGCCCTGTCAGCGGTGCGCCGCGGCGCGCCCGAGGCACAGATGCTTTACGTCGAAACACCCGAGAGCGCGCAAAAGCGCGAAGCCGCCCGCCTCGCGCGCCAGTCGGAGCCCCGCATCGACTCCGCCGGACGGCCGGACAAGAAAACCCGCCGCCTGATCCAGCGCATGAAGGCGGATTTTCTCAGTGACCTCTAGCCGTCGCCTCGCGCCGGCCTCCTGACGGCCTCATTCGAGACGGTACTCCACCGTCGACACCACCCGCACCACCTTGATGTCCGGTGTACCGGCATCACGATCACTGATGGTGATGACGCCCTGGTGAGCATTGCGGATACCCCCCACCTCACTGTTCGAATCAGTGGCGAACTGCTCGGCGGCGCGACGTGCGTTGCCGGTGGCCTCGGCGATCAGCTGCGGCTTGATGTCATTGAGACCGGTGAACAGATACTCGGCCTGGGGGCCGTAGGCCGCGAACACCACGCCCTGGCGCACCAGCTCGCCCGCATTCTGCATGGCGCGCTTGGCGCCTTCGGCATCGCGGGTACGGACCGTCAGGCTCACCTCGGCGCGATAGCGGAACCGGTTGGCACCGCCGTCTCCATAGGCCTCCGCGCGGAAATCCTGCAATCGCGGCGGCGCGCTGGACAGCTCGGCATCCTCCAGCCCCTGTTTGCGCAGAAACACGCGAACCTGCTCGGTATTGCGCTCCAGGGTGTCATACAGGGCCTGAAGATCATCGGCCGCCTCGACGAAGGTGATCGGCCAGATCACGAGATCGGACGGCACTTCCATTTCCGCCAGCCCCTTGACGGTGACATAGCGATCCGCGGTGCGCAGGGCGCGAAGCCCGTCCGAAACCCACCAACCACTGGCGGCCAGGGCCGCAGCCAGCGCGATCGAACCCAAGGTTGACGACGAGGACATGGCGGCTCCAGCTACAGGAATGGATGCGCAGCCTAACGTGTCCGACCGACGGTTGCGCGGTAGAAGCCCTTACAATGCCGGCCCGCCCGCGTCACCCTCTGCCTGTGTCCATCCTGCTGTCCGCTTTCGCTGCCGCCGATCACGCCCTTTCCCACTCCGGCGTGACCGTGCTGGTCGCCGCCAACGAACAGGAGGCCTATCGGCTCGAGGGGCAGCTGCGCTTCTTTCTGTCGGAGCGCCTGCCCCTGATTCACCTGGCCGATACCGAGGTCCTCCCCTACGACCCGTTCTCGCCACATCAGGAGGTGCTGTCGCAACGCCTGGCGGCCCTGGCCGCCCTGCTTGACCGGACCCCGGCCCTGTTGCTGGTGACGGCCGACAGCTGGCTGCAGCGGCTCCCTCCCCTGTCGTGGCTGGGAGGACGGCGCTTCGACCTCCAACGTGGCGACCGGCTGGCCCTGACTGCCTTCCGGGAGCGCCTGGTCGCCGCAGGCTATGCCGCAGTATCGGAAGTCCAGACTCAGGGTGAGTTTGCGGTGCGGGGCGCGCTCATCGACCTGTTCCCGATGGGGGCCAGCCAGGCCTATCGCATCGATCTGTTCGACGAAGAGATCGAATCGATCCGCACCTTCGACCCGGAGTCCCAGCGCAGCCTCGACAAGGTGGACGCCATCCACCTGCTGCCCGCCCGCGAGTTCCCGACCGATCGCGAAGGGATCGAGGGCTTTCGGCGCCGCTATCGCGAGTACTTCCCTGGCGATCCTGCCCGCAGCCGCATCTACAGCGAAGTCAGCCAAGGGGTCATGCCGGGCGGCATCGAATCCTACCTGCCGCTGTTTCACGCCGAGACGACCGGACTCGCCGCGTATCTTCCCGACGACGCTCAGGTCCTGGTGACCGCTCCGCTTCACGAAACCCTGCCGCAGGACTGGGCCCAGATTCAGGACCGCTTCGAACGCTACAGCGGCGACCTCAGTCGCCCCCTGATGAAACCCGAGGACCTGTATTTCACCCCCGACATGGCGCGGCAGGCGCTTTCCGGCTTCCCGTGGATCGAGCTTTCGGCACAGCTGCTCGATCTGCCGGCGCCGCCGGAGGGCCTGCTGCAAAGCCTGGGCGATCACGCCGGACGCACCCTGTTCGTCGCCGAATCAGCCGGGCGACGGGAGGCACTGAGCGAACGCCTGCGCCGCCACGGCATTGTGCCGAGAGCGGTGGACACCTGGGCAGGCTTTGAGGCCGACCAGAATCGCTATGCCATCACCCTGGGCCCTGTCGACGAGGCCATGGAGGACCGCAAGCGCGGTCTGCGCATCATCGGCGAGTCAGCCCTGACCGGGCGCCCACCCCCGACCCAACGCCGGAACCGGGCCCAACGCGTTCGCGACCCCGACACCCTGCTCAAGGACCTTTCCAGCCTGCACCTGGGCTCGCCGGTGGTTCACGTCCAGCATGGCGTGGGCCGCTACGCGGGCCTGACCACGCTGGAGGCCGGCGGCGCACTGGCCGAGTACCTGATCCTCGAGTATGCCGGTGGCGACAAGGTGTACGTGCCGGTTGCATCGCTCAATCTCATCCACCGGTATACCGGCAGTGAAGAGGCGCAGGCGCCCCTGCACAGCCTGGGGTCGGAGCGCTGGAAGAAGGTACGCGCGAAGGCCCGCGAGAAGGCCCATGACGTGGCCGCCGAACTGCTGCAGATCCAGGCCCGCCGATTGGCGCGGGAGGCCGAGCCGCTGCAGTGGAATGACGACGACTACCAGCGCTTCTGCGAGGGCTTTCCGTTCGAGCCCACGGCTGATCAGCAGTCGGCCATCGATGCGGTACTGGCCGATCTGGCGGCGGCACGTCCGATGGATCGCGTGGTGTGCGGCGACGTCGGCTTCGGCAAGACCGAGGTCGCCCTGCGTGCCGTGTTCGCGGCCGCCCGGGCCGGCCGCCAGGTCTGTCTGCTGGCCCCGACCACGCTGCTGGTGGAGCAGCACGCCAAGAACTTCGCCGATCGCTTCGCCGACTGGCCGTTACGGGTCGGCGCCCTGTCGCGCATGCGCAGCACCAAGGAGCAGGCGGCCATGCTCGATCAGCTGGCCGCCGGGTCGCTCGACGTGGTGATCGGAACGCACCGCCTGCTGCAGCCCGACGTCCGCTTCAAGCAGCTCGGCCTGGTGGTCGTCGACGAGGAGCATCGCTTCGGCGTGCGGCACAAGGAGCGCCTGAAGAATCTGCGCGCCAACGTGGATCTGCTCACCCTCACCGCCACGCCGATTCCGCGAACGCTCAACATGAGCCTGGCCGGACTGCGCGACCTGTCGATCATCGCCACCCCGCCGGCTTCGCGCATTGCCATCAAGACCACGGTCGCCGAATGGGACAACGCGCTGGTGACCGAGGCCTGCCAGCGCGAGCTGCGACGTGGCGGACAGGTCTACATCCTGCACAACGACGTCGCCAGCATCGAACGCTTCAGCGCCAACATCCGCGAGTTGCTGCCGGAGGCCCGGGTCCGCTTCGCCCACGGCCAGATGCGCGAACGCGAGCTGGAGCAGGTGATGCTCGATTTCTACCACCAGCGGTTCAATATTCTGGTGTGCACCACGATCATCGAGTCCGGGATCGACGTGCCCAGCGCCAACACCATCCTGATCGACCGCGCCGACAAGCTGGGACTGGCGCAGCTGCACCAGCTCAGAGGTCGCGTCGGCCGAAGCCACCATCGCGCCTATGCCTACCTGCTGGTCCCCAGCAAACGGGGACTCAGCACCGATGCGCAGAAGCGGCTGGAAGCCATCGAGACCCTGGGCGACCTCGGCTCCGGTTTCGCCCTCGCCACACATGACCTTGAGATCCGGGGTGCCGGTGAGCTGCTCGGCGACGACCAGTCCGGTCAGATCGAAGAGGTGGGCTTCACGCTCTATGCCGAACTGCTGGCCCGCGCGGTCAAGGCGATCCAGCGCGGTGCACTCGACGACAGCCCCTTCGGCACCCAGGAATGCGAAGTGGACCTCGGGGTGACGAGTCTCATTCCGGACGACTATGTGCCCGACATCGCCACCCGCCTCACGCTCTACAAACGGCTCAGCGAGGCGCACGAGAACGAGACGCTGGACGAACTGCGGGTGGAAATGATCGACCGCTTCGGACTGCTGCCCGCGCCAGCAGAACGCTTGTTCGACCAGGCGCGGCTGCGGGTGGCATTGCAGGCGCGCGGCTTCGCACGTCTGCGGGTGGGCGAGCGCAGCGCCACGCTGGACTTCGGCCCCGCCCCCGGGTTCGACCCGATGAAACTGATCCAGCTGATACAACAGGCACCGAAGCGCTATAAGCTGGAAGGACAGAAACGCCTGCACGTCTACGGTGATTTTGCCGAGCCCGCCACCCGAGCCGAACGGCTGGCGCCGCTGTTTGATGCACTGCCACCCGCGCCCCGACCGGAGTCCGCCGCCTGATGTCCCGCCTGCTGCTGAGCCTGCTGCTGATTCTCGCCCTGCCCGCCTGGGGCGCCGCCGAGCGCTACCGCGTGGACCTGATCGTGTTCATCGACCTGCGCGACCTGTCCGGGGCCAGCCTGCCGCCGCGGCTGCCCGACGCCGACAGCGCCCTCGGGGCGGACAACGAAGCCGCACTGGCGGCCGCCGGCATTCGACGGCTACCGGACACGGACTTTGGCCTTCAGGAGGAATGGACCCGCCTGCGCAACGCACGTTACCTGCGTCCATTGCTGAAGATGGCCTGGGAACAGACCGACCCACCCTCGAACCGGGGTCCCCGCCTACGGATACAGGACGGTGCGGCGATGAGTGTGGTGACACCCGACAGCCTGATGCCGCTGACCCTCGCGCCGCTGGAGGGTAGTGTGGCGCTGCACCGCAGTCGCTACCTGCACCTGGATGTGAATCTGCGTTTCACCGACGACAGCACCGGCTCCGCCCGCCAGTATCGCCTGCAGGAACAGCGGCGCATGCGCCGCGATGAGTTGCACTACCTTGATGGCCCCAAGCTGCGCGCCCTGGCGCGGGTGCGCCGGGCTGATCCCGGCACGCCGCTACCGTAGCCCCTGCATCCAGGCACTCAGCACCTGGGCGTCGCGTTTCAGGCGGTCGATCAGGCCCTGCGCCTCGTCCCGGGAGGCGACCCCGACGAAACAGACCCGATACCAAGTCTTGCCTCCGACATCGGCCGGCACGATCGCCGCGCCGCCGAAGCCCTTGTCCGCCAACTCCGACAGAAACCGCTCGGCCAGTGACTGCTGGGGGAATGAGCCGGCAAACACCATCCAGCTGCTCGGTGCCGGCGCCGGTCCGCGTGCCACCCGCAGCGGCTGTTGTGGGCGGCCGCTGATGGCGGCCTGCATGGCAGCAGCAAAGGCAGCCGAGCGACTGACCTTGGGCGGCGCCGGCGCCGCCGGCATCGATGGGTCACCGCGAAGGGCGGCGGCCAGGCGTCGGGTATCAGGTGCCCGCTGCAGGGCACGGGGCGCATAGGCGAGCGCGGTGGGAGGCTGCCCAATGCGCAAGCGGTGGCAACTGCGCCCCGCCAGTTCAGCCGGTGCGCGGCGCCCGCGGATGGCCACGGCGGCACGCCCGGCAGCGATACAGAACAGGGTTTCGCGCGGCGTCGTCTCGACAAAGTACTCGCCCTGCGCCAGGCTCAGCCGCACCCCGTCGACATCAACCACCATGGGCCAGGCCCGCGGCGACAGGTCGGTCTGCCACCGTACACGCAGGTAGCCGCGCAACAGGCGAAGGTGGGTCACCTCATCGTTGCCGGGCGTCGGCATCTGCAAGGGGACAAAGGCGGCATCGGCACCCAGTTCCAGATCACCGAACCGTTCCAACCGCAGATCGAGCGCCCCTGCGCCGGCGGTCTCCACCACCGCGGAGGGGGGCACCCGCGTCCCCTTCACCAGGGGTTGCGCGGCGCCTCCGTCAGCCCGCACATGCGCCGTGACCGAGCGTTGAACGGTCAGTGCCGACACCGGCAGCGACAGCAGGCCCAGGCACAGCGCCAGGCCCACTGCTCTCACGTCGCGGACTCCGGAGTGGTCAGCTGCGCGAAGGGCCGTGAACGCGAGATCGCCCAACCCTGGGCGTAATCAACCCCCATGTCGGCGAGCAACGGAAACAGAGCGGGGTCCTCGACATGCTCCGCGATGGTCTTGAGCCGCATCTCGTGCCCGATGCGGTTGATGGCTTCCACCATGCCGCGGTCCACGCGATTCTTCAGCATCGACCGTACGAAGCTGCCGTCGATTTTCAGGTAGCTCACCGGCAGATTGCGCAGATAGGAGAACGACGCCATGCCAGCACCGAAATCATCGAGGGCAAAACGGCAGCCGATCTCGGCGAGCCGCTGGATGAAACGACGCGCTTCGCTGAGGTGTGCAATGGCCGCAGTTTCGGTGATCTCGAAGCAGATCTGTTCCGGCGCCACACCATGATGGTCGAAGCGCGACATCAGAAAGCGCACAAACTTTTCGTCGCCAATCGACAATCCGGACAGGTTGACCGCATAGATCACGCCATCCGATGGGCGCCGGGCAATGCCCGCGAGGGCGGCGTCGACCACCCAGCGATCAACCGCACCCATCAGATAGAAACGCTCGGCGGCCGGAATGAAGAGGTTGGGTGGAACCAGCTGCCCGGGGCGTTCCTCATCGCGCAGCCGCACCAGCAGTTCGCGATAGACCACCTGCTCCGGATCAGTGCAGCGCACCACGTCTTCGAAATGCAGCTCGAAACGATGGTGATCCAAGGCACGGTTGATGCGAGCCACCATCCCCATCTCACCCTGGCGCCGCGAGAAGTCGTCACTGCCGTCGGCCACGTGCAAGCGATTGCGCCCCCCATCCTTGGCGGCAAAACAGGCGGCGTCGGCCTCGGACAGGGCGCGCGCGGCACTGGGCGTGTGCTGATCGATTGCCACCACGCCGATGCTCACCGTGAGGCCGTAGGCACGACCGTCCCAATGGAAACGGAATCCGCGCGCCAGCTCCAGCACCTGCTCCAGCCAGACCAGCCCCTCTTCCTGCGCAATGTTCTCCAGCAGCACAGCGAACTCATCCCCGCCAAGCCGGGCCAGCGTATCGCCCTGCCGTAGCCGCTGCCGCATCAAACCCGAGAACTGCCGCAACAACTCGTCGCCGGCAAAGTGCCCCAGGGTGTCGTTGATAACCTTGAACTGGTCCAGGTCAAGATAGGCAAAAAGGTGCTGCCGTTGTTGGCGCCGCGCACCCAGCAGGGCCGTCGACAACCGTCGCTCGAACTCGTCGCGGTTGACCAGCCCGGTCACCGGATCGTGAGTTGATCGATAGGCCAGCTGCTCGCTGAGCAACACCTGCTCGGTGGTATCGGCCAGCACCAGCGCGGCGCCCTGGGCTGGCTCGTCCGGATCGAGCGTGGTTGCCTCCAGGCGAATGCTGATACGACGGCCATCGCGCGCCACCAGGGTGCAATCCTCGCGGCGCAGCGGCACGCCAGATCCCATCACCGCGGACAGCAAGCCCTCCACCCGCTGCCCCTCCGCGTCGAGCAGGTGGAGTACCCGATCACAGGGCTGCCCCACTGCCTCGCCATGTCGCCAGCCGATCAAACGCTCGGCACCGCCCGAGAAGGCACGGATGACGCCATCACCGTCGGTTGCGATGACGGCTTCCCGCAACAGGGTCCCGATGCGCTCGAGCGCACGACTGTGCAGCCCGGCTTCCGCCGCATCGCCGCCCGGGCCTCGCCGCCGCCGTTCAACACGCCGGTAGAGAAACCCCAACCCCACCGACGCATCCGCAGGATCCGGCGCGAACAGTTCCGGTGAGACCAGCGACTGTTCGCGCGGCCCCACCAGCAGACGCCCGCCGTCGGCCAGGGCCGCATGCAGCCGCGCCTGCGCCTCGCGGCGTGCACCCGCCTCGAAACTGTCGAGCACGCCACGGCCGACGATGAGGTCCAGCTGCTGGACCGGCGGCGGCGCTGCCACCTCGTGAAAACGGAAATCGCAACGCGACAGCAAGGGGGCCCGAAGGCGCGCGCCGCCTTCGGGGATCAACTCCAGCCCTGCCCGCAGCACCGCCGGCACCGCGCGCAACTCGGGCGGTGCGATGTATCCGCTGCGGGCCAGCGCCAGCGAGGCCTCGTCAGCATCACTCCCGATGATGCGCCAATCCGGCGCATCGTCAGCAGCGGGCAACATGGCCGACATCAGCAGGGCCAAGGCCACCACCTCCTCACCGCTGCCACAGGCCGGCACCCAGATCCGCGGCGCCGCGTGCGTGGAAAACCATCTCGGCAGGGCCTGCGTGAGCGCGGCATACAGTTCCGGATCTCGAAAAACCTGGGCCTGTGGGATCAGCAAGTGCTGTGCCAGCTGCACCAGTTCCTGCGCATCCGTGGCCAGCAGGGCATCGTAGGCCTCCAGCGTCGGCAGCCCCTGAAGGCGCATGCGCTTGTGCAACCGGCGCAACACACGGCTGCGCGGCAGTTGGTCGAGATCCAGGGCGGCGGTGCGGGTCAGCCGTTCCGCAATGCGCTGATAGGCATCGATCTCGGCGGCATCACCTTCGCCAGAGAGATTGAGCGGTGGGGTCATGCGGCCTCAGCGAAGCCGCTGTAGCAAGGCGAGGAGCAGCGCCCGCACCTGTCCCATACCGCTTTCGATGGACTGGGCGATCTCGGCGTGAATGTCGCCCATGCCCATGACACCGGCGCCCCAGTTCACCGAAACCGCAAGACAGGCATACGGCAGGCCGCGCTCGCGCGCCAACGCCGCCTCCGGCATGCCGGTCATGCCCACCATGTCACAGCCATCGCGCGCCATGCGGCGGATTTCGGCAGCCGTTTCCAGTCGGGGCCCCTGGGTCACGCCAAGTACGCCCTCCCCCGCCAGGTGGACGCCAGCGGCGCCAGCGGCACGACGCAGGGACTCCCGCAGGGCGGGGTCGTAGGGCGCGGTGAACTCGACATGCGCCAGCGGCGCTTCGGCACCGCCATCGGAATAGGTGTGTGCGCGTCCCCAGGTGTAGTCGATGAGATCGAGGGGCAGCGCTACTGCGCCCGGGGAGAACCAGCGTGCGATGCCCCCGACGGCGGCGATGGCCACCACCGCAGTTGCCCCGGCCTGCTGCAGCGCCGCGATATTGGCCCGATAGTTGATGGCGTGCGGCGGGATCCGGTGGCCCTCACCATGCCGCGCCAGAAACAGGGCGGGATACCCCGCCAGGGATCCTTCGAGCACGGGGGCCGAGGGAACGCCCCACGGCGTCTCCACCACGTGTTCGCGCTCGATCGTGAGGTCGGCCCACTGGTTCATGCCGGTGCCACCGATGACCGCCAGCCGCGGGCTCATACCGCGCCCCCGGTCAGGCGAACGGCGTAGATGGCCGGGAGGTGCCGCAGGTATTCCTTGTAGTCCATGCCACAGCCGAAAACGTAGCGATCCGGCACGGTCAAGCCGACGAATTCCGCCTTGACCCCTGGAGCCTTGCGCTTGTGCAGCTTCTCGGCGAGCACCAGGGTCTTGAGGCTGGCGGGCCGCTGCGCCTGAAGAGCGCCCTGAATCGCCGCCAATGTGTGCCCTTCGTCCAGGATGTCGTCGATCACCAGCACGTGTCGCCCCTCCAGCGGCGTGCCCGGCTCGGCTTTCCACACCAATCCCGCACCGGTGGTTTCACCGCGGTAACGCGTGGCATGCAGGTAATCCAGTTCAAAAGCGAAATTGAGGCGCTTGATCAGTTCGACCGTCGGCACCAGACCGCCGACCATGGTGCACACCAGCACCGGGTTCAGGGGGGTGTATTCCGCACGCACGGCACGCGCCAGCCGATCAAAGGTGGCGGATACCGCCGCCTGGTCGTGCAGGCAATCAGCGTTCTGCAGCACAGCCTGTGCTTCCTCGTAGCGGGTCATCTCGACGTTTCCTCAGCCGGGTCGGCGATACAGGGCCTGCAACCGCACACTGGCGGTAGGCCGCGGCCGGACATTGCGCAGGGCATCCAACAACGTCAGCGTAGCAGGTCGATCATTGCAGACCAGCAACATATCTGACCCAGCGTCGAGCGCCATCCGCGCCCGCGTCTCCATGTCTCCGATCGCAGCGGCGCCCCCCATCGACAGGTCGTCTGTGAAGACCGCGCCCTGGAATCCGAGTTGCTTGCGAAGCACGTCCTTTACCCAACGACGGGACAGCGACGCGGGCGTCGGATCGACCGCGGTGTAGCGCACGTGTGCCGTCATGATCGACTCCAGCCCCTCCTGAATGAGGGCCCGGAACGGCTGCAACTCGGTACGTTCGATCTCTTCCAACGGGCGCCGGTCCACCGGCAGCTCGAGGTGGGAATCGGCGGTGACGGCCCCGTGTCCGGGGTAGTGCTTGCCGGTGGCGGACAGCCCGGCAGCACGCAAGCCGTCGCGAAAGGCACGGGCGAGCGTGACCAGCACGTCGGGATCGGTGGCGAACGCACGGTCACCGATCACCCCCGAAACACCGTGATCGATGTCCAGCACCGGGGCAAACGGCAGATCGAAACCGTAGCTTCCCAGTTCGATGCCGATGGTCCGACCGACCTCACGGGCTTCGGACACCGCCTGCGAAGCGGACTCGACATACCGCTGCCCAAGACTGCGCATCGATGGCAGGCGACTGAATCCAACCCGGAACCGCTGAATCCGCCCTCCCTCGTGATCGACCGCCAGCAGTGGCCGCGGCGACTTGCTCGCAAGGATGTCGTCGCACAGCCGCTTGAGCTGCTCAGGGTCGCGGTAGTTGCGGGTGAACAGGATGACACCGCCCACCAAGGGATGGGCCAGGACCTCGCGATCCTCCGCCGTCAGTTCCAGACCGCCGACGTCGACCATCAGTGGGCCGATGAGAGTTGATTCAGGCATGCAGGTTGACCGGGGTTCCCGGCCGGATCAGATCGAACAGGGTAATGATGTCAGCGTTGGCCATGCGTACACAGCCTTTTGAGCCGGGCTGCCCCAACGGGGTGACCGGCGGTGTGCCATGCAGGTAGATGTAGCGGCGGAAGGTGTCGACGCAGCCCAGACGGTTGCGGCCGGGCTCCAGACCGGACAACCAGAGAATCCGGGTGAGAATCCAGTCCCGTCCGGGTAGCGCCTGATGCGCCTCGGCCGTCCACAGCTCGCCGTTCCATCGACGGCCGCGCAGTACCGCCCCGGACGGAAGACCCGCACCGATCATGGCCCGAACCACATGCCGCCCTCGCGGCGTGCACCCGGATCCATTGATCTCTCCGACCCCATTGGCACCGGTGGAAACGGGCACTGCCATGCGCACCTGAGTGCCATCGCGCAGAAAAAGACGTTGCGCTCCAAGGTCGATCTCAATCTCCACGACGCTCCGCCTCGCTCCATCGGGCAAAGGGCCGCAATGACAGCTGATGGTTGTAATAGCGGGCTTGTGCCGTCACCTCGGGTCCCAGCCAGTCCGGGCGGGGGATGGCCTGGTCCACCGTCGACAACTCGACCTCGGCAACCACCAGTCCTTCGTTGTCGTGATGGAACTCATCGATCTCCCAGACCAGCCCGTCGCGCTCGACGATGTGCCGGGTCTTCTCGATCCGCCCAACCGTCAGGGACGCCAGCATCTCGCGGGCCTCTTCAAGCGGTACCGGATAGTCATATTCGGCGCGCGCCGCGCCCACCTGCGCCGCCTTGATGTTGAGCCGTGCGTCTTCGCCCGACACACGGACGCGAATCGACGCCTTGCCGCCGGTTGCCACCAGATAGCCCTGGGCGATCGGCCGCGCCCGGCTGACCTCGGCACGCCATCCGTCGTGGGCGATCAGAAACTTGCGCTCGATTTCCAGTGGCATTGCAGACGGCGACCTGAGAGAAGAAGAGGGCACATTGTGCCGCAGGCGGGGCCCCGCCCGCGTTGTCGAGACCCACGCCCGGGACCGTTCAGGTGGCGGGCTCGAACAGCGCCATCGATTCGATATGCGCAGTGTGCGGAAACATGTCCATCACGCCGGCCTGCAGCAAGCGATATCCGTACTGATGCACCAGGGTACCGGCATCCCGTGCCAGCGTGCCGGGATGGCAGGAGACATAGACAATACGCCGCGGCCGCTTGGCGGCAATCAGCGGCATCATCGCCTCGGCGCCGCTACGCGGTGGGTCGAGCAAAACCCGGTCAAATTCGCCGGAAAGCCAGTCGACATCGCCACCGGTTGTGAACAGATCGGCCTTCTCGAAGCGGATGTCGAGCCCGGCGCGTTCAGCGTTCTCACGGGCACGTTGTACCAAGCCGGTGTCGCCCTCCACAGCGACCAGTTCGGCGCCACGCCGCGCCAACGGCAAGGAAAAGTTACCAAGACCGCAGAACAGCTCCAGTACCCGTTCACCGGGCTCCGGCGCCAACCAGTCCAGTGCCTGATTCACCACCCGCTGACTGATGAATCCGTTGACCTGGATGAAATCCGCCGGCTTGAACTGCAACCGCAGGTCGGAGCCATCAGGCGAATAGTCCAGCACTTTCGCAGGCGGCGTCAGCGGCGTGATGCTGTCCACCCCGCCCGGCTGCAAGCGGATCTCCAAACCGGTCGTGGCAGCCAACTCCTGCAGGATGTCGAGGTCGTCCTCGGTCGGCGGCGCCAGGACACGCACTGCCAGACAGACGTGTTCGCCCACCGCCATCTCGATCTGCGGGATACGGTCGGCAATGCTGGTGCGGGCAAAGGCATCCGCCAGGACACGCAGACGCTGACCGACACGCTCGTCGACGACCGGACAGCTTTGAAGCTGCGCCAGAAAATGGCTGCGGCGCTCCCGAAAGCCCACCAGTACGCCACCCTTCTTCGGTACCTTCTTAACCCCGATCCGGGCGCGCCGCCGATACCCCCACACCGGCCCGGTCACGGGCGGCGCCACCTGCACCGGCGTCACCTTGCCGATGCGTGCCAGCGCGTCGAGCATCTGCTTCTGCTTGAAGCGGATCTGGGCCTCCGGCGACAGATGCTGAAGGGCGCAGCCACCACACAGGCCGAAATGGTCGCAGCCCGGCGCCACCCGATCCGGGCTGGGCGACTCCACCGACACGGTCTGTCCCTCATCGGCCGCCTTGCCGGTGGCCAGATAACGGAACCGCACCCGCTCCCCGGGCAGGCTGTCGGCGATGAACACGACCTTGCCGTCGACCCGTGCCACGCCGCGACCGTCTTCCGCGAGGTCGAGAATGTCGGCGCTGAATTCCCCCTCCGGGGGGCGGCGGCCCCGCCGTCTCATGCAGGGAACACCCCGGTGGAAATGTATCGGTCCCCACGGTCGCAGGCGATGGTGACAATGGTGGCGCCCTGCACCCGCTGACACAGCTGCAACGCGGCCCACATGGCACCGCCCGAAGACGGCCCGCAGAACAGGCCTTCCACGGCTGCCATCTCCCGCATGACCCGCTCCGCCTCCGAAGTCGATACTTCGATGATTTCGTCGATGCGGGGGCGCTCGAAGATCTTCGGCAGATAGGCGTCCGGCCACTTGCGGATACCGGGAATGGACGACGCGCCGTCGGGCTGCACACCGACGACCTGAATCGCCGGTTGCTGCTCCTTGAAATAGCGAGAGCAGCCCATGATGGTGCCGGTGGTCCCCATGCTGGAGACAAAATGCGTGATCCTGCCCTCGGTGGCGCGCCAGATCTCCGGCGCCGTGCCTTCGTAATGCGCCCGCGGATTGTCCGGGTTGGCGAACTGGTTGAGCACCCGTCCACGGCCCTCCGCCGCCATACGGTCGGCGAGGTCGCGTGCGCCCTCCATCCCCGCTTCCTGGGTGACCAGCTCGATCTCGGCGCCGAACGCCCGCATGGTGGCGCGCCGTTCGGCGCTCATGTGTGCTGGCATCACCAGCACCATGCGATATCCGAGCACTGCAGCGGCCATCGCCAGGGCGATACCGGTATTACCCGACGTCGCCTCGATCAGGGTGTCCCCCGGCGTTATCTCTCCGCGCTCCTGGGCACGGCGGATCATCGAATAGGCGGGACGGTCCTTGACGGACCCGGCGGGATTGTTGCCCTCCAGCTTGGCGAACAGACGGTTGTTGCCGATTCCGGGCAGCCGCGTCAGTTCTACCAGGGGGGTGTTGCCGATGGTGTCGGCAAGCGTCATGGTGTGCATGGGTGGAATCGTACCCGACCGGCCGCTCATCGGCGAAACTCTGGGCCATGACGCTATTCACCGCTCTGCATCGTTGGCTGCCGTTCGCGATCAGCTTCCTGCTGCCCCTGGCCTGGCTGGCGGGCGGCTTGATCCTGACCTGGAGCCTGCTGGACCCGGCACGGCTGTCGCGCAGCCTGCAGCTGCTGCTGGGCTTCACCTGGGGCGGAGCAGCATTGCTGCAGCTGTGGGTGGCCCGGCGACAGGCACGTGCATGGAGCCGGTTGGCTGCGGTTGCCCGCAATCTGGCACAGGGGCGCGGTGAGCAACGGGCCCCGCGCGACCTGCCGGGACATGCGCGCCTCGTCGCCGAGCCGCTGGATGACGCCGGGCGCGTGATCACCCAGCTGCGCGATCATCAGGACACGCTGGTGATGCAGACCACGGCGCGGCTGAAGGCGGATCAGGAGCGCCTGCAGGACATGAACGCCGAGATGCGTCGTGCCCTGCTGACGACCCAGGCGGCGGCCCGAGCGCAGTCGGAACTGTTTTCGAACCTGTCGCATGAACTGCGCACGCCGCTGACCGGCATTCTCGGCTACGCCGACCTGCTGCGACGATCCACCCTGGATGCCGAACAGGAACAGTACGTCGCCACGCTCGACAAGTCGGCGCGCGGCATGCTGACCATGATCAACGACCTGCTCGACTGGAGCCGGATCGAGGCCGGCCGGCTGCGCCTGCACGAGGAGCGCTTCGAGATTCACGAGGTGATCGAGGATGTCACCACCCTGCTGGCACCACTGGCCTACGAAAAATCCCTGGAACTGGTACGCATCGTCTACCACGACGTGCCAACGACCCTCAGTGGAGATGCCCAGCGGCTGCGACAGGTGCTCACCAACCTGCTCTCCAATGCCATCAAGTTCACAGAGCAGGGCGAGGTGGTGCTGCGGGTGATGCGCGAGCGCGAAGACAAGGGACGGATCTGGCTGCGACTCACGGTTTCCGACACCGGCATCGGCATCTCGGCCGAACAGCAGGCACGCCTGTTCCAGCCTTTCCAGCAGGCGGGACCGAGCAGTGGCGGCAGCGGTCTCGGCCTGTCGATCAGCCGCAAGCTGACGGAACTGATGGGGGGCAGCGTCTCACTTGAAAGCACCGAGGGTGAAGGGTCGGTCTTCAGCGTGTTGCTGCCGCTCGGCCTGACCGCGGACACCGACATCGGCCCCACCCCCGATCGCCGGCTGTCGGAAAAGACCGTCTGGCTGCTCGAACCGCACGACACTGCGCGGCTGGCCCTCACTCACAGCCTCGCCTTCTGGGGCCTCAACGTGGTCCGTTATGACAGCGTTGAGGCCTTGCACGACCGTCTGCAGCTGGCCCACAACCTGCCGGCACTGGTGGTGGTCGGCCTGCGCCCCGAGGATGTCGAGACCATGCGTCCCATCCTGCAGCAATGCGCCGAGCATCGCCCGCCGCTACTGACGCTGGTGGCATCGGCGTCGCTGGACGTGCAGCTGCGCCTGCGGGCGCTCGGCGCCGCTGCCTGCCTGCCCAAGTCCGCGGGCCGCCAGTCACTGCAACAGGCCCTGGTCGAACTGGCCACCGAGCGTCGTACCAGCCGCCCCCTCAATGGTCGCAGTGCGCTGGTGGCCGACAACAACGTGGCCAATCTGCGCTACCTGGCGTTGCTGTGCGTGGAGCTCGGCCTGGATGTGCTCGAAGCGCGCGATGGCGAAGAGGCACTCAATCTCTGGCGGGCCCATCGGCCCCAGTTCGTACTGCTGGACGCGCGCATGCCGCGCCGCACCGGCGCCGCCTGCGCCGAGCTGATCCGGGCCGAGGCGGATGATCCAGGGCCGCGCATCATTGCCATCAGCGCCCATCTGGAGCCCGAGGAGCGCCGCGCTTTCCTCGACGCCGGCGCCGATCACATCCTGCTCAAACCCTTCGACGAACGTCAGTTGCTGAATGCGCTGTTGCCCGGTCGTCAGCAACCCCCGGCCCCGTCTTCGCAACGGCTGGCCGAGGATCCCGAGATGCTGCAGCTGCTGGCAGAGGAACTGCCGCTGCAACTCGACGAGGTGGAAACCGCCTGCGGGCACGGCGATCTGTCGGCCGCGCGCGAGGCCGCGCACCAGCTGCGGGGCACCGCTGCGTTCTACCATCTCGGCGCCCTGCGGGAGTGCGCCAGTGCGCTGGAAACACGCCTGCGACAGGTAACCGCCACCGGAGAAGCGGACGCCGCCATCCAGGCCGTGAAGCAGGCGGTGGCGGAGGCCTTAGGCGATCTCCAGCGCCGCCGCGCCGAGCGCGCCTGAGCCCTCCAGCACCACGGTTGCCAACACCCACTCGCCCTGGTCGGTGAGTGCCAGGTGGGCCCGCTGCACGCCGTCCGCGCGCAAGCGCTCGGCGAGCCGGGCGCTGAACACCAGCCGCGGCGCACCCTGAGCACCGCGCAGCACACCGCAGTCGAGATGACTGACACCACGGAACCCGGTCCCCATGGCCTTCACCAGCGCCTCCTTGGCGGCGAAGGCCTTGGCGAGACGGTTGACCGGATCCCCCTTCGGGGGCAGCGCGGACTGCTCGGCCGGCATCAGCAACTTGCGGCAGAACCGCTCGCCATGACGGCGCCAAACCGCATCAATGCGCGGCAGATGAACCAGGTCATTGCCCAGGCCGACAATCACGCCGCCAACCTTCGGGCCTCGGTCATCACCCGGCGCATCTCCGCCACCGCCGCCGGCAAGCCGACGAAGATGGCGCGCGCAACAATGCTGTGGCCGATGTTGAGCTCCACGACTTCGGGGATACGGGCGATTGCGGCCACATTCTGCAGATGCAGGCCGTGTCCGGCGTGGACCTCCAGCCCGGCCGCCTGCGCCTGCGAGGCGAAATGCCGGATCCGGGTCAGCTCCTGACGCTGCGCCTCGCCGGCGGTGTCGGCGTAACGCCCCGTGTGAATCTCGATCTGCGGCGCACCCGCCGCCAGACTGGCAGCGAGCTGCGCTTCGTCGGCATCGATGAACAGGGCGGGCACCGTTCCGACCGCCAGCAGACGCTGGCAGGCATCCCGCACTGCGGCGAGATGACTGACCACATCCAGGCCACCCTCGGTGGTCACCTCTTCACGGCGTTCCGGCACCAGGCAGGCGAAGGTGGGGCGGGCGCGGCAGGCCAGCTCGATCATTTCACCGGTCACCGCCATCTCGAGGTTCACCGGCACCGGACTACTGGCCACCATCCGCAGGACGTCATCATCCTGGATATGCCGTCGGTCCTCGCGCAGGTGGATGGTCAGACTGTCGGCGCCGCCGCTGGCAGCGATCAGGCCGGCTTCCACCGGGTCGGGATAGGCCGTGCCACGCGCCTGTCGCACCGTCGCAACGTGGTCGATGTTGACGCCCAGACGCAGCAAAGGGGGGGGAACCGACATGCCGGTGTCTCAGGTGGATGAGACGTCATTATCGCCGAGCACGCCCCGCATGCGCCTCAGCAGCAGCGGGGTCTGCAGGCGACGACCCGCCAGCGCCAGCGTCAGTATCGCCTTCAGCAGACGCCGCGCCTCCTGCGCGCAGGCGCCCGGCAATGGCTGATCGTCCTGGAGCGCCGAGAGGGTCGCCCCCGATACCGGCCCGCGGGGGTCCGGCACCAGCCCCTGATCGGCGCTCCAGGCGTAGCGCTGCTCGGGCGCGAAGTCGCCCCCTTCCAGCACACCGAAGCCGATCTCCTCCAGCAGATGACGCTCGAAGTGGCGAAGTGCATCCTGCGCCTGTTCCCCGGGCAACCGTGCCAGCGTCCGCGCATAGATTGGGAAAAGCCCGGGATGGGGATCATCTCGCGCCAACAGTTTCAACAGCAGCTCGTTGAGGTACCACCCATAGAACACGCGGTCGCCGCCGAGTGGAACAGGTGCGCCATCGGCTTCCGCAGCCGTCAGGGTGAGCAACTCGCCACGCCCTTGCACACCGACCAGTACCGGCACAAAAGGCTGCAGCACCCCCCGAAGACGGCTCCGTGGCGCACGGGCGCCCCGGGCAACGGCACCGATCCGCCCGTCCCGCAGGGTGAACAGCTCCAGCAGCAACGAGGTGTCGCTATAGGGCCGTGCCTGCAACACATAGGCCGGCACCAGCACCTCGGCGCGGGCACGCATCGAGCTTACTCGCCGCTGATACCGAACTGCCGCAATGCCCGCAGGTCATCGCTCCAGTTCTCGCGCACCTTGCACCAGAGCTTGAGATACAGCTTGCGCCCCTGCTGGCGTTCCCACTCACGACGGGCCGCCTCACCGATCTTGCGCAGCTGTTCGCCCTTCTCGCCCACGACGATGCCCTTCTGCCCCTCGCGCTCGACCCAGATCACCGCATGCACACGGTCGAGCCGGCCTTCCTGTTCGAAGGATTCGATGGCCACCGTAGTGGCGTAGGGCAACTCCTGATGCAGGTTGCGCACGAGCTTCTCGCGGATCAGCTCGGCGAGGCCGAAGGCGTCGTCGTAGCCCACCACCTGATCTTCCGGATAGAGCGCGGGGCCTTCCGGCATACGGCTCATCAGCTCGTCCACCAGGGGCTGCAGATTCTGGCGTTTCATCGCCGACAGCGGCACCACGAAAGCGAACGGATGTCGCGCAGCAGCCTCGGCAAGCAGCGGCAGCAGCCGCGCCTTGTCGGTGATCCGGTCCACTTTGTTGACCACCAGTCCGACCGGCATCGGCAGCGTCGACAGCCGCGTCAATACCGCCTCGTCCTCCTCGGTCCAGCGGCCGGCTTCGATCACGAACAAGACCACATCGACATCGGCCAGCGCACCGGCCGCAGCATCGTTCATCATCGTGTTCAGCCGGCGGGTGGCCCGCAGGTGCAACCCGGGCGTGTCGACAAACACCAACTGCCCCTCGGCGCGGTTGACCACGCCTTGGATCCGGTGCCGCGTCGTCTGCGGCTTGTGCGAGACGATGCTCACCTTGCGCCCGACCAGGGCGTTGACCAGCGACGACTTGCCCACATTGGGACGCCCGACCACCGTTACCAGACCACTGCGCATCAGTTTGCCTCCGGCCCGGTCACCACCGGAACCCCCAGTGAAATCAACAGTGCATGCGCCGCACGCTGCTCGGCCTCACGGCGGCTGCCACCCTCCGCCTCGGCGGACAGCGCTGCATCCCCGGCCGAGACCCGCACCACGAAACGTCGCCGATGCGGGGGGCCCGATGCCGTCAGCATGGCGTACTGCGGCAGTGGCCGCCCCCGCGCCTGCAGCCACTCCTGCAGGCGAGTCTTGGCATCCTTGAGCAACTCTGGATCGGGCAGCGCATCCATCAGGCCCTCGAACCATCGCAGACAGCAGCGTTGCGCCTCATCGAAGCCGGCATCCAGCCAGATGGCGCCCAGCACCGCTTCCAGCGCATCAGCCAACAGCGAGTCCCGCCGATGTCCGCCGGACTTACGCTCGCTCTCGCCCAACTGCAGCACGGCCCCCAGATCAAAGTCCCGCGCGATACCCGCCAGCGTTGACTCCCGCACCAGACTGGCGCGAAGGCGCGACAAGGCCCCCTCATCGTCACGCGGCCGTCGGCCATAAAGCGCCGCCCCCACCAGGGCATTGAGCAAGCCATCGCCCAGAAACTCCAGGCGTTCGTTGTTGTGCCCGCCGCAAGAGCGGTGCGTCAGTGCCTGGGTGAGCAGCGCAGTGTCACGAAACCGGTAGCCGATGACGGCCTGCAGCTGATCCAGCGTCAACTGCCGGCGCCCGCCATGGGAACGGCGTCCTCGAACTCGAGCACCAGCGACACGTTGGCAAACAGATGACGGTGCGCCTCGTAGTAATAGCTCAGCTGGCGCCCCCCGCTGCCCCGCACCACCCGTACATCCTTGGGCGTGAGCTCCTCAATGCCTTCGATGTCCCAATACCGCTGAAGACTCTTTCGCACCTCGGTGACACTGCCGGGCGCATCCTGCGCAACGGCATTGACGGCGCGGGCGATCTTCATCTGGTTGAGGTACACCGGAAGGCAGGTGAACACCAGCAGCGTCACGAACCCGATGAAGGCGAACAGGCACAGCATGCCGAACCAGCCGAGACCCCGTTGCCGTTGACGATTGAGCATGAATGACCCCTTGCGCCTGATCAGGCGGCGTTACCAAAAACCTGGTGTGCTGTTCCGCAAATATCTTTACGAAATCGAACTATTGACGGAACACCAAACTAACGGACCTTCATCCCGATACGGGATGTGTCAACACGATAGCGCTCACCATCCCAACTCATCCAGATGAGAAACGCCTTGCCAACCAGATTCTGTGCCGGGACGGTGCCCCAGCGCCGTGAGTCGTCACTGCCGTCGCGGTTGTCGCCCATGGCGAAGTACTGCCCGGCCGGCACCACGAAGTCGAAGTCGTCGGCCGGACGCTCGGGATTGGTGATGATCTGATGCTCGGCGCCGGCAAGGTCCTCCGTGAACCGGTGTACCGACCCGTAGGGGCCTGAGAACACGCCCGCCGGCTCCAGCGTCACGGGGTCACCGTTGAGATAGAGCTGCTTGTCGATGTAGGTGATCCGGTCACCCGGGAGACCCACAATGCGCTTGATGAAGTCCTTGGAAGGATCGACCGGCCAGCGGAACACCACCACATCACCGCGTTCCGGCCACCCTCCCACCGGTACGATGCGGCGGTGGAACACCGGATCCCGCAGACCGTAGGCAAACTTGTTGACGAGGATGAAGTCGCCGACGCTAAGCGTGGGGATCATCGACCCGGACGGAATCCGGAACGGCTCGGCAACGAAGGCCCGCAGCACCATCACCACGGCGATCACCGGAAAGAACGACCGGCAGAACTCGATCAGCCCGTTGGCCTTGGCTCCCTCCCCGGCCTGGGCCACCCGGCGCGGTGCCAGCCACAGTCGGTCGAGCAGCCACACCACACCCGTGACCGCAGTCGCCAGGGTCAGCAGAACCATGAAGTCCCAGTGGAACATGGGGGCGTTCATTTCTTGCGATCCACGCCCAGCACCGCGAGGAAGGCTTCCTGCGGAATCTCGACACTGCCGATCTGCTTCATGCGCTTCTTCCCCTCTTTCTGCTTCTCGAGCAGCTTACGCTTACGCGATACGTCGCCGCCGTAACACTTGGCTATCACGTCCTTGCGCAGGGCCTTCACCGTGGTCCGCGCGATGATCTTGGAGCCGATCGCCGCCTGGATGGCGATGTCGAACATCTGACGGTGAATGACCTCCTGCATCTTTTCGCAGAGATCGCGCCCGCGCGGGTAGGCGTTGTTGCGATGCACGATGGTGGCCAGCGCGTCCACCTTGTCCCCGTTCACCAGCACATCCAGCTTGACCAGATCGGCGGCCTGGAAGCGGACGAACTCGTACTCGAAACTGGCAAAGCCGCGGGACACGCTCTTCAGGCGGTCAAAGAAGTCGACGACCACCTCCGCCATGGGCATCTCGACCTCCAGCTGCACCTGGGAGCCGAGGTAGCGCAGGTTCTTCTGCACACCCCGCTTTTCCATGCACAGCTGCATCACCGGCCCAACGTAGTCCTGCGGCATCAGCACACGTGCGTTGATGATCGGCTCCCGCAGCTCGTCGTACTCACCCGGCGCGGGCAGTTCGGCAGGGTTCTCGATCTTGCGGATGCTGCCGTCGGCCATCACCACTTCGTAGACCACCGATGGCGCGGTGGTGATGAGATTGAGGTTGTATTCGCGTTCCAGGCGCTCCTGCACGATCTCCAGATGGAGCATGCCGAGAAAGCCAATGCGGAAACCGAACCCCAGGGCGGTGGAGTTCTCCGGCTCGAACTGCAGCGCGGAGTCGTTGAGCTGCAGCTTCTGCAGCGACTCGCGGAAATCCTCGAAGTCGTCGGCGTCAATCGGGAACATGCCGGCGAACACCCGCGGCTGCACCTTGCGGAACCCCGGCAGGGCGGCAGCGCAGGGCCGCGCGGCATCGGTGATGGTGTCCCCGACGGGGGCACCGAAGATGTTCTTGATACCGGCGATCAGGAAGCCCACCTCGCCGGTGCGGATTTCGTCCTTGAACACCCGCTTGGGGGTGTGCACACCCAGCATGGTCACTTCATGATCCTTGCCGGTGGACCAGACCCGCACCTTCTGCCCTTTGCGGACACTGCCGTTGAGGATGCGTACCAGCGACACCACACCGAGATAGGGGTCAAACCAGGAGTCGGCCACCAGCGCCTGCAGGGGCGCCTCCGGGTCACCTTGAGGCGGCGGCAGCTTCTCGATCACCGCCTCCAGCACTGCAGCCACATTGATCCCGGTCTTCGCCGAGATCCGCAGCGCATCCTTGGCCTCGATTCCGATCACCTGTTCGATCTCGTCGGCCACGCGCTCCGGCTCGGCGTTGTGCAGATCGATCTTGTTGAGAACCGGCAGCACCTCGAGGTTCTGATCCAGCGCGGTGTAGCAATTGGCCACCGACTGGGCCTCGACCCCTTGCGAGGCATCGACCACCAGCAAGGCGCCTTCGCAGGCTTCCAGCGAACGGGAGACCTCATAGGAGAAGTCGACGTGCCCCGGGGTGTCGATGAGGTTGAGCTGGTACACCTGGCCATCGGCAGCGGTGTAGTCCAGCGACACCGCCTGCGCCTTGATGGTGATCCCGCGCTCACGCTCGATGGGGTTGTTGTCGAGCATCTGGCTCTGTAATTCCCGCTCCTCGACCCCCTTGCACAGCTGGATGAATCGATCGGCCAGCGTGGACTTGCCGTGATCGATGTGGGCGATGATGCAGAAATTGCGGATGTTCGGAAGAGACTGCTTCATGAATCAACGGGGTCCGGCACGACGAAAGGGGGCCATCCGGCGGATGACCTGACGACGGCCAAGGACAACCGGCCTGACGACGGAGCGCCGCCCGCCCCGGCACCCGCACCGCTCAGGCGTCAGTTGCGTTGCCGGCGGACGGACCAGCGCCGCGCAGTATACCGGAGGGCTCCGCGGTCCAGAGGGCCGCTAAACGCTCGACGTCAATGGGCGCAGCCAGCACCAGCAACCCCTGGGCGTCGAGCAGGACAGGAATGCGATCACCATACCGCCGACGCCACTCCGGCCGGCTGTCGACGTCGTCCATCGTAAAATCGATACGGCCATCCAGCCGTAGCGCAATGGCGGCGTCCTCACACAGCTCGCAGCCATCACGTATCAACAGGCGATACGTCATCGCGGCACCGAACGGCCGGGGATATCCAGCGCCAGAAACAGGGGCGCCCCCCGGCGTTGCACCAACACCGGCACGGTGGCCCCCGGGGTCAGCCGCTGAACCACCTCGTCGAATCGGTCGGGACTGTCCACGGTCTGTCCATTGAGCTGCAACAGGACATCGCCGGGCCGCAATCCGGCCCTCAGGGCGGGACCGTCGGTTACCTCGGTCAGGACCACCCCACCCGATAACAGCTGCGCATCCCCGCGCTCGTCCATCGTCAGCGCCCGCACCGCCAAGCCAAGCAAGTCACCACGCAGACGCGGCGCAGGGGTGGGCGTTACGGTGGGCGGAGGCGAGGCGTCGGTTGACGGTGCCTGCGTCGGGGGTACGGCAGCGTTGGCCGGCAGCGTGCCGACCTCGACGCGAATGTCGACAGTGCGCCCCTGGCGCAGCAACAGCAAGGTCACCATCTCACCCGGGTCCACTGCGCCCACCAACGGCGGCAACTCCCGAGAGCTTGGCAACGCCTGCCCATTGAAACCGAGAATGACATCCCCTTGGCGCAGACCCGCCTGCTCGGCAGGAGAACCCTCCAGCACCTCGGCGACCAGCGCGCCCTCGGCGCGTTCCAGTCCGCGCGAATTGGCATCCTCACGCCCCAGCGGCTGCACCACGAGGCCCAGCCAGCCTCGCGTCACCCGCCCGTGCGCACGCAACTGCTGCGCCACCTTGTCGGCGACATCCACCGGGATGGCAAACGCCACCCCGGAGCTGCCACCGGTCTGACTGAAAATCTGCGAGTTGACGCCGATGACCTCGCCTCGAAGGTTGAACAAGGGGCCTCCGGAGTTCCCGGGATTGATCGCCGCGTCGGTCTGAAGAAACGGAACGTACTGCTCACTGTCGAGTGCACGTCCCTTGGCCGACAGAATGCCGGCCGTGACGGAGTAGTCGAAACCGAACGGCGAACCGATCGCCAGCACGGTCTGCCCGGGACGCAGACGGGAGGCGTCCGCCAGTCGCGCCGCTGGCAGCCCATCGGCGGAAATCTGCAACAGGGCCAGGTCGCTGGGCTCGTCGAATCCGACCAGGCGGGCCTGCAGCTGGCGCCGGTCGAGCAGACGCACGAAGATTTCCCGTGCGTCCCGAATGACGTGGTAGTTGGTCAGCACATATCCATCACTGGACCAGATGACGCCAGAGCCGAGGGACTGCGGACTGCCGTCCTCCGGCCCCGCGCCGTCGGCGATCACCGGGTGCCCGGCCGGCAGGCCAAGATCACTGATCGTGCTGATGTTGACCACCGATGGGCTGACCTGCTCGACCAGATCGGCAACGTGCTCGTCGCCGCCGCGCTTGCATCCCGCGACGCCGAGCACCACCAACAACGCAAGGCCCAGTGTCCGGCCATGCATGCGCATGCGCATCCCTTTCCCCTGGAGGCGACCCTCGGGCCGCAAGACCTGCATTATCGAAACCGCGACGCGCCGCGATCAACCCCGGATGGCGCAATCCGGCCCGCCGGCATCCCGCCGCAGCACCACCGGACGCGCATCCGGCAGGGCCGCCGTGCGGTCACTGATGATCCGGGTGACGACAAAGCCCCCCACCATCCCCAGCAAGCCGAACGCCGCCACCAACAATTCGTGCGCCTCAAGCAGGAGATGGGCGAAGCTGCCCGCCATCACCAAACCGGCGAGGGGAACGGCATACGCCGCCAGGGCGGCGCGCACCAGCGCTCCTTCCTCGACCCCGATCACGACCGTCTCCCCCACCTGGGGGTGACAACGGCGCAGGCTGACTTCGACCTCCGGTCGTCGACTGCTGACCAGCCGATTGATCATGCCGCCCCCGCAACCGCGCCCTTCCTGACAGCGCGCGCAGTGTTCTGCACTCAAGGGGCGTACCCAGGCGGCTCCGTCCGCGACACGGCAGACCACCGCGCGGGCCTCGATCATTGCCCGGGTTCCGCTACCGCATGCTCGGTTTCCGGCAGCACGCCATCCGCTATCAGCTTGATGGTCTGACGAGGGACTTCGCCCACCACCGTGATCTGCATTGATCCCGCCAGCCGCCGATAGGCGTTGACCGCTCCCATGGCGTTGAGCGGCCGGGGAGCGGCGGTCAGGCTCCCCTGCCCTTCACGACCGAACACCGACACCGCGGACAGCCCATCGGACAACACCCAATGCTGGATCCGTCCGGCACCCCCCGGGAGGGTGCGCTGCACGTGCATGACCACCTCGAAACCTTGCGGCAGATGCTGGAAGGCCCAGGGACGACGCGCATCCTGATCGGCGGCCACACCGGCTTTCACCGGTGCATCGCCCGCCACCAGAGCCTGCGGCGAGGGCGCCACCTCCTGCACCACTGCCTGGTACTCGGCGAGCCGCTCGGGCGGAATCTCGAAGGCAGTGTCCGGGATTTCGGACGGAAACTGCACCTCGGTGAACATCATCTGCTCCAGGGTCTCGCCGCGATGATCCCGAAGCGTCACCTTGATCGGCACCCGGGTTTCGGCGTCCGCCCAGATTTCGTAGCCATAGCGGAACTGGTCCCTCGGCACGATGGCAACCCCCTGGCAGGCACGCCCGGCGATGCGTTGCTGACCGAGATCTTCCAGCTGGTAAACCTGAGCGATCCGCGCCACCTGCTCCGGGGACAGCACCGGAAACAACCCCTGCGGCGTCGGCTGGGGCGCCGTCGACAGCCGACGGTTCTTTGGCAGCAGACACGTCACCGTGTCCCCCTGCTTCAGCACCTCACGCGGTTCGCCGGTGAGGCTCTGCACCCGCTCTCGCTCCTGACCATCCTGGAAGCGGTGGGTCACGCGAAAGGTTTCCAGGGTCGAGGCGCCCCGATAGATCATCACGCCTTCATAGTTCGCGGTGCGGGCCGCACGGCTCATGTCGACCAGCCAGGCCTGCGGGTCCGCCGCCTGGGCGCCGAAGCTGATGCCGGCGCCCAGCGCCGCGAGCCACAGGCGCGACATCAGCGGGCATCCTCCACGGCCGACACCGCCATCGGACGCGCGCCATCACTGGTGTGCGCAGCGAAACGGGCGTAACGCAAGGTGCCGCCGACCCCCTGGCTCGCCAATGCGTTGTTGTGTTCCAGCAGATAGTTGTTGAGGAGCCAGGTGTCCTCGGCGTCCAGGGGTTGGGCGGTACCGGCCGGGTCGACCCGCGGCGGCACCGCCGGCGTGTTGGCCACCAACTGCAGACCTGCGGCGGGAGCGGCAACCGGCACCGCGGCCGGTGCACCCGTGGGGGGAGCGCGGTCGACACCGACGGTTAGCGCGACCGCAACCGCGGCCACACTGGCCGCCGCCGCCAGGCCCGCCACAGGACGCCACCGCAGGGCCGGCCGCCGGCGTGCTGCCAGCGAAGCCACCTTGGGGTGCGCTGAGGCCAGCGGCACTGGTGCCGCTCGCACCTCGCTCATCAGGCCTGCCATCCAGGCGTCCCCGACCGTTGCGATCCGGGTGCCTTCGCGGGCATCGCGCTGAGCGCACATCTGCGACCACTGCCGCATCGCTGCGGAATCTTCCGCCATACCGGCCAGCAGACGATCAAGTTCCTGCGCCTCGCAGGCATCGTCCATCAGGGCCGAAAGGGTTTCTTGAACATTCATGGCTTCACACCGTCCGTTCCGACTGGTACCGCGAAAGAACGGAAAAGTTCCCGTTCTGACAACATTTTTCGATGCTCAATCATTGCTGATCAACGGGCCAATGACGGCATCGATCGCTTCCCGTGCCCGGAAGATACGCGAACGCACCGTTCCAATGGGGCAATCCATGGCCTCGGCGATCTCCTCGTAAGACAGGCCTTCGAGTTCACGCAAGGTGATGGCCTTGCGCAAATCCGGCGGTAGCGCGCTGATGGCCTCGGCCACCTTGTACTTGATCTCCTCCGTCAGCGCGGCCGCCTCGGGGGTATCGCCATCACTTAGATGGTCGGTATGGCCGTAAAGTTCGGCATCGGCCACATCAATGTTGTTCTGGCCGCTCGGACGGCGCGACTGCGCCACCAGATGATTCTTGGCCGTATTGATGCCGATCCGGTACAGCCAGGTATAGAAGGCGCTGTTGCCCTGGAACCCACCGATGGCCCGATAGGCCTTGATGAAGGTTTCCTGCGCCACATCGGGCGCATCGGCGTCACCGACCAGTCGGCTGACCAGCTGGATGATCTTGTTCTGGTATTTGCGAACCAGCATCTCGAAGGCACGGACATCACCGCCCTGCACCCGCGCGACCAGCTGTTCGTCGGTGTTCGTATCGCTCATGCGTCCCGCTTGACCGTAACGCGGCCGTCATCATCGATGGCGACCGGCTACACTCCCAACCCCTGAAAATCCGCGCGTGCAGGCGTGGTAAGACACGCGGCCCGCCGTCATCGCAGCGGGCGCAACACTCGCATTCTACTCGACAAACTGGGCGCTGCATGGAAGAGACCGATGTGCTGATCCTGGGCAGCGGCGCCGCCGGGCTGACCTGTGCGCTGCGCCTGGCAAAAAAGGGGGTCAAGGTCACCGTGGTGTCCAAGGGACGCCTGGCCGGTGGCAGCACCTTGTGGGCTCAGGGCGGCATTTCGGCGGTGCTCGATGCCGACGACTCGACCGAACACCATGTCGATGACACCCTGGGTGCCGGCGCCGGGCTATGCGATGAAGCGGCCGTGCGCTTCACCGTGGAACGTGGCCCCGCCGCCATCCGCTGGCTGCAGGCGCAAGGCGTGCGCTTCACGCTCGACCCGGAAACCGGCTCAGGCACGGGGCTGCACCTGACCCGCGAAGGCGGACACTCCCACCGGCGCGTGGTCCACGCCGCCGATGCCACCGGCAGGGCCCTGGAGACCACGTTGTCCTCGCTGGCTGCAGGCCACCCGAATATCCGGGTGCTGGAACATCACCTGGCGGTGGACCTGATCGTCGGCGAGCGTGCGCAGGGGGCGTACCTGCTCAACGTCAATACCCATGCGGTTCATGCCCACGCCGCACGCGCGGTGGTGCTTGCCACCGGCGGCGCCAACCAGGTCTATCTCTACTCCAGCAACCCGCATGGCGCCTCCGGCGACGGCATCGCCATGGCCTGGCGCGCCGGCTGCCGGGTCGCCAACATGGAGTTCATGCAGTTTCACCCGACCACGCTGTTCCACCCGGAGAAACGCAACTTCCTGATCAGCGAGGCCTTGCGCGGAGAGGGTGCTTTGCTTCGCCTGCCCGATGCCGACAACCGCGCTGGCGAACGCTTCATGCCGCGCTTCGATGAGCGCGCCGAGCTGGCGCCCCGGGACGTCGTCGCACGCGCCATCGACCACGAGATGAAACGGCTGGGCCTGCGCTATGTCTATCTGGACATCACCCACCAGCCAGAGGCGTTCATCCGCGAGCACTTCCCCAGCATCCACCACCACTGCCTGAAGGCGGGTATCGACATCACCCGCGAGCCCATCCCGGTCGTCCCATCCGCCCATTTCACGTGTGGCGGCGTGCTGACCGACCTCAATGCCCGCACCGACGTCGAAGGTCTCTATGCCGTTGGCGAAGTGGCCTGCACCGGCCTTCACGGCGCCAACCGTCTGGCCTCCAACTCGCTGCTGGAGTGCCTGGTGTTCGGCGACGCCGCCGCCCGCGACCTGCTGACCCGACTGCCGGCATGGCAACGGCCGCGCACGCTGCCGGGCTGGGATGCCAGTCAGGTGACCGACTCTGACGAGGATGTGGTGGTCAGCCACAACTGGCTGGAACTGCGCACCTTCATGTGGGACTACGTCGGCATCGTCCGCACCACCAAACGGCTGGAGCGCGCGCAACACCGCATCGAGCTGCTGTCGCGCGAGATCGCCGAGTACTACAGCCACTATACGGTCAGCCCGGACCTGCTGGAACTGCGCAATCTGGTGACGGTGGCCGACCTGATCGTGCGCTCGGCCCTCAGCCGACGTGAGAGCCGCGGCCTGCACTACACGCTCGACTTCCCCACGCCGCTTGGCGAAGCGCGACCCACGGTACTGCCGGGTCGGCGCCGCGAGTCGCGCGTATCAGGATAGGACCGACAATCGCGCCCGCAGACGCCGCAATGGCTCGGCGCCGGCATCATCCCCCATCAGCAGACGGGTGACGCAGCGCCCGCGCTCGGTTTCGAAACGCAGTACCAGCCAGTCGCCATGCACCAGGCTGTGTCCCAGCAGGGTGACGGGCTGGGGCTTGCCGCCGATCCAGGCCTGCCAGCGGTCTTCACTGTCCCAGGTCAGCCGGGTGATGGCCCGCCGCCCCAGGCCCAGCGCCGGGTGGTGACGGATCGCCATCCACGACAACGCGATCAGGCCGGCCACCGCCACCATCGGCCACCCCGGCGCCACCGTCAGCGGCAGCAGCGCGGCCGGCAGGGCATGCAGCCACAACGCCCACTGCAGGGCGCGCCGCGAAGGCCGCAACCGCAAATCAACGGTGGATGCGAAGCTCACGAATGACATCCGCGTAGGGCTCAGGCACCTCGCTGTATCCCATGGCCCAGGACCAGATATCCGGATCCTCCACTCCCTCCAGCATCTGCTCGAAGGCCGCCCGCTCGGCCTCGGGTGCGATGGGGTAGCGGGCGTCGTGATAGCGCGTGACCATCACATCAAGCTCTTTCATGCCGCGGCGTAACAGCCATTTCAGTCGTGCGGGATCCATGACGCTCCAGAACGAGAAAGGGGGCGGCTCTCGCCGCCCCCGAAGTGATACCCCGGGTGTCAGACCGTACGCTCGACCATCAATTTCTTGACCTCGGCAATCGCCTTGGCGGGATTGAGTCCCTTCGGGCAGGTCTTGGTGCAATTCATGATGGTATGGCAGCGGTACAACTTGAACGGGTCTTCCAGCGCGTCGAGACGATCGCCGGTGGCCTCGTCGCGGGAGTCCGCGATCCAGCGATAGGCCTGCATGAGGATGGCCGGACCGAGATAGCGATCACCATTCCACCAGTAGCTCGGGCAGCTGGTCGAGCAACAGGCGCACAAGATGCATTCGTACAGGCCGTCGAGCTTGGCGCGCTCTTCCTCGCTTTGCAGTCGCTCGCGGGTGGGGGCAGCCGTGTCGGTTTTCAGCCAGGGCTCGATGGAGGCCAGCTGAGCATAGAAATGGGTCATGTCCGGCACCAGGTCCTTGACCACCGGCATGTGCGGCAACGGATAGACCGTGACCGTACCCTTGATGTCAGCACATGACTTGATGCAGGCCAGTGTGTTGCTGCCATCGATGTTCATCGCGCAGGAACCGCAGATGCCCTCGCGGCAGGAGCGCCGCAGCGTCAGCGTGGCATCAACTTCGTTCTTGATCTTCAGCAGGGCATCGAGAACCATGGGCCCGCAGGCATCCATGTCGATGTCGTAACTGTCCAGACGAGGGTTCTCGCCGGTATCCGGATCATAGCGGTAGATCTTGAAGGTCCGGACATTCTTGGCGCCGGCGGGAGCAGGATAATGCTTGCCGGCCGACTTGTTGATCCGGGAATTCTGGGGGAGTGAAAACTGTGCCATCTCACACGCTCCTGGAACTTAGTATTTACGGGCCATCGGCGGGATGTGCTCGACATCCTCGTCCATGGGCTGCATGTGAACCGGGCGGAAGTCGAGCTTCACGTCCTTCGGACCGGTGCGCCACGCCACCGTGTGCTTCAACCAGTTCTCGTCGTCGCGCTCCTTGATGTCGTCACGCGCGTGCGCCCCCCGTGATTCCTTGCGGTTCTCGGCGCCAACGATGGTCACCAGCGCCTGTCCAAGCAGGTTGTCCAGCTCCAGCGTCTCGATCAGATCGGAGTTCCAGATCAGAGAACGATCGGTGACCCTGAGGTCGTTATGGAAGGTATCGATGATCTCGTTGAGGCGGGTGACGCCTTCCTGCATCAGAGGGCCGTCGCGGAACACTGCGCAGTGCTTCTGCATGGTCTTCTGCATGTCGAGACGGATCTGGGCGGTGGCCGCAGTGCCCTTGGCGTTGCGCGCAGCATCAAGACGCGCCAGCGCGGCATCTTCCGAGCGCGAGGAAATCTTCTTGTGCGGCGTATTGGGCTTGATCAGCTGCGCGGTGCGAATCGCAGCCGCGCGGCCGAACACCACGAGGTCCAGCAGGGAGTTGGACCCCAGTCGGTTGGCACCATGCACCGACACACAGGCCGCTTCGCCGACGGCCATCAGGCCCGGCACCACGCTGTCCGGGTTGCCATCCTTGAGGGTGACCACTTCGCCGGTGTAGAGCGCCGGGATGCCGCCCATGTTGTAGTGCACCGTCGGCACCACCGGAATCGGGGCCTTGGTGGCGTCG
>CAKZHZ010000037.1 GCA_936928855.1 uncultured Polycyclovorans sp.
GGCAGTCTCGGTGTCGGCCAGGGCCCGTTCCGCCAGCGCCTTGCGCCCCATCACGGCCTCGATGCGACGCTCGCCCTGCAACACCAGTTCGTCGAGGTCACGATAGGTTTCCAGCAGAAACCGGTCATAGGCGGCCGCGCGCTCGGCCAGAGCCGCCTCTTCTGCGGCGCGGAGCGTGGCTTCGGCCTTGGCCTGGCGCTCGGCTTCGGTGGGCGCCCGCGGCTGGACTTCAACCACCATGCCGCGCGCGTTGATCACCTGACGCTCGCGGGTGCTGACCTCGGGCGGTGCCACATCGCCGCAGGCCTTGCGGCCATGGTCGTCGGTCCAGCAGATGATGCGCGCGGCGGCCGGGTTCAGGGCCAGGGCGGCCAGCAGGGTCAGCAGGGTCAGGTCGTCAGCAACACCACCGCGATGCAGGCCGACATCCAGCTCGATGTTCAGGTTGAGTCGCGTTCCCAGTCCTCGGGCCAGCGCCCGATACTCCGTCACCCGTTCGGGCGTATCCACCAGCCACTGCAACTGGCGGGCGGGATCAAAGGGCCCCCGGTGCGTCTGGTAGAACGCTGCTGCCGCCTGCACCGGCATCGGCTTTCCGAGCAGCAGATCGGACGCCGGAAAGGCCTGCGCCTGCAGGTTGAGGAAAGGCTGATGAAACGCCATCAGACGTTGCGTGCCGTGACGGCGCATCACGTAATCGAGCAGCTTGATGCTGGGCAGTGACTTGGCCACGACACGCCATTGCTTGCTGGGGTGCAGATCGCGTCCGAACACCGCAAGGTTGTGATCGAGCCGGTCGAGATCCAGCACCAGGCAGGGCCGCGCGGGCCCCTGTGCCTTGAGCAGCGCATCGAGATCGGCAAAGTACGCATCATGAGGGGCACCCCGATTTCCCGGGCGCAGCTTGAGGGCCGCCACCCCGCCCAATGCGGCCAGCACGATCAGCAGATCACGTCGTTTCATGCCCCGCCTCCCCAAACCAGTTCCGCAGTGCCGGGCTCAGCATCTTGCCGCTCGGATCCAGCTGTCGACGCAGCCGCTGGAAGTCCGTCCAGCGCGGGTAGCGCGCCGCCAGACCTGCGGCGTCCAAGCTGTGCAGCTTGCCCCAGTGTGGACGCCCTCCATGTCGCTGCAGGACAGGCTCCACCAGCGCGAACAGCGGGCGATAGTCCACCTGCCAATACTGGTGAATCGAGATGGCGGCGCAGGCCTGCTGGTGAAACGGGCTGAGCCAGGCCGACTCCGCCGCCACATGCCGGTATTCGATGGGAAACAAGGTGCGGATGTCACTGGCCCGTACGGTATCGATGATCTCCATCAGGCAGTCCGGCCCGTTGTCCACCGGCACCTCGTACTCCATCTCGTTGAACGCCACCTCACGCGGCGAAGGGAAGATGCGATAGGACGGCCCCACCCGCTCGGCAGCGGCATCCGACAGGCTGACCAGCACGCGTTGCAGCAGCGCATCGGCATTGGGCAGGCCATGCGCCAACTCGGACGCCAGCCAGAGGGCGGCATCCACTGGCAATTGCAGCAGCGGTTCCGGTGTGTCGGCCGCATCGGTTTCGTCGAGTGTCTTCACCAGCACGTCATCCGCATGGAAGAAGGCGAAGAACTCGAAGTGCCGGTGCTGTTGCCGGAGGGTGTCAATGTTCGCCAGAACGTCCTTCAGCGGCTGGGTGTACTCCCGCTGACGCAGCCGGAACGCCGCCCGGTTCTGCAGCCGCACCTGGCTGACCACGCCAAGAGCGCCGATACCGGTGCAGGCGGCCTGAAACAGATCCGCATTGCGTTCCGCATCACAGTCGATCACCTCACCATGCGGAGTTACCAGCCGCAGCCCCGCCACCATCGAGGAGAACGATCCGAGGCTGATACCGGTGCCATGGGTGGCGGTGCCGATGGCACCGCCCAGGGTCTGAGGGTCGACATCCCCCTGGTTGGGTAGCGCCTGCCCCACCGCAGCCAGCAACGGCCCGGCGTCGCGGACGGTGGTGCCCGCCCACAGTGTGGCCTGTCGTCGATCAGGGTCATGGTCGACACGCCCCGACAGTTTCGACAAAGACAGCAGGGTGCCATCGGTGGTGACCACCGGCGAGAACGAATGACTGGCGCCGACCGGCCGTAACGGTCCCCTCGTGTCCCGCATCAGGGCGCGCAGGGCATCTTCGTCCCGGGGCGCCACCCATGCACGGGGCCGGGCGGCCTGAGAACCGGACCAGTTGCGCCACTCGCCTTTGGCCCGACCATGCCCCAGACCTTCGGGCGGCGCCGCCGAACAGGCCTTGAGAAACGGCAGCGCAGCACCCGTAGCAGCGGTGGCCAACAGGCCTTGCAGGGCGCGACGCCGATCAACCCGGGGTAGCGGCAACGGCGACGACATGGGCACTCCCTGTGCAGATGGCATGAGCTGACCACCCTACCCAAAAGCGCGCCCCTGCGGTACGGGAAATCCGCACCTCCAACGACAAAGGGGCGCCCTTGCGGGACGCCCCCCTGAAGCCTGCACGGTTCCCCGCTCAGTCGCGCAGCGGGCGGAAGTCCGGCTTTTCGCGTACCGCGCAGTCCGGGCACTGCCAGCTCATCGGCAGCGCGGACCAGGCGGTCCCGGCCGGGTAGCCCTCGTGCGGACAGCCCACCTTGGGGTCGTAGATGTACTGGCAGTTCGGGCACTGGAACTGCTCGGCATCCACGGTTGTGATCGCCGGCACCTCGGCTTCAGCCACCACCGTGTCAACCCCCTCGGCCGGCGCCGCATACGCCCAGCGCCGCAGCAGCGCTTCGCGCCGCGGACCGTGCAGGTGCGCCTTGCGCAGGTCGCCGCCGTGATGCGCCACCACCTTCGGGTCCATCAGCTTGAACCACAGCGGCGGGAAGTAGGCGATGAGAATCATCGCGGCATAGCCGGAGGGCAGCTGCGGGCTGTCCTCGAAGTGGCGCAACGCCTGGTAGCGACGCGTGGGATTGGCGTGGTGGTCGGAGTGGCGCTGCAGCTGATAGAGCAGCAGATTGGTGACCACGTGATTGCTGTTCCACGAATGCCGCGGCTGGCAACGCTCGTAGCGGCCGTTGGGCAGCTTCTGGCGGATCAGGCCGTAGTGCTCCAAGTAGTTCACCACCTCCAGCAGCGAGAAGCCGAAGGCGGCCTGCACCACCAGAAACACCAGCGCCCAGGGGCCCAGCCACAGGGTGAGGGCGGCGAACAGCAGCACCGTCATCGCCCAGGACTGCAGCACCTCATTGTCCAAGGACAGCACCGGCTTGTTCTGCCGCTTGAGCCGCTCGGCCTCGATGTGCCAGGCCGACTTCAGGCTGCCCACCACGGTGCGCGGCAGGAAGGCCCAGAAGCTCTCGCCCATACGTGAGCTGGCGGGGTCTTCCGGGGTGGCCACATGCTTGTGGTGGCCCTTGTTGTGCTCGATGAAGAAGTGCCCATAGGCCACTGGCGCCAGGGTGATCTTGGCCAGCCAGCGCTCCAGCGTGTTGGTCTTGTGCCCCAGCTCGTGCGCGGTGTTGATCCCCACACCGTTGACGATGCCGGTGCTGATCACCAGTGCCAGCAGCTCCCAGGGCGCCAGGTTGCCGGTCACTGCAAACCAGGCGCCGACGCCGGTGATGAGGTACTGCGTAGGGATATAGGCAAACACGATGTGGCGGTAGTAGCGGTCGGCATCCAACGCGGGCACCGCCGACTCCGGCGCATTGACGCGATCTTCTCCTACCAGCCAGTCGAGCGCTGGCACGATGACGTAGAAGAAGACGGGCAGCGCCCACATCACCCAGCCCGGGGCGCCCATCACCGCCGCCAGCACGGACGCCAGCGCGATCACGGGAATGGCCGGGCTCAGCAGCCAGAACCACTTCTTGCCGTCGACCCAGCGCAGCGCGTCGTGATCCGCCTTGTTCAGTCCGATTGCACTCATGATGATCTCTCCTCAACAGGTGAGCACATCTTGCCCACGCGGCCACTCGATTGATTGTCATTTTGCGCCGATGTGTTGTCATAATGCGCCATGTCCATCGCCAGCGCGCCTGATGCCGACCCCCGGGTTCCTGCCCGCTACTACGCGCGGCTGGGGGAGATCCTGGTCCAGCAGGGGGTGGACTTCACCGCCCTGCTGCGGGCGCAGAAGCTGTCGCCCAGCCTGTTGAGCGACCCCGAGGCGACCTTGCGCTTCTCGCAGGTGGACCAGTTGGTGCAGTACGTATTCGCCAGCACCGGCCGCGCTGATCTCGGTATGGAGGTGGGCCGCCTGCTCACGGCGAGCGCCCACAGTTTTGTTGGCTTTGTGATGTTCAACAGCGACACGCTGGACCAGGCTTTGCGCTTCGAAGCGCAGTACTTTCGCCTGATCATGCCCAGCTTTCGGATGCGCTACAGCCGCAGCCCCGACAGCGGCGAAATGGCCTTCAGCCCGCGCACCGCCATGAGCCCGCTCTGCCTCCACTTTCATCTGGAAGCGATTGCCATGGCGGCCGTCCGGGAGATCAGCGACCTCACGGCCGAGCATCGCCCGCCCTGCATTCTGGAACTGTCGATTCCGGAACCCCCGCACGCCCCGCGCTATCCGCGCGAGCTGCTGCGCAATGTCGACCTCCGCTTCGGCGTGGGTAGCACACCGGGCGTCCGGCTGCGCCTGCTGGACGACCCGCGCCGGCTGCGCCTGACCATGGCCGACCCGCACGCACGACGGATTGCCGAGGATCGCTGCCGGGCGCTGGTGCAACAGGCCGCCGACGGTGGCCGTTTCGCCGACTGGGTGGCCATGACTTTGCGCGAAGTGGCCGAAGGTCTGCCGTCGCTGGCGGAACTGGCGGCCCAACTGAATATCTCTACCCGCACGCTCAACCGCTATCTAGCGCGCGAAGGCACCACCTACCGGGCGCTGGCCGGCCGTATCCAGCACGAGATTGCCTGCGAGCGCCTCGCCAGCGGCGCCATGAGCGTGACCGAGGTGGCGTATTCGCTGGGGTTTTCCGATGCGGCCAACTTCACCCGTGCCTTCCGCAGCCGCGCCGGCTACAGCCCGGGCGCGCACCGGCGCATGGCCGCCGCGCCCTGAGGCGGGTCAGGACGTGCCCGGCACGCCCGCCAGATAGCTGCGCACCACCAGCGCACTCACGGCGCTGCGATCGTGCCAGGGGTAGTCGGGAATGGTGATGAAGTTGAGCGCCAGCCCCTGTACCGCGCAGATCAGCCCCTGAGCGATGGCCTCGGCCGGGCCGGCACCCAGCTCACCCGCCGCCTGCGCCGCCACCACGGTGTCGGTGAACAGCGCGAAACGCCGCACGATGTCCCCGCTTTCGAGGTAGCGGCGGGTACCACCGGGCTCCAGATCCGGCTGCAGAAACACAATGAGAAAACGCTCCGGATAGTCCAGCCAGTAGTCCAGATAGCCCTGCGCCAGCCGCGCAAGGCGCTCACGCGGGCGGTCCGCCTGCACCTGCTGCAGGCGGGTGAACAGCTCGTCGAGAAACACATCCCACACCTGCCACAGGATTTCCTGCTTGTTGGCGAAGTAGCGGTACAGCGCCATTGGCGAGCAGCCCACCTCGGCCGCCAGATTGCGCATGGATACCGCCTCCACCCCGTCCCGCAGGAACAATCGGCGCGCGGCCACGATGATGCGCTGGCGCATCGCCTGCTGATCGGCAACGGACTGGCGCGGGCGGCCGCGGGGCTTGGCAGAACGGGACGTCATGGATTATTGTGTACGCGTACATTTAATTAATTCAAGGCCATCATGACACCGCCCGCCGCCCGCGCGCTGGGCCATGTCCACCGGAGTCGCCACACATGAGCACCACGGAAACCCTCGACGACTGCGTGATCGGCGCAGGCGTCTCCGGCCTGCGCGCCGCGCAACGGCTGAGCGCACAGGGGCGGCGCGTGCGTCTGCTGGAAGCCCGCGACCGCGTTGGCGGCCGCACCGAAGGCGGCGAACTGTGCGGCGAAGCCGTGGATGTGGGTGGCCAGTGGATCGGCCCCACCCAGCACACCGCCGTGGCCCTGTGCGAAGAACTGGGGCTGGCGCTGTACCCGCAGTTCGCTGACGGCCAGCGGTTGATGGAGATACACGGCCGCCTGCGGGCCTACCGCGGCACCGTGCCGCGCATGTCGCTGCTGGGTCTGCTGGATGCCGACCGCGCCATCCGCCGGGTCGACCGCATGGCCGCCACCCTGGATCCCGTCCGTCCCTGGGCCTCGACCCACGCCGCCGAGTGGGACCGCATCACGGTGGCGCAATGGCTGCAGCAGTCGATGTACACGCGCGGCGGCCGCACCCTGGTGGATATCCTCACCCGCGCCATCCTCACCTGCGAAGCGCACGAAGTCTCCATGCTGGGCTTCCTCTCGTACATCGCCGGCGCCGGCAAGGTCGAAGACCTGGCCGAAGTGCACGGCGACGGTGCCCAGAAATACAAGGTGAAGGGCGGCGCCTTCCAGATCGCCCAGCGGCTGGCCGAGCGGCTGCCCCCCGGTACCCTGCACCTGAACACCCCGGTGCATGCCATCACCCAGACCGATCGCGGCGTGGTGGTGCGACATGCCCAGGGGGAACTGCAGGCGCGTCGCGTGATCGTGGCGCTGCCGCCGGCACTGGCCGCCCGCATCCACTTCGATGCCAGCCTGCCGGCCGCCCGCCTGCAACTGCACAGCCGCATGCCCATGGGATCGGTGATCAAGGCCCTGATCGCCTACGAACGACCGTTCTGGAAAGACCGCGGCCTGTCCGGCGAAGTGATCAGTGATCAGGGCCCGTTCGGCCCGGTGCTGGACGCCACCCCGCCCGGCAGCCCCCACGGCTTTCTGGTGGGCTTCTTCGACGGCGCCCACAGCCGCCGCCTCGCCGGCCAGCCCACCGAGGTGCGGCGCGATGCCTGCATCGCCTCGCTGACCCGCTACTTTGGTGATGCCGCCGCCCAGCCCATCGGCTACCTCGACAAGGACTGGATCTCCGACCCCTGGAGCCAGGGCTGCTACGTCGGCGTGCCCAGCCCCGGCGCCCTCAGCGCCTGCGGCCACGCCCTGCGCGACCCCTGCGGCCGCATCCACTGGGCCGGCACCGAAACCGCCAGCCGCTGGCTGGGCTACATCGACGGCGCCATCAGTGCGGGCGAGCGGGCGGCGGATGAGGTGATGGCCGCGGGCTGACACGGCATCGCTGTCATGCCCGTCCGGATCGGGCATCGGAGCGGATCTGTCGCGGCCCACCGCCGGGTGAATCCGACCAAAGTGCTAGTCCTACTCACGGATACTCAGCCGCCCGCTGCGGACCGACCATTGCAGGTGTGCAACGTTTCTGAGCATTGGCGGTTTGGCCACGGCGACCCGGCCACAAAAAGCAGCTCGTCCACTTCCTGAATCGTTGCCGGATTCGTTTCGCGCCCTTGCGAACGCCAGCACGACCAGGAGTCTCCGGGATGAAATCCAGAATATTGACCGCGCTTGCCTTGTCCGGCGCCGTTCTCGCGTCGGGCGCGACCGCATCCACGGCCGTGCAGCAAATGGCGTCACGCCGCGACATGGAGAAATTCACCGACACCGTCATGCAGGCGGTGGCCGCCGGCCAGCTTGAGCAAGCCTACGCCCGGCTCAAAGCCAATGTGACTCTGCCGCCGCAGGAGATTGATGCGGCGCTGCGCGCCAGTCTGGCGCAGCGCAACGCCCAGTTCGATGCCCGCTTCGGCGCGGCCGTGGGGTATGAGCTGATCAGCCACAGAAAACTTGGCGATTCGCTGTGGCGCTTCACCTACCTGGAACAACGGCAGAAGCAGCCGCTGGTGTGGACCTTCCAGTTCTATTCCACCGGGGACGGTTGGCAACTCCACGAGTTCGCGTGGACACCACAGACCGCCGACTTGTAAGCACCCGACTCAGGACAGCCCGCATCGGGACGGCGACGAACAACATCGTGCCTGCGACCACCGCCCAGCCCCTTTCACCGATACCGCCATCAACCGTGGCCATTGACCATTGCAAGCGTGCAATGAAGCCAGGGAGTCAGCCATGAACCGAATTTACAAACTTGTGTGGAACCGCGTGCAGGGCCGTCTGGTGGTGACTTCCGAGCTGGCCGCCAATCGCGGTGCCGCCAGGGCGCCCGGCACGGGCCGGCGGGGGCGTGTTGTGCCGCTGGCCAGCGTTGCACTGGTATTGTTGACGCTGGGCCATGCGCCCGGTGTGCTCGCCGACGAATGCCGGCTCAACGACAGCGGCGGCAACGGTGGCAGCAATGGTTCGGGCGCCAGTTCACTGGCCTGCGGCAACGCCAACATCGCCAGCGGATCGGAGAGTACCGCGGTGGGCTCGCAGAGCGATGCCACCGGACAATTCGCCAATGCCTTTGGCGCCGACAGCCGCGCCGAGGCCAACCGCGCGACCGCGCTGGGGGTGAGCAACATTGCCTCCGGGGTCAGCAGCACAGCGGTGGGCGATGCGAGTCGCGCGACGGCCCAGTTCAGCACCGCCGTCGGATTCAGCAACCAGGCGCTCGGCGTACGCAGCACGGCCATCGGCTCGCAGAGCACAGCTACGGCAAATTTCTCGCTCGCGATTGGCAGCTCCGACACCTTCGGAACCGGCGCGCAGGTGGGGGCAGGCGCCAACCGCGGCATTGCCATCGGCACGCGAGCCGTTGTCGATGAGGGCGCAGAAGAAGCGGTCGCCATCGGGTTTAATTCCTTCGCGGGCGACGAGCACGCCGTGGCCGTAGGCTATAGCAACGACGCCGGCGGCTGGCAGGCCGTTGCAGTAGGTGGCGGGAACATCGCGGCTGGCGACGAGGGTTCGGCGCTGGGCTGGGAGAACGAGGCGGAGGGGGGCAGAAGTTCCGCGGTGGGTGCCAGGAACAACGCCACCGGCGACCAGAGTAGCGCACTGGGCTACAACAACACCGCGAGCGGCGAGTACAGCAGCGCCGTCGGTTTCTTTAACCAGGTCAGCGGCCAAGGTGCCAGCGCCTTCGGGAACAGCAATATCGCCAGCGGCGTCGGCAGCAGCGCGATCGGAGGGGTCAATCAAGCCAGCGCCGATTTCAGCCACGCCATCGGCGTGTTCAATCAGGCTACGGGAGTCGGCAGTAGCGCGATCGGTATGGCCAGCGTTGCCGCAGGCGACTCGTCACTGGCGATCGGCAGCGGTGACTTCATCGGGTTCGAGGGCGGATTCACTCTCGAAAACAACGCAACGGTGGCGGCCGGTGCCACCGGCGGCATCGCCATCGGGCGTAACGCCAGTGTCGAAGCGGCGGGCGTCGATGCCATTGCGCTGGGCAGCAGTACCTCCGCGCAGGCGGCGGGCGCTGCAGCGATTGGCGCCGGCAACAACGCCGCCGGCGCCATCAGTAACGCTTTCGGCAGCAACAACCAGGCTGTCGCGCAGGGCAGCAGCGCGTTTGGCCTCGGCAACGACGCGGAAGGCGAAACCAGCAACGCGTTTGGATCCCACAACAATGCGACAGGCAATTTCAGCAACGCCTTGGGACACCGCAACACCGCGAGCGGCCTGAACAGCACCGCAGTCGGTTCGGCGAGTTTCGCGGAGGCTGATTTCTCGCTGGCCATCGGCAACTCGGCTGACGAAACGCTGGGCGCGCGCGTCCTCGCCGGTGCGACCAACGGCATCGCCATCGGCCGCAATGCGGCTGTCGAGGCGGGGATCGACGCGATCGCACTCGGCACCAATACCTCTGCCGCAGCGACCTCCGCAACGGCGATAGGCACGCAAAGCTCGGCAGCGGCGGACTTCTCGCTGGCGATCGGCAACTCCGACACCGCGGCCAGCGGCGCGCGGGTGGCAACGGGCGCAACCAACGGCATCGCCGTGGGTCGCAATGCCAGCATCGCGGCAGAAGGTGTGGATGCCCTGGCGATCGGTACCAGTGTGACGGCCACGGCGGCCGAAGCCACGTCGGTCGGCCGCTCGAACGCAGCCACGGGTGCCAGCAGCAGCGTGTTCGGCTCGCGCAGCACGGCCAGCGGGGCGCGGGCCACGGCCCTGGGCACCTTCAGTTCCGCCACGGCGGATGATTCGGTGGCCATCGGCGGTGGCAGCAACGCCGGCAACGGCGCGCGGGTCGGCGCCGGTGCAATCAATGGTGTCGCCATCGGTCGCAATTCCGCCGTTGCGGTCAACGCCGTCAACGGGGTCAGCCTGGGTGCCAGCGCCCGCGTTGAAGCGAACAACGGCACGGCCGTCGGTCTGAATGCGCTCGCTGGTGGTGTCTCCAGCCTGGCGCTGGGTCACGGTGCCAACGCCGGAGCCCTTAACAGCGTCGCACTGGGTCAGGGCTCGGTCGCGAATGTCGACAACACGATCTCGGTGGGCAGCACGACCAACCAGCGCCGCATCGTGAACGTGGACGAGGGCGTGAACGACACCGATGCAGTGAATCTGGCGCAGCTCAACGCAGCGGTTGCGTCGGCCGGTGGCGGGCTGTGCGTCGCGGGTTCCGGGGGGGATTCGCTGGAATGCGGTGTGAGCAACGCCGCGACCAGCCAGAACAGCAGCGCGGTCGGCTCCGGCAACACCGCCTCCGCCGACTTCAGCCAGGCTTTCGGCGGCAACAACCAGGCGACAGGCCTCGCCAGCACCGCTGTCGGGCGCAGCAATCAGGCCCTCGGCGTGCGCAGCACGGCCATCGGCTCGCTGAGCGCGGCTGAAGCGGACTTCTCGCTGGCGATCGGCAACTCCGACAGCTCGGGCACTGGCGCACGGGTGGCGGCGGGTGCGACCTATGGCATCGCCATCGGCCGCAATGCGAGGGTCGAAACGGCGGGTGTCAACGCCATTGCCCTGGGTAACAACGTCCTGGTGCAGGGGGAGAATTCAATTGCCGTGGGCGCCTTCAGCGGTGCCACCGGCCTCAGCAGCCAGGCTTTCGGTTCCGCCAATCAGGCGAGCGGCGAAGCCAGTTCCGCACTCGGCCGTAGCAACTTTGCGAGCGAGCGCGTCAGCAGCGCGATTGGTTTTTCGAACCAGGCTACCGGCGAGGCCAGCAGTGCCGTCGGTTTTGAAAACCAGGCCACCAGCGATTTCAGCAGCGCCGTTGGTTTCGACAATCAGGCCAGCGGCCAAGGTAGCAGTGCCCTGGGTTCGCTGAACCGGGCGATCGGCCAGGACAGCAATGCCTTTGGTTTTGAGAACTATGCCAACGGGGTGCTCAGCAACGCCTTTGGCTTGGAGAACAATGCCAGCGGCGACTTAAGCAGCGCCTTTGGTTTGCTGAACGTAGCCAGCGAGGAAGAAAGCAGCGCCTTTGGTAGCTACAACCTCGCCAGCGGCCCGCAAAGCAGCGCCCTCGGCTACAGCAATATCGCCTCCGGCCAGTCCAGCACCGCGGTCGGCTCGGCGAGTACCGCCGCTGCAGATTTCTCGTTGGCTATCGGCAACTCCGACACCTCGGACAGCGGCGCACGGGTGGCGATGGGCGCGACCAACGGCATCGCTGTCGGCCGCAACGCGTCGGTAGCGGCGACGGGCGTCGATGCGCTCGCCATTGGCACGAGTGCATCGGCCGCCGGTCTCGAGGCCACTGCGGTAGGACGCTCGAACGCGGCCACGGGGGCGAGCAGTAGCGCGTTCGGCTCGCGCAATACTGCCAGCGGCTTGCGCAGTACGGCGATCGGCAGCTTCAGCGCCGCTGCGGCGCAGGATTCGGTGGCCATCGGCGGTGGCGATGCCACATCCAACGGCGCGCGGGTGGGCGCCGGTGCGATCAACGGCGTCGCCATCGGCCGCAACGCGGCGGTGGCGGTCAACGCGGTCAACGGCCTCAGCGTGGGTGCCAGCGCCCGTGTCGAGGCGAACAACGGCACGGCTGTTGGTCTGAGCGCACTCGCGAGCGGCGAGTCCAGCCTGGCGCTGGGCCACGGCGCCAACGCCAGTGCACTCAACAGCGTGGCGCTGGGCCAGGGTTCGGTGGCGAATGTCGAGCGCACCGTCTCGGTCGGCGCTGTCGGTAGTGAGCGGCGCATCGTCAATGTTGCAGCGGGCTCACTGGCGATCGACAGCACGGATGCGATCAACGGCAGCCAGCTTCACGGCGCGGCACTGAGCCTGAGCACGTCGCTCGGTGGCGGCGCGACGGTGAATGCCGACGGCAGCATCGAAGGCCCGACGTACAACATCGGCGGTACCGCCTTCGACAATGTGGGCGGCGCACTCGAAGCGGTGGAAGCGCTGGCCAACGGTGCCGGCGATCCGCTCGCGGTGGTCTACGACGATGCGACCCGGGACGTGATCACCCTGCAGGGCGACAGCGGTGCGACACGCATCAGCAACCTCGCCGACGGCGATCTGGCGGCCGACAGCACCGACGCGGTCAATGGCTCACAACTCTTCGCCACCAACGAAATCGTCACCCAGAACACCACCGGCATCGGCAACCTGGCAGCGAGCACCGCTGCCGCCCTGGGCGGCAACGCCACCGCCAATCCGGACGGCAGTCTCAACGCCCCGAGCTACGACATCGCCGGCACCGACTACGACAACGTCGGCGCCGCGCTCGATGCCGTCGAAGCCCTGGCGGCCAGCGGCAGCACCCTGGGCGTGCTTTACGATGGGGCCGAGAAGGACGCCATCACCCTTGAGGGCACCAACGGTACCCGCATCACCAACCTTGCTGAGGGCATCGGCGATACCGACGCGGTGAATCTGGGCCAGCTCAATGCCCTCGGCGAGAGCATCGACAATCAGTGGGGCATGACCCTCGCCACGGCACTGGGGGGTAGCGCCAGCTACGCCGGTGGGGTGTGGACCGGGCCGACCTACACGATCCAGACCCATGCTTACACCAACGTCGGCGCCGCTTTCGAAGCCGTAGACGGCGTACTCGACAACCTTGTCGGCGGCGTCGCCGACCTGGTAGGTCGGGTTGAAGATCTCGAAGCGCTGCCGCCTGGAGGCGGCACGCCGGGTTTGAGCGCCTACGAAATTGCCGTCAACAACGGTTTCACCGGCACCGAAACCGAATGGCTGACGTCGCTGGTGGGGCCTCAAGGCCCACAGGGTCCTGAAGGTCCGACTGGCCCACAGGGACCGGAAGGTCCGACTGGCCCACAGGGTCCTGAAGGTCCGAGCGGTCCGCTGGGACCGGAAGGCCCGAGTGGTCCACAGGGACCGGAAGGCCCGAGTGGTCCGCAGGGGCCCGAAGGTCCGACTGGCCCACAGGGTCCTGAAGGTCCGAGTGGTCCGCAGGGGCCCGAAGGTCCGACTGGCCCACAGGGTCCTGAAGGTC
>CAKZHZ010000038.1 GCA_936928855.1 uncultured Polycyclovorans sp.
TGACCAGGCAGACGTTGCCGGTGCGCTCGCCGTTGCCGAACAGGCAGCCCTCGATACGGTCGGCGCCCGCCATCAAGGCAAACTCGCCTGCGGCGATCCCGGTGCCACGGTCGTTATGCGGATGCACCGACAGAATCACCGCATCCCGTCGTGAGATGTTGCGGTGCATCCACTCGATCATGTCGGCGAAGATGTTCGGTGTGGAATGCTCCACCGTTGATGGCAGATTGATGATGATCGGCCGTTCCGGTGTTGCCCCCGACGCCTCCACCACGGCATCCACCACCCGCTTTGAAAACGCCAGCTCGGTGCCGGAAAACATCTCGGGGGAGTACTCGAAACGCCAGTCGGTTCCGGGGTTGGCTTCCGCCAGCTCGCGCGCCAGCCGGATATGCGACACCGCCAGCTCGACGATCTCGTCCTCGCTCATCTTGAACACGACGCGGCGCATGATCGGCGCCACTGCGTTGTACACGTGGACGATGGCCCGGGGCGCGCCTCTCAATGCTTCGAAAGTCCGTCGGATCAGTGTTTCGCGCGCCGGCGTCAGCACCTGGATGGTGACATCGTCCGGGATCAGACCGTTGTCGATCAGGTGGCGATGGAAATCGAACTCCGTCTGCGACGCCGACGGGAAGCCGACCTCGATCTCCTTGAATCCGGTCTTCACCAGCAACTCGAACATCCGCAGCTTGCGCTCTGCGTTCATCGGCTCGATCAGCGCCTGATTGCCATCGCGAAGGTCGGTGGACAACCAGATCGGCGGGCGCGTGATCACCGCGTCCGGCCAGGTACGATCACGCAGGCCGACCGGGGCAAACGGTCGATATTTCTTGGAGGGATCAGTCAACATAGCCATGGAACACCTCAGGTCTTCCGGCACGCGCCATGCGCGTTGCCGTGCGATACGGGGAAAAGCGGTTCAGGATGGCGCGGCTTGGGCCCCGCGCGGGCGCTGTTCGTCGTTCTGCCTTACGGCAGAAGGCGAAGCGTAAGTCGCAGCGCAGCACCGCGGCGGGTGGCCACGGAGAAGACCGGCTTGGCGTGCGACGTGTTCATGAAGCCGAATGATACTCCAATCGCTTGCGTGATCAAGCCGCCGCTGAGCGGCCGCGATACCGCCGCCATGCGGCCAGCACTGGTGCCGACATGGCATAGCCGAAGAACGCGACGAACAACACCAACGGCGGATTGGTGGCCACCAGTGCGATCAGCCCGACTGCGAGCAGCAGCTTGACGAACGGCACACGCTCGGCAAGTTTCACCTGCTTGAAGCTGGCATACCGGAAATTGCTGACCATCAGCAAACCGATGCTGATGGTCAGCAACGTCGCCGGCACCAGTAGCGCATCGCCCTCCCACCCGTTGCTGTGCGCTGTCCACACGAAAAAGGTGACCACCGCCGCCGCCGCCGGGCTCGGCAGCCCGAAGAAGTCCTTGTTGCTGCCGGCAATGGCTGCCAGCACATTGAACCGCGCCAGTCTCAAGGCAGCGCAGGCCGTGAAGAGGAACGCCGCCACCCATCCCAACTTGCCGCCCAGCCACTTGTATTCGGCCAGGTGGTGCAGACTGAAGGCATAGATCACCACCGACGACGCCACACCGAAGGCCACCATGTCGCAGAGCGAATCGTATTCCTTGCCGAAATCGGTCTGCGTATTGGTGAGCCGCGCGATACGGCCATCCAGCGCGTCCGCGATCATGGCCCCCAGAATGCCCGTGGCGGCCAACCCGAAATGGCCGTTCATCGCCGACACGATGGCGAAGAATCCGCCGAACAGCGTGCCGGTGGTGAAGAGGTTCGGCAGCAGGTAGATGCCCTTGCGCTGACGCGGCGATGGATCATGTTCATTCATGGCCCGCATGGTAGCGCAGCCCGCTGAGCGCCCCCAGCCCCGCAACGAAAAACGCCCTCCGAAGAGGGCGTTTCTGCGGGTGTCGGCAAACCCCTCCCGACGCCAGGATCCCCACGCTACTCGGGGTTTTAATTCTTGCTCTTGTCGACGAGTTTGTTTTTGGAGATCCAGGGCATCATGCCGCGCAGCTTGGCGCCGACTTCCTCGATCTGGTGCTCGGCGCCGAGACGGCGGCGGGCCTTGAGCATCGGCTGGCCAGCCTGGTTCTCCAGCACGAAGTCGCGGGCGAACTTACCGGTCTGGATGTCGGCCAGCACGCGCTTCATTTCCTGCTTGGTCTGCTCAGTGATGATGCGCGGGCCGGTCACGTAGTCGCCGTACTCGGCGGTGTTGGAGATCGAGTAGCGCATGGTCGAGATGCCGCCTTCATACATCAGGTCGACGATGAGCTTCAGTTCGTGCAGACACTCGAAGTAGGCCATCTCCGGAGCATAGCCGGCTTCCACCAGGGTCTCGAAGCCAGCCTGCACCAGCGCCGAGGCGCCACCGCAGAGCACCGCCTGCTCGCCGAACAGATCGGTTTCGGTCTCTTCGCGGAAGTTGGTCTCGATGATGCCGGCACGGCCACCGCCGTTGGCGGAGGCATAGGACAGTGCGATGTTCTTGGCCTGGCCGGAAGCATCCTGGTGGATGGCGATCAGGCTGGGCACGCCGCCGCCCTGCACGTAGGTGCCGCGAACCGTGTGCCCGGGCCCCTTCGGGGCCACCATGATGACGTCGAGGTCGGGGCGCGGCTCGATCAGCTGGAAGTGGATGTTGAAGCCGTGCGCGAACGCGAGCACGCCGCCCTGCTTGAGGTTGGGGGCCACGGACTCGTCATAGATCTTCTTCTGGTCCTGGTCGGGCGCCAGAATCATCACCAGGTCAGCCTGCTTCACCGCCTCGGCGACTTCCAGCACCTTGAGCCCGGCACCTTCGGCCTTGGCCCAGCTCTTGGAACCCTTGCGCAGAGCGACGGTCACGTCGACACCGGAGTCCTTCAGGTTCTGGGCGTGGGCATGGCCCTGCGAACCGTAGCCGAGGATGACGACCTTCTTGGACTGGATGATGGAAAGGTCGGCGTCTTTGTCGTAGTAGACGTTAATGCTCACGTGACACTCCGGGTCTTGGGCCCCAAGGCTTGGGGACAATCAGGGGGTTGAATCGTCTTCAGGCGCGGTCAGCGCTGCCGGGCCGCGTTCCAGCGCCGCAACGCCGCTGCGCACCAGCTCGATGATGGGGGCGACATCGGCCAACTCGGCCAGGAACGCATCGTTTTCGGCCACCGTACCGGTGCTCTGCACCGTGCGGGTGGTATCGGTCTCGTCCAGCATCACGGCGTGATGGCGACGGGCACAGTCGATCAGCCGGCGTGCCTGTTCGTCAGTGGCGGCCACTTTGACCAGCACCAGTTCCAGCTCAAGATGATCCCGTGCCGACAGGTCGATGATTTCGACCACATCGACCACCTTGCGCGTCTGCTGCAGGATCTGATGAATGACGGCGTCCGAACCACTGGTCACCAGGGTCAGTCGGGACACCGCAGGGTCATGGGTCGGCGCTACCGACAATGAGTCGATGTTGTAGCCCCGTGAGGAGAACATGCCGGCCACGCGGGCCAGCGCCCCCGCTTCGTTCTGCAGAAGAATGGCGATGATATGGCGCATAAGGGCGCGCACAATAAGGGGGTTTACCCCCCGGCGCAACCATGCCCGCAGCCCCGGGGCACTCGGGCCCCGGGACAGCAACCGGCACGCGCGATCTAACTTCCGACTTCGGCCTCGACCGGCACGAACAGGCGCATGAAACCAAGCAGCTCCAGGCGCCCCCCCTCGATCATCTCGAAGTCCCGTACCAGCGTGACGGCGGGCGACCGCAACTCGGCAAGCATTTCCTTGAAAGTCTGGGCGGGCACCCGCACCCGCAGCGCCGCACCCTCCAGGCCTCCAGGGAGCACCTCCGCCACGCCACGCCGAACGATCAAGGTACGCGTCTGCGCAAGGTCCGGAAACTCGAAGACCAGCGCGCTTTCCACCTCAGCCGCCGCCTCTGCATCCAGATTGACCACCAGCCCGTCGAAGAAAGTGGAAAGCGGCATCGCCGACAGCATCTCCGGCGAAGGCGTGACGATGCGATTGGGAACCACCAACTCACCCGCCACCTCGCGCGCATGCGTCAGGTACCAGTGACGGGCGTTGGGATTGGCCTCGTCGGCCGCCAGGCCCCGCAATGCGGCAACGCGAATCTCGCGCACCTCCTCGTCCTTGGGCGCCACCCGACGCAACCGGCTCGTCAGTTCGAGTGCCCATTGCAGCTCGCCGGCCTGCAGGGCCTCGCGCGCCTTGTCGCGCAGAGTGTCGGCACCGCCCGCCAAAGCCACCCAGCGACGCGCCTGCTCGTCGGGAGGCAACGGCGCAAGCTCGGCAGGATCACCCGAGTACCAGCCCAAGCGCCCGCCGAACAGACTGCGCGCCGACCACCCCGGCTTGCCATAGAAGGTTTGCAGGTATGGCGACGCCGCGAGGTGCGGTGGCAGGGCCAGGGTGGCGGCGATCTCATCTGCGGTCTCGCCGGCATTCATGCGCCGGGTGGTCTGGTCGTGCACGAAACGGATGGCGTCGCGATAGTCGGTCATCACCTGGGCGATCGTCGCTGCGTCCGTCAGCGGACGTCCATGGCTCGGCACCAGCACCTTCGGCTCAAGACGACGCATGGCATCGAGGCTCTGCGCCCACAGCTTGGGGTCCCGGAAGCTGGTGCCGCGCAGCGTGTACAGATTGGGGAACGCCTTGTAGAGGTTGTCGCCCGGCAGCAGGATGCCGCTGTCCGGTAGCCAGACGAAGATCTGATCCTCGGTCTCCCCGGGGGCATGCACCAGCTCGAAACGTCGCCCCGCCAGCGTGACATCCAGGCGATCCTCGAAGGTGACCGTTGGGCGCAGGATGCTGATATCGGCACCGGCCTCGAGCGCGAGGTGCGAGCCGATGCCGATATTGGTGCGCTCATCGTCCGCCAGCAGGCTGCCATACATCCGAAGCGACCGTCGCGTGATCACCGGCTGCAGTTCGCTGGCAATGCGGTCCATGTTGGCGGCGACGTCAACGTGGGCATAGATCGGCACTTCCGTGCCGGACGCCACGAAGGCTGCCGCCCCCTGCACATGGTCCGGGTGCGAATGGGTGTAGATGATGGCCACCACCGGCTTGTCGGTCAGTTCACGGAACGCCGCCATCACCTGCCGCGCGGCGTCCAGCGATTCCATGGTGTCGATGACCACCGCACTCTCATCGCCTTCGACCAGGATGGCGTTGGCAATACCGTATCCCACCGCGACGTGCACGCCGTCAGCCACCGTGATCACGGCCTGCTCGAACTCAGCGTCGTGCGCGTGCAGCGCCGCCGGTGTCACGGCGGCCGGTGCCGGCGGCGCGCTGCCGCCTCCGCAGCCGGCCAGCCCCAGCACAAGCATCACACCACCGACCACCCCCTTCACTTGGTGGCCATCCGCTGCACCGAACCCGTGGTGAAGTGCTCAAGCGCCCAGTCGGTTTCCTCGAACAGGGGCTCCTCGTTGGACAAGTCCATCACCAGATAGCGATTGGCCTGCAGGTCGTACACGGTACTGGCCGCGTACCCGACCGAGCGCATCCACGGCACCGTGATCAGGTGCCCCTCCTGCACCCGCCACAGGGCGTCGCGGCCGTCGTACACATCCACCGCAAGGATGCTCCAGGTGTCCTCATCGATGTAGTACGTCCGACGCTTGTACATGTGGGAGGTGCCCTGCCGCAGTTCGCTGTCGAGCACCCACACCCGCCGCCGCTCGTAGCGCGTCAGGCGCTGCTCGAGGTGCGATCGGTTCGCCATGTCCTTGTAGCGGACTGCGCTATCGGCAAGCTTGATGGCGTTGTAGGGCATGTACATCTCGCGCTTGCCGACAATCTTCCAGGTGTAGCGGTCGGTGGCGCCGTTGAACTGATCGAGCTGGTCATTGGTACGCAAACCGTCCGAGCCGTTGCCCGGATTGTCATAGGCCACATTCGGGGCCCGGCGGATGCGTCGCTGACCGGGGTTGTAGAGCCAGGCACGGCGAGCCTCCGCCACCTGATCCATGGTTTCATGCACCAACAGCACGCTGCCTGACTGGCGCGCCGGCGCGTAGGTGAACTGCAGGAAGTAGATGATCACGTTGTTCAGCGACGCCGGCGTCACGTTCGGCTGGTTGTACTGGAACCGAACATCCTCCCTCAGCTTGTAGGGTTGAAACGCCCCGTTGCTCTGGACCGCCAGCTGGGTGTTGTAGCGCCGCAGACTGGTGCCGCGATAGCGCAGCTTGTGGTTCCAGATCAGCTCCTTCCCCGACTGGGGGATCGGAAACGGGATGCCGGTGATGGCATCAACCAGCGACTCCCCGTCGTTCTCCAGATGGGCACTCAAGGCATTGCGGGCCGTCGCCTCGTAGACAAAGTCGGGAGCATTGCCGGTACGGCGAGTGGGGTACACCGGCATCGAATAGCTGTCGCTGAACTTGTCGAACAGCGCCTTCTGGCCGACGGTCAGCATGTCCGCATGCTCGGCGAGATTGGCCTGTGTAATGGTGAAGATCGGCGCATCATCATTCACCTCCTGATACCGCGAAGGCTTGCGTTCCTCCCCCGCCGGCGGACGCTCGAAAACCAGCCCGCCCTCCCAGACCGGGATGCTGCCATCCTCGTTGCCGGCGCGTTCAGCCCCGAGGGGTGTCAGCGTGTCACCGAGCCGGTCGGCCTGTGCCTGCGAAACACCCGCGTCCGCAAGCCCGCTGACGCTCATCGAGACCAGCAACCCCATCACCCACCGATGATCCACCTTCATGACTGACGCCTCCCAATGCACGGAATGTATGTTGTGTTATGCGTCGAGACTATCAGCCCCGGGGACCCAGGCAAACGGGAAAATGACCCCGGCCCGGCACCACGACCGGAACCGACCCGCCGCTCAAACGAAAAAGCCCCGGCCGAGGCCGGGGCTTTTTCATTCGGCGAACGGCTTACTTGATGGCCATCCGCTGCACCGAGCCGGTGCTGAAGTGGTCGATATCCCAGTCGACCTCTTCGATCATCGGCTCCTCGTTGGACAGTTCCATCACCAGATAGCGGTTGGCCTGGAGGTCGTACACCGTCGCGCCGGCCGGGCCGACCGCCTTCAGCCACGGCAGCATGATCGGGTGGTACTCCTGAACGCGCCACAACTGGTCACGACCATCGTAGATATCCACCGCCAGGATGCTCCAGGTGTCCTCGTCGATGTAGAAGGTCCGGCGCTTGTACTGGTGCGCGGTGCCTTCCTTGAGCTGTGAATCCAGCACCCACACCCGGCGACGCTCGTAGCGGGTCAGATCCTGGTTGAGGTGTCCGCGCTGGGCGATGTCGTCGTACTCCAGGGTGCTGTCCAGCAACTTGTAGGCGTTGTACGGCATGAACATCTCGCGCTTGCCGACAATATTCCAGGTGTAGCGGTCGGACGCGCCGTTGAACGAATCGAGCTGGTCGTTGGTGCGAAGCCCATCAGCACCGGTGCCCGGGTTGTCGTAGGCCACGCTGGGGGCACGACGGATGCGACGTTGACCCGGGTTGTACAACCAGGCGCGGCGGGCTTCCTTGACCTGATCCATGGTCTCGTGCACCAGCGTCACGTTGCCGGTCTGACGGGCAGGTGCCGTGGTGAACTGCAGAAAGTAGATGATGACGTTGTTGAGATTCGCCGCAGTGGCGCTGCGGAAGTTGTAGTGGAACCGCACGTCTTCACGAATCTTGTAGGGCTGGAAAGCCCCATTGGTCTGCACGGCCAGCTGGATGTTGTAGCGACGCAGGCCTTCGCCACGGAAGCGCACCTTGTGGTTCCAGATGACCTCCTTGCCCGATTTCGGAATCGGGAACGGAATGCCGATGGCAGCGTCCACCAGCGACTCCCCGTCATTTTCCAACGTCGCCGTCACCGCATTTTTTGCCGTGGCTTCGTAAACGAAATCGGGAGCGTTGCCGGTACGCCGGGTCGGATACACCGGCATCTTGTACGAATCGGCAAATTTCTCGATCAGCGTGATCTGCCCCGGAGTCAGATAGTCGCGATACTCCGCGAGGTTGTCCTTGGTGATGGTGAACAGCGGCTTGTCGTTGCTAACGGAGGGGTAGCTCGCCGGCAGGCGTTCCTGGCCGGCGGCCGGGCGCTCCTTGATCAGCCCGCCTTCCCACGCCGGGATACTGCCGTCTGCGTTCGCGGCCCGCTCCGCGCCCAGCGGGGTCAGGTCCTTCTGCAGACGCCCGGCCTCCTCGGCCGAAACCTTGGCGTGCAGCGGCGCCGTCATCGCGGCGGACAGGGCAAGGCCGAGGGCCCAGCGTGATTTGTGAAACATTCGCATTCCTCCCGGGAACGTTCGTGTAGATGTTGTGAAGACCCAGTGTCAGGGTCCTATGTTCAGTATTTCAGATGACCGGTATCTGAACCAGCCCGAACGGCGGCGCAGCGGGTGGGAAAATCACCCTGCCTGCCATTGGTCCAGGACCTCGCGCGTGCTATAAAGGCGTGTTTCAGATTCGCTTTTTCTGCACTCGACATCATGACGCCTTCGAAGAAACCGACCCATCCCCTTTCCGGCTCCAGTCTGAGCGGCGCCGAAATCGTCGTGCAGTTACTCGCCGACGAGGGGACGGATGTCGTCTTCGGCTACTCGGGTGGCGCCATTCTGCCGACCTATGACGCCATTTTTCGGTTCAACCGAGAGCACAAGCGCGCCGACGGCAGCGACCGCATGCCGCTGATCGTGCCGGCCAACGAGCAGGCCGCCGGCTTCATGGCCGCAGGCTACGCCCGCGCCTCCGGCAAGGTCGGCGTGTGCATGGTGACCTCCGGCCCCGGCGCCACCAATACCGTTACCCCGGTGCGCGACTGCATGGCGGACTCCATCCCCATCGTGGTGATCTGCGGCCAGGTGCCGACCGCCGCCATCGGCAGCGACGGCTTCCAGGAAGCCCCCATCAGCTCGATCATGGGGCCCTGCGCCAAACACGTGTTCCTGGTGACCGACCCGGCAAAGCTCGAGGCCACCGTCCGTACTGCCTTCGAGATTGCCCGTACCGGCCGCCCCGGACCGGTGGTGGTCGACATTCCCAAGGATGTTCAGAACGCCGCAGTGGCCTTCTATGGTGAGGGCCGCCTGCCGATGCCGGGCTATCGTGCGCGGCTTCGCGAAACCGAACGCCTGCAACTGAGCGACGCCGACTGCGATGGCTTCGCCGAACTGCTCGCGCAATCACGCCGCCCGCTGATCTACGCCGGCGGCGGCGTGCTTCACGGCGAGGCCTCCGAGGCGCTGCGCGGCTTCGCCCAGCGATTCGGCATCCCGGTCACCACCACGTTGATGGGGATCGGCTGCTACGACACCACCGAACCGCACTGCCTGCACATGCTGGGCATGCATGGCACCGCCTATGCCAACTACGCGGTGGACGACTGCGACTTCCTGATCGCCGTGGGCGCACGCTTTGACGACCGTGTGGCGGGCGTTCCGGCCAAGTTCGCGCCGCGGGCGAAGGCCATTGCCCACCTCGACATCGACGCCAGTGAGATCAACAAGGTCAAACAGGTGCACTGGCATCATCTGGGCAGGATGGACCGCGCACTGGACCGCCTGCGCAGCCACCTGGACGCAAAGGGCTTCGTACCGGATTACGCCGAGTGGCACGCCCATATCGCGGACCTGAAGGCGCGCTATGCGCTGAACTACGACCGCGCGTCCACCGCCATCCAGCCCTACGCCGTGATCGAGTCGATCAACCGCATCACCCGCGGCGAGGCCGTGGTTGCCACCGGTGTGGGCCAGCACCAGATGTGGGCAGCGCAATACTTCGACTTCAAGCATCCGCGCCTGTGGCTCACCTCCGGCTCCATGGGCACCATGGGGTTCGGCTTGCCGGCCGCCATCGGCGCCCAGTTCGCCCAGCCCGGGAAAGTGGTCATCGACATTGATGGCGATGCCTCCATCCGGATGAACCTGGGTGAGTTGGAGACCGTGACCACCTATAACCTCCCGGTGAAGGTGGTGGTGCTGAACAATTTCGGCGACGGCATGGTCAAGCAGTGGCAGCGGCTGTTCTTCGACAGCCGTTACTCGGCCTCCGACAAGAGCCTGCACCAGAAGGACTTCATCAAGGCCGCGGAAGCCGACGGTTACAAGTTCGCCGTGCGCGTGGATCGCAAGGAGGATCTTGACCGGGTGGTGGCGGATTTCGTCGCCTTCGAAGGTCCGGCGTTCCTCGAAGTGATCATCGATCCCGATGCGGGGGTGTACCCGATGGTGGGTCCGGGCATGAGCTATGACCAGATGATCACCGGCGACTGGATCCCCACTCGCGACAGCCAGGCACCGGTGGAAAAGGTCGACAAGGCCGATCTCTTCTGAGATGAAGCGAAGGCTGCCCAAGCTCTCAACGCTCGACAGCTTTCGCATCGCCGCCGCCGAGGGCAGTTTCAAGGCTGCCGCCGAGGTGCTGCATCTCACGCCCTCGGCGGTGAGTCACCAGATCCGGCGCCCGGAAACCGAGCTGGGCGTCACCCTGTTCGAGCGACGCGTGCGGCAGCTGCACCTGACCCCGGCAGGTCGCAGCTATGCCGACGCGATTGATCGCGCCTTCGCCCTCATCGCCGATGCCACCCGTCAGCTCCAGGCCGATCAGGGCCACGAGCGGCTGACCCTCACGCTCGGAAGCTTCGTGGCCGATGAGTGGGTCCTGCCGCACCTGGCCGCGTTCACCACGGCCCATCCCGAAATCGACCTCCGGCTGGACACGGCACAGAAGTCCCGCGACCTGCAGCGCGAGGATGTCGACGTTGCCCTGCGCTTTGGGCGGGGCCGCTGGCCGGGAGTCGCCGCCCTGCACCTGCTGGATGTGTTCGCGGTCCCGGTGGTCAGCCCCGGCCTGTATCGCGGCGGGCATGATCTCGCCAGCCTGGCGGCCTTGCCCCGCCTGCAGTCCACCGCCGTCCCCAACGCCTGGGATCAGTGGGCCCGACGGATGAACGTGACGCTGCCGGCCGCGCGCAGTGAAGTCTGGGTGGACAGCTATCTGGCGCTGCTCCAGGCAGCCCACCGCGGAGTGGGGGTTGCGCTGGGGCTGCGACCCTTGATCGACGCCTGGCTGGCCGATCAACGCCTCATCACCCCCTGGGAGGGCACGCGCGAGCCCGCTGCCGGCTACTGGCTGGTGCACCGGCCCGGCGAGGCAGATCGTCCCGGCATCATCGCCCTGCGGGCCTGGCTTCAGCAGCTGCTACCGCGCAATAGATGAATTTTAGTCACCTATAACTGCTGAAATCATCGTTTGTCGCCGCCGCACCTCATTCCTAGCATCAGCGCATCCTGCCCTGGCAAGGAGTGACGCCATGAACCGATGCCTCAACCTTCCCGCCTCCCCTGACCTGCCGCTGTTGCACGATGCCGTTGAACGTCGGCTGCTGCCCAGCCCCCTGGTCGAAACGCATGCCGTGCACTGCACTGATGGCCGCGTCCTGGATGCACGCGTGTTCCGCCCCCTGGGATCGCTTCACGGCGCCGTGTTGATCGGTGGCGCCACTGGCGTTCCACAACGCTTCTATGGCCCTTATGCCCGTTGGCTGGCCGCTCAGGGGTTGCTGACGCTGACGTTCGACTATCGCGGCATTCGCGGCTCCCGCATCACCCCCCTTCGCGACGATCCCGCCCGCATGCGCGACTGGGGGTCCCACGACCTCCCCGCCGCACTCGATCACCTGCACCAGCTCGCTCCGACCCTGCCCATCGGCTACATCGGCCACAGCGTGGGGGGCCAGATGCTGGGCCTGATGCCCAATCACGCCCTTATCCACCGCGCCGTCATGCTTGCCAGTGGTTTCGGCTACTGGGGCAACATGGCGCCGCTGTACGGCACCATGGTCCGTGCATTGGTCGGGGGACTGGGTCCGATGCTGTACCGCCGACTCGGCTATGCCCCCAACGCCCGTATCGGCTGGGGCGAGGATCTGCCGCGTGGCGTCGCCGCAGACTGGTTCAGCTGGTGCCAACGACCCGACTACTTCGCCGAACTGTTGCGGGAACAGGGCCGCGAGCGGTTTGACGATGTCCACCAGCCCATCCTGTCGCTGGGGTTCCGCGACGATCCCATCGCCACCGAACGCAACATCGATGCACAGCTGCAGTTGTACACCGCTGCGGACGTGACCCGCCGCATCCTGCATCCACGCGAAGTCGGCCTGCGACGCATCGGCCACCTTCATTTTTTCTCACCGCAGATGCCGGAACGGTTGTGGCGCCTGCCGCTGTCGTTCCTGCTGGAGTCCTGAACGGCCGGGAGGGGTAACCAGCAGTACACGCGACGCTGTGGCACCCTTGCGCATCGCGCCCCAAGCGCCATCCCTTTCCTATCCCGAGAGCCGCCCATGAGCGATATCCTGATCGAGCACGCCGACCGCGTGACCACCCTGCGTTTCAATCGACCCGACAAGAAGAATGCCCTCACCGGGCCGATGTACGACGCCCTGGCCGATGCCATCCGTGCCGCCAACGACAACCCCGATGTACGCGTGCTGCTGCTGGCCGGACAGCCGGAGTGTTTCACCGCCGGCAACGACATGGGCGACTTTCTCAATAACCCGCCCAGCAGCACCGATACGCCGGTGTCGCGCTTCATGCAGGCGTTGTTCGCGTTCGAGAAACCCGTGGTCGCCGCTCCCTGCGGCATCGCCGTCGGTGTTGGCGTCACCCTGCTCCTGCACTGTGACGTGGTGTACTGCGGCGAAAAAACCAAGCTCAGCATGCCCTTTGCATCCCTCGGATTCTGCCCGGAGTACGGCGCCACCTACCTGTTGCCGCGCATGATGGGCCACCAGCGTGCCGCTGAGCTGGTGATGACCGGCGAACCGTTCACCGCCCAGCATGCCCACGCTGTAGGCCTGGTCAATGCCGTGCTGCCGAACGCAGAGGTGGAAGCCCATGCCCGCTCCAAGGCGCTGCAGATGGCTGCACTGCCTCCCAATGCCATGAAGGTGACCAAGATGTTGATGCGCAAGTGGCGATATCCGCAGGTCGCCGAAGCCATCGAGGAAGAAGGCAGCCACTTCATGCCCATGCTGAAGATGCCGGAAGCGCGTGAGGCCTTCACGGCATTTGCAGAGAAGCGCAAGCCGGACTTCTCCCGGTTCTGAGCCGTCCAAAGCAGACGGGGTGGCGACACCCCGTCTGCGGCGCCCCGGCGCAAACACAGCGACCTCGCGACGCGATCGTCGCCGCTACACGGTCAGAAGCGCCGCGTCTCGACCGCAGTACGAAATGCCATGCCGGCCTGGGTGATGGCCTCTCCCATGTCCGCATACTGTCGCGAGAAGGGGGGCCAGCGATCCCCGAGCCTCAGCACATCGTTGATCACCAGAACCTGCCCGTCGCAGTCGGCGCCCGCGCCGATACCGATAGTGGGGACCGGTACGGCCTGCGTTACCGCCCGACCGACAGCGTCCGGAACATGTTCCAGGACGATCATGAAAGCACCTGCTGCGGCGATGGCCTCCGCGTCGGCGCGAATGCGACCTGCATCGTCAGGTGTCACCCCGACCTGCCGGAAGCTGGCAGCGGTCTGGGGCGTCAACCCGGTATGCCCCACCACGTCAACCCCCTCCGCCACGAGGTGGCGGATGACGTCCAACTTCGGACCTTCGAGCTTCACGCTGTCGGCGCCGGCCGCGAGCAGGCGGCGGGCACTGCGCAAGGCGCGGTCAGGATCTCGATCGCTGTCGAATGGCAGGTCGCCGATGATGTGCGTGCCCGGCGCACCGCGACGCACACCGCCGATGTGGTACTCCATATGCTCCAGCGTCACCTCACGGGTGCTGCTGAAGCCCATTTCAACCATCCCCACCGTATCCCCCACCAACAACACCGGCACCCCCGCCCGCTCCAGCCGTTGCGCCACAGGCGTGGTGTAGGCGGTCAACACCGCGATCGGGCAACGGAACTTTCGTTTTCGCAGTGCCGCTGCACTCAACTTCATGCCGAGTTCACTCCTGTGGAGGCCGAGCTTCAAGATAGGCCAGCGCCAACCGCGCGGATTGCGTGGGGGCACGCCAACAGTTTCGCCGCACGGCCCGCAGCACGCGCTTGCGCGCTCGTCGCCGCTGTTCGCTGAGATCGACGCCCGGCATCTCGCGCTGCAATCCGGCGAGAACCTGACGGACCAGCACTGCCAGCTGTCTTCCATCCCACGGTTCGGCGGCAAGCGTGCCATGGGTGAGGACGGTGCGCAGGGCCTCGGCAGCACGGTCATCCAAGGGGTGGTTCACCAGCCACTGTAGATACCGTCGTGCGATGGCCGCAGCGCTGGCTGCCTGCGCACGACGTCGCGACTGGCTCGCCTGCGCCGGATGAGCGCGATAGCGCAGTAACGCCTTGCGCACATTGGACAGCTGTCCGCCGTGCTGAACGATACGGCGCCAGAGATCGTAATCCTGTGCATAGCGGTACGCTTCGTCATACCCGCCGAGCCTGTGTAGCCACGCGCGCCGGATCATCGCCGCCGGATGCGGAATCGGACTGCCGCCAATCAGCTGCCACAGCACCTCGGGCCGCGAAACCGGCGGGTGCCACGCCCCGGTGCGTACCCCATCATGATCGATGAATTCGACCGCGGCACCGATCGCCGCCAGATGTGGCTGGCGCATCAACTGCTCCACCTGTTGCTCGAACCGGTTCGGCAAGCAGACATCATCGGCATCCATGCGCGCGATCAGGTCTCCGCGCGCCAGGGCAAGCGAACGATTGAGCGACCGGGTGAGCCCTTCGGCAACGGGCTGGCGCACGACGCGCACCCGCTCATCGCGTGCTGCGTAGTCCGCCAGCAGCGCGGCAGTTGCGTCCTGAGAACCATCATCGACCACGATCAACTCGAAATCGCCGAAACCCTGCTCCAGTACGCTTTCCATCGCTTGCGCAACGAAGGGTTCACCGTTGTGAACCGGCATGAGAACGGAGATGGCGGGGTGACGCACCATCGTCCAAGGGTAGCAGTCTGACCACAGGCCGTATCATCAGCCGATGCCCGTCGATCCTCTGCTGCCACTCTGGCTCAAGCTGGCCTACAGCGCCTTCATGCTGGTGCTCGTCCCGGTGTATTGGCGGGCCTACGGCTGGACCAACTTCCTGTACTTCTGTGACGTTGCACTGATGCTCACCTGGGTGAGCTTGTGGACCGAGCATCCCCTGCCGGCCTCCACTGCCGCCGTCGGCATCCTGGTGGCACAGGGATTCTGGTTGCTCGACTTCGGGGTTCAGCTGACGGGGCGCCGCCTGACCGGCATGACGGCCTACATGTTCGACCAACAGCGATCACGTTTTCTACGCGGGCTGTCCTTGTTTCACGGCTGGTTACCCGTATTGCTGGTGGTGCTGGTAATGCGCCTGGGATACGACGCGCGCGCCCTGCCCCTGTGGATCGCCATCGCCACCGTCCTGCTCCTGGTGAGCTACCGCTGGCTGCCGCCGCCCCCACCACGTGGCGATGGCCGCCCAGTCAACATCAACTACGTTCATGGCCTGTCCGAGCAGGCGGCGCAGACCTGGATGCCGCCGCGTCTGTGGCTGGCATTGACCATACTCGGCTTTCCGTTGCTGCTGTACTGGCCTGCCCATCTTCTCCTGCAGTGGATGACAGGGGCCTGATCGGACCAACCGTCAGGACGGCAGCGCCGGAAACGACGGCAGCTGGTCCAATTCGCGATCCCAACCCGCTCGACTGTCCGCGAAGAGATGCGCATCCGGGCGCAGCGCAAGGGTCGAGTCCAGGCACCCCGCCGGCACCACATAGAAACCGTCGGTGACATCCTGATAGGGCAGTGCCGACCCGCAGTGCCCGCAGAAACTGCGGACGTGGCGGGTTCCCGGCAGCGAAAAACGGCGCACCTGGTCGGCACCACTCAGCCACTGCAAATCACCAGTCGGCGCGAACAGATTGGCGGCATGCGCCGAGCCGGTGTCCTTGCGGCAATGACGGCAGTGGCAGAGGAAGAACCGGGCGAACGAGCCCTCGAAGACAAACCTCACCCGCTGGCACAGGCAGCTGCCCTGATGGGCCTCTCCCTTCACCGCCCCACCAGGCTGCGGGCGATCACTTCCTTCATGATTTCGTTGGTACCGCCATAGATGCGCTGTACACGGGCATCCACCCAATCACGGGAGATCGGATACTCGCGCATGTAGCCGTAGCCGCCAAACAACTGCAGACAGGCGTCCATCACCCGGTTCTCCATCTCGCTGGTGGCCAGCTTGATCATGGCGGCAGCCTCGACCGTGAGCTTGCCCTCGGCATAGAGGCGACAGCACTTTTCGTAGTAGGCCCGGGCAACCTCGATATCGGTTTTCACCTTGGCCAGTTCGAAGCGGGTGTTCTGAAAACTGGCGATCGCCTGGCCGAAGGCCTTGCGCTGCGTCACGTAGTCGATCGTGCGCTCAAGGGCGCCTTCCGCATGCCCGACAGCGGCGACCGCCAGCATCAGGCGCTCACGCGGCAGCTCGTCAATAAGGTGACCGAAGCCCCCGCCGATGCGGCCGAGCACGGCATCGGCCTTGAGCGGCACATCGTCAAAGAACAGTTCCGAGGTATCGGCCGCGTGCATACCGACCTTCTCCAGCTTGCGTCCCCGGCGAAAACCCGGGAGATCGGTGTCGACCAGGAACAGCGTCACCCCCTTGCCGCCCGCCTTGGGATCGGTCTTGGCGGCCACGATCACCACGTCGGCATGCTGGCCATTGGTGATGAAGGTCTTGGCACCGTTGAGACGGTAGCCGCCTTCGCCATCCGGCAGCGCACTGGTGCGAATCGCCTGCAGGTCGGAGCCGGTACCGGGTTCGGTCATCGCCAGTGCGCCAAAGCAGTCGCCGCTGATCATGCGCGGCAGGTAGCGCTGCTGCTGCGCCTCGGTGCCCAGATGCGCGATGTAGGGCGCGACGATGTCGGAGTGCATCATCACGTTGGTGACCAACGCCATGTACCCCATGCGCGCGGCCTCTTCTGCCACCGCGAAGGAAAACGCGATAGGGGCCTCGGCGCCCCCGAAGACACCGGGGGCATCGGCACAAAGCAGGCCAGCCTCGCCCATCCGGCGATACAGGTCGCGCGGAATCAGCGCCTCGCGCTCCCAGGCGTCGAAATGCGGCGCCACCTCATCTTCGAGGAAGCGGCGTACGGTGGCACGCCAGTCGGCGAGTTCGGATTCGGTCACATCAAACATGGCAGGACGCTCAGGAAATTTGGATACGGATATTGTGACAGCCTGTCGCGCGGTCCACCTCATCCAACCGCAGTGGCTTCAAGCTCGACTATGCTGGGCACATAACAATCATCATTGGGAGACGATCATGGCCACCACACCCCCCACTTCCGTCGGGCTGGGGCTGACCAACTTCAGTTTCAACGCCTTCGCCGGCCGACGGCTGGCTGGCGCGCTGTTCACACTCGCCTGGCTGGGCCTGTTGCTGGCGTCGATCGGGCTCGTCATCACCGGCATGTGGTTGATGGTGATCGTGGGGGGCTGGTGGTTTCTGGCGGGCGTGGGGCTCGCCTGTGTGGTGGCGCCGGTGGTCCTGATAGCCGGCCTGATGATCGTTCGCATGCTGCTGGAGGTCGGCGTGGCCATTATCGACGTGGCGGAACAGGGGCGCAGCTCGACATGAGCGACCCGGCACACGAGGCGGGCTGGCAGCGTCTGGAGCAGGTTCTGCGCGAGCCCCCACCCGAGGCCCTGCAGGCCCTGCAGGCTGAACAGCTCGATCAGCTGGCCACGTTGATCGAAACCGCGCGCCATCAGCAGCAGACGCAACTCAAGCGCGCGCTCGAGCGCGCCCTGCGGCACGTTCCCGGCCTGGCGCGCGGCACGGTACGACGGGTGTTGTTCCCGGAGGGGCTGTCATGAGTCGCCTCGCGCATCAGGCCGAGCTGCTCAAGCTGTCGCGCCTGCTGGACCTGTCGCCAGCGGAACTGCCCATGCTCGCCACCATGCCGCCCGCGGCGATCCGGCAGCTGCGGGAGCAGGCCACCCAGGCGGCCTTCGCCGACGACGACGCATTCTTCAAGCGCGTCGTCGCCGCGTCCCGCTTGCTGCCGGTACCCGTGCTCGCGCTGGTGGCGGAGCATGCCCTGGGGCCCCTGCTGGCCGCCCGGGTGGCCGGACAGATGGATGTGAAGCGCGGTGTCGGCATCGCCCAGCGCCTGCCTGCCGCCTTCCTCGCAGAGGTGTGCCTGCACCTGGACCCGCATCGGACGCGCGAGCTGATCCGCGCCATTGATATCGACCTGATCGTCGATGTGGCCCTCCACCTCGCCGAACTCGACGAGCACGTCACCATGGGACGCTTCGTCGACATCATCACCGATGAGGCGATCACCGCGGTCATCGCCGCACTGGAGGACGATGCCGACCTGCTGCACACCGCCTTCCTGGCGGAAAACAAGGCAAGACTCGACACCGTGGTCGAGCAGCTCCCCGAAACGCGGGTGCTGTCGCTGATCCGCACTGCGGCCTCCGGCGACGATCTGTGGCCGGAGACGCTGGGACTGATGCAGCATCTCAGCCCTGAGGTGCGCGGCCGCCTCGCTGACCTGGCGGCGCGCCAGGAGGAAGACATCCTGACCAGCATGGTGCGGTCGGTGCAAACGCATGATCTTTGGGGCGAGGTACTGCCACTGCTGGCTGACATGGGAGACGACGCCCGGGCACGATTCGCCAATCTGCCCGCACTGCAGACCCCGGAGATGCTGACCGAGGTTCTGCGTGTGGCGGGACGCGACGGGGTCTGGGGCGAACTGCTGCCGCTGATCCGCCTGATGGATGACGCCGGCCGTGCCCGGTGTGCCGCCGTCGCCGCGGAACTGGATGGCGAGCAGCTGCTGCAGATCGCAGAAGCCGCCGCCGATCATCACTGCTGGCCGGAGGTGATCGACCTGCTGCAGCGGATGGATGCCGCGCCGCAAACCGATGTCATCGCACTGATCGGCCTGGCCCCCAACCGGGTGGCCGAAACCCTGGTGACCGCCGTTGAAGACGCTCAGGCCTGGGCGCTGGTCAATCAGGCCTGGTCGCGCATGAGTCAGAGCGCCCAGGCGCGCCTGCAGAGCGCGGCCGATGCACAGGGGCTCGGAGACCGCATCCGTCCCGGCGCCGGCGGCCGAGGCCCCGACCGCCGGGCCGCGGCGGCGCAAGCGCCGTCCGCAAAGAATGCCGTGGCCGTCGCTCCCGTCGGCTCAGCTGCCGACCCCGCCGTGATCACCGCCCTGGACGCCGTGCACCATCAGTTGCGCCGTCAGACGGCTGCCGTCGAGCAACTGCGCGAAGACCTGGCGATGGCGCAGGCCGATCAGCGCGGACTCCGCGGCACCCTGACGGCGCTCACCCTGGTCTCCGGCATCGCGATGGTGCTGATGGTGGCCGCCATCGCGATCCTGATCATGCTGCGGGTGCAGGGCGCCTGATCAGCCGCCCCAGCCCTCGGTGGCCTCCCACATGCGCAGATAGCTCTCCACCGACGAGAACAGTGAACGCAGCGCGGTGTCGATTTCCTCGCGCGTGCGATCGTCGGTGAAGCGTTGCATGTCGGCGATCTGATCGGGATACAGGCCGTAGTGGGCCACGCCGCGTCCCTCGTAGAGGTTGAAGACGTGATCACCGGTGACCTGTGCGTCAAATTTCACGCGGCCGTCCACCGACGTGAAAGGATACAGCGGAGTCTCCGGGTCACCACTGTTGCCTGGCAATGAGGCGATGCCGTTGACGTCCGAGGCCATTCCGGTGGTGACGAGATCGCCGGTGTGGTGTCTGGCCGGCCGCTGCTCGGCGCGCAACAGCTTGTCGACCCAGTTTGCGCGGAAGCTGGCAAAACGACTGATGGTCCCGCCCTGCGACACCAGACGATCCAGCAGTTCCTCGGAGTACAGCCAGTCGTGGCTGCTGGTGATGCCGGGATAGCCGTTGCTGGCCGCCGTCTCCAGGATGCGGTCGATCACCGAGCGGGCACTGTGGTCCACCTCGATGATCATGTTGCGGCGCATCAGCTCCTGCACCAGGAACTGGCCCAGTTCGGTGATGCCCTGCTGGTTGCACAGACCGTACTCGCTGGCAGGCACCAGCGGCGGCACCGGCAGGGCCTGACTCAGCTGACCATTGATGTACTCCAGCTGGCGCAGCAACTGATCGAAGATGCCCAGCCGGCTGGGAGCCTCCGGGGTGCCGGCGGAGTCGTCCGCGAAACTTTCAGGGCACTGCTCGTAAAGCAGCGGCGTGCCGGTTTCGGCAATGTTGCCGACATACAGCACGGTGCCGATCCCCAGCCCCTCGTCAGGCACCACGCCGCCGAAGGCATTGTCGAACTTGTGAATCGGGAAGATGTGACGGACCCCCAGCGCGTAGGCCGCGTCGAGCCGTTCCACCACGTCCTCCGGCGTGCATTCGGGAATCCCCAGAAACTCACCACAATTGAACAGCTTGGAGATCTCGATGCCCTGCACCACCGCGAGCTTGCCATCGGCGATCACACGTCGGGCTTCGGCAGGATCCTCGACGATGCGGAACCAGCCTTCGCCGGGCCCGCCGCTCTGCGCATCGATGTAGTCCTGCATTTCCCGCAGGCGCAGCGCCTGCAAGCGCCAGTTCTCCTCGAAATCGCAGGCATTCTGCTTCTGGGGGTTGAGCTGGCACAGCACTTCGTTGCCGGTGTAGTGGTTCACCAGCAAGCGCAGCCCCCCCAGATAGGCCCGTTCGATCCAACGGTAGTAACTCTGATGATGCTGCAGCGAATTGTGCCGAGGCCAGTACGGAAAATTCGGCCAGCCTTCCGTCTGATGCACCGGCGAGCCGCCGGTGGTCACCGTCTCGACCAGCCCCAGCGCCCCCATGGGACCGTGGTTTTCCGCGCAGTCATGCAGCGCATGGTCCACGCCGAACTTGTGGAAGGGGTCGCCATAGTTCACCCGCCCGCCGATGAACTCATAGGCGGTGATGTGCGAGTGGGCATCGATATAGCCGAAGACATCATCATTGCCGTAACTGCCGGGCGCCTGCTGAAACAGCGGCACATCGCGCAGCCGCGTGGCCGGACCGCGCTTGTCAACAACTTCGGCGTTGAGCGGCGCCTCGGGATAGGGATCGCAGCCTTCAGCCGGCTGGATCACGAACTCGGTCTCAAGGCCGGCGCTGCTCGACGCGGTCAGACCCAGCACGCCCTGGGCCGTTGCCAGCCGCTGGCCGGTCACGGCGGAGGTCAGCGTAAAACGCCCCTGACCACCCTGCAGCAGGTTCCATTCGGCAAGATCGTTGGCATCGTCGACCATCCCCAGCCGCGGCCGGACATTGATGCCACCGACGACGTCACCGACATCGCCGATGGTGTCGCCGACATCGCGGATCGGACCGCTGCCCGGATCAACGAGGTCAAGCACGACCTGGGTGATGTCACCCACGCCCGCAACCAGGTACCCGACCTCCCCCACGAAGTTGCCGAGCCCATCGAGAAACTCGCCGGCGGGATCGGTGATGCCCAGCAAGGCCTTGTGGCCATAGTCGCCCGGGGCCCGCTCGTAGTCGGACAGCATGAGATACGAGCCCAAGCGGGTGGCCTGAAAGTAGAACGGCACGGCATCGTCATGGCGGTCGACCAGGGTGTAGTCCCCTCCATCCGGCGTCAGACCGATGGCGCCGCCGTCCGCGTGCAGGGTGTAGCAGTGGCCCGCCAGACTGTAGATCGACTTGGGGGCTGCGCTTCCCGGACCGGAGAGCGAGTCAGTGCCGCCACAGGCGGCGAGCATCAGCGTGGAGCTGAGCGCGGTCAGGCTGAAATAACGCAGCAACATCGGCATTCGTCCCTTCTTCTGAGTCCAGGCCATCGCTGGCGGCAGCCGGCACCATAGAGACATTGCAGCGGCATGACATCGGTAAATCCGACCTAGGGAATCCGTCAGCCAAAAAAAGGGCGGCCCTTGCGGGCCGCCCCTCAAGCCACGGGCCGGAACCCTCAGTGCACGCGCTCGAGCACTGTCGCCACGCCCTGCCCCATGCCGATACACATGGTCGCCACACCGAACTGCCCGCCCTGCTCATTGAGCACATGGGCCAGCGCACCGGTGATGCGCGCACCCGAGCAGCCCAGCGGGTGACCCAGGGCGATGGCGCCGCCCTTGAGGTTGATGCGGTCCATCCGCTCGGTGAGCTTGAGGTCCTTGATCACCGCCAGTGACTGCGCGGCGAAAGCCTCGTTGAGCTCGAAGTAGTCGATGTTGTCGATCGACAGTCCGGCCCGCTTGAGCGCCTTCTGCGTCGCCGGCACCGGTCCGATACCCATGATCGACGGATTGCAGCCGGCTGCCGCCACCGACACGATGCGCGCCATCGGCTTCAGGCCCAGTGCCTTGGCCTTGTCGGCGCTCATCACCAGCACGCAGGACGCACCATCGGAGATGGCGGAGCTGTTGCCGGCAGTCACCGAGCCCTTGGGGTTGAACGCCGGGCGCAGGCCGCCCAGGCCTTCCAGGCTGGCATCAGCACGGGCAACCTCGTCCCAGTCCACCAGCACCGGCGCGCCATCGGCATCGTGCCCGGCGATCGGCAGGATCTCGTTCCTGGTCTTGCCATCCTTGTAGGCCTGCACGGCCTTCTGGTGGCTGGCCAGCGCGAATTCGTCCTGCGCCTGGCGATTGATGCCATGGGTCTGCGTCAGCATCTCGGCGGTGAGGCCCATCATCGCCGCCGCCTTGGCGCTGACCAGGCTCATCGCCGGGTTGCCGTCAAAGCCGTGGGTCATGGCCACGTGCCCCATGTGCTCGACACCGCCACAGATGTAGGTATCACCCACACCGGCCTGGATGCTGGCGAACGCGATATGCAGCGCACTCATCGAGGAGCCGCACAGGCGGTTCACGGTCTGCCCCGGCACCGTCTGCGGCAGGCCGGCCAGCAGGGCGGCGTTGCGGGCGATGTTGAAGCCCTGCTCCAGGGTCTGCTGCACGCAGCCCCAGACCACGTCCTCGACATCGGCCGGCTTGAGGGCTTCATTGCGGGCAAGAATGCCGCGGATCAGGCTGGCCGACAGGTCTTCGGCCCGGACGTTGCGAAACACGCCACCCTTGGAACGGCCCATCGGGGTGCGGATCGCATCAACGATTACGACTTCGGTCGTCATGTGAGAAATCTCCAGAATTCAGTGGGGGCGACTTACTTCTTGTAGTAAGTCGCGCCGTCGGCAGCCATTTTCTTCATCGACTCGGTGGGCTCATAGAGCTTGCCGAGATGTGCGTACTTGGCGGCCTTTTCGAGCAGGGTCTTCATGCCCACGGTGTCGGCGTACTTGAGGGCCCCACCACGGAACGGCGGGAAGCCGATGCCGAGGATCAGGCCCATGTCGGCTTCCTGCGGCGAGCCGACAATGCCTTCGTCGAGGCAGCGCACGGTTTCGATGATCATCGGCAGCATCAGCCGGTCGATCACCTCTTCCTCACTGAACTCCTTGCGGCCTTCGGGCTGCACCTTGCCGATCATGTCGTAGGTATCGGGGGCCGGCTCCTTCTTCGGCTTGCCCTTGGGGTCGGTGGTGTACTTGTAGAAGCCGATCCCGTTCTTCTGCCCATAGCGCTTGGCTTCGTACATCACGTCGAGCGCCGTCTCGAAGGTCTTGGACATGCGGTCGGGGTAGCCCTCGGCCAGCACATCGCCAACATGGTGGGAGGTGTCGATACCGACCACGTCCTGCAGATAGGCCGGCCCCATGGGCCAACCGAATTTCTCCATGATCTTGTCGACCGCCACGAAGTCGCCACCGTCACGCATCAGGGCCAGCCAGCCGCCGAAATACGGGAACAGGATGCGGTTGACCAGGAAGCCCGGGCAGTTCTTCACGACGATGGGGGTCTTGCCCATCTTGGTGGCCAGCGACACGGTGGTGGCAATGGCCTC
>CAKZHZ010000039.1 GCA_936928855.1 uncultured Polycyclovorans sp.
CCTTGTAGCGGATCGAGCGGACCTTGGAGCGGTCCAGCCACGGGACCGCGAACAGGATCACCACGGCCCCGCCCATTACCAGGACGCCGCCCAGCTTGCTCGGCACCGCCCGCAGCATGGCGTAGAAGGCGCCGAAGTACCACGCCGGAGTGATGTGCTCGGGCGTCACCAGCGGATCCGCCGGGATGAAGTTGGGCTTTTCCAGGAAGTAGCCACCACCGTCGGGCGCGAAGAACACGACGCCGAGGAAGAAAATCAGGAAGACGCCGACGCCGAAGATGTCCTTTACCGTGTAGTACGGATGGAAGGCGATACCATCCAGCGGTTTGCCGTTTTCGTCCTTCTTCTTCTTGATGTCGATGCCGTCGGGATTGTTCGACCCCACTTCGTGCAGTGCCATCAGGTGCGCCACGACCAGGCCGACCAGCACGAAGGGCAGGGCGATCACGTGCAGCGAGAAGAGGCGGTTGAGGGTGGCGTCCGAGGGGATGTAGTCGCCCTGGATCCACACCACCAGATCGGGGCCGATCACCGGAATGGCGCCGAACAGGGAGATGATCACCTGCGCCCCCCAGTAGCTCATCTGGCCCCAGGGCAGCACGTAACCGGCGAAGGCCTCGGCCATCAGCACCAGGAAGATCAGCGCGCCGAAGATCCAGATCAGCTCTCGGGGCTTCTTGTAGGAGCCGTAGAGCAGGCCGCGATACATGTGCAGGAAGACCACCACGAAGAACGCCGAGGCGCCGGTGGAGTGCAGGTAGCGGATGATGTTGCCGAACGGCACATCGCGCATGATGTATTCAACGGACGCCCAGGCGTCGGCGGCGGCCGGCTTGTAGTGCATCGTCAGGAAGATGCCGGTCAGCAGCTGGTTGACCAGCACCAGCATGGCCAGCGAGCCGAAGAAGTACCAGAAGTTGAAGTTCTTCGGGGCGTAGTACTCGCTGACGTGGTCCTTCCACATCTTGGTCAGCGGAAACCGGTCATCGATCCAGCCGAGGAACCCGGTTGTTTTGTGCGGATTGGGGACGATCGCCATTACGCGGCTCCTGCGGGGTCTTCACCGATGACCACGGTGGTGTCGTTCTCGTAGCGGTGCGGTGGCACCACCAGGTTCAGCGGTGCCGGTACGCCTTTGTAGACGCGGCCCGCGAGGTCGAACATGGAGCCGTGGCAGGGGCAGAAGAAGCCGCCCTGCCAGTTGCTGTGAATCTCAGGCGCCGGATGGTCCGGACGGAAAGTGGGTGAGCAGCCCAGGTGGGTGCAGGAGCCCACCATGATCAGCAGTTCCGGCTTGATGGCGCGTGCCTCGTTCTGGGCGTAGGTCGGCTGCTGCGGCTCCTGCGACTCGGGGTCACGCAGGTCGGGGGTGACCTGGTCGAGGGTGGCGATCATTTCGGGGGTGCGACGCACCACCCATACCGGCTTGCCACGCCATGCCAGCGTCAGACGCTGACCGGGCTCCAGCTGGCTGATGTCCTGCACCACGGGTGCGCCCAGTGCCTTGGCGCGTTCACTGGGCTTCAACGAAGCCAGGAACGGCCATGCGGCTGCGGCTGCGCCTGCCCCGCCCACCACACCGGTGGTGAGCGTCAGGAAGCGGCGACGGCCGGCATCCACGCCTTGATTGCTCATCGACAGATAAACCTCGTGCAATGTAATCGAGAATCCCACGCTGCCCGCATCGCGCCACGACCGCGCTCGGCGGCCGGAGGAATGGACAGATCAGCGGAAGTATACCGGGCTGCGGCAGCATCCGAAACGTCGACGGCGGCATTCGTGCCCCGGGCCGCTCAGGCATCCAGATTGAGTTTCTTGATGCGGTAACGCAGGGATCTGAAGGACATGCCCAGCAGTTCGGCGGCCCGCGTCTTGTTGAAGCGGGCCTTTTCCAGCGCTTCAAGGATGGCCTGGCGCTCCATGGCCTCCATCTGGGCGTCCAGCGCGGAGCGCGACACCGTGGCCGCCGTGGCGCCCTCGCGGAGCTGCAGGTCGGCTGCGGTGATGCGGCGCCCGTCGCAGAGCGTGAGCGCACGCTCAAGGATGTTCTCCAGTTCCCGCACGTTACCGGGGAACGGATAGTCTTCCAGTCGTTTCACGGCCGCGGTCTCGAGCGCTGGGGGTGTTGCCCACCCGTTGTTGCGGCTCAGCCGTTCGAGAATGTGGCGGGTCAGCAGGCTGATGTCGCAAGGGCGCTCGCGCAACGGTGGGGTGCGGACTTCAATGACATTGAGGCGGTAGAAAAGGTCCTGGCGGAACCGCCCTTCCGCGACGCCGGCCTCAAGCGATTCGTGTGTAGCGGAGATGACGCGGACGTTGACTGCCTGTTCGCTGTCACTGCCGACGGGGCGCACGGCCCGTTCCTGCAGCGCGCGCAGCAGCTTTACCTGCATGTGCAGGGGCAGTTCCGCCACCTCGTCGAGAAACAGAGTGCCCCCTTCGGCGGCCTGAAACAGGCCGGTCTTGTCCTTGACGGCGCCCGTGAAGGCGCCCTTCAGGTGGCCGAAGAACTCGCTTTCCATGAGCTCCGAAGGGATGGCGCCGCAGTTGACCGGGACGAAGGCCCCGGTGGCACGGGGGCTCTGGGCATGGATCATGCGGGCTACCAGTTCCTTGCCGGTCCCTGATTCGCCAGCGATGTGTACGGGCGCCTGCGAGCGGGCGAGGCGGGTAATCAGCCGTCGCAGTTGCTCAATTGACGGGTGAGCACCCAGTAGCCCGATATCGGGCGCAGCGTCGTCGTGGTCGCCATTGAGCTCCAGCGCGCTGTGGACCAGCTTGCGCAGCACCTGAAGGTCCACGGGCTTGGAGACGAAGTCGAAGGCGCCGGCCTTGAGGCTTTCGACGGCCGCCTGTGCGCTGCCAAAGGCGGTGATCACTGCGACAGGGGTGTTGGGGCAGTGCTGGCCGATATGCCGGACCAGGTCGATGCCGCTGCCATCCGGCAGGCGCATGTCCGTGATGCAGAGCGCAAAGCTATGCTCGGCGAGGCGCTCGCGGGCTTCTCCGAGGGTGCCGGCCGCTTCGGTGTGCAGGCCCATCCGCGACAGGGTGATTTCCACCAGTTCACGGATGTCGGCTTCGTCGTCAACGATCAGTACGGCACGTTTCATGGCGGCGAGGAGAACATGATCCGAAAGCGCGCGCCAGCGGGCTGATGGCGGTACTGCAGGCGGGCGCGGTTGAAGTCGCACAGTTCCCGGGCCAGATACAGGCCCAGCCCGGTGCCTCGGCTTGCGGTAGTGAAGAACGGCTCGAAAACCCGCTCCAGCAATGCGCTCGGGATGCCGGGACCGTTGTCTTCGATATCCAGCCAGACGGCGTCGGCATCGCGTCCCGCCAGCAGGCGAACGGCCACTGGTCGCGGGCCCGCATGCTCGAAGCTGTTGTCCCACAGGTTGTGCAGTACCTGCTGCAGGTGCTCGGGGTCGAAGCGGATCTGCCAGGCCGGATTGATCGGCGCCAGTTCGATGGCACGTTCGCCGCGGCCGGGATGTTCCAGGTAGACCTGGCGGATCTGTTTGAGGGCGTCCAGCAGCGACAGGGTTTGTGGCTGAGTGGTGTCGCGTCGGGTCAGGTCGAGCACATCCCGGACGATCCGGTCGATGCGGTGGCCGTGACGGTGGATCATGTCCAACAGCCGGCGTTGATCGGCGGTGATGGCGGGATCTTCGGCGAGCAGCTGGCCGGCGTGGGTCATGGCCGCAAGGGGGTTGCGGATCTCGTGTGCGATGCTGGCGGACAGTCGCCCGAGCGCCGCCAGCTTCAGCTGGCGCGCCTGCTCGCGCAACTGCTCGGCGTCGTCCATCAGCACCAGAATGGGGCCGGCCGTGGCCCAGCCGAGACGCGAAAAGCGGGGGATGATGTCGCTGCCGCCATGGTGCGTCTGCAGGGGGGACGCGCTCGGCGTCTCACCCTTGCGCCATTGACTGAGCGAGCTCGCAAGGGCGGGAAAGGCGTGGTCCAGGCGCTGGCCGGGACGGCCTGCCGGCGCCATCAGCCGCTGCGCAGCGGCATTGAGCAAGCGGATTTCGCCTTCGTCGTCGACCACCATCACGCCGGTCTGCATCGATTCGATGATGCTTTCGTTGAGCTGGGACAGGCTGGCGACCTCGCTGTCAGCCTGGGCCACCAGGGCCTCGCTCTTGCGTGCCCGGGCCGCCACCGCAGAGGCAGCGATGCTGGTGGCGAACAGCATCAGGCCAAGCAGGCCGGTACTGGTCATATCGACGGGGGAGATTCCCTTTCCGAGCGGGCGCAGCAGTTCCTCCGCGAACATGACCAGCGTGGCAGCGGCGGCGCACACGGTGGCCAGCCGCGGTGTGAGGATCAAGGCGGCGGCCACAGTCGGCGTGATCAGCAGAATGCCCAGCCCGTTCTCAACCCCGCCGGTGCTGTAGACCAGCGCGGTGATGCCCGCCAGGTCGACGCCGAACTGCACCAGGGTTTGCAGGGCGATGCGCGGCAGCTGCAGCCGCAACGGCAGCAGCAGCAACAACGAGGCAATGGCATACGCCTGATTGATCCGCCGGAACAGCCCGGCCTCGACGGCCTCGAACAGCTGCAGGCTGACGCCCGATTCCAGCAAGGTGAGCAGCAGGGTGATCAGCAGCAGGCGGTACAAGGTGAGCGCCCGCAGGATGCGCCAGTCCTCGGTCAGGCCCGGGCGGAACCCCAGCGCCGGCCGGCGTCCGTAGCGATCAGTTCTCGGCACAGCGCGGGCAGCGTCCTTGCGGATCCACCTGGTCGCGGGGCAGGTGCGTGCCACAGCGGCTGCAGCGGACGGTGGGGGTGAAAGGCGCCTCCGGCGACTCGGGCGGCGGCCTGCGGTCCAGCTGCTGCAGGCCGATACGGGCCAATCGCCAGAGAATCCACAGGGCGGCGGCAATCAGAAGCAGTCTGAAAATCATGGTGTCGGGCCGTGCGCGAGGGGTGCGCGGCGACCGTCCGCGGCCCCGGAATGAGGACGTTAGACGATTGTAGGGGATTCATCCGCTGTAAGGTTTCTGGAAGTCAAGCGGCTGATGGGTGAGAATGCGCCTCCCCTACGCTACGCGAGAGCCCTGAATGAACCTGCACGAGTACCAGGCCAAGGAAATTTTCGCCCGATACGGCATTGCTGTCCCGCAGGGCAGCCTGGCCACCAGTCCCGAGCAGGCGCGCGCCGCCGCCAAGAGTCTGGGCGGCGAGCGATTTGTGGTGAAAGCGCAGGTGCACGCGGGTGGCCGCGGCAAGGCGGGTGGCGTCAAGCTGGTGACCGGCGTCGATGCGGTCGAAGATGCCGCCAAGGCCATGATCGGGCAGCGCCTCGTCACCAAACAGACGGGCGCCGAAGGCCTGCCGATCAACAGTGTCTGGGTGGAGCGCCCGTCCAACATCGCCCGCGAGCTGTACGTTTCCGCGCTGGTGGATCGCACGCAGGAGCGGATCGTGGTGATGGCCTCCGCTGAAGGCGGCATGGACATCGAGGAAGTGGCTGAGCACGCGCCAGAGAAGATCAAGTCGGTGCACGTCCACCCTGCCGCTGGGCTGCAGCCCTTCCAGGCGCGCGAACTGGGTTTCTTCATGGGGCTGGACAAGGACCAGGTGGCGCAGTTCACCCAGGCCCTGCTCGGCATCTACCGCATCGTCGACGAGCTCGATGCCTCCCAGGTGGAGATCAACCCGCTGATCGTCACCGCCGAAGGGCAGATCATGGCGCTGGATGCCAAGCTCAATTTCGACGCCAATGCGCTGTATCGTCAAAAAGCCGTCGCTGAAATGCGCGACCCGAGCCAGGAAGACGAGCGCGAGCGCGAGGCGTCCAAGTACGACCTCAATTACGTCACGCTGGAAGGCAACATTGGCTGCATGGTCAACGGCGCCGGCCTGGCGATGGCAACGATGGATATCGTCAAGCTGCACGGCGGCCAGCCGGCCAACTTCCTGGATGTCGGCGGCGGCACCACCGCCGAAAAGGTGACCGAGGCCTTCAAGCTCATCACCAAGTCCGACGATGTGAAAGCCATCTTCATCAACATCTTCGGTGGCATCGTCCGCTGTGACCTGATTGCCGAAGGCATCATCCAGGCCTGCCGGCAGACCGGTCTGACGCTGCCCGTGGTGGCGCGCCTGCAGGGCACCAACATGGAGAAGGGGCGGGAGATGCTGGAGTCGAGCGGACTCAAGATCACGCCGGTTTCCGATCTCACCGAGGCCGCCAAAACGGTGGTGGCGCTCGCGCAGGGCAATGCGTGAGGTGTGACGGCTGCGCCTGATCGTCCGGTCACGAGCGTCAGCGGGTCACTTCCCTCCACCACGAATCACGAGACAATTCATGAGCATCCTCATCAACAAGTCGACCCGGGTCATCTGCCAGGGTTTCACCGGCAAGCAGGGCACCTTCCACTCAGAACAGGCCATTGCCTACGGCACGCAGCTGGTCGGAGGCGTATCTCCGGGCAAGGGTGGCAGCCAGCACCTGGATCGTCCGGTGTTCAACACCGCCCATGATGCGGTCAAGGAAACCGGCGCCGACGCGTCGATGATCTATGTGCCTGCGGCCGGTGCCGCTGACGCCATTCTTGAAGCGGCGGATGCCGGTATCAAGGTCATCGTGTGCATCACCGAAGGCATTCCGGTCAACGACATGGTGCGGGTCAAGGCGGCACTGGCCGGGCGTGATTGCGTGCTGATCGGGCCGAACTGCCCCGGCGTGATCACGCCGGGCGAGTGCAAGATCGGCATCATGCCCGGACATATTCACAAGCCGGGCAAGATCGGCATTGTCAGCCGTTCGGGCACGCTGACCTATGAAACCGTTCACCAGACCACGCAGAACGGTCTTGGGCAGAGCACCTGTGTCGGCATTGGTGGCGACCCGGTGCGCGGCATGGGGTTCATCGACGTCATCAAGATGTTTGAGGCCGATGCCGCCACCGCCGGCATCATCATGGTCGGTGAGATCGGGGGCTCCTCTGAAGAGGAGGCTGCCGAGTACATCAAGCACAACGTCAAAAAGCCGGTGGTGGCCTACATCGCCGGCGTGACGGCACCGCCGGGCAAGCGCATGGGCCATGCCGGCGCCATCATCGCGGGCGGCAAGGGAACCGCCGACGAGAAGTTCGCGGCTCTGGAAGCGGCGGGGGTTAAGACGGTGCGCTCTCCGGCCGATCTCGGCGCGGCGATGAAGTCCCTGCTCTGAGACGTCGGTTGCCGACCGGCGGGATCCGGGAATGTCTTCGCCAGTGAAATTTGCCCTGGCGCAGCTCAACCTGTGGGTGGGTGATGTCGACGGCAACGTCGACCGCATCATCCGCGCGGCGGAGCATGCGCGCGATGTGTTGGGGGCCAGTCTGATCGCCTGCACCGAGCTGGCGCTGATCGGATACCCGCCGGACGATCTGCTGCTGCGCTCGGGCATGCCGGGGCAGATCGCAGCCGGCCTCGCGCGCCTGCGGCAAGCGGTGCGGGGGATCACCCTCGTGGTGGGCGCGCCGGAGTACGCTGACGGCCATATCTTCAACGCCGCGTTCGTGATGCGGGACGGCGAATTGCTGGCCCGGTACCGCAAGCAGCATCTGCCCAACTACGGCGTGTTCGACGAGCAGCGCCACTACCGTGCCGGGCATGAACCCTGCGTGTTCGCGCATGAGGGGACGCGAATCGGCATCACCATCTGCGAGGACATCTGGGTGGCGGGGCCGGCGGCCCAGGCACAGCGGGCCGGCGCCGAGCTGCTGATCAACCTCAACGCCTCGCCTTTCGATACGGAAAAGGCCAATGGTCGTCGCCGTGCGCTGGACTCCCGGGTAGTCGAGACCGGCTTGGCCATTGCCTACGTCAACTGTGTCGGTGGCCAGGACGAGGTGGTGTTTGACGGCGCCTCGTTCGCCCTGAACGCCGATGGTTCCGAAGCGTTCTCGGCGCCGGCCTTTGCCGAGGGCGTGTTTCCGCTGACCTGGGAGGAGGGGCGCCTGAGCGGGCCTTCAGAGGTGCCGGCGTCAGCCGATGCGCTGCTCTACCAGGCACTGGTGCAGGCCACGCGGGACTACGTTGACCGGAACGGGTTCCCGGGTGCGCTGGTCGGGCTGTCAGGCGGAATTGATTCCGCGCTGGTGGCGGCGATAGCCGTGGACGCACTGGGTCCCGACCGCGTATGGGCGGTGTCGATGCCCTCCCGGTACACCGCCGACATGTCCAACGACGATGCCCGCCTCGAAGCCGAGGCATTGGGGATCCGTTATGACCGCCTGGCCATCGAGCCGGTGTTCGCCACCTATCTGGAGCTGCTGCAGCCGGTGTTCGGGGACCGTCCGGTGGATCTGACGGAAGAGAATTTGCAATCGCGCGCGCGCGGAATGTTGTTGATGGCGCTGTCCAACAAGTTTGGACACGTGGTGCTCACCACCGGCAACAAGAGCGAGATGGCGGTGGGATACGCCACCCTCTACGGCGATATGTGCGGGGGGTTTGCGCCGATCAAGGATGTCTACAAGACCCATGTGTTCGCCCTGGCCCGCTATCGCAACACGCTGTCAGCGGTGATTCCGGAGCGAGTGCTGACACGACCGCCCTCGGCCGAGTTGAGGCCGGATCAGAAGGATGATGACTCCCTGCCGCCCTATGACGTGCTCGACCCGCTGCTGATGGCATACGTCGAAGCCCAGCGCTCCATCGGCGAGATCGTGGCGATGGGCTTTGATGAGGTCGTCGTGCGCCGCATTGCTGGCCTGGTCCGACGCTCAGAGTACAAGCGGCGGCAGGCCCCCCCGGGGCCCAAGGTGACCCGGTGCGCCTTTGGGCGCGAGCGCCGCTATCCGATTACCGCCGTCTACGGCGACGTTTGAGCGCCAGTCCTCAGGACTCCACGCCCAGGGCGCCGTCGTCGGTATCGTCGCCGAGTCCGAACCAACCGCCGACGGTGGTGCTGATCCGCCGCAGCAGGCTGGGCTTGATCTCGCGCTCGCCTAGATCGGCGGCGGTCGGCAGGTTGTTGCCACGGGCCAGCTGCTCTGCCGCCGCGGCCTGTGCATCCAGGCCCAGGGTGCGGTAGCTGCGCTCCATCAGGGCCAGGGCTTCGGCAGCGGCGGGGGCGCCGGGATAGGTGGCGACCAGGGTTTCGGCACGTCGCGCGGCCGCCAGATACGCGCCGCGTTTCACGTAGAACCGCACGATGTGCAGTTCGTGGCTGGCGATGCGGTTGCGCATTTCGATCATGCGCTGGCGGGCATCAGCCACATAGGGGCTGTCCGGGTACTTCTGCACCAGCAGCGCGAAGTCGTCGAATGCGCGCCGCGCATAGGTGACGTCGTCTTTCGTGGTGTCGACACCGAGGCCGGTGAGCACGCGGTCGCCACGGCTCTGGTTGATCACACCCTTGAGGTAGTGAATGTAGGCGCCGGCTTCATGCCGGGGATGGTCACGCAGAAAGCGGTCGGCGGCAGCCAGCGCGCGATCGGGTTCGAAGCTGCGGTGGTACGCGTAGACCCGCTCCAGCTCCGCCTGGGTGGAAAACACCGAGAAGGGATACCGCGTGATGAGCATGTCGTAACGCGAGATCGCCGTTGCGAAGTCGGACGACATCAGCGCCTCGCGCGCAGCCCGATACAATTCAGTGGCTTCCAGGCGCAACTCGCGCTGACTGACCCGGTCAGGTCCGAAGGGATTGTCCGGCGGCAGTACGGTGTCGCCCTTGGAAGCGCAGGCGCCGAGGGTGGCGAGAACGATGGCGAAGCCCAGTGAGCGGAGAACGGTGGTCATGAAAGCGTCAGAAAGCGTGCGGGATGCAGCGGTCGAGTATAGCCAATGCCGACGATGACGCCCTGGGACGACGAGGAGCACCTCCTCAGCGGGGTGGTGGACGAGCATCTCGCCGGCTGTCGCACCGATGTGGCCTGTGCCCGTCTGTTCGAACAGTACAGCCGGGCCCGGCTGCAGCAATGGCTGGCCGAGGGACGGGTGCGGGTCGACGGTGTGGTGGTCCAGCGTGCCCGTGATCCGGTACCGGAGGGCGCGGTGATCGAGCTTGATGCGGAGCCAGTGGCGGATACGCGGGTGCTGCCCCAGGCGATTCCCCTGGAGGTACTGCATGCGGACGCGGACATTGCGGTCATCGTCAAGCCCGCGGGGCTGACCGTTCATCCTGGCGCGGGGCAGCCCGACGGCACCTTGCAGAACGCCTTGCTGCATCACTTTCCGCAGAGCGCTGCCGTGCCGCGCGCGGGTATCGTCCACCGTCTCGACAAGGACACCAGCGGGCTGCTCATGGTGGCGCTGACGCTGGAAGCGCACGCGACGCTGGTGGCGCAGTTGGCGGCGCGCGAGGTGCGGCGGGAGTACGACGCGGTTACCCAGGGGCCGTTGATCGCCGGCGGGACCATCGACGCTCCGATCGGGCGCCACCCCCGCGACCGGGTGAAGATGGCCGTGCTGCCCCGCGGCGGACGGGAGGCGGTCACCCACTATCGGGTGGAACAGCATTTCGGGCATCACACGCACCTTCGAGTACGCCTTGAGACCGGTCGTACCCATCAGATCCGGGTGCACTTCGCCCATCTCCGGCATCCGCTGGTGGGGGACCTCACCTACGGCGCGCAACTGGTCCGCGGCAGCGGGCTGCCGGAGCCACTGCGAGAGTGCCTGGCTGCGTTTCCGCGGCAGGCCCTGCACGCGCGCCTGCTCGGTCTGCAGCACCCCCGTAGTGGGCAGGCGATGCAGTGGGAATGTCCGCCGCCGGAGGATCTGGCGGGCCTGCTGTCGGCACTGGCGCAGTACGACCCCCGCGATGATGGCGCCTGAGGCAGGCTGGTCGGTGCCGGATTGGGCGCTGCCGCCCGGCGTGAGGGCGTTGCAGACCTGGCGGGGCTCGCCGCAGGGATGGGGGTTCAATCTGGCGGGGCATGTGGGGGCGCCCCCGGCGGCGGTGGCGGCCAACCGTGCCCGACTTCAGGCGGCCATGGCCGGGGTTGAGCGCGTTGCCTGGCTGCAGCAGGTCCATGGCACGCGGGTGGTTGACGCGGGGCAGCTTGGAGAGGGCGAGGGCGAGCCCGAGGCCGACGCGGCGGTCACGCGTGCGCCCGGCGTTGCCTGTGTGGTGATGACAGCGGACTGCCTGCCGGTGTTGCTGGTCGATGATTCGGGCGCCACCGTTGCGGCTGCGCATGCGGGTTGGCGCGGACTTGCCGCCGGCGTGCTGGAGCGTACGGTGGCGACCATGGCAGTCGCCCCTTCGCGCCTGCGGGCGTGGTTGGGGCCGGCGATCGGGCCAACGGCCTTCGAAGTGGGCGCGGAGGTTCGGGCCGCCTTTCTCGCCAGGGATGCGGGGGCGGGGGCGGCTTTCCGCCCGGCGGCGCGGCGCGATCACTATTTTGCCGATCTCCCGGCGCTGGCGACCCGTCGTCTTCAGGCAGTGGGGATTCGCGACATCACGGCATCGGGGATCTGCACCGTGACTTCGGTGGATCGCTGTCCCTCCTTCCGCCGTGATCCCCGGGCCGGACGCATGGCGAGTCTGATCTGGCGGGATGCACGGGCCTGATCGAATTGCGGGCGAAGGTGCAATAGGCCGATTCTCCGTATTGCGCCGTTTCATCACGCTCTGTTAAAAACTGCAGTAAGACCGGCGTGCCGTCAGGTGCGCCATCACGATAACGACAGTCTGAGGGAGCGAGCACAATGGCTGTAATTCCCACCCCGCGTATGCGTCATCTTCTGAAAGGGCTGGCGGGGGCCGGTCTTCTGCTGCCCATGTCCGCCTCGGCGCTGCAGTTTGACCTCGGCGGCAACACCATCACCGTCGGCAATCTGTTCACCGTAGGCGCGCTGATGCGCATGCAGGACATCGACAGCAGCAATATCGGCAAGAGCAGCCTCAATCCCGGATTGTGCGTCAGCCGGGTGGGCGATGACGGCAGCAGTGGGCCGGGTGCACGCGGAAGCAACACGTTCGCCGGCAACACCTGCTCCGCCACCGCCGACGACGTGAATGGGGTCAATCCCAACGTGAATTTCGTGAGTCAGCCCGGCTCGTTTTCGCCGAATGCGGACAACGGCAACCTCAACTTCGACCAGTACGATCTGGTCCATGGTGCCGCCAAGCTGACCACCGACATCTCCTTCTCGGTGTTCGACGCCAATGTGTTCGTTCGGACGCTGGCGCTGTTCGATGCCGCCTACAATGATCTCGACCAATTCCATCCCGACACGACCCTGCAGCCGGGCGCCGATCCGTTTTCCTCCAGCGGCAAGGAAGTGATCGCACGCGAACTGCGCTTTCTCGACTTCTTCATCAGCCGCAGCTTCGACATCGGCAACCGTGCTGTGGGCGTCAAGATTGGCCAGCAGGTGCTGAACTGGGGCGAGTCGGGCTTCCTGTTGTCGAACTCCCTCAACGCCATCAACCCCGCCGACCAGGCACTGCTGCGCGTGCCGGGCTTCGATATCAAGGAACTTCAGCGGCCGTTGGGCATGGTGACGCTCAACACCGAGATCACCTACGGCCTCAACGTCGAGCTGTTCTACGGATATGAATGGGAGCCGGTGTCGATCGATCCGGTCGGCAGCTTCTTCTCAGTGTCCGACATCCTCGGTGAGGGTGGGACCTACGCCATGCTGTCGTTCGCCAAGGCGCCGGAAGATCCCGGCCAGGCCTACCAGCCGGATGGCGCAGGGGATCCCTACCAGGGCAATGTGCGTGGCACCTATGTGCCCGGGGACAACCCGGATGATCCCATCTTCATCCTGAACTCGCAGTCCAGCCGCACGCTGCAGCGTAATTTCGCCGAGGAAGCGCGTCGCGAGCCAGACGATGGCGGGCAGTACGGGATCTCGCTGCGCTACTTCGCCGAGAACCTCAATGGTGGCACCGAGTTCGGGTTCTACTTCTCCAACTATCACGCCCGCATCCCAAGTGTGAGCGGCTTTGCCGCCCAGGCCACCTGTCTGCCAGACAGTGTCAGCGGAGGCTTGGTGGGGGCGCTGGTGCCGATCGCGGCCAACTGTGGTCTGGACTTGTCGCTTGAGCAGATTCTGGCGTTGGTACAGAACACCGCAGGGGGCAACATCCAGCTTCCGGTCTCCGGCGAGGCGCTGCCGCTGGATACCGCGAACATCTTCGTCGAGTATCCGGAGGACATCCGCATGTATGGCATGTCCTTCAACACCACCGTGGGCAGCTATGCGCTGTCGGGTGAGTACGTTTGGCGCGACAACCTGCCGATCCAGGTGCACACCACCGACCTGATCTTCGCCCTGCTGCAGCCCGCCTTCCCAGCCAATGATCTGGACCTCACCATTGCCACGCTGCCGGGCCGGCGGACCGCTGTGCCGGACTTCATCCAGACCAACTATCGCGGCGTGGAAACCCTGCCGGGCCAGTATGTGCGGGGCTGGGAGCCGATGGGGATCGGCCAGCTGAACATTGCGCTGCTGCGCTTGCTGGGCGCCACCGAGAACCCGTTCAAGGCTTCGCAGATGACCCTGCTGCTGGAAATGGGCTACACCCACCTGCCGGGGTACCCCTCCTTGTCGGAGTTTCAGGCCAACGGCGCGGGCACGGACACGCACATTTCCGGTGGCGCGGATCTGACCGTGGGGATCAACCCGCGGGATATCCGCTCCGACGTCAACGATCCCAGCAGCGACAATCGGGACTTCTCTGGCGGTACCACCAATGGCCTGCAGAACCCGACCGCGTGGTATGACCGCGACGGGTTTGGCACCAAGCACTCCTATGGCTACCGTTTCATCACACTGACGCGGTATGACAACGCCATCTTCGGCGCCAACCTTGAGTTTCTGAACGCGTTCTTCCACGACGTGGAAGGCGTGGGGCCCGGTCTGGGGCAGAACTTCGTCGAGGGCCGCAAGCAGGTCATCTCGGCGGTTCGGTGGGACTATCTGTCGAAGTATCTGGGTGAGATTCGCTACACTTGGTTTACAGGTGGCGGCGTGCGCGATGCGCTTCGGGATCGTGACAATCTGCTGATCTGGCTGGGCTATCAGTTCTGAGGCCCGTCCGGTTCTTCCGGGTGCATTTCCGGGCCTCTGCCGCTTGGCCGGGGCCCGATTCCAAATACGACGATCGCCACAGCAAGGCCGGGGGAGCACGGATATGAGACGCAGGATTCGGGTCGGTTTCGGGGCAGCGGGACTGTGTCTGCTGGCATCCATGGTGGTGCAGGCCCAGGACGAGCCCACGGTCAACATCATTCCCCGACCAGCGCAGATCATGCCGTTGGCGGACGAGAGCCTGCTGCTCGATGTGGTCAACAACGGCAAGCGGCTGGTGGCGGTGGGCGACCGAGGACACGTGCTGCTGTCCGCTGATGGCAACGAGTGGGCGCAAACCGAAGTACCGGTCCGCGCGGCGCTGACGGCGGTGGGTTTTGCCGACGGGGGCGAGGCCGGCTGGGCGGTGGGGCACGACGCCACCATCATCCACACCACCGATGGCGGTCACAGCTGGACCCTGCAGCACTTCGATCCTGAACTGGAGCGCCCATTCCTCGACCTGCTGGTACTCGATTCGGACCGCGTCATTGCCGTTGGTGCCTATGGCCTGATGATGGTCACCACCGATGGCGGGAAGAGCTGGAATGAAGCCGATGCGGCAGCCATCCGCGAAGAGGAAGTCCACTTCAACAGCATTGCCAGGCTCAACGACGGCACGCTGTTCATTGCCGGTGAGCTGGGGATGCTCGCGTTTTCAACCGATGAGGGTGCCAGCTGGGTCCGACTCGAATCTCCCTACGAGAGCTCCTACTTTGGCGCGATGCCCGATGGTGAGCGTGGGGTGGTGGTGTTCGGCCTGCGAGGCACTTTGTTTCGCAACAGCGATCCGGTCAACCAGCAGGCCGTTGACGCCTGGGGAGCGATCGAGAATGACGACGTGGCCACGATGTTCGGGGGCAGCCGTCTGGCCGATGGTCGCATCGCTCTCGTCGGGCTCAATGGTGTGGTGACAGTCGTCGATGGCGACGCGGTACGCACCTTCAAGTCCGCGCGCGGCACACCGCTGTCGGCAACCATTGAGTTTGGCGGTGGCCTGCTGTCGGTCGGCGAGTCGGGTGTGCAGCGGGCACCGTTGCCCAACTGATCGCCACGCGACCAATCACGAATCAGGAAATTCAGGGGAGACACCATGGCCGGTCCATCCAGCGCGGCGCCCGGTGGCATGCAGGAAAAGATTCTCCAGGTGATCGAGCCGATCATCTACGGCAAGCGCATGCTGATGCTGGCCTTGCTCGGCGTGATGACCGCGGTCTTCACCTGGTTCGCTGTCGGTACACATGTGGACGCCGGGTTCGACAAGTCGATCCCGCTCGAGCACGAGTACATGCAGGTGTACAAGCATTACGAGGCTGAGTTTGGTGGTGCCAACGGTGTCTATGTGGCGCTGATCCAGAAGGATGGCGATATCTACAACGAGCACTTTCTCAGCAAGCTCAAGCAGGTGACGGACGAGGTCTTCTTCCTGCCCGGCGTGGACCGTTCGAGAGTGTCGTCACTGTTCACGCCGGATGTGCGCTTCATCGAAGTGGTGGAAGGCGGGTTTCGGGGGGGCAACGTCATCCCCGCCGAGTACCAGCCGACCGAGTACTACTTTGATCTGATTCGGTCCAACGTCGGCAAGGCCGGCATCATCGGACGCTACACCACCAAGGATCAACGCGGCGCGATGGTGTTCGCGGAGCTGCTCGAAACCGACCCGGTGACCGGCGAGAAGCTCGACTATCAAGAGGCCGCGCGGCAGCTGGAAGAGAAGATCCGCCAGTTTGAGGACGACCAGATCGAGGTTCACATCCTCGGGTTCGCCAAGGTGATCGGGGATGTCACCGATGCCGCGATGGAAGTGATCATGTACTTCTTCGTGGCCCTGGGCATGACCTTCGTCCTGCTGATCCTCTACCTCGGCAGTTTCAAGTTGTCGATTCTGCCGCTGGTGTGCGCGTTTGTGGCGGTGATCTGGGAGTTCGGACTGCTCACCCTGTCGGGCTACGGGCTTGATCCCTTCGCCATTCTCGTGCCCTTCCTGATTCTCTCGGTGTCGGTATCCCATGGGGTGCAGTACACCAGTTCCTGGGTCTCCGAACTGGCCACCGGTAAAAGTGGTTACGACGCGTCGGTGGAGACCTTCCGCCGCCTGGCCATTCCGGGCACGACCGCGCTCATCACCGACACGGCGGGCTTCCTGACGATCATGCTGATCCCCATCGACGTGATCCGCGAGATGGCGATCAATGCTTCCTACGGGATGATCGCGATCATCATCACCAACAAGGTGCTGATGCCGATCTGGCTCACCTACATGAACGTCAAGGATGTCGACGCGTTCGTCAAGAAGCAGGAGGCCCGCGAGGCCGTGTTCAATCCGGCGTTCCGGGCAATGACGGCAATCACCCGCCCGGGACCGGCCGCGCTCATTATTCTGGCGGCGGCAGCCACCTACGGGTGGGCGCTGTGGAAAGGGCAGGACATGATTTACGGCGACGCGCAGGCGGGTGTGCCCGAGCTGCGGCCGGACTCCCGCTACAACCGGGATACGGCGGCGGTCGTGGAGAACTTCGCGATCGGCACCGACATTCTCAAGGTGATTGCGGAAACCTCCAAGGACGCCTGCATCCGTTACGACGTGATGTCGCAGATCGATCGTTTCGCCTGGAACCTGCAGAACGTCGAGGGCGTGCAGTCCTATGTGTCGCTGCCCTGGGCCGCCAAGCAGGTCGCTTCGGCGTTTTCCGAGGCCTCTCCGAAGTATCACATCCTGCCGCGCAACCAGTATGTGATGGTGCAGGCCATCACGCCGATTCCCACGTCTTCGGGCCTGTTGAACCCCGACTGCTCGGCCATGGCGGTGTTCCTGTTCATGGCCGATCACAAGGCCACCACCATCACCCGTACCACTGATGCGGTGAAGGCCTTCGATGCGGCGAACGCCGAGGAGTACTACGAGGAACACCCGGATGCCAACCCGCAGCAGTGTGCCGAGCGCACCGTCGCGCGGCGCGAATGGGGTGACCTCCGCCTGCAGTTGCGCCAGCGAGCGGACAGCCTGCGGGCAGGGGGTGCCACCGAAGCGGAAATCGATGCGCATCCGGACATCGTGGCCCTGAAAACGGCTGAAGATGAGGCCGAGGCCCATTTCGATTCCTTCAGCACGGATTGCCCGGTGAACTTTGCGCTGGCCACAGCCAACGTGGGTGTGATGGCGGCCACCAATGAGGTGGTGATGGAGAAGGAGAAGGCCATCGTGTACTACGTGTACGCGGTGATCATCGTGTTCCTGTGGCTGTCGTTCCGTAACGTGGCGGGCGTGTTCTCCATTCTGTTGCCGCTCTACATCGTGTCGCAGCTGATCTACGCGTTGATGGCCATCAACGGTATCGGCATGAAGGTGGCCACCCTGCCGGTGGCGGCACTGGCGGTGGGGATCGGTGTCGACTATGGCATCTATATCTATTCGACCATCGAAGAGTTTGTGAAGAAGGGCATGAGCCTGGCGGACGCCTATTACGAAACCCTGCGCATGACCGGCAAGCCGGTGATGTTCACCGGCTTGGTGTTGTCGGGTTCCGTGGCGACCTGGCTGTGGTCCGGCCTGCAGTTCCAGGCCGACATGGGGCTGCTGCTGACCTTCGCGTTCTTTGCCAACATGCTCGGGGCCGTGTTCGTCTGCCCGGCGCTGTGTCGGTATCTGATGAAGCTGCCGAATGGCTAGTGTCCCTGTCCCAGAAAGTCCTTGATGAAATCGCGCCAGGATTTTTCGCGTCTGGCAAG